>JACKII010000002.1:0-611134 GCA_020638555.1 Alphaproteobacteria bacterium | reverse complement strand
GAACAGCAGCACGAAGAACAATTCCAGCTCACGGTCGGTCAGGCCGCCGTCCGGGTGATCCTCCAGGCGGGCATGGGTGATGATCGAGAGAATGTCGTCGCTCGGCGCCCGCCGCTTTTCCTGGACCAGCGCGCGGCCGTAGTCGCGCACCTTGCGGTAGTATTCGGTGGCGATCACGCCTTCGCTCGGCTGGGAAATGCCCTTGTCGAGCCAGTCGATCAACTGGAAGCGATCCGCGCGCGGCACGCCGACAATCTCGCAAATCACCTGAAGCGGCAGTTCGCGCGCCACGGTCTCGACGAAGTCGAACGGCTCGCCCTCGGCCACACCGTCCAGGATCTCCCCGGTCAGCCGCTGCACATCCTGTTCCAGCCGGGCGAGCGTGGCCGGCGTGAAGCCGGAGGTCACGATGGCGCGCAAGCGGGCGTGCTTGGGATTGTCCATCTGGATCATCATTTTGCCGGCCGCCGGGTCGTCCAGCAGGGTGGTGCCGCCGAAGGAGCGGCCGGGGCCCTTTTCCGACGAGAACAGGTCCGGGTGGCGGAACACCCGCTCGATGTCGTCATAGCGGCTGACGACCCAGAACCCCTCCTTGCCCGGCGTGTGCTCGGTCGGCTCGTGCCAGTAAATGGGCCGGTGCGCCCGCAAATCGGCGAAAAAGTCGTGCGGAAATCCGTTCTTGAACGTCTGGCCGTTCGACAGGTCCAAGGGTGCGACCATTCTTTTCCTCCCAAAGCCGCGGGCGCGATAGCGGTTGCGCAGGCGGGCGCGGCAAGGGTACATCGGGTTCCAACAGACTTCCAAGGGCTTCGGCAGGCCCCCCCTGCCCGGCCCGCGATACAAGAGCGGTTGCCATGAGCTTGAGCGAATCCGAACTGGTCCAGGTGCCCCGGCTGCTGTCGGAGGCCCTGCCCTATATGCGCCGCTATGCCGGTGCCACCTTCGTGATCAAGTATGGCGGCCATGCCATGGGCGATCCGGAGCTGGCCGACCTGTTCGCGCGCGACATCGTGTTGCTGAAACAGGTGGGCATCCACCCCATCGTCGTGCATGGCGGCGGCCCGCAGATCGCCCGCATGCTGGAACGGCTCAACATCAAGAGCGACTTCGTCGACGGCCTGCGCGTCACCGACCAGGCCACGGTCGAGGTGGTGGAAATGGTGCTGGCGGGCTCGATCAACAAAGAGGTGGTGACCGCCATCAACCGCGCCGGCGGCCGCGCCATCGGCCTGTGCGGCAAGGACGCCAACTTGCTCAAGGCGAAGCGCCTGATGCGCACCAAACGCGACCCGGACTCCAATATCGAGAAGGTGCTGGACCTGGGCTTTGTCGGCGAGCCGACGGCAGTGGACGCCAACCTGCTGCTGGAACTGGCCAAGTCGGACGTGATCCCGGTGATCGCGCCCATCGGCGTCGGCGACAATGGCGAGACCTACAACATCAACGCCGACACGGCGGCGGGTGCGGTCGCGGGCGCGCTGAAGGCGGCACGCTTCCTGCTGTTGACCGACGTGGCCGGCGTGCTGGACGGCGACGGCAAGCTGATCAAGGACATGACCCGCCTGCGCGCCGAAGGCATGATCGAGGACGGCACCATTTCCGGCGGCATGATCCCGAAAATCGAGACCTGCCTGGAGGCGGTGAAGGCCGGCGTCGACGCCGCCATCATCCTGGACGGCCGCAAACCGCATGCGGTGCTGCTGGAAATCTTCACCGAGACCGGCGCCGGCACGCTGATCCGGCCGGAATAGCGCCACGGCCGCCGTGCCGGCCATCCGGCAGACTTCACGCGAAAACGGGCAGTCCTCCGGGTGGGAGGACTGCCCTTGCTTTGAAAGGGCGCCCGTCCGACTCGGACAGGCGCCCGATACCTAGACCCGACGCCTAGACCCGGCGGCGGGCAACGGCGAGGCCCACCAGTCCCGCGCCGGCCAGTGCCAGGATGCCCGGCTCGGAAACCGGGGGACGGAGCTGATCGGTTTCGACCAGGTCGAGCGAGACGTCGGAGTTGGTGCCCGCGGCGATGGTCAGGACGATCTTATCCGTCGCGGTCAGATCCGCCGAGCCGACGAAGCTGGCGAAGTCGAAATCGAACGTGCCGACATTCAGACCGGTCAGCGCCAGACTCGACGTCATGGCACCGGTGTCGGTCACTTCGAGGGCCAGGTCGACATGGCCCACATCGATGCCGAGGACGGAAACGCGGACCAGGGTGGCGAGACCGCCATCGGTCAGGTCGAGCCCGCCCAGGCCGGCGCCGTTCGCATCCCACGTCACGGACGAAGAACCGCCGCCGGCGGTGGTCTGGCCGTGATCCAGCGTACCGCCGGTGGTCACTTCCAGCGTGGTGCCGTTGGCGCTGGCGGGATCGATCGCCATGGTGCGGCTACCGCCGATTGCGGTTACGGCCGGAACATTCGTCGGGCCGGGATCGCTCGGCGCCACGTTGAACCCGGTTCCGGTATCGAAATCGTCGATCAAGAACGCATGCGCCGGCATCGCGCCAAGGCAAAGCGATGCGACGGCAACCGTGGTTAGAATACGCATGGTCTCACTCCATAGATTTGATGTAGCACCCATACGACTCCGCGCAGTATTAACCTGCGTTATTCCGGAACAATAAGTGCAATACTATAATACGACTCGCGGAAAATTGAATCAAGACTAAGAATCAAAAACCATAATATTTGTCCAATTGCGGCAATTATCATGCATTTTTCGGCCATATTTGAGAAATTTCAAAATCACAAGCAAAAGTTGTCGTGTTTTATATTTGACACAAGAAGATCGGATTTACCGGCGCGATCCTGTGTTGATGATCAGCCCGTTACGCTTCGATGGTCCAGAATTTGCCGCATTGTCATTTCCCGGTCATGCCGGGCCGCCATGGTTCCGCCATGAAGGAATGGGACAGAACTAAGGCAGTACCGCCCCACACGATGCCACGGTCCGGCCGCGGCAGAGGGACCGGGCGCGACGCAGCGGAATGGGCTTTCCGGGCACCTGCCCCTTTGTCCTCTCGGCCAAAAGTCGTAGAGTGTCGCCCGATGCTTTTCGCGACTTTCGAGGACACGCTGCGATGAACGCCAATCCGCCAGAGAACAAGTCCAACCCCTGGCAGCCGGAACTGGACGAACTGGCCCGCCGCGAGGCGTTCGCCGAACAACTCGGCGGGCCGGACCGGATCAAGCGCCAGCACGATGGCGGCCGCTACACCATCCGCGAGCGCATCGCCCTGCTGGCCGACCAGGGCTCGTTCCACGAGATCGGCAAGATCGCCGGCATGGCCCAGTATGACGGCCAGAACGACCTGGAGAGCTTCATGGCCTCCAACTTCGTGTTCGGCCGGGCCAAGGTGGAAGGGCGGCCAGTGGTGATCGGCGGCGACGACTTCACCGTGCGCGGCGGCTCGGCCGACGCCACGATCAAGGAAAAGCACCAGCTTTGCGAGCGCATGGCCAACGAACTGCGCCTGCCCCTGTTGCGGCTGGTGGAGGGCTCCGGCGGCGGCGGCTCGGTCAAGACCATCGAGACCACGGGCCGCGCCAACGTCCCCGGCGTCAGCGGCTGGGAGACGGTGGTGGCCAATATGGGGACCGTGCCCCGCGTCGGCCTCGGCCTCGGCTCGGTCGCGGGCCTGGGCGCCGCCCATCTGGCGGCCACGCATTATTCGGTCATGGTGAACAAGACTTCGGCCCTGTTCGTCGCCGGCCCGCCGGTGGTGGAGTGGACCGGCCAGAAGCTCACCAAGGAGGAGCTGGGCGGCACCAAGATCCAGCTCCGCGCCGGCGCCATCGACCATGCGGTGGACACGGAGGAAGAGGCGTTCGCGTGCGCCCGCCGCTTCCTCTCCTACCTCCCCTCCTCGGTCTATGGCCTGCCGCCGCGCATCGACCCGACCGACGATCCGGACCGTTGCGACGAAAAGCTGATCGAAGCGATCCCGCGCGACATCCGCCGCGCCTACAAGATGCGCCCGATCGTCGAGACCCTGGTGGACGAGGGCTCGTTCTTCGAGATCGGCCGCTATTACGGCCGGTCCTGCATCACCGGCCTGGCCCGCATCGATGGCTGGCCGGTGGCGGTCATGGCCTCCGATCCGATGTTCTTCGGCGGCGGCTGGACGTCGGAAACCTCGCAGAAGGTCGAGAAGTTCTGCGACCTGGCCGAGACCTTCCACCTGCCGATGATCTATCTCTGCGACTGCCCCGGCTTCCTGATCGGCAAGCAGGCCGAGGAAACCGGCGTCATCAAACAGGGCGTGCGCGCCATGAGCGCCATGTGGCAGACGACGATCCCGTGGTGCACGGTGATCGTGCGCAACTCGTTCGGCGTCGCCGGCGCGGCGCACAAGAATGGCGGCCGGCTGGCGCTGCGCTATGCCTGGCCGTCGGGGCGCTGGGGCTCGCTGCCGCTGGAAGGCGGGATCGAGGCGGCTTATCGCGCGGACATCAATTCGGCCGACGACCCGGTCGCCAAGAAGGAAGAAATCGAGGAGCGGCTGAACAAGCTGCGCTCGCCCTTCCGCTCGGCCGAGGCGTTCTGGATCGAGGAAATCATCGACCCGCGCAAGACCCGTCCACTGCTGGTCGAATTCGCCAACCTCGCCGCGCCCCTGCGCACGCCGGGGCCGAGCTATTTCCAGATGCGGCCCTGATCGCGCCGGCGCCGCGACCGGGGCGCCTTCCCGGACCCCCAAAGGGCAACCGAGCTTTCCCGGACGCCCGGAGGGCGATCCGGGACCTCCGGCCGGGACGGAACTCCTGACACGACGGAGACCCCGGCCCTCCGCTCCGCTCCGGCCGGGGAAGCGCGGGAGGGATAGCGACAGCCGGGGAAGCGCGGAAGGGGCAGCTACGGCCGGGGAAGCGGGTTGGCCGGGGCGGCCACGACCAATGCGCCTACCTGGAGGCGCACAAGGCAACCGAGCTTTCCCGGACGCCCGGAGGGCGATCCGGGACCTCCGGCCGGGGCGGAACTCCTGACACGGCGGAAACCCCGGCCCTCCGCTCCGCTGCGGCCGGGGAAGCTCGGGAGGGGTAGCGACGGCCGGGTAAGCGCGAAAGGGGCCTCCGGGGCAGCAAGGCAATGGGCCGGTACACCGCCTTAAGTCACGGCTTGGCAGCGCCGGGCCCCTGTCCTAGGCTGATACCGACAACCGCCGCCAGAGGACGCCCGCTTCCGATGAATTTCGACTTCTCCGACGATCAACGCATGCTGCGCGACCAGGCGCGGCGCTTCCTGGATGACAACGCCAAGCCCCGCGCCATCCTGGAGGGCGTCGAGCCCTTCGACCGCGACCTCTGGAAGAAAATCGCCGATCTCGGTTGGATGGGCACGGCCCTGGCGGAGGAAGACGGCGGCATCGGCCTGACCCATATCGACCTCTGCGTCATCGCCGAAGAACTGGGCCGCGCCCTGGCGCCGGTCCCGTTCGCGTCCTCGATCTACATGGCGCGGGAGGCGATTGCGCTGGCCGGCTCGCCGGACCAGAAAAAGGCACACCTGCCGGGCCTTTGCGACGGCTCGACCATCGGCTGCCTCGCCACCGCCGAGGGCAACGGCCCCCTCTCGCCGAAAACCATCCACGCGGAGGTCTCCGGCGGCAAGCTCACCGGCACCAAAACCCCGGTCGCCGACGGCGACGTGGCCGACCTGGCCGTGGTCGCGGCCCGATCCGGCGGCGACGTCGGCCTGTTCCTGGTGGATCTCGCCGGCCCCGGCGTCCGGCGGGAGCCGGTGGAGACCGTGGACCCGACCCGCTCGCACGCCGCCCTCGTCTTCGACGGCGCCCCGGCCGCGCCGCTGGGGTCCGCCGCCGACGGCTGGCGCCATCTGGACGCCGTGCTGGACCATGCCGCCGTGCTGCTGGCGTTCGAACAGGTGGGCGGCGCCCAGAAATGCCTGGAAGACGCCAAGGAGTATGCGCTCAACCGCTATGCCTTCGGCCGGCCCATCGCCAGCTTCCAGGCGATCAAGCACAAGCTGGCCGACGTCTATATGAAGACCGAACTGGCCCGCTCCAACGCCTATTACGGCGCCTGGGCGCTGGCCACGAACGCGCCGGAACTGCCGGTGGCGGCCGCTGCGGCGCGCGTCGCCGGCTCGAAAGCGTTCTGCTTCGCGGCGGAAGAGAATATCCAGACCCATGGCGGCATGGGCTTCACCTGGGAGTTCGACTGCCACCTGTATCTGCGCCGCGCCAAGCATCTGGCCCTCACCATCGGCGGCGAGCGCAAATGGAAAGACCGGCTGGTCGCCCAACTCGAACAGCGCAACGCGGCCTGACGCGGCGAAAGGATCACGACCCATGGATTTCAGCGACACACGCGAAGAAGCCGAATACCGCGCCCATGTCCGTGCCTGGCTCGACGCCAACGCCGAACGCCGCAAGCCCGGCCAGACCTTCCAGGTCCAATACGGCCAGGACGGTCTGGTGCCCCTGGCGAAGGACTGGCAGGCGAAGAAATTCGCCGGCGGCTTTGCCGGCATCACCCTGCCGAGAGAGTATGGCGGCCAGGGCGGCAACCAGATGCAGCAGGTGATCTACAACCAGGAGGAGGCGAACTACGTCACCCCGCGCGGCGTCTATGAGATCGGCCTCGGCATGTGCATCCCGACCATGCTGGCCTATGCCACCGAGGAACAGAAGCAGCGCTATGCCCCCGCCGCGCAGAAGGGCGAGGAGATCTGGTGCCAGTTGTTCTCCGAGCCGGTAGCCGGCTCGGACGTGGCCGGCTCGAAGACGCGGGCCGTACGCGACGGCGACGACTGGATCATCAACGGCCAGAAAATCTGGACCTCCGGCGCGCATTTCTCCGACTACGGCATCATCGTGCTGCGCACGGACCCGAGCGTGCCGAAGCACAAGGGCATGAGCTTCTTCTTCCTGGACATGAAGTCGCCGGGCGTGGAGGTGCGCCGCATCAAGCAGATCAGCGGCACCAGCAATTTCAACGAGGTGTTCTTCACCGACGTGCGCGTGCCGGACTCGCAGCGGCTCGGCAAGGTCGGCGAGGGCTGGCGCGTGGCGCTCACCACGCTGATGAACGAGCGTCTGGCGGTGGGCCAGACCCCGCCCCCGGACTTCAACGAGATTTTCGCGCTGGCCCGATCGCTCGACCTGGAGACGGGCCCGGCGATCCGGGACGCCAGCGTGCGCGAAAAACTGGCGGACTGGTATGTGGAGATGAAAGGGCTGGAACTGACCCAGTACCGCACCATCACCGCGCTCAGCCGCGGCGAGACGCCGGGGCCGGAAAGCTCCATCACCAAGATCATCTCGGCCAACAAGCGCCAGGACATCGCCAATTTCGCCATGGACCTGCTGGAGCAGGGCGGCGTGCGCCTGACCGACGACCAGCCCATGGCCGGCATGTTCCAGGAGGCCATGCTGTCCTCGCCCAGCAGCCGCATCGCCGGCGGCACGGACGAGATCCTGCGCAACATCATCGCCGAGCGGGTTCTCGGGCTGCCGCAGGATATCCGCGTCGACAAGGACGTGCCGTTCGACCAGTTGCCGACCGGCCGCTGAGGTTCGGGGGCCTCTGGCCTTGACGGACCTGTACGTCCACCACCGGCTGGCGTGCGAGCCCCGCGCCTGGGCCGATGTCGCCCAGGCGCTGCAAGCCGACGCCGCGCCAAGGCTCGCCACGGCGGGGGGTGTGCTGTTCGGCATCTGGCGCAGCCAGATCGGCGCGCCGCGGGACGAGTTGAACGTCATCACCGCCTGGCCGGGCGGCGCCGGCGCGGACCATGCCGCCCGCCTGCTGACGGAGGATGTGGGTTCGATCCGTAAGGCGTCTGCGTCTGCCATGACCCCGACCCTGCGCCCCGAGCGGATCGAGCCGCCGCGGCGCCAGGGCAATTTCGCCTTTCGCTGGTTCGAGACGCCGGCCCGGCACTGGGACGAGTTCCTGGCCCTCTGCGCGGGTGCCTGGCCGGGGTTCGAGGCGTCCTACGACTCGCAGGTCATCGGCCTCTGGCGGCTGCGGGAGCCGGACGGTGGCGCGGCGGATGCGCCGGTGCGCTCGCTGCTGCTGACCCGCCGCCCGGACCTCGCCATGTGGGAGCGCTCGAAAATCCCGCAGGGTGCCGCGGAGGAAGAGGTGCGCCGCAAGCTCAGCCGCCGCTACGATCTCTGCGACTGGACCATGGTCCATACCACGACGCTGCTGACCGCCGACGATCGCGCCGACACGGCACGCTGGGCGTAGCCGCGGGCGGTTCGGTCCAGCGGTCGGACGTCAGTCCAGCTTCATGTTCAGAAGCACGACTTCCGAATACAGCTTGTCGATCTCGCCCGGTTCCAACTGGGCGGGCCGGTACAGCCGCGGCACGGGGATTTCCTGCTCGCGGTCGCACGCCACCGGTCCGGTCAGAAACCGCCGGTCGACGGAGAAGACCGCACCGTCATCCGGCAGGATGCTGTCGGCAATGGCGCGCGCATACCGGGTCAGCAACACGCGGTCGCCGGCATACAGCACCTCATAGGTGAGATAATCCGGGCCCTTGCGCTGCACCGACAGGATGAGAACGCACAGCCCGTCCGGCGTCTCGATGGCCAGCGGCGTCAGGGACAGGCCCTCATGGTCTTCCAGCACCCGGCGATCGGCGGCGGCAAGCGCCTCGCCCAGAGCCAGCGGGTCCCGATGGATCGGCCAGCGCGCCCCCGCATCGGCCGAGCGATGCCACAGGCAGCGTTCCTGGTCCAGCACCCGAAGCCCTGCCCTCTGGACCCCGGGGATCACCATTTTCGAGGCGGTGAAATCGGTGATGGTCACGCTCGGGTCGGAAAGCGCCAGCGCCAGCATGCGTTGGCCGACCCTCTGGCCGCGATAGTCGGCCAGCACATACCAGGAGCTGAGATTGGCGGTGCGGTGCGGGCCGCGGTCGGTCATGCGCTCCGCCATGATCATGGCCAGCGCGCCGGCGATGCGGTCGCCGTCCATGGCGACGATGGCATACGGGTCGCCCGGGCGGTTCCAGCGGCCGGCGAGCAGCGCCTGCCACCCCGCCAACGGCCATTTCGCCCGCGGGAACACGGTCTGCATGAAGCGCGCCACGTCATCGCGCTGGTCGGGATGGGCTGAGACGACGTCGACCATGAGAAATTTCTAACCGGATTCGAGGATGGAGGCGAGACGCACCCATCGGCCGCGCTCCCGGTGGGTCAGGCGTTCCAGAAGCTGGTCCAGGAACTCCCACACCGGCTCGCCGGTCTGGAGATGGTGGGTGGAAAGGCCGGTCGGCTCGGCGGGATCGACCACACCCAGTCGCCGCCGGGCGAGATGTTCGGTCAGCAATTCCAGCGTGCCCTCGACCTGGCGGAATTCCGGCCCCCGCTTCCAGCGGATCGGGTCCACATGGATGTTGACACGATGCAGGCCCGGCGCCGCCTTCCGGGCCTTGCGCGGATAGCCGGTCGACAGCAGGCGATAGCCGAGCCGCGGCAATTGCACGACGGTATCGTGGGAAATCCGGTTCCAGGGCGGCGTCAGGCCGGGCAGCAGGTTGGGCAACTGCGCCGCCCGCAGCCGGCGCCAGCCCTCGCGGAGATCGCGCAGCTTCAGGGTTGCGGGTCGGCCCTGCCCCACCTCCGCGGCCGGCGCGCCGGCCGGTTCGTGATTGACGTGCGCAAAGCCGTGCTGAAGCACATAGACCTCGCCCGACTGCCCCAGCAGGGGCGCCAGTTCCGGCGACACGTCCCGCGGCACCACCGCCAGATGCAGCGGCGCGCCATGCCCGTCGGCCAGCGCCAGCAGGCGCTCCAGCGCCGCGGTCGGCGCGTCGGCATCGTCGTCGCGCCACCAGAAAGTGGGTGTCTCACCGGCTGCCCGCCAGGTCCGCAATTCCCGTTCGAGGTCCAGCCAAGTCGCCATGCTTCGTCCCGGAAGGTGCCCTTCGCAATCCAGGACCACACATGGGGTTGTGGCAGACAACCGGCAAGACCCGTCACAACCGCGGGCCTGGAGCGGATTCTTTTCCCGCTGGCTCGCCACGCCATCTTCCCTGTCCTCGCGCAAGCGGGGACCCATGCCTGAGAAACCAGTACAGAGTCCGTGTCCTGTGAGAAGCTCTCAGGCATGGGCTCCCGCTTCCGCGGGAGATGAGGCAGGAGATTGGCTCAACCAGAGCCGAAAGCCCACTAGACGCTGCGGAAACCGCCGTCCGCCATGACGATGCCGCCGGTCACGTAGGCGGCCAGATCGGAGGCGAGAAAGATCGCCGGCCCGACAATGTCGCCGGGCTTGCCGGGGCGCCCCAGCGGCGTGTGGCTCATCACCTGGGCCACCATGTCCGGGTTCGCCTCGCGCGCGGCCTTGTTCAGCGGCGTTTCGATCATGCCCGGGCCGATGGCGTTGACGCGAATGCCCTCCGGCCCCAGTTCCGCCGCCAGCGCGCGGGTGAAGCCCAGCACGCCGTGCTTGGACGTGGTGTAGGCGGCCGAGTTCGGCCAGCGCACATGCACGAAGGACTGGATCGAGCCGATATTGACCACGCGCCCCTTGGTCGCCCGCAACTGGTCCAGAAAGGCGTGGGTGATGTTGAACACGCCCTTGATGTTCAGGTCGATGATGTCGTCCCAGTCCTGGCGCACCGCGGCCTTGTCGCCGGTGATCGGCGTGCGGCGGTTGATGCCGGCATTGTTCACCAGGATCGAGATCGGGCCCAACTGCCGCTGCACCTCAGCCGCCGCGGCGTCGCAGGCGGCCCGGTCGGTCACGTCGACCTCCAGGCTGGTGGCGCGGCCGCCGGCGGTCGCGATCTGCCGGGCCGTGTCGGCGCCCGCCGTGGCGTTGACGTCCAGCACGGCGAC
The DNA here is from genome assembly GCA_020638555.1 of Alphaproteobacteria bacterium. Lineage (NCBI taxonomy): Bacteria > Pseudomonadati > Pseudomonadota > Alphaproteobacteria > Alphaproteobacteria bacterium. Next base: position 600,315 of record JACKII010000002.1, on the reverse strand, counting down.
GGTCGCGCCCTGCTCCGCATAGCCGAGCGCGATGGCTTCTCCGATGCCGGAGCCGCCGCCGGTGACGACCGCGATATGTCCCTGCAACAACGGGCTCATGGGCCTGTTCCTCCTGTTGGCCGCCGGCCCGTATCGGCAGGGTCGACGGCGATGGTGTCGAGCGATTGCCGGCCGAGCCTAGCAAGATTTTGCCGCTCGCGTCAGCGGCCGGGCCGCGCGGCGTTTTCCGCTTCCGGCGCCTTCAGAAGCCGGCAAAGATGCGCGACCGCCGCCGGAATGGGTTCGATGATCGGCACCGCAAACCGGCCCGAAAGCCGGCGGGCCGCCAGGGCGAGCGGCCCGCCGCCGATGACGATGGCCCGCGCACCGTCCTGCGCAACCGCGTCCGCGATCAGCTGCGCCAGGGCCTGTTGCAGCCGCGGCGGGTCTGCCATGAGGGCGGCGGCGTCTCCGCGGGTGGTGCGCACGGCCACCAGGGCCTCGCCATGGCCATAGGCGCGCGCGGTCTCGCGGATGCTCTCGGTCAGGTCGGGCGTGGTGGTGACCACCGCAAACCGCCCGCCGGAGCGCCGCGCGGCCAGTGCCATGCCGGCCTCGGCGATGCCGACGACCGGAGCGGGCAGCGCCGCCGCCAGCCGGTCCCGGCCCGGGTCGCCGAAGGCCGAGACAATGACGCCGTCGAACCCGGCCAGCGAACCGGCCAGGGCCTCGACCGCCCCTGCGGCCAAGCCCAGGGCCGGCGGGTTCTGGATCAGCGGCGCGCCGAAGGCAGCGGTGAAGCCCTGGACCTGCACCGCCGGCGGCGCCGCATCGCGAGCAATCGCCAGCATCGCCGCGGTGGTGTCCGCATTGGTGTTGGGATTGACGAGCGCGAGTTTCACCCTGGGTCCCGTTCCGCGTCGCAATGGTTGGTCTCCGAGCCTGCGCCGATCCGAAAGGGTGGAACGGTACGCGCCGGCAATCAAGCCATTCGCCGCCAACGGTGCACGCCCAAGTCAACGGCCCCGCCGTCCTCAAGGTGCAAACTGCGTCAACAATACGGCGGAATTTTGAACATGGGTTGACCGAAGAGCCGAAATATCGACCCAAAGACCGCAAATTTCGACTATTGTCTCGCGCGAATTAGAACCACCATAAATTATTATTTCGGGCGGCCACTATTTCAATCACAAGTGGTTTCGGCCCATCATTCGTGATAGAGTATCCATCGGATTTTCTATTGGGTGTGTTGGTGTCCTCGAAGAAGGAATGGGCCGTGATGCGATACTGGAAATTTCTCTCTGCCGTCGCTGCCATTCTGGTCTGGCCGTTTCTTGCCGTGGCGGACGGGCCGCAACCGAGTTTCGCCCCGAACGGTCTGAAAACCGTCCCGGACAGCTATATCGGGCCGGAGGGCAAGGCAGAGGTCCGCCTGCTGGTCAGCCATATCGGCGCCTATCTCCCCGATCCCGAAAAGCAACAGCGCGCCCTGCGCGAGCTGGCCTCGTCCTATGGGCTGGAGATCGAGCGGATCTATCACGACCAGCTCGCCTTCCTGCGCGTGCGCGACGACGGGAGCGGGCGCGACGGCCTCGTCAAGCTGGTGCGCGAGTTGCGGGCCAAGGCGGCGCGGACCGGAGTCCGCTTCGGCCTCGCCTATCGCGAGGGCGACGGCGACAGCATTCCCTCCGTGGCACTGGACGAGATCGTCGCCGGCAGCACCAAGGCCGAGTCGCCGGACCGGCTGATCGCCGCGATGCAGGAGCAAGGCTTCAAGCTCCTTACCGTTCATCCCTATCTGAAATCCTACGCGGTGTTCGCCGCGCCGGATCGGGATGCGGTGGACCTGATGGCGGTCGCCCGCCAGGTGGTCGAGAAGACGCCGGCGGAGTTCGCCTATCCCAACTTCGTCTCGGTCGCGTTCGACACCGAAACCCTGCTGAACGACACCCGTTTCGTCGACCAATGGCATCTGCGCAACACCGGCCAGAACGGCGGCACGGTGGATGCCGACGCCGACCTGTCGCTGGCCTGGGACATCACCCAGGGGGCCGCGGGCACGATCATCGCCATCCATGAGAATGGCGGCTTCGACACCACCCACCCCGACCTGACGCCCAATCTCTGGGCCAATCCGGGCGAGATCCCCGGCAATGGCATCGACGACGACGGCAATGGCTGGGTCGACGATACGCTGGGCTGGGATTTCCAGGGCTGCACCGCCGCCACGTCGCCTGGCTGCGGCGACAACGCACCGACGCCGAACGACGCCACCGAAAACCACGCCACCGCGGTCGCCGGCGTCGCCGCGGCACGCGGCGGCAATGCGCTGGGCGTGTCCGGCAGTTGTCCGCAATGCACGCTGATCCTGTTGCGGTCCGGCTATGTGGCGAACGACTTCGCCAAGAGCCTGCCCTATGGCTATGCCCAGGCAGAGGGCGCCCGGATCGTCTCGAATTCCTGGAGTTCGAGCGGCCTCTATCCGACCACGACCGCGGCGATCAACGCGGCGGCCACGGCCGGTCTCTCGGTCGTATTCGCCGCCGGCAACACGGCGCTGAACAATTGCGGCGATCCGCGGGTCGGCAACAACGCCTCCGTCCTGGCCGTGTCCTCGTCGTCGAACCAGGATCGCAAGGTGATCGTCTCCTCGATCGGCAACTGCGTCGATGTGCTGTCGCCCTCGCACCGGGGCTACAACGCGGCCGACCCCTTCACCGGCACGCTGAACATCACCACCACCGACCGGCAGGGGGCCGCCGGCTACAACAATGGCAGCCCGGTGAACAACTGTCCGACGGCAGAGAACGCGCCGCCGCCCGCGAACGCCCGCGACTACACCGAATGCTTTGGCGGCACCTCGTCGGCGACGCCGCTGACGGCCGGCGTGATCGGCCTGATCGAGACCGTGAACGGCACCATCACCCGCACCCAGATCCAGAACCTGATCCAGGACACCACCGACCGGATCGAGGATTCCGTGGGCCAGTATGCCGAGGCGAACGGCTTCAGCGCGCCCGGCGGCACGCCGACCCATAGCTGGGGCCGTCTCAACGCGTTCGAGGCGGTGCGCATCGCCGCCCCGGTGGCCTCCGGCGGCAAGGGCGGCGTCGACGTGTTCATCCGCGACAACCGCCTGGACTGGGGCAACACCGCGGAGCCCTCGAACACGCTGTTCGAGGCCACGCGCGGCTTCATCCCGCACTGGCGCAGCGTCGACATCAAGGTCGATGCCCCGCCCTATGCCGCCGCCCCGACCACGAACGCCGCGTTCGAAGCCTTCGCCGACGAAAACCCGGTGGAGAGCACGGTGAACCGGGTCTATGTCCGCGTGCGCAATCGCGGCCCGGTCACGGCGGAGTCGGTCACGGTGAAATTCCACTGGGCCTTCGCCGGCACCGCGCTGCCGGCCCTGCCCGCGGATTTCTGGACCGCCTTCCCGGCGGATTCCGCGGATACCTCCGTCTGGCATCCGGAACCGGCGCAGACCATCGCCAACCTGGCCTATTCCGGCGCCTCGGTCGCGGGCACGGGCGGCGATGCGGCGCAAATCCTGAGCTTCGACTTCCACGCCCCCGCGGTCGATCCGACGGCGGCCAACCCAAGGCACTATTGCGTCATGGTGGTGCTCGACTCGCCGCAGGACCCGATTGCGGAATCGACCCTGGTCGTGGACGTGGCCACGCCGCGCAACAACAACATGACCCACCGCAACCTGTCGCTGCAGGATTCCGACAGCGACAGCGCGTTCCGTGACACGCTGATGGTGCGCAACCCGTTCCGCGAGCCGATCCGCACGTTGTTGATCGTCGATGCACCGGAGGGGTGGAAGGTCGACACCGGCGGCCTGCCGATCGGCCGGCCGTTCGCGCTGGAGCCGCAGAGCGAAAAGCCGGTCCGGGTCTATGTGCAGGCGCCGAAGCCGGGGCTCGAAGGCGAGGTCTCGCTGCGGCAGTTGAATCTGACCCAGAAGTCGCCGACGGTGCTGGGCGGGTTCGACATCGCGTTCCGCTCGCAGAAACGGCCCGAACCGCCGAAATTCGACCCGGCGACGCTGAAACGGATCGAACGCCTGCTGCCGCGGCTCGAAAGCGGGCTGGACCGGCTGGAGAAATTGCTGCCGCGCCTGGAGCAAAGGCTGCAATAGCCGGCCGGACCGGCCCCTTTGGGAGCGCGCCGGCGCCATCGGCTACGGCGCCTCCCCGGAGGCCTCCGCCACATGCCGCACCGCGTCCGCGACCGCCATCAACTGGTCGGCCATGGGGTTCTGGGCCCGCCAGATCATGCCGATGGTGCGCGACGGGCGCGGATCGCGGAAGCGGGCGACCGATACCGCCGCCGAGCCCGTCTCCAGCGGGATCGCCATTTCGGGGATCAGTGTGACCCCGATGCCGGCGCTGACCATCTGCACCAGCGTCGAAAGCGAACTTCCCTCCATCAGGTCCCAGGGAATGGCCGCATGGACCTGGCAGAAGGAAAGGGCCTGATCGCGGAAGCAATGCCCTTCTTCCAGCAGCAGCAGGCGCATGTCCCGCAGCATCTCGCGGGTGGGGGCCGGTTGGTCGGCGTCGCCGGCGGGGCGGACCAGGACAAAATCCTCGGTGAACAGGGGCACCTCGGTCAGCGACGCTTCGGAGACCGGCAGCGCCACCAGGGCCAGGTCCAGCCGGCCTTCGGCCAGGTCCCGCAGCAGGGTTTGCGTCAACGCCTCATGCAGGCGCAGGTCCAAGCCCGGATAGGCTTCCGAAAGCTCACGGACGATGCGCGGCAGCAGATAGGGCGCAATCGTCGGGATCACGCCCAGGCGCAGCCGCCCCGCCAGCCCCTGCCGCGAGGCACGGGCGAGCGCGCCCAGATCGTCGACCGCCCGCAGAATGTCGCGGACGCGCCCGGCAAACGCCTCGCCCAGGGCGGTGAGGCGCACCTGCCGCGGGCTGCGCTCGAACAGGGCCGCCCCCAGCGCCTCCTCCAGGTCCTTGATCTGCATGGAGAGTGCCGGCTGGCTGATGGCGCACGCCTCCGCCGCCCGGCCGAAATGCCCGTGCCGGGCCACGGCCTCGAAATAGCGCAACTGCCGGAGCGTCAGGTTGTTCATCAGAAACTCTTATGAATGAGATTAGAAAATACAAATTATAATGATTGCAAATGAGCGCTATATCGAATTCGACCGGATCAGGCGCTACATTTGTCGCATGTGGTGATCGGAGCGCCGATCCGTCCCCTGCCACCCTGTGGCTCGATATTTCGTCCAATCAATCACCGCTCGGAGGACTCCATGGACGCCAAGACCCCGAAATCCCGCCAAGGCTGCCCGGTGATGCACGGTGCCGCCGCAACCACCACCGGCGCCCAGTCGAACCGCGACTGGTGGCCGAACCAGCTCAACCTGTCGATCCTGCACCAGCATTCGGCCAAGTCGAACCCAATGGGCGAGGACTTCGACTATGCCGCGGCCTTTCGGTCGCTGGACCTGGCGGCGGTGAAGCAGGACCTCTATGCCCTGATGACCGACTCGCAGGACTGGTGGCCGGCGGACTACGGCCATTATGGCCCGCTGTTCATCCGCATGGCCTGGCACAGCGCCGGCACCTACCGCACCGGCGACGGCCGCGGCGGCGCCTCGTCCGGCACGCAGCGGTTCGCGCCGCTGAACAGCTGGCCGGACAACGCCAACCTGGACAAGGCGCGCCGGCTGCTATGGCCGATCAAGCGGAAATACGGCAACAAGCTCTCCTGGGCCGACCTGCTGGTCCTGGCCGGCAATTGCGCCATCGAATCCATGGGCGGCAAAACCTTCGGTTTCGGCGGCGGCCGCGAGGATGTGTGGGAGCCGGAAGAGGATATCTACTGGGGCACGGAAAGCGAGTGGCTGGGCGACAAGCGCTATAGCGGCGACCGCGATCTGGAAAACCCGCTGGCCGCGGTGCAGATGGGCCTGATCTACGTGAACCCGGAAGGACCGAACGGCGAGCCGGACCCGGTCGCCTCCGGCCGCGACATCCGCGAGACCTTCGCCCGCATGGCCATGGACGACGAGGAGACCGTTGCGCTCACCGCCGGCGGCCACACCTTCGGCAAATGCCATGGCGCCGGCGACGCCGCCCTGGTCGGCCCCGAGCCGGAAGCGGCACCGCTGGAGGCGATGGGCCTCGGCTGGCTCAGCAGCCACGGCAGCGGCAAGGGCGACGACAGCATCACCAGCGGCATCGAAGGCGCCTGGACCCCGAACCCGACCCGGTGGGACAATGGCTATTTCGACATGCTGTTCGGCTATGAGTGGGAGCTGACCAAAAGCCCCGCCGGTGCCTGGCAGTGGGTGCCGAAGGATGTGCCGGAGGACCATATGGCGCCGGCCGCGCACGACGCCTCGAAGCGGGTGACGACGATCATGACCACCGCCGACATGGCGATGCGCATGGACCCGATCTACGGCCCGATCTCGAAGCGCTTCCACGAGAACCCGGACCAGTTCGCCGACGCCTTCGCCCGTGCCTGGTTCAAGCTGACCCACCGGGACATGGGGCCGAAGTCCCGCTATCTGGGGCCGGAAGTGCCGGCGGAAGACCTGATCTGGCAGGACCCGATCCCCGCCGCCGATCATCCCGTTGTGGACGCAGGGGACATTGCCGGCCTGAAGGCGAAGATCCTGGCGTCCGGCCTGTCGGTGCCGGACCTGGTCAAGACGGCGTGGGCCTCGGCCGCGACCTATCGTGGCTCGGACAAGCGCGGCGGCGCCAACGGCGCCCGCATCCGCCTGGCCCCGCAAAAGGACTGGGAGTCGAACGAGCCCGCCACCCTGGCCAAGGTGCTGGCTGCGCTGGAGACCGTCCAGCGGGACTTCAACGCGGCCCAGAGCGGCGGCAAGTCGGTCTCGCTGGCCGACCTGATCGTCCTTGGCGGTTCGGCGGCGATCGAACAGGCGGCGAAGGCGGCCGGCCACAGCGTCGAGGTGCCGTTCGCCCCCGGCCGGACCGACGCGACGGCCGAGCAGACCGACGCCGCGTCGTTCGACGTGCTGGAGCCGATGGCCGATGGCTTCCGCAATTACGCCAGGACGAAATACACGGTCTCGGCCGAGGAGTTGTTGCTCGACAAGGCGCAGTTGCTGACCCTGACCGCGCCGGAAATGGCGGTGCTGGTCGGCGGCCTGCGCGCGCTGGGCGCCAATGTCGGCGGGTCCAAGCACGGTGTCTTCACCGACCGCCCCGGCACGCTCAGCAACGACTTTTTCGTCAATCTGATGGACATGGGCACGGAGTGGAAACCGGCCGACGACACCGGCGACGTGTTCGAAGGCCGCGACCGGGCGACCGGGCAAGTGAAGTGGACCGGCACCCGCGTCGACCTGGTGTTCGGCTCCAACTCGCAATTGCGGGCCCTGGCCGAGGTCTATGCCCAGGGCGACGCGGGCGAGAAGTTCGTGCGCAACTTCGTGGCGGCCTGGACCAAGGTCATGAACGCCGACCGCTTCGACCTGGCCTGATCCGGACGGCGGCTTCGGACGCGCTCCGAGGCCGCCGTTTCCCGGCCGCCGCGGAGCGGTGGGCCGGGATCGGCCTGGTTCATCGAACACCGTCAATGCCGATGTTCGCGCGCTGCATTGCCCACTCCTCCACCGCCCCGTGCTCGACACGGGGTCCATGCCTGAGCCTCCCCTACAAAGTCCGGACTTTGTGAGACACGCTCAGGCATGGGCTCCCGCCTCCGCGGGAGAAAGGGGGGGGAGTGCGTGTAGCCCTGGCCGGCAGCAGCCCTATCCCGCAAACGCCGCGGCGACGCCCTGGTAGCGATCCAGGAGCCGCAGCACCTTGGCCTCCTCGACCGGCGGCACGTGGAAGACGATCCGGTTGAAGCCCAGGCCGATCAGCCGTTCCACCGCCTCCGGATCGGGGCCGAGGCCGAACACGGTCAGGTCGATCTCCGCCATGGTGCGCCCGGCGCGCTCGACCGACTCGCGCAGGCGCCGCAGGCCGTCCGCCAGTTCGACGCCGGCATGGACGCGCCCCGGCATCGGGTTGATCGGCAACCAGCCGTCGGCATAGCCCGCCACCCGGTCGAACACCCATTCGGAGTTGGCGCCGATCAGCACCGGCGGCCCGCCCGGCTGGTAGGGCTTCGGATAGGACCAGACCGGGTCGAAATCCACGAATTCGCCGTGATATTCCGGCTCGTCCTCGCGCCAGATCCGCTTCATCGCCTCGATGCGCTCGCGCATCACCTTCCAGCGGCGTTTGAACGGCACGCCGTGGTTTTCCATCTCCTCCGCGTTCCAGCCGACGCCGACGCCCAGCAGCACCCGCCCCTTCGACAACTGGTCCAGCGAGGCAATGGCCTTGGCCAACCGCACCGGATGGTGCTCGGTGATCAGGCAGATGCCGCTGGCGAGTTTCAGCGTCGTCGTCGCCGCGGCCGCCGCGGTCAGGGCGACGAACAGGTCGTGGGTGTGGGAATACTCCTTCGGCAGGTCGCCGCCGCCGGGATAGGGCGTGTCGCGGCTGACGGGAATGTGCGAGTGCTCCGGCAGGAACAGGGATTCGAACCCTCGGGCCTCGGTCTCCCGCGCCAGCCGGGCCGGGTCGAGCGAATAGTCGGTCGCAAACGTGAAGATGCCGAAATCGGTCATTTTGGCCTCCCGCCGGTCAGAAACGCGAGCGCCGCTCTTCGACATTGGCCGCGACGTCGATCAGCACGGTCCGGCCTTCCGCGTTCAGGCGCTGCGCCTCCCGCAGCGCAGGCGCCAGTTCCGAGACCCTGGCGACGCGAAGCCCGACCGCGCCCATGCCCTCGGCGATCTTGGCATAGTCGCCCTGCATGGTGGAGACGCCATAGGTGGTCCGCGCCTCCTCGCCGATGGTGCCGCGGGTCGGGCCGGAATAGGTCGCCATGGCGCTGTTGTTCAGCAGGAGCGTGGTGATGGCCGCGCCCGAGCGGGCCGAGGTCTCGATATCGGTGCCGGACATGCCGAACGCGCCATCGCCCATCAGGTTCAGGCAGAATTTCTGCGGCTCGGCCATTTTCGCGCCGATCGCCAGCGGGATGCCGAAGCCCAGATGGGTGGTCTTGCCCCAGCCGATGTAGCTGTGCGGCGTCGTCGCGGTGTAAAACGGCACGATCGAGTCGCGCGGCGCACCGGCGTCGTGGGTGACGATGCTGTTTTCCAGGTCCAGCGTCTCGTTCAGGGCCTGGATCACGCGGTAATAGGCAATCGGCTCCTCGTCGGAGGCGAGGACGGGCTGCCACTCCGCCATCCACTTGGCCCTGGCAGCGGCGACGGCGGCCTCGGTCTCGCTGCGATTGCCGCAGCCCTTGCCGCCGGTCTTGGCCTTGATGCAGGCGATCAGCGCCTCGATGGTCAGCAGCGTGTCGCCGATCAGGCCGATGTCGGCGGCCTCGTCCTTGTTGAGGTCGGCCGGATTGTTGGTGTTGTGCACCAGGGTCTTGCCCGGCCGGATTTTCTGGCCGTAGGGCGTGCGCGTCAGGCTGCTGCCGAGGGCCACCAGCACGTCGCTTTCGCTCAGCCATTCGTGCGCCGGGCCGGTGGTGGTGCCGCTGCCGGCGCCGAGGGCGAGCGGGTGGCGCTCGTCGAAGGCGGACTTGCCGGGCATGGTGCAGAACACCGGCGTCGCGGTCAATTCCGCCAGCTCGCGCAGCGCCGCGGTGGCGCCGGCAAACAGCACGCCGGCACCGGCCCAGAGCACCGCCCGCTGCGCGCCGATCAGCGCGTCGGCCGCCGCCTCGATCTCCGCCGCTTCCGGCGCCTGGCGCACCAGTTTCGGCGACTTGTAGGTCTGCGCTGCCTCCGGCACCTCCTGGGCGCAGACATCGGCGGTCAGTTCGACGACCACCGGCCCGGGCGGCCCGTTGCGGAGCGCGTGGAAGGCGCGGCGCATGACGTCGCCGACCTGGTTCGGCGTGTAGATCGCTTCCACATGCTTCACCCAGCCCTGATAGCTGCGCGCGGCGCTGAAATTCGGCTTCACGCCAATGGTCTCCAGCGTGTTGCCGCCGACGAACATCAGCAACGGAATGTTGTCGGCATAGGCCTGGGCGAGGCCGCCCATGGCGTTCTCCGCGCCCGCCTGCGACTGCACGGCGACGACGCCGAAGCGCTGGCGGTCGCTGATGCGGCTATAGCCATCCGCCGCCATCACCGCGCCGCGCTCGTGCCGGAAGGCGACCGGGCGGATGCCGACCCGCGCCGCGGCGGAAATCAACGGGTTGCTGGGAAAGCAGGACATCCACTCCACGCCTTCCTGTTGCAAAATCCGGGCGATGTAGTCGATGCCGTTCATGGCGGGTCTCCTGTCGGCGTGGCGCCAAGGGATGGGGAATTCGGTTCCCGCGCAGCATGCGCATTCCCGTGCGCCTTGTCACCGGACTTCCGCGGGATTTCCACGATCCGGCCAGCCGTCCCGCGTTGCCGGCCCCGCGTGCGGCGGCTAGGCTTTGCGGCGAACGGACAACGCCCCCGCCAGGGGCGACACATTCGGAGGAAATCATGCGGTTCGAACACAAGGTGGTCGTCATCACCGGCGCGGCATCCGGCTTCGGCCGGGCGGCGGCGCGCAAATTCGCGGCCGAAGGCGCCCGGATCGTGGCCGCCGACATCAACCCGGACGGCCTGCGCACCGTGGTCGACGCGCTCGCCGCCGACGGCCATCAGGTCATCGGCGTCGAGACCGACGTGACCAAGGCCGCCTCGGTGCAGGCGATGGTCGACGCCGCGGTCTCGGCGTTCGGCACGGTCGATGTGCTGGTGAACAATGCCGGCGGGGGCCATGCGCCCATGTTCCTGCACGACATGCCGGAAGAGCAGTTCGACCGCATCTTCGACCTCAACACCAAGAGCGTCTATCTGGGGGTGAAGGCGGTCGCGCCGGTGATGATCGCAAACGGCGGCGGCGCGATCGTCAACACCGCCTCCATCGGCGCCAAGAACCCGCGGGCGAAGAGCACGCCCTACAACGCGTCCAAGGGCGCGGTGGTGGTGATGACGCGCGGCCTGGCCGTCGACCTGGCGCGCTTCAAGATCCGGGTCAATTGCGTCTGCCCGCTTGCCTCGGAAACTGGCTTTTTCAAGGCCGTGACCGGCCAGGACCGCCTGTCGGACGAGGGCCGCAAACGCATGGAATCCGAGGTGCCGCTGCGCCGCCTGACCGACCCGGACGACGTCGCCAACGCCATGCTCTATCTCGCCTCCGACGATGCGGGGTTTGTGACCGGCGTCAGCCTGGACATCGACGGCGGCAAGAGCATTTGACCGAAGAACGGGAGACCTCGCCCATGGGCGCGTTGGATGGAGTGAAAGTGGTCGAGCTGGCCGGCATCGGGCCGACGCCGCATTGCTGCATGTTGCTGGCCGAGATGGGCGCGGACGTGCTGCGGGTGGACCGGCTCGCCAATGTCGGCGTGCAGAAGCGGGGCTTTCCGGAGAAGTTCGATCCCCTCACCCGCTCGCGCCCCAATGTCGCCATCGACTGGAAGAACCCGCAGGGCCTGGCGACCATCAAGCGCCTCTGCGCCGGGGCCGATATCCTGATCGAAGGCTTCCGCCCCGGCGTGCTGGAGCGGGCGGGGCTGGCGCCGGAGACGCTGTGGGCCGAGAACCCGAAGCTGGTGATCGGCCGGGCGACCGGCTGGGGCCAGGATGGGCCGATCGCCCAGACCGCCGGCCACGACATCAACTATATCTCGCTCTCGGGCGTGCTCGCCAATATTGGCCCGGCCGACGGGCCGCCGGTGCATCCTCTGATGCTGACGGGCGATTTCGGCGGCGGCTCGCTTTATCTGGGCCTGGGCGTGCTGGCCGCCTATATCTCCGCCCAGAAGACCGGCCAGGGCCAGGTGGTCGATGCGGCCATGCTGGAGGGCTCGGCCTCGCTGATGACCTTCGTCTATGGCTTTCTCGCCTCGGGCCAGTGGCGCGAGGACCGGCGGGCGAGCAACCTGCTGGACGGCGGCGCGCATTTCTACCGGGTCTATGAGACCAAGGACGGCGGCCACGTCTCCATCGGCTCGATCGAGCCGCAATTCTATGCCGAACTGCTGCAGCGGCTGGGCCTCGCCGAGGACGACCTCTACCCCCAGCACGACCGCGAGCACTGGGAAGCAAACGCCGACAGGCTGGCCGCGATCTTCAGGACCAAGACGCGGGACGAATGGGATGCGCTGCTGCGCGACTCCGACATCTGCTTTGCGCCGGTGCTGACCATGTCCGAGGCGATGGAGCATCCGCACAACGTCGAACGCGGCAATTTCGTCGACCTGGACGGCTACAAGCAGCCGGGACCGGCGCCGCGCTTCAGCAAGACCCCGTCCGCCGTGCGCCACGGCTCCACCACCGCCGGCCAGCACACCCGCGAGGCCCTGGCCGGCTGGGGCTTCAGCCCGGACGAAATCGCCACCCTGGAGCAGGCCGCGGCGGTGAAGCAGGCCTGAGGCGGCAACGTCTCGCCAGCCCCTCCTCCCCGTTTCACCCCGAGTAGGGCCGCAGGCCCGTATCGAGGGGCGGAGGGGCCGGGTGGCGGCGCAGTCGTCCCTCGATACGCCCCGGGCCTTGCCCGCGGCCACTCGGGATGAAGGCAAGGGTGGGGCGGGAGAGAGGGCGAAGCTGACACCCTTCCGCATTGCTTCACCCCGAGTAGGGCCGCAGGCCCGCATCGAGGGGCGGAGTGGCCGGGCGGCGGCGCAGTCGTCCCTCGATACGCCCAGGGCCTTGCCCGCGGCCACTCGGGATGAAGGCGATTGGGGAGAACGGCACTTGGAACCGGGCGAGCCCCCTCAAGTGCGGTCGGGGTTGTAGACCTTGATCGGACGGTGCGTCTTGTAGGCCGGCTGCTGGTCCGCCCACATCACGCCGCTGGCGGCGGCGCCGTCGACCACGATGGCCTGGCCGTTGATGAAGCCGGAACGGTCGCTCGCCAGGAACAGCGCGGTCTGGGCGATGTCGTCCGGCCGGCCGGCGCGCGGGATCGGCTGGCGCTTGTCATAGCCGGCGGAGCGGTCCGCCACCACCTCGTCCGGCTTGCCCACCGCATTGGTGGAGAGCGGCGTCGGGATATAGCCGGGGCAGATGCAGTTGACGCGGATATTCTCCTCGCCATAGGGCATGGCCGCCACCTTGCTCATGTGGATGACCGCGGCCTTGGCGACGGAGTAGAGCAGCGGGCCGCGCCCGGTCGCGACGCCGGCAATCGAGCCGGTGTTGATGATCGAGCCACCACCCTGCCGGCGCATCACCGGAACCGCGTACTTCATGCCCAGAAACACGCCCTTCACCAGCACGTCGAAGGTCATGTCGAACTCGTCGCCCGGAATGTCCTCGAACAGGCCGAGCGCGCCGCCGAATCCGGCATTGTTGAACATGCAGTCCAGGCGGCCCCAGCGGTCGACCGCGGCCGCCACCGCCGCCTTGACCTGGTCTTCCTGGCGGACTTCGCAGAAAGCGAAGGTCGCTGCCTCGCCCAGGTCGCGGGCCAGGGCCTCGCCGCGGTCGCGCTGCATGTCGGCGATGACGACGCGCGCGCCTTCCTCGACGAACAGGCGCACGGTCGCCTCGCCAATGCCGCTGGCGCCGCCGGTGATGACCGCGACCTTGCCGTCCAGATCTGCCATGATGGAAGTTCCTCTTTGCGATGATTTGCGTTGTTGAACGTCCAGGATGCGCCCGCACCGGTGGCGGGCGCAATGCCCGGGTGCGGGTCAGGCCGCCCTATCGCGGCACCGCCACCCGGAAGCGGTGATCGTCGTCGGTCGCCATCTGGTTCACCAGGTCGATTTCCCAGGCGAGGTATTCGCGCATCGCCTCCTCCCGGTTCTGGCCGCGCTCGCGGGCCGAGAGCCAGACATCGTCGGCCTCGTCCGCCATGTGCGTATGCCCTTGCTCCAGCGGCAGGCCGGCCGCGACCCAGGCCTCGGTGCCGCCCGCCAGCACCCTGGCACCCGCGGCCACACCGTCCGCCGCCGCCAGGCCGGCAAGCGCGCCCTCCGGCGAGGTGAAAACCAGCGTCTCCGCCGTCGGGAGCCTGGCCAGCGCCTCCGCCAAGCGCGCGCGGGTCGAAAACCAGGCGCCGGGAATATGGCCGCGTCCATAGCTGCGGCTGTCGGCGAAATCGACGACCACGGCCGTGCCGGCGTCCAGCGCCTGCCGCAACGCCGCCACGGAGATCGGGGCCACCGAAGCCGCATCGAAGCCCAGCGCCTTCGGCTCATGCCGGCCCTTGACCAACGGGCCGCCGGCGCCGTCCAGCGCGTCCATTTTCAGGATCGCCACGTCGGCCCAGCCCATCTGCGTCAACCAGGAGGCGGTCATGGTGGCGCGGACGCCGTTGTCGTCCACCAGCACGGCTCGTGCCCCCCAGACCGCCATATGGCTGTCGGTCTCCTGCACCAACTGCCCGCCCGCGGCGAGGCGGACGCCGGCCAGATGACCGGCTTCGTATTCCTCGGGCGTGCGCACGTCGATGACATAGGTTGTCCTCGTCCCGGCCTCGCTGCGCCAGTGTTCCAGCGTCGCGAAGTCGATCTCCCGCACGTCGCAAAGGCTGCGCACCCGCGCCGCGCCGGCGAACGCCGCCTCGCGGCCGGCCTCCGAGACCGCCGGCGGGCGGCGGGTGGCGCCGTTCACCACGTCGAACCCGGCCAGGTGCCAGGCCATGGTGCCGTCCTTCATGGAGACGATCTTGTTCCTGAAACCGGCATTGATCAGCGACTGCGCCCCGATGATCGAGCGGGTGCGGCCGCCGCAATTGACGACAACCAGCGTATCCTCGGATGGCGTCAGGTCGGTGAAGCGATAGACCAGTTCGGCCCCCGGCACGCTGATCGCGGTCGGGATGCTGTTGTTGTTGTATTCCTCGTAGGAGCGGCTGTCGTAGATGGCGATGTCGGCCTTGGCGTCGATCATCTCCTTCAATTGCTCGGCAGTCACCCAGGGCGTGCCGGCGTCGTGCTCCACCACCTCGGCGAACGCCTTGCTGGGCACGTGGACGCCGCTATAGACGCGAAAGCCGGCCGCCTCCCAGCCCTTCACCCCGCCCAGAAGGACGGAGACTTGGGAATAGCCCAGCGCTGCCATGCGCCGGGCGGCGGTCCCGGCCAGCCCCTCGCCGTCATCGCACCAGACAACGCGGGTGTCGCGACGCGGCACCAGGTCATCGACCATCAGTTCCAGGCGCGAAAGCGGCACGCAGGAGGCGAGCAGCAAATGTCGCTTGCCGAACGTCCATTCCTCGCGGGCGTCCAGCACGGCAATCTCGCCGCCATCCTTCAACCAGGCTTTCAGATCGGGGGCGGAGACCTCCGTCACGGTGCGGCTCATGGGCGTGCGTTTCCTCTCAACGGTTTTGCGGTGGGCCGGTCGTCCGCCGGGGCGGATGCGCGGCCGTTCGGCCAACAGGCTATCCCGTCCGACGCACACCCCGCAATCGGAACACCTCCGGCGGCCGCGCGCCGCTCGCCTACATCCGCAAATTGTCCCGCAGGATGAAGGGCAAGGCCCCGCCGGTCGTCTGGGCGACGAACACGAACGGGTTGTCGCCGCCGCCGACCGAGAGATTGGCGGTCGCCCGCCACATCGGGCGCGACGACTCGGTCACCACGGGCGGCGTGCCGACGAACGAGACCCGGATGGCGGTGATCGCCCGCTCGACCGTGTTTTCGCGCAGATGGATCTGGTTGCCGAAATTGCCCTGCAACTCGATCCCGGCATCGAAGGTCTGCTCGTCCGCCAACTGGCGATAGATCACTTCGTTGCCGGACATGATCACCCGCTCGGCGCCGCCGGCCAGGATGCCCTGCTGGCCCGATTGCGCCAGGAAGGGCAGCAACAGGCCGATGCGGTTGTCCGATATCTCGACAGAGCCCGCCCGCAACGGCTGGTTCGCGGTGCCCAGGCCCTGGCGGGCGACGCGGACCGCCTCGGCCACGCGCTCGAACACATTGCCGGTGATGGAGACCGCGGGCAGCGTCGCGCCCAGGCATAGCACGCCCAGGGCCGCGACCGGCCCCATCCGCGGCAGCAGGCTGTCGACCAGGGCCCGCGCAAACGGCAGCCGGTTGGCCAGCGCCTCGTCGGTGAGCATGGCGGCGGCGGCCCTTCGCACCGCCGTTTCCAACTCGTCGGTGGTGGTGACCCGCCCCGGAGGCACCAGTTCCAGCAGCGCGTTCCAGTCGGCCTGCCGCAGCTCCGAATTGAAGGCAATCCGGATGCGGCCGACGCTGATGGTGACGTTGCGGCCCGTATCGGTCGGAGCCGCCGGCCCCACCACGATCCGGTCATTGGTGATCACCAGCCGGCGGATCAACTCCCGGTTCGGCGGGCTGGTCGTGTCCGCACCGCGGACCGCGGTCAGCACGCGCGTCAGGCTGGCGGAATTGTCGGGAGCGGCGGCGATGCTGTCACCGACGCGCTGAACATAGCGCTGGAAATTGGCCTCGTTCGCCAGTTCGACGCGGCTGGGCGGGTTGGCCTGGACCGCCCGTTCCCAATCCACCTGATCGACCGTCGTCGGGATGACGGCCCGGAAATTGCCGGCCGCCACCTCCGCCGTGCCCGGCACCGGCCGGGTCGGGGTCGGCGTGCCGGTGCCGGCGACCACGTCCCGAATCAACCGGTTCACCACCGGGTCCACGAATTCCGCCGGCACCGTCCGCAGCCGCGGCGGGTCGGTGCTGGTGATGCGGTTGCCTTCGACGCTGACCCAGTCCGCATCGGACAGCGCCAGCGCCATCTGGGCGTTGCCGGCGCGGAAGCGGCTGTTGTGCACCAGCAGCCGATCCGGCCTTGGCCGCCCTTCCGCCTCCACCACCGCCAGACAGGCGCGGTAGGTGAGCGTGTCGGCAGCGGTCATCATCTCGACATTCTGGACGTCGACCGCGCCGCAGCCGGTCGCCATGACCACGCCGACGGTTGTCGGGCGCCGGCCCTGCGGCTGGCCCCGGTCCGGCGCCTCGAACGCCAGGTCGGCCATGCCGAGGCTGGCGCAGTTGACGAAATGCAGGGCGCACTCGCCGCCGCGCACGACGACGCGGGTGCCCGGCCCGGCGCCGGTCAGGCGGATATGGCCCAGGTTCGAGAGCGTCACCCGCCGCTCGGTCCGGAACACGCCGCGCTGGAAGCAGACATGGGCGTGCTCGCCCTCGCCGATGGTCTCCAGCACCGCCGCCCAGTCGGAATCGGGCGCCAGCACATAGGTGGCGCAGCCATTGCCGTCCATCTGGCAGAGCCGCTCGATCGCCGCCTGCACCGTGCGGTCGCCGGCCAGCGGCGGACAGTTCGCCGGGTCGAACGACACCTCCGCCGCGCGCGACAACCGGGCGCTGAAGATGTGGGTCAGGTGCCGGGCAGCGCCGGCCGGGCTCAGCAGCGTCGCCTCCACCGCCTGATCGAGCGTGGTCGAATCGAGCGAGAAGCCGATATTGGCCGTCCCGTCCGGCCCGGTGGTGACGATCTGCTCGGTGCTGCCGCCGCCCAGCCGCCCGTTGCCGAGCGAGACGCGGAAGCGCACGCGGGCATTGGCAACCGGATACTGGCCGCGGGCGACGCCCACCACCAGCGGCCGGCGCAGCGGCAGCAGCGCGTTCGGTGCCGTCGGGTCCGGCGCGATTTCCTGGGCGTCGCCGCCGAGGGCATCCAGCGTCAGCAATTCCGTGGCCGCCGGGAACAGCGCGCGGCAGTCGGAAACGAAGCTCCAGGCATTGGCCTGGAAGTCCAGCAGCGCCAGCCGGGCGAAGCGGTGGGCCGTGCCCTGGCGCAGCAGGGCGCTGGGCGTGGTGCCATCGGACTCCACCGGCCATTCGACGCCGAAGCCCGAACGGGCCGGAATGGTCCACCAGTCGCCGGTGCGATAGCTGCCAGTGCCGAACTCGACCTCGACGCCGTTTTCCAGCGGCAGGAAGCCGCCGGCGGTGATCGTCACCGGGCCGGGGCTGTCCCAGGCGCGAATTTTCGGCGTATCGCCGAAGGCGTTGATGTCGAGCGTCCCGGTCGCGGTGGACGTCTCCACCTCCAGCACCTCGCCGACGACGCGGGCGACGCGCACCATCGTGCCCGGCAGGCCGGCCAGTTCGCGCGCATCGCTGGTCAGTTCGACCCAGCCGCCGTTGCGGAAGCCGATCTGCGCGTCGAAGCCGGTGGTGGTCACCGTCAGCTCGTTGCCGTTGCGCGCCAGCCAGCCCGCCACGAACGAGGCGTTGTCGCGCGACCACTTGAACGAGGCGCCGTTCGGCAACCCGCCCTCGTGCACCTCCACCCGGTACAGGCGATGGTCCAGGCTCTGATAGCCCGCCGTCTCCGGCAGGGCGCAGAGGCTGCCGTCGCCCGCGACCGGTTGCGCCTGCGCCGCCAGCGTGCCGGTGGGCGCGCCGGTCATGGCCGTCCAGGCGGCGGTCACGGTCTCGCAATGGTCGCTGCCGCCGGCATTGCCGAGGCGCAGCGCCCGCACCCGCCAGACGGTCTTGAGCCGCGTCGTCGTATCCGGCCCGCCCAGCGCCCGCTCCTTCAGCGCCGGCAGTTCGACCGCGGTGGTGTGGAAGTCCCAGGCCTCCAGGAAGAACAGGTAGCGGCCGGAGGTCGGGTTGGCGACGGGATTGCCGTTGCCGTTCAGGAACGGCGTCAGCCCCGCCAGGAAGGGCTGGTCCGCCAGCGCCACCGGCGCCGCCAATTCCACCAATTGCCCGCCGACATAGAAGCGCCCGGCCCCGATCTCCAGCCCCCCGGCCGCGGAGATGGCGAAGCCGGCCTGGCCGATGGGCGCACCGCTCGGCCCGATCACGTCGCGCCGGGTGGTGCGGTCCAGATGGGTCAGGATCGCCTGCTGTTCGTTCCAGTCGGCATCGATATCGACCCGGCCCTGCTGGCGCAGCACCTGCGTGAACGCGCGGGCGGGATCGAAGGTCAGACGGGAGAAATCGCCTTTCATGGTGCAGACACCTTCCCAAGCCTCAAGTTTCGTAGACCGACCCGGCGGCGAGGCCGAACGGCAGGTATTCTTCGATGGCGATGCGCAGATTGGTCTCGCGCCAGCCGAGATTGAGCAGACCCCAGGCGCCCATGGCATCGCCGTCGGCGGCCCCGGTCCAGAGTTCGCAGGCCGCCCGGTCGTCGAGCCGGCCATAGTTCGGGTCGCCGAAGCGGGTCGAGGCGAACAGCGGCCTCAGTCCGGCGATGATGGCCGCCTGCTCCGCCGCCGGCTGGCCGGCGAGCGCCAGGTCCGGCTGGCAGCGATAGCGCCGGGGCGTGCGCGAGCCGGCCGGGGCATAGGCCGAGGTCTGGAGACAGCCCGCCTGGGTGCGCTCGGCCACCAGGGCGCCGTCGAACAGGCAGTCGGTCGCGAACACCTCGCCGATGGCCGTGTCGCCCAGGATCGTCGCGGCCTCAGCGGTCAGGTTGACAGCACTCGCCTGGATCGCCGGGCCGCCATGGCCATCGACGATGGATTGGAGAATCCGCAACTCCGTCTCGACCGCGCCCAGGGCCAGCGGGCCGCAAACGCAGCGCTCCAGGTGCAACGCGTCCTCGATGCTGGGGCCGTTCAGGGTGAGGCCGCCGGCCGCCGGGTCGAGCCCGGCATGGGTCAGCCGCACCGCGCCGAACGCGGTCCCGACGGCGCCGGAGAGCGTGAGCGTGCCCGCCATCAGCAGGCCGTCGAGCGCAAACCGCCCCGGCACCGGCGCGCCCAGCGCCACCTCCGTCACGACCTCCAGCGAGCCGACCAGCGCCGCGCGGCGGTCGCGGGCGGTGAAGGTGCCGGTGCGCCGGATCGTGCCACCGCCGGATGCCGGTTCCTCCGGCCAGTTGGCGGCGACGATGGCCAGGGCCGAGCCGTCGCGGATCACCGGCGCGTTCGGGCCGGTCAGGTCCTCCTCGAAGCGGTCGTTGTCCATGAGGACGATCACCCCCGCCTCCCCGGCCGGCCGGCCGTTCCAGAGGCCGATGGCCTCGGCGATGGAGGGGACGATGGTGGCGCCGTTGCCCGGCAAACGCTTGGTGACGCCGACCTGGAAGTCCGCGGCCCGGCCCAGCAGCGCCTCCGCGGTCTGGCGCCGGTCATAGGCGCCGCCGCCCAGATCGCCCGGCGCGGCATAGACATAGGTGGCGCGCAGGCCGTTGGCGGTGCCGCCCGCCGGCAACGCCACCCGCCCGCGCACCGGGTCGAGCCCGGCCCGGATGGTCCGGGTCTCGGTCGCGCCGGAGGCCGTCGTGTAGTCCTTGGAGGCCGGAGGCCGCCGCCAGTCGCCGCCGCCGACATCGTGCAGGTCGCAAATCGCGATCTCCGCCGGGTCAACCGGCCCGAACGGACCGCCCGGCGCCAGCTGAATTTCCAGGGCGACGGCCGGGTTGGCGCCGAACCACTCATAGGCCGGCGTCCCGCCGTCGCTGATCGCCTGGCGCGCCGCCTCCAGTTCGCGGAACAGGGGCCGGATGGCGAGCGGTACCGGCAAGTCGAGCATGCTGGCAATGCCGATGGCGTCGGTCTCGGTCCGGCCGGTCCAGTAGAGCGGCAGGTCGCGCGCCAGCGGATCGAGCACGAACTGGTGGTCGCTGATCCGCGCTGCCTCCACCGAAGGCAGGCGATAGGGCTGAAGGCGCCAGAGATGCACGGCGATGTTCGGGATGTTGTAGCGGCCGCCGCCCCGGTCGATGCGGCGCACGTCGACGCTGCGCGGCGTGCGGTCGAAGGCCGAGCCAGTCAGCGCCATGGCGTCGCCGTCCCGCACCCGGGCGGCGGCGTTGCGGTGCAGGCGCGTGTGGTTCAGCCACTGCGTCGCCGACAGGCGCTCGAACATTTCGTTCGCGCGGGCCGGCAGGCCGGTCGCCTCGCTCGCCACCGCCTCGATGGCGCCGAGCGTGCCCTTGCGCTGGCGGTTGCGAATGGTGTTGCCGACCCAGGCCCGGGGCGAGAAGCCGCTGTCCGGCCCCAGATCGTGCAGGGCGCGGGCGTCCAGCAACTGGGCGATATAGGGAATGGCCCAGGGCGGGCAGGTCTCGATAAACCAGGTCTCCGCCAGGCGGCGGATGTCGTCCTCGACCACGCCGCCTTCGCGCTCCATCAGCGCGAACAGGGCCTGGAGCGTGCCGCCGGCCTCCAGGTCGCGGGTGCGGATATGGGCGGGCAGCAGGTCGTAAATGGCGCTGGTCATGGTGTTGCCTCCCGCACGGTCAGACTGCCGGGGGCGAGGGTCAGCAGTTCCGCCTTCTTGTAGGCATTGTTCTCGAACCGGGCGGGTGCCGCCAGCAGCAGTGCCTCCACCGGCGGCGTGGCCGAGCCCGAAACCGGCGGCCGGTAGAACGCCAGCAGCGTCACCCCCTCGACCCCGTCGACTGCCTGGGCCAGCGCCACCACCTCACTGGCGGCGACGGGCTGGGCGAATTCGCGGGCGTCGAAGGCGTAGGCCGCCTCCAGCACGGCGCGCACCTCGACCAGCACCACCTCCGGCAGATAGTCCGGGTGCACCCAGACCTCCGCATCGACGACGAAATCGACGATCATGGCGCTGTCGATCCGGATCGGCTGGCCGCGCGGCCGGGCGAGGTCGATGGCGTCGACCAGATTCTGGTAGGCCGCGTCGGCCGGCCCCAGACTGGTGCCGTTGGCGCCGGCAATGGTCAGATGCACCACCGTCCGCCGTCCATCCCAGAGCGGCGTCACCTTGGCCTTGGCGATGCCGGCAAAGGCGCGGGCAAAGTCCTCGTAGTCCGCGAGCGAGACGATGCGGCCGAGCGTCTTGACCGTCACCGGCGCGTTCTGCCGCGCGGTCTCCAACGTTTCCGGGTCCTCGGCGCCGCTGGTGGCGAGCGGGTTGGTGACGCTGCGCAGGCCCACCGGCCGGGTCATGGGCTGGGTCAGGCGGTCTTCCACCAGCAGGCCGGCCAGGCCGGTGCCGACCCGATATTCCGCGGTGATATTGGCGGTGCCGGTCGGCACGCGCGCGCCGGTAACGCCGTCGCCGAAGGTCAGGCTGACCGTGCCCTCATTGTCGATGGTCTGGGTGAACACCCGGTCGCGCGGCCCGGCCTTCAGGAAATCCGGCACCTCCTTCCAGAGGATGTCGTTGACCCGAAGCGCCAGGGTCGAGGCGCGGCCGCTCTCGCCGGGCGCGCTCACATGGGTGAGCGGCTTGGCCGGCAGGTCGACGATCTGGAAGCGCCGCGTCGCCTCGCCGGAGCCGATGGGCTCGGACCGGGTCTCGCCGTGCGAGGCGGTGACGACATTGCCGTTGATCCGCACCGTGTTCCGCAGCATTGCCGGCGCCAGGTCCAGGGCGAGCGTCACCTCCGTCGTGTCGGTCACCGTGTCCTGCATTTCGGCGCTACCACGGGCCGGGACCGAGGCAAGGCCGTCGATCACGCCGATCATGGCCGCGGGCTTGCCGGTGGCGGCGTCGGTGCCGCGGATCGACAGCCACTGCCCCTCGGCCAGACCCGCCACCGGCTTTTCCAGGCGCAGGGTGAGACCCTGGATCGGGTCGGTGATGGGCTTGCGCGCCCACGGCACCAGCTGGCTCGCAATATAGACCGTGGCGTTGCGGGGCGAGAACTTGTCCAGGCCGGTGCCGGAGAGCCGCAGGCGCGTGACCTTGGCGGTCTGGTTGAAATCGGAATGGCTGACTTCGGCCACTTCCTCGATGAAATACAGCTCCTCGTCGGTGCCGCCGTCGGTGGCCTTGCGCAGCACCAGCCAGCCGCCGGCCACAACCTTGTCATAGACCTGATCGAGATAAACATAGGGGTCGTCGGCGGCGAACAAGGCCTCCGCCCAGCTATCCTGACGGTCGGCGAACGGCCCCTGGATCAGGCTGTCGTTCGTGCCGTCGATGTACTGAAGATTGTCGAAGATCGGCGAGGCGAACAGGTCGGCCCGGTTGACGCCGGCGAGGGTTCCCACGCCCGCAACGGCGGCTTGCGGCCCGCCGGGCGCAGGCGCCCGCATCACCCTCGCGGCAGGTGCCGGCGCGGCCTCCGGGGCCATCATCGCCTGGGGGGCAACCATTGCCTGGGGGGCAACCATTGCCTGTGGGGCCGCCTCGGCCAGCGCGAAGACCGGGTTGGCCGCCAATGTCTGCGAGGCGGTCAGCACGCCGACGCCCGGCAGCAACTCGCCGATGCGGAGCGAAATCGGCAGCGTCAGCCAGGGCTGGGCGTTGTGGCCGAACAGGGCGGCGCGCTGGCGGAAGGCGTGGACGCGCATGCCGGTCTGCGGCAGCCGGTCGGCGCCGTCCAGCGGCTGTTCCAGGGTGACGACGGCGCGGGCCGGCTGGTGCGAGACCGGGTCCTCGGCGATCACCTCGGCCGACAGCACGCGGCGCACCTGCCAGCGCCGGCTGGCGGCGGACGCCTTGCGCTCGTCCCCCAGCAGCACCAGCGCATCGCCCGGTGCAAGCTGGGCGGCGGCCACGTCCAGATAGAGCACCGTGTCGCCCGGCTCCGGCTCGGTATAGAGCGCCAGTTCCAGGCGCATGTCGTTGAAGGCCGAATGGGCCAGCAGGTCCTGGCCGGTTTCGAAGGTCTGCGGCAACTCCCCGTCGGCGAAGGGGATGCTCTGCACCTTCGCGCCCTGGGGGATGGTGACCTCGGTCGGGCTGCCGGGGATGTCGTCGGTGGTGAAGGCCAGATAGGTCTCGGCCGAGACGCCGGGCGCCAGTTCGTAGTCGATCAGCGTGCCCAGTTCCAGGATCGACCGCCGCTCGACCGCGGTGCCGAGAAAGCCCTCGTTGGCAATCCGTTCCTGATAGAAGGTCAGCACGTCCAGCACCGTCGCCCAGCTATCCAGCAATGCCAGCGCCGGATCGGACGGGTCGCGCGTCGTCAGGCGCGAAAGCGCCGGATCGGCGGAAATGCCGGCGGTCATGGTGCCGAGAAAGCTGCCATGCCGGCCGACCCGATAGGTCAGCGCACTCTGATAGGCGGGCGGGTCGGTGGCGACCGGGGTGCGCACGGGCTCGGTCCCGCAACCGCAATCCTCTGTGGCACGGCTCATAGGCTGCCCTCCATGATCGCGTCGAACGTGCCGCGTTCGGGGAAGTTCGGGTCGTTGTCCAACTGCACGATCTCGCGGTCGCCGGGCCGCAGCACACCGGCGGCGATCTCGCCGTTCGCGGCCTGGCCGACCCGTTGGAAGGTGACGATCTCGGCCGAGCCGACACCATCCACCGCCATCGCTTCCCGATAGATGCGGCTGGAGAACACCGGGTCGCCGAAGCTGAACCGGTCCGGGTGGAAGAAGCCCTTGCTGCCGTCGTGGCGGATGCCCGCGGAAAACCTGTCGAGTAGCGCCGCGCGCACCGCTGCCTTGGCGTGGTCGCGGGCAACGCAGATGCGCAGCTCCAGGCGCAGCGGCGCATAGATCGGGTCGCGCAGTTCCAGGTCATAGCCCGCCAGCCGGCCGCGAGCGAGATGGGCCAGGATGGCGTCGCGGAACTCCGCATCGTCCACGGCCGAGCCGCCGCCGACCCGGTCGACGGTCACGAACACCGTGTACCAGCTTCCGGTCCAGCGCAGTTCGGCCGAGGCCCGCTGCACCTCGGGATGGCGCAGCGCCCATTCGGCCCAGTCGGCCTCGGTCACCGCGCGTTGCTGGGTGCGGATCGAGGGCGGCGCGAACAGCCGCGCTTCGGCCACCCGCTCGCGGTCGACGCCGCCCTGCCCCGGCAACGGGTTGGAGACGCCGCGAATGCCGGGCACCGCCGGGCCGCCGTCCCAGGCCGTCACCGCATGGGCCAGCACGTTGCGGCCGACATTGCCGCGCGTGCCGTTGCCGACCCGGGCCGTCACCGCAAACCGGTTCAGCGGCGTCGGCCGGCGGCCGTTGATGTCGTCGCCGAAGCGCAACAGGGCAAAGCCGGCCTCGTCCACCTCCGCCACCACGTCGTTGGCGAAGCGGTCGCTGGCGAGCAGGTCGTGCTGGAAGGTCCAGTCGCCGGTGGGGTCCGAGAGGCGCAGTTCGGGCGCGGCCTCGCGCGGGTCGGTGCGCAGCACCGCCGCCGCCGAGGTGCCGGCGGCCCGGAACGGCGCGGCGAAGGTCACGTCCGGCAGGCTCACGCAGGGGCGGTAGGCGTCTTCCAGCGGCACCAGGTCGGGCTCCAGCGCGGCGGCGACCCAGGCGCCGTGATCGGCGGGCGCGATATTGCCGCGCGCCTCCGCCAGCGCCATGTCGGCTCCGTCCGTGCCGACGGCGCCTTCCAGCGGCAGGTCGAAGGGCAAGGCGTCCTCGCGGCCCCAGGCGACCGCGACCACCGCCGCGCCGTCCAGCGGATCGCTGCCGGGCACAACGCTGGTGATGCGCACCACATGCGCCATGGCCGGGTCCGCATCCGCCGCCGCACCGGTCTCCGGCCCGGCGGTCTGGATCAGCAGCAGATAGTCGCCCACCGCGAGCGACAGCGTCGGGCTGCCCGACAGCGTCGCCGCCGTCGAGCCTTTCGGCAGGCAGCAATCGCGCCGGCTCCAGGTGTGAAAGGCGATATGGTCGTGATTGGCGAACACGGTGACGTCGGCCAGGGTGGCAAACGCCTCCGCCCCGCCCTGCAACGCAGTCTGATAGGCGTCGCTGCCGATATCGGCGGGGAGGCCCGGCACCTGGCTCACCACCGGCGTGCCGGCGCGGACCGTATGGCCGTCGGCCGCCGCCAGCACGTCGAAGGCGACGAAGGTGCGAGCGTTGCAGCCCTCGTGCATGGTGTAGCCGACGAGGCGGGCATGGCGGCGGACGGAGATGCGGCTGCGCGCCGTCGCCAGATAGGCCTCGCCCGCCGCGGCGTCCTGCATGTAGCTGAGGCGGTCGGCGGCATAGGCCAGCGTCTCGACCGCGCCGATGAACGGGTCGGCGATGCTGGCGTCGCGCCAGTCCGGCATCAACTGGCGCAGGCGGGCCAGCATCAGGCTGCGGAAGCTGTCATAGTCCTTGGCCAGATAGTCGATGGCCGGCCCCTCGCCCGGCAGCGGCTGACCGCCCGGCAGGGGCGCGCACGGCAGGTCGGTCGGACATGCCGCCTTGAACGAGAACGCCACCGCCGACAGCGTCGGGTCGAAGCCCGGCGGCGGCACGCTGACATCGGCGCCGGCCACCAGCGACAGGGTGTAGGGCGAGAAATCGCCCGGCTGGTCCACCGTCACCCGCAGCACGTTCGGCTGCGGCCGCGCGACCGCCAGCACCCGCACCGGCGTGATGCGCACGCCGCCGGATAGGCGGACATTGTCGGCGGTGAGCGCTGGGCTCGCGGCCGGCACCGCCCCCGCCTCTCCCGGCAGGGGGTGGAGGAAGGTGACGTCCAGCACCGTCTGGCTGGCGTCGGCGACCTCCAGGAAGTCGATGCCGTTGATCGTGCCGGCCGCCCGCACCGCGCGGCGGCGGTCGTCGTCGTCGCAGAGATAGGGCGTGCTCATCCCCGCTTCCTTTCGAACGTGGCCACCTGGGCTTGGCTCTGGCCGCGGATGGCGAAGCGCACCGCAATGCGGAGCGCCGCCTCGTCGTTCTCGACCTGGACGCCCGTGACCTCCAGCAGGTCGCCGAGGGCCTGGTTCAGCGAGGCGTGGATGCCGATTTCGGCGGCGCTCGCCAGGTCCGGGCCGTTCGGCTGGAACACCAGCGCCGTCGCGCCGCCGCCGAAGCCCGGCCGCATCACCCGCTCGCCCGGCTGGGTGAACAGCACCTGCTCGATCAGGCTGCGGATATAGACGGGGTCGCTCGCGGTTTCGGTGCGGCCGAGCGGGCCGGGGCGGAAGGGAAAGGCGATATGGGTCATGTCGCGATCACCCGGGGTTGCACGGCGGAGACGATGGGCGCGCCCTGCGGGATCTGCTCGACCGACTGGCAGAGGCCGACGCTGGTGGACAGCACCACCGGCATGCCCATCACCTGCACCCGCGTCGCCGGCACGGTGTACTGGATCTTGACGCAGGGCTGCGGCTTGGTGCCGGCGCCGACCGGGATCTGGAACGGGCAGCCGGCGATCAGGTACTGGTCCGCCATGGTCGCCACCGGCTGCCCCAGGATCGAGACGCGCGCGGCACCGGGCGCGATGGTGACCTTGCCGCCATGGGGACAAGTGGCGGCGGCGGCGATGGTGAGAACGGGTCCGGGCATGTCTGTTTCCTCCGCGCGCGCTTCAGGTCACCGTCAGGGCGCCCTGGTTGATGGTCACGGCCGGGCCGGTCAGGGTGATCATCGCCCCCTTCCCGTTCGAGATCGTGATGCCGACATCGTTGATGGAGATCAGCGCCCCGGTGGTGGTCTTCAGCAGGATGCCGCCGGTCGGGCCGGGCGTGTCGCTCAGCATCAGCGTCTGCTGGCCGGCAGTCTGGATCACGAAGTTCGACAGGCCGGGCGGCGGCGGAATCTGCGCCAGGGCCGGAATCTCGCCGCCATTGTGGTACCAGCAGCCGGACCAGATCGGCCGGTCCGCGTCGCCCTGCTCGAACTCGACCCAGACGCCGGCGCCGATCTGCGGCAGCATGTAGACACCCATCTGGATGCCGGTCGCCGGGAAGCACGGGGTGGCCCAGCTGGTGGGGATGACGCCGCCCGGATCGCCGACCTGCACCAGCAGGCGACCTTCCCGCAGCGGGTCCTCGTTCGAGACGACAATGCCCCGGTATTTGCCGTAATAGCGTCGGATTTCGGTCATACCGCCACCTTTTCGCTGAAGGAACCGTGCGCGTTGCGCGAGAGGGAAAAGCTTTGCTTGAACGAGCCGCGCTGGATCGTGGTCGAGACCGACTGGACGTAATAGGTGCCGTCGGAATGCGGCCCGGCGCCCCGCACGCTCACCAATCGGCGCGGGCGCAGGATCTGGCCGTAGCGGGCGACATCCAGCGAGCCGCTGGCGGTGATCACGTTCGCCGCCCGCGCCGCCCGGCCCATGCCGCGCATGATCAGCGCGGCCAGGTCGCTGGTGGTCATGCCGTCCTCGGTGTTGTCATTGCCGCCGCCGCTGCTCGGCTGGTTCATGGCCAGGTTCTTGGCATAGGGGATGAAGCCGGGGCCGAGCGGCGGGTTGAACACCGCGTCCGGGAACGGGATCGGGATCACCGGGCTCGGCGCCTCCTTCGGCTGGTAGAAGCCATAGACCAGCGGCTTGGACAGGCCGTCGAAGCTGACCGACAGGCTCTCGATATTGCTGGCGGCGTCCATGTTGACGGTCAGCGGCGGCAGCAGGTCGCCCGCTGCGCTGCGGCCCAGGGCGATCAGGGTGCCGATATCGGGGCCGAAATAGGCGAATTGCTGGCCCTCGGTCACGCCCGGCTCCAGCGAGAACTGATAGCCGACCTGGCTCGCCAGCCACTGGATGTGGTTGTAGAACGTGCCCTTGACGCTCTTCCATTCCTTCAAGGGGTTTTCGACCGCGACCAGCGGCGTCGGCACCACGGTCGGGACCACGCCCAGCGGCGCCAGCGGCGCCAGCATCATGGCGACCTGGGCGACGGGCGGCATGCCGGGCAGCGGCACGCCGGTCAGGTCGATCTGGTCCAGCAACTGGGTCGCGTCGGTGCCGGTGAGCGCCAGCGTCGCCTGGCCCGGCTCGTTCGACTGGCTGACGTCGTAGCGGGCGATATGGCCGTCCATCAGCACCTCGCGCACGCCGTTGGTGATGAGCGAGAGCACCATGCGCGTGCCGGGCGCGAAAAAGCCGGAGGGCAGCAATTCGCGCTCGATCGCGCCGCCCTTTTCCATCGCCAGCGTCATCTGAAAGCCGGAGCGCTGACCCGCCTTCTGCGTCACCCGCACGTCGCGGATGGCATCCACCACCGCCTCCGGCACCGGGGCGAAGGTGAACATTCCCGTCTTGACCGATAGCTGCACGCCGCCCATGGCCGCCTAGCCCCCTTCGCTTTCGTCAAGGGTCAGACGAACGGGCGCGCCGGGCTGGTCGACCACGGTGTCCGGGTCGAACGCACCGGCGCCGTCGGCAAGACGCCACCACAACTCCGCCCGACCCAGCGCGGTCGACGCCGCCAGGTCGCGCCGGTCGGGGGCGGCGGCGGTGTAGCTGCCGATGGTCGCGAGCCGCGCCGGCTGCGGCGGGAAGCGGCGCAGCAGATAGGGCACGGGCGTCCCGTCGGCCGCGGTGTGGATTGCGGTGCCGGTGGTATGATAGCGGCTGGTCTGGGGGAAGCGCCGCTGCTCCTGCACCGGCAGGAAGAAGCCCTGGCCGGGTGTCGGGACGGTCATCCGAGGTCTCCCTGGCTGATGCCGAAGGCGGCGAGATCGCCCGAGCCCGCCAGGCCCGCGAGTTCGCTCTTGCGGCGGAAATAGCTCATGAAGATGCCGCCGCCCCGGCTGGAAGCGCCCAGGTCGTCGATGCTCATGACACGCAGGCCGAGCGAGATGGTCAGGCGGATCGGGTTGAGGTTGGTGTCGAATGCCTCCTCGGTCACCGAAAACTCGGTGATCTTGACCGGCGTGATGCGGTTGCGGCTCCAGGCCAGCAGGGTCAGCGGCTCCGGCTCCGGCAGCACCTCGATCAGGCCCTGGGCGGCCAGATCGGCCGTGCGTTGCACCGCATCCACGCTGGGATAGATCATCATCTCCAGCAGGGCGAGTTGCGGCGCCAGCCCCTCGGTGGCGACGGTGTCGTCCGGCTCGGCCGTCTCCAGCGCCCGGCTGGCTTCGAGAATGATCTCGATATTGATGGTCTCCACCGGCGGCCCGATCAGGCGGAGCGCATCGGCCCGCTGCCCCTCGCCGGCCGTGCCCCGCGGCGTCAGCGAGCGGCTGACCGATTCCGGGTTGTACTGGAAGGGCACGATATTGCTGACCGCGCCGCTGTCGCGGTCGACCCGGAACAGGCCGCCCTTCAGCAGTTTCGGATTGAGGGGGGAGCTTGCCATGCGCGCCTCACTTCCTGCGGAACACACCCAGGCCGAGATCGAACTCGAACTCCAGGACGGTGATGGGGGGGATAACGAACGGCTCGTCCTCGCCGCGCATGACGCGGTCGAGTTGGTCGAGCCGTTCCAGCCGTTGCAGCGGCCCCGGATATTCGCGGTCCAGATAGGCGTCGAGCGCCCGCTCAGTCGCCGCCTGGGCGGTCATCGCGCCGACGAGCTTGCTCAGCAGCCAGTTGTCGACTTCGTCCGCGCTTTCCGGGATCCAAGGATAGAGGCGGCGGTGCAGGGCATAGGCGCCTTCCAGCTCGCCGCGGGCGGTCAGGTCGATCAGGCTGACGCCGTGGGCGGCGGCCGACCGCGCGAGCGGCAGATAGTCGATGCGCGCCGCCGGATCGCTGCCCAGCGGCGGGAACCGGAAGAAGTTGCCGGCCAGTTGCGGGCTGAGGGTCAGCGGCCGGCTGAGGGGGATGCGGAAGCGGCGCGGATAGAGCGACAGCGGCGCGGCCGGTCCTTCCGCGTCGGGGCTCGGCACCTCCCGCTCGACCGGGTCGACGGTGGGCGGGGGCGGCGTGTCCGCGGAGCCGGCAGCGCGCGCTCCTGACCGCTCGCGGCGGGCCGCGGCGGCGCGGGCGCCGGCAGGCCCGGCACCTGGGCCGGCGTCGCGGTGCTGGCCGCCTTCTCGGTCACGTCGATGCCGACGCGGCGATTGCCCTCTGCCGGGTCGAAATCCGTGATCTCGCCATGGGCGTGCAGGCGAACGACCGAGCCTTCCGGCAGCAGCGGCTGCAACAGGCGGCGCACCGCCACCGCCCGATGGGCGGAGAGGTTGAGGTTGTAGACGCCCGGCCCCTCGGCGCTGGCATAGCCGTAAAGGTCGATCTCGACCGGCCCGGTCCAGGTCGCCGCCAGCGCCCGCAGGTCCGCCTGGGCCGTGGGCGAAAGGTCGGCGCTGTCGAAGGCGAAGGTGACGGCCCGGTCCTCCGCCGCCAGGCCGGTGCCGCGGCTGTAGTCGGCCCTGGGCGGCGCCCGGCCGATACCGGTGCCGGGCGTGTCCTTGTCCTGGCGCAGCACCGACGGCAATTCCGTCCGGCTCGCACGCTGGGCGATATGGGCCGCCTCGTGCGCGACGGTCTGCACCGCGTCCGGGCGGGAGAGATCCTGGGCGTCGGCGCCCAGCACGATGTCCGTCCCGGCGGTCGCTGCCCGCGCGCCCATCGCCTCGGCGCGCGCGGCCGCGGCAGCGCCGGTGTGTAGCCGCAGCGGCGAGAGATCGACCCCCAGCGCCCGCGACAGCCGCCCGGCCAGCTGCGGCGGCAGCGCCCGCCCGGCGCCAAGGCCGCGGAACCCGGCTTCGGCCCCCTTGGCCGAACCTCCGGCGGTACGCGGCGACGCTGTCTCCAGCCCCGGAGTCCCCAGGCCACGGTCGGACAGCGCCCGGTCGGCACGGGCATCGGCGTCGCTCTCCAGGGCCAGGGCATCCGGCAGATCCGGCTGCGGCGGCGGGATGCGATCCATCCGGCGGGGCGAGGTGGGAGGGGCGACGGTCATTTCGCCTTTTCCTCCTTCGTGAACACGTCGGGCGCGTCGAACTCGAACTCCGGTGTCGGTTCTTCCGGGCCGTAAAAATTGTACTTGTCGAGATTGATCTCGATGTCTTCGAGATGGATCGGCCCGATCCGGCCATCGAGCTTCTTCGGCACCAGGCCGGAAAAGCCGAGGTTCAGCTTGGTCCGCTTGTCGGCGTCGCCGATGGTGACACGGCCTTTGGCGCTACCGCCGCTATAGCCGGCAAAGGCCGGCAGCTTCAGGTCCATGCCGGCCACCGCCAACGAGTCCAGGCTCATCGTCACCTCGCCCGGCCGGTTCGTTTTTTTCAGTTCCAACCAGTTCAGGGTAGGGTTGTCCTCCATCCCCTTGCGGTAATTGGCCTTCTGCAGGTAGCCCGAGATTTCCAGGTTCTGGAGGGCGTTCGGGGCCAGATCCAGCGAGCCATATTCGCCCAGCAGCAGGGTCAGCGGGTCCTTGTGCTGGGTGCTGAGCTTCAGCTTGAAATCTGTAATCCGCAGGTCGGAGAGCTTTTCGGCTATGCTCTGATTGTAGAGATCGTCCTCCTCGTCCTCGTCCTTGGGCTTGCCAAAGTCGGGGTCCTCGGCGCGCAGCAACGTGTCGATGCCGATCTTCGGGTGCGGGTTCGTCTTCGAGCGCTTGGCAATCTTGTATTCGTCGCCACGCAGGGGCCATTGCACCAGCGTGTAGTGGAAATCCGCATAGACCGGACCGTTCGGGTCGGGCAATGGCCCGCCCGATGGCACCGCCATATGTCCGCCAAAGCCGAACACCAGCGTCGGCTGCTTGGTGTTCGGGTCGAAGGTCAGGTTGGCCGCGCCCAGGATCGAATAGTCGAGCAGGGTGTCGCCGGAGGTGGTGATCGCATCTTCGAACGCATCGAGGTCGAGACGCCCGTGCTCGATATCCAGCGCAATCGACGGATGAATCAAGCCGCCTTCGCCGCCGAATGCCTCCAGCGACAGGTCGAGCGAGCCTTCCAGGCTGCGGAACAACGCCTCGTGCTGCGTCACCCAGTCGAGGGCGTCACCGGAGATGAAGGTGGCTTCGGTGTCGGCCTCGCCTTCCGCCGTTCCGCCACCCGAAGCGTCGGGCCGGGCGTGCAGCGTGGTGTAGATATCGGCCACGCCCAGGGTTTTGAGCATGCCGGTCAGGCTGTCGATGGTCAGGTCCGCGTTGTCGACGTCGAGCTTGTCGACGTGGATCGTGGACCGGGAGTAACTGCTGCCCTTCGGCGAGTCCTTGCCGCTCACATAGGACAGCAGCTTGTCGTCCGGCATGGTGGCGCGGTCCAGCTTCAGGGTCAGGCCCAGCGCCTTGTCCTTCAGGGTGAAGCCTCGCGCCCAGAGGCCGCGCAGCTTGACCGCCATGTTGCCGCCCTCGTCGACGTCGATGGTCAGTTGCTTGCCGCCGACGCCCTCGCCCGCCGCGCCGGAGAGGCGGCCGGCGCGCAGGCTTCTGCCCGTGCCCTCGCCCAGATAGGCCAGGATGTTGGTGGCGCTCCAGTCGTTCAGGTCGATCTTGATCGGCCCGCCCTTGCCGCTGGTCGGGTCCGCGGCTTCCAGGAAGCCGACCGAGACCGAGGCCGCCTGAAAATCCAGCCGGGCACGCAAGCTCTGCTCCATCTGTACGCCGATCTGCCGGGCGATCAGCGGCCCGGTGAGGACCCCACCCAGGGCCTTGGTCCCGGCCTCGTTGAATTCGATGCGGAAGGGCTTGTCCGGCAGCGGGCCGTGCAGGTCGATCGGGCCGATGCTGGATTCGATGCCGGTCGGGATGTCGATATAGACGCCCTTCTGGCGCAGATAGAGCCGGTAGCCCTGAAGCGCGATGGAGTCGAAATGCAGTTGGTGAATGTCGATGCGCTCGACCGCGCCCAGCTCGCTTTTGCCCGCCTTGCCGACCTTGGCTTCCGCCGGCTCGGTATCCTTGCGCAGGTGGATGTCCATTTTGAGGTTCAGGTTCTTGGCCGTCACGCCGGACTCGGTCACCGCCGCCGAGGGGTTCGCCTCCCACACCTTTTCGGCGTCCTGCGAGGCGACCGGGATCAGGGCCTTGTCGCCGGCATCGAACGACAGGCCGGTCAACAGGATTTCCGGGAAGACCAGCCCGTCCTGGTCCTCCGAACCGATGGAGATCAGGCCGTTGCCGATCCGGAAATGGCCGATCCGCCCATCCAGGGCGGCCACGTCGCCGCTGGCGCTCACCGCGCCATAGGGCGCTGCGGTCGGATCGGCTGGAGCGAAATCGCCATTGCCGCCGAGCGACAGGTTTTCGACCCCGCCCGCCAGCGTCAGCCCCTCGTCGCCATAGCCGAAATCCTCGAACGTGAAGCCCTTGGCCGACAGGCGGGCGACCGCCGTGGCGAACGCCTCGTATTTGGAAGGGTCGGAGCCGGTTTCGAAATTGGCGGCGAAGGTGGCGATGACGCTGGTCTGGTCGATCCGGCCGTGCCCGCCGGAAAGCCCGATGCTCTTGGCGCCCATGGTCACGGTCAGGTCCTGGAGCAACAGGCCCTGGATCAGCGGCATATACCCACCCTTCGGTGCCGCATCGGGGATCAGGGTCACATACACGCCCGGCCGCGCGTCGTAGATGATCTCCCTGGCCCGGAGCGCGCCCACATAGAGTTCGTGCAGCACCACCGTGCTCTTGGTCTCGCTTTCGGTGGTGTAGTCGAGGCGCAGGCGGAAATCGTGCGCCTTGGCGCCGGTGACGGTGAGCGTGCTGCCGTCGTTCGAGCGCCAGTCGATGCGCGGCATGTCCAAAAGCGGAATGGTAAGCGAGCGCACCTTGATCGTGTCGCCCTCCAGGCCGACGAGGGCCGAGATGTTGGCCCGGCGCACCAGCACCCGGCCGCTGCCGGACTCGGTGCGCTTGTCGAACACGCCGTCGGTCAGCAGCACCTTGTCGATCTCGGCTTCGATATTGCCGGACCGGGCCAGGCCGATTCGGATCGCCGGCTGGTCGTCGGCCCGCTTTTTGCGCCCTTCGCCCAGCAGGCCGGTGGCCTCGAAATCCTCGCCCATGCGGGTCTTGAACTTGACGCCGTCCAGGGTCTGGACCGTGATGCCGCCGGAATAGGTGATATCGCCGTCCTTCGGCATGGTCAGCGAGAAATCGGTGACGTTCACATCCCGGAGCGAGCCGCTGACCACCTCCACTTCCTTGGCCATGGCGCCGCGGTCGTCATAACCGCGATAGCCGAGATTGCCGGCCTCTATCGCGTCCACGTGCAACCGCTGGATGCGCACCACACCGGTGTTCAGGCGCGACCAGGCCGGCGGGTCGTCGTCGGTCTCGCCCTCCGCATTGCGGCTTTCCGCGGCCTCGAACGGGATGGTCAGGTCGACGGTGATGCCGCGGAAGTTCGTGGTGCCGTGCGACCAGAGATAGGAGGTGGCGGTGCGATACTGCGCGCCCTCCACCGCAAAATTCTCGATGCCGAAATGCTCGACCGCGAGGCCGTGGTCGGTCAGGCGAACCGTGCCATCGAAATTGGTAATGACGATCTTGTCGGCGCGGTTCGGGCTCTCGCCCTGGCGGAGGTTTTCGATCACCACCTCCTTGCCGCCCAGCAGCGCCACCTCGACCTGGTGGTTCGGGTCGCCCAGCGCATCCACGCCCGGCTGGCGCAACTGCACCGCGCCGCGCAGGTCGGTGCCGGTGATCGTGTCCGCCGCATAGCCGCCATAGCGCACGCCGGAGAGCGTCGCGCCGCCGATGCGGAAGCCGGCATCGTCGCGCAGCCGCTCCTCGTCCTCCCGCCCGCGCCGCTCCTCCGGCGTGGAGAGGCCGGGGAAAGCGCCGGCGGAAACGCCGGTGAAATGCATGTGCTCCACTTCGCCGCCGAACAGCCGCGCCAGTTCCCGGCGCTGGTCGAGAATGCGGCGGCGATGGGCCAGCCGCTGCGCGGGATCCTCCGGCTCCTCCATGCGCCGCAGCCCCTCGTAGACCAGCACCCGGCCGGCAAGAACGAGCAGCCGCGAGCGTTCGGCGGCGAATTCGGGGATGGCCGGCAGTTCCAGCGCCTGCCGCAACAGCGACCAGGCGGACGGGATGTCCGCCTCCACCACCAGGCCGTTGACATTGACCATGCCCAGAGACAGCGCGAACGTGTTCTCGGGCTTGTCCTTGTTCTCCGGCTGGGTCTGCATCGCCTGCGGGCCGAATTCGACGAAGCGGCGGATCGATTCCTCGCTGGTCAGCTGCTCGGCGGAGAAGCCGGCAAGACCCCGGAACTCGCCCTCGCCGTGCAGGTCGGTCACGGCGAAGTCCTGCACCTGCACCGAACCCTCGACGCCGGAGACCGCCACGCGGCCGATGTCGACCACCGCGCCCATATGGCTGGCGACGGCGATGCCTTCCTTCTCCTGCAGGTCGGTGAGGCGCTGGCTTTCGTCCTTGTCGAGGCGGCCGCCCTGGCGGTTCATCTTGCGCACCAGATTGCGGTATTCCTGCTCCAGCCCTTCCAGGCGTTGCAGTTCGGCCTCCGCCGTCTCCAGCCGCTGCGCCAGTTGTGCCTTGTCGTTCGGGTCGGTCGCCTTGGCCATGCGCTCGTTCAGCGAGGCGATCAGCAGGCGCTGATAGGCGGCACGGTTGGTGGCGGCGGCGACGCGCACGCCCTCCACCGACACCTGGCCGACGCGCTGGCCGCCGGAGGTCTGGAACTCGTCGACGACCAGCGAGTCGAAGCGCAGTTCGAGCCGGTCGAACAGGGCCGAGCGCTCCAGCGGGTTGCCGATATAGGACTTTTTCGAGACGAACTGCCGCCAGGCCATGCGCACCACCAAGCCGAAAAAGCTGCCGACCATGGGTTCGCGCAACTCGTCGCCGGAGAAGTCGCCGGCGGCGATGAACAGGGTTTTCAGCACCGCGCGGCGGGCGGCGGCGATAGTGCCGGCGTCGGAATAGACCGGCGTCTCCACGCGCAACTCGCCCAGTCGGGCGATGGCGTTGGTGAGGTCGATCAGGTCGCCCTTCTGGAAGTCGATGTCGAGGACCAGACCGTCCACATTCACCGGGCCGGTGCGCAGGATCGAGCCGCCGGTGACGAAGCTGAGCGAGGCGAAGCGCAGCTTCGGCGCCCGGAGCGTCAGATGGTTCGTCTCCAGGTTCAACAACACGTCGACGATGTTGGACTCGTTCTCCAGCAGATAGCGCCGCGTCTTTTTCGAGACCGCCGTCCGCTCGCCGCCGGACTTCGCCACCGCCACGCCGGGCGTGAGCCGGCCGCCCAGTGCGTCTTCCAACTGCTCCAGGTCGACGGTGACGCGCACCTGCGACACCGACTGGTCCTGATAGGGCGAGCCCAGAATGTCCGGCCCGGGCGTGGTAACGGACTTGGTCTCGATCTCGCGCCAGCCGGTGCCGAGCAACAGCCGCCAGAAGCTGCTCTCGCCGGATTCCAGGCTGGTGCGGATCGGCTCCGGCGCCGTGCGGCCGCGCCCCGGATCGTAGAGGGCGAAGCGCTTGGTCAGGGCCTGCGGCGCCGGGCGACCCGCCTCGTAGAGCAGTTTCGAATAGTCGAACACATAGGCGAACTCGCCCGCCGCCCGTGCGATCTCGATCAGCACGATCAACTGGTCCAGGGCCTTCGGGTCCGTCTCGGCCCGCGCCCACAGCCGGTCGTCATTGATGCGGTCGCGGATGGAGTTGGTGCCGAACCGGTCCAGCTCGCCCTGAAACCAGGTGAAGCTCGCCTCGCCCAGGGTCTGGTTGGAGAGGCCGGCGAGCATGCGGCCCCAGGGCTCGCCGCCATGGGCGGCTTCCAGTGCCTCGCGGTCGGCCGGCGGCAGGGCGCGCACCAGTTGGAAGGCCAGCAGCGCCTCCCCCGGCTCGACCGCGTCGGTGGTGAAGAGCCAGAGGAAGGTGGACTCGTTCAGCAGCCGCAGAATGTGCTCGCGCGCCAGCACCGGGTCGCGGGCGTTGAGAATGGCGGCGGTGCGACTCCAGGTGTCGCGGGCGGCCAGCACGTCCGGCGGCAGGGCGGCCAGGACCGGCGCCAGCAGCCCTTCCGCATCGAGCCGGCGCACCATGGTCGCCAGCACCGCGTCCGGCCGCGCCGGCTTGTCGCCCATCACGTCCGGGTCGCCGGCGGCGATGGCCAGCAGGCGGTTCCAGCGCGGTTCGGGGTCGGCCTCCTCCGCCGCCGCGGCCTCGCGGAACAGGGTCAGGGTCTCGCCCACCAACTCCGCCTCGCTGCCGCTGAGGCCGCCGGGGGCGTAAAGCGCATCGGCGGCGATCAGCTTGCCGTCGGCGGTGCGCGCCACCTCCGGCAGGACGAAATCGGGGGACTCGATCAACGCCCGCGGCAGCGCGTCCAGCATGCGCCGCAACGCCTTGCCGTCGTCCAACTGCCGGAACCGCTCGCGCTCGCCGAGCGGCATGGCCATGACGATGTCATAGGCGAGCGTCGCTTCCTGTTCGTCGACGCGGCCGAAAATCCACCAGCCGGGGTCGAGCAGGTCTTCCACCAGGGCGAGATTGCGATAGGCCTCGCGGGCGCTGACCAGCAGGCGGAACGGTTCCAGATACTCGGGCTGGCGCCGGGCCTCTTCCGGCAGTTCGTCGATCAGGCGCTGGATGGCGCCGGCCTCGTCCAGATCGGCGGCGATGATGCGGAGCGCGGCGGCGGACAGGGCCGGCGGGCCGTCCTTGGGCCTGGCCGCGGCCTCGGGCGGCGCCGGCGGTGTCCGGGCGTCCTCCGGCGTCGCCGCGGGGTCGGCCTTGGCCTGCTCGCCTTCCGGTGTGGCGGATGCGGCGGTGTCCGCCTCGGGCGCGGCGCGGGGGTCGGCCTCCATGCGCACGCCCAGGCCGGCAATGCGGCGGAGCGCGGCCTTGGCCCGCTCGGCGTCCGGGTCCTCCAGCAGCGCCTGAAGCTCCAGCGACAGGTCATAGACCCGCCCGCGCACATCCGCGTCGCCCAGCACCACCGCGGGCGAGCGGTCTTCCTCGGCCAGCGCCCGCTCGCTTTTGGCCTTGTCGGCGTCGTATTCGCCGGGGGCGGTGTGGCGGAGCTTGCGGAAATCGGCCTTGCGCTCGCCGTCCGCCAGTTCCAGTTGCGCCTTCCGCGGCAGGCGGCGGTAGACGCGCTGCACGGTGATCAGTTCGACCGGCTCCAGCCCCTCGAACGGCAAATCCTCCAGCACGGCCGCGTCGAGTTCGCCGATGTCGGCGTCGGTCAGGCCGGCGAGCGCCGCGATGACCTCGCGGCGGAAGCGGGCATAGTGGTCGGTGTCGACCTCGCGCACCAGACGCAGCCGGGCCTTGTCCTCCAGCGAGCCGACCAGGGCGGCCGCGGTCTCGAACGCCAGGGGTTCCAGAATGCGCAGCACGCGCTCGACCTTGCCGTCGGTGACGATCAGGTCGTCGAGAATGGCCTCGATCGCGTCGCGCTCGCGGCCATAGTTCCGCACCACCAGGCTTTCGAGGGTCGAGGTCGCCTTGCGCGCCGCCACGGCCGCGCCGGCGTCGAGCGCCGGGCCGGTCCAGCGATGGATCGGCAGGCTTAGCGGCCGGCCGAGAGCCGCCGCATTGGCATTGGCCGCGGCCTCCCGCTCCGCCCGCGGCAGCGACGGCCGGCCGACACCGCGGGCGAGCCGCGCCTGGGCCGCGTGGGTGAGTTCATGCGCCAGCAGCGCCCGGCCGCTGGCGCCGGTCGGGTCGAAGCCGGCGGGGTCGAGTTCCACCAGATTGCCGAGCGCCCGCCCGCGCGCGCCATGGGCCTGCACCGCCCGGCCGGCGGGTCGGTCGATGGCGACGGTCAGCCCGTCCAGCTTCAAGCCGAGCGCATCGGCGAAACCGCGCACCAACGCCTCCGCCGCCGCGGCCTGCACCGCCGGCACGCTGCCGTCAAGGCGGAGACGGTGGTCCCCTCCCCGCTGGTCGGCAGCCGGCTCCGGGGCCGGGGCGGTGGCGAGCCTGGTCATCGCCGCAACCCTTCCGCCACCTGCCGGGCCAGACGCCGGCCGAACTCCTCCGGCGGCAGGCGCGGCGAGGCCGCAAGCGTGAGCGGACGCGAACCGGCGTCCGGGTGCAGATCCGCCGCCGAGAGGCCGGCCAGCGCCTGCGGCAGGGCGGCCTCGAAACTGGCGGCGGCGCGCTCGCCATAGCCGCGGCTGACGCCAGTCAGTGCCAGCGTGCCGATCTCGACGGAGATGGGCGCCGGGGCGGGCGGAAGGGCGGGCTTGTCGCTCATGGCACCCACCCGGCGATCTCGGTCGGCGACAGCGATTTCTCCAGGTTGGCGCACTCGATCAGCGCGCTTTGCAACAGGTGCGGCATGCCGATGGGCTCGCCCGCCTCGGCGGCGAGGAAGGCGGCGTTGACGGCCACGTTGCGGATATGCCCGGGCGTCAGTTCCAGCCGCGCCAGCTTCTCCCAGGCGAGGTCGGAGTGCTCGGCCGCCGCCGGGAACACGCCCTGCCAGACCCGCAGGCGGGCGGCATAGTTCGGGAACGGGAAGGTCACGGCGAAGCGGATGCGCCGCACGAACGCCTCGTCGAGGGCACTGCGCATGTTCGTGGTCAGGATGGCGAGGCCGGCATAGGCCTCCATCCGCTGCAACAGATAGCTGACCTCGATATTGGCATAGCGGTCGTGCGCGTCGCTCACCTCCGAGCGCTTGCCGAACAGGGCGTCGGCCTCGTCGAACAGCAGGATGGCACCGGAGCCCTCGGCGGCGTCGAACAGGGCGCGCAGGTTCTTTTCGGTCTCGCCGATATACTTGCTGACCACGGCCGAGAGGTCGATGCGGTAGAGGTCGAGGTCGAGCGCACGGGCGATCACCTCCGCCGCCATGGTCTTGCCGGTGCCGCTCGGGCCCGCGAACAGGGCGGAGATGCCGAGGCCGCGGTTGGACTTGCCGCCGAAGCCCCAGTCGCCATAGACCCGATGCCGGTGCCGCACCTGGGCCGTGAGCGTGCGCAGTGTCGCCAAAGCGTCGGCCGGCAGGACGAGGTCGTCCCAGCCCGCCACCGCCTCGATGCGCTGCGCCAGCTGGCCGAGGCGCGGACGGGCGCTGCCGCGGCAGGCCTCCCACAACTCCTGCTCCAGCCGACGGCTGCCCTGGCCGAGCTTGGCGGCGAGCGTGCCGATCTGGGCCTCGCCCAGGTCGAAGGTCTGGGTGAGCGTGTCGATGGCCCCGTTCATCCGCCGCGCCTGCCCGCCCAGCGCCCGGCGCCAGAGGTCCGCCTGCTCGCTGCGGTCGGGGGCGGGGATGGCGAGGACCGGCCAGGCGGGGTCGACCGCCGGCGGCTCCTGGCCGGCGAGGACGATGGGGCCGGGCTGGTCCGCCAGCAGATGGGTGAGCCGTTGGTCCTCGCCTTCGGCTTCCACCAGCAGCAGGGCGCCGGTCAGCCGGGCCTCGCGTTCCCAGAGGCGGGCGAAGGTTTCCCGTTCGGTAGCGGCAGCGGGCAGGTCGGCGGGCGCAAGGCACCAGACCGGCCGCTCCCCGGCGGCCGCGGCCGTCACCAGGCGGAGGTCGGCGGCATGCCGGCCGGTCAGGACAACGCCCGGCACCCGCCGCTCGCCCAGATGGGCCGTGACGCGGCGGGCGTGCTCTCCCAGGCGCGCGGCCGGGCGCGGCAGGCCCACGAGCGGGCGCAGATAGGGCGTCAGGCGCGCGTCGAGCCCGTCGGCGCCGAACAGGGCGTGCAACACCCGCTCGTCCACCCGCAATTCCGAGGCGATCAGGCGGTCCGGTGCCGTTAGCGAAACCAGGCGCAGCCGGCGCAGCGGCCGATGCGGCGCGGTGGCGGCCCAGTCCGCATCCTCGAAGGCGGCGAGCGCCACGCCGAAACTGGCAAAACTCGCGCGCGGGTCGCCCGCCGCCTGGCCGGCCAGCGCCGCGATCTCCGCATTGACCTCGACGCCGATGGCGAAGGCCAGCACGTCGGTCTCGAACAAGGTCAGGCCCAGGCGCGCGCCCAGCGCGGCCACAGGGCCGGCGGAGCGCGGCGGCAGCGGCGGCGCCTCCTCCCCCGCCGGTGCGGCGGCAGCGGCCAGCGCATGGGCGATGCGGGTGAGTTCCGCGCCGGGGGCGGCGTTGGCGCCGGTGTCGGGCATGGCGAGCGGCATCAGAGCGTCACCTCCGGCCCGTCATAGACGCCGTTGCCGTCGACGGTCAGCACGCTCTCCGCCCCATCGACCGAGGCGCGGACCAGATAGGGGCCGCGGCGCAGCCGGCGGAAGGCGAAGGCGATCTGCGTGACCGTGGCGACATTGGTGGCCGCGCCGTTGTTCGGCGGCGCCGGCAGCCGGTGCATCGGCCCGCCGCCGGCGGTGTTCAGCAGCATCGCCGCGTGCTGATCGCGGCCCACCGGCGGGTCGAGCGTCAGGGTGACGGTGCCGCTCGCAACCGGCTGGCCATCCACGGTGTCGGTGCTGTCGATGACGACATTGCTGGCGGTGATCGCCGGGCGCAGTGTCAGCGGCAGCGTGTTCGACACCTCGACCGCCGGCGTCGTCGGCGCGGGGCCGAGCGATCGGGTGCGGAGTGCGCGCAGCGGCAGCAGGCCGGCGCGCGGTGTCAGGGCGGACAGGTCGAGTTGAATGGTCGTGCTGCCGACATCGCCGACGGCCGGCGTCGCCACGGTCTCGCCCAGTTCCACGGTCATCTCGCCGGGCGTGAAGCCCTGGCCGGAGAGGACGATGGTGCTGGCGCGGGTGATCGGGTCGCGGGCGCCGGTGAGCGCGGCGACGCTCTCCAGCGTGACATTGGCGAGCGGCAGCGCGCGACCGCCCGGCGAGCGCACCGGCGGCGGCGCGGCGCCGGCGGCCCGGGGCTCGATCAGCACGACAGAGGCGCGGTAGGCCATGGTCGCGCGATACTGGCCCTGGATCGCCGACCAGAGCCGCGACATGTCCTCGCTGTCGATGGCTTCGGGCACCAGCTTGATGAGTTCGATTTGCGCCTCGATGCCGGCGCTGCGCAGGACAGCCGGCACCAGCGGGTCCGGCGGGTTCGGCGACAGGGCGCGGGCGATGGCCGGTCGGGTCAGGGTCGCGTTCTCGTGCAGGGCGAGAGCGGCATGGCCCAGCAGCATTTCCGACCAGAAGGGCTCGGCGCCGTAGGCGGTGATCAGATAGTGCAGGTCGACGGCCAGCGGCGGGCCGGAGATCAGGTCGCCGGCGGCGTTGCGGCTCGGCAGGTCCCAGTTGCGGAAGGCGGCGTTGCGGGTGACCTGGTGCAGGAAAATGTTGAGCTGGGTCGGCTCGGCGCCGGCGGGCGGAATGACCCGGTCCGGCGGCAGGGCGGTGACCGGCACGGTGCCGGTGACGTCCGAGACCTGGGCCGCCGACAGCGCCTCCAGGATGGTGCGCCGCAGGACGGCGGTCACCGCGGCGATGGCGTATCCGTCGCTCATGGGCGCCGCCCCTCCGTCTGGGCCAGATAACGGTCGAGGTCCGGCGCGGCCTCCGGCCGGCGGGATGCCGCGGGCGCAGGAGTGGCACTGCGGGGCGGTGTCACCCGCACCTCCAGCCGGTCGATGCGCACCACCACCGGCGCAGGTGGCGGTGGCACCTCACTGGCAGGCTGACGGGGTGCGCGTGCCGAGGCCGGCGCGGAAGGCGGGGCGGGCGCGGCAGTGCGGGCCTGGAGTGGGCGCGGCTCTGGCGGCAGCGGCGGCGAGGTCGGCTCCGAGCGGTTGGCGGTGGGCCGGGACGACTCTGTGCCGCGGGGCAATGGCGAGGACGCTGGCGGCGCTCCGGCCGGCGGCGGTGACGGCAGGACGGTTCGCTCGACCACCCGCTCGACAGGGTGGTGGTGATGCTCGACCGAATGCGACGCGGCCGGCGGGTTCGGCGGGGCGTGTCCGGGAGTGTCGGCTTCCAGCGACGGCAGGGGGGCCGTGCGCGGCGCGGGCGTTGAGCCCTCGGCGGGCGGGGCCGGAAGGGTGCGGGTCCGAACCGCCGGCGGCGCTTCCAGCGGGTCCGGTCCCCTGCCCGTCTCGACCAATGGTGGCGGCGGTGGCGCAACCGAAGGCGCTTGGCCCCGGCCCATCGCTGGTGTCTCAAGCGGCATGGCCGGCGGGGGCGCAATCGGGGCGGGGGCCATGCCGGAGGGCGGCGTGCGCGCCGCGGCCTGGCTGGCCGGCGGGGCGGCGATCTCGCGTTCGTCCGCCACCTCGAACAGGCCGGGCTCGCCGGCGAGGCCGGGGGTCGGCTCGAACCGGCTGGGTGTGTTCGGGCGCAGGCCGCCGCCGGGGGCGGCGACGCGGGCGGCGATGCGGGCGAGGAAATCGGTCATCCGGCGGCGATCTCCAGATAGGCCCGGCGGCGCAGCGGCGAGAGCGCCAGAATGTCCGCCTCCGGCCAGCCATAGGCGCGGGCGAGCTGGTCCACCTCCCACAGCAGGCGGCTGGCGACGGCGGCGAGTTCCTGCCAGACAAAGGCCGGCGGATCGAACGGCGTCTCGAAGGCCGTGCCGCATTCGGGACAGGTCAGCGCGAAGACGATGGCGGCAAGCGGGTCGAGCGACTCCACCGCGGCGGCGACGGCGGCCGCGGCCTCCGGCGGCGGCACTGCGGGCGCGCCGTCGGCGGTTTCGCACCGGGCGACGCAGAGCGCGAACAGGGCCGCGCGCACTGCCTCCGGCTCGCCGCCGGCATCGGCCAGCGCGGCAAGATCGCCGGCGGACGGCGCCCGCACCGTCAGGCACAGATCGCCATGGCGGAGTTCGACGGTCGGCGGATCGGGCGCCACGTCCAACGGATCGGCCCCCAGCACATCGGTCACGGCGAAGCTGGCTTCGACCCGGGCGGCGCAGTGCGGACAGGCGTCCCGCGCCTCCACCGCCTCGCCGATCAGGGCGCGGCGCACCTGCAACAGGTGCCGGTCGCGCCGGCCGACGGGGCCGGCCTCGACCGCCGCCAGCGGCTGGCCGGTCGCCTGCGCGACCAGAACCGAGCCCCGGCGGTGCGGCGGTGCGGCGGCGGCGGCTTCCCAGATCCGAAGAACCGCCGCGCCTGAGCCTGGCTCGAGCATAGCGGACTCCCCTTTCGGGCCGGGATCAGGCGGGCTCCACGAAGGATGGCTCTTCCGGCTCGGTCACGTCGTAGTCGCGTTCCCAGCCCTCGTTCTCCAGCTTCAGCATCTGGATGGCGACGGCGTTGGCGTTGGCGTCCAGGTCGGGCAGCGCCTGGAATTCCGACACCCAGCAACGGAAGATCTTGTAGGCGATCGCCTTCTGGCCGGCCTCGTTGTAGACCTCCAGGATGATCGGCTTGCGGAAGTCCTTCAGCGAGACCTCCTCGCCGACCGAGCCGAAATTCCAGACCTTGTTGGCCCAGACCTCGAATTCCGGGTCGTGGGTGACGCCGCGTTCGAGCGTGATCGCCTCGTACTCGGTGCGGCCGGGGGATTTGCGGCTGGTGGACGGGTCGCCGCCTTCGCGGTGCTTCACCACCTCGGTCGTGCGTTTGAGCGCGCTGACCTTGCTGACGCCGGCGACATAGCGGCCGTCCC
This sequence comes from Alphaproteobacteria bacterium, assembly GCA_020638555.1. Lineage (NCBI taxonomy): Bacteria > Pseudomonadati > Pseudomonadota > Alphaproteobacteria > Alphaproteobacteria bacterium. The sequence continues at coordinate 555,473 of JACKII010000002.1, read as the reverse complement.
ATTTCACGCGGAACTTGAAGTTCTTGTAGGGGTCGAACCGGTTCGCGTTGACGCTGAATTGGGCCATGATTGCCTCCGCTCGGGTCTTACTGCTGGTTCACGATCTGCTGGATCGAGATGACGACGAACTCCGCCGGCTTCAGCGGCGCGAACCCGACCACGACGTTGACGATGCCGCGGTCGATATCGAACTGGGTCGTGGTGGAACTGTCGCAGCGCACGAAATACGCGTCGCGCGCCGACGAGCCCTGGAACGCCCCCTGGGTGAACAGATCGTGCATGAAGTCGCCGACCGAAACGCGGAGTTGGGCCCAGAGCGGCTCGTCGTTCGGCTCGAACACCGCCCACTGGATGCCGCGGCGCAGGCTTTCCTCGATATAGAGGGCGAGCCGGCGCACCGGCACATATTTCCACTCGCTGGCCTGCGCATCCGCGCCGACCCGGGTGCGCGCGCCCCAGGAGACGATGCCGTAGACCGGGAAGCTGCGAATGCAATTGAGGCCCAGCGGGTTCAGCACGCCGTTCTCGGCATCGGTGAGCTTGTAGAGCGGCTCCTGCACGCCGCGCAGGCGCGACTCCGTACCGGCGGGCGCTTTCCAGAGGCCGCGGGCGCTGTCGGTGCGGGCATAAAGGCCGGCGATCACGCCGGCGGGGCCGAAGGCGCGCGGCTTGAAGGCGTTCGAAGGGTCCGGCAGGCGCACGCGAGGCCAGTAGGTGGCGGCGTTGGTGCCGCCGACGGTGAGGCCGCCGCTGATCCACTCCACCGCATCCTCCAGGTCGCCGATTTCCGGCGGCGGGTCGATCAGGAGGAAGGCACGGCGGCGCTCGCAATAGGTCGCGGCCGCGGCATAGACCGCGTTCGGGTCCAGGTTGGTGTCGAGCCGGTTCGGGTCGGCCACCAGCGGCCGGGTCGCATCGGGAATGCAGAGAATGTTGAACACGTCGGCGCGGTCGAGCGCGTAAATGCCGGTAAACGCCGCCTCCGAGCCGATCAGGTCGGCGTTCAGCGGCAATTGCACGCCGTCGACACCCAGCACCGCGCCCGCCTGCGCCGCCTCGGTCGCGCCGGCGCCCAGGCGATAGTGGGCGACATTGGCCGACGGCGCGCCGAGGTGGAAGGCGGCGAGCGCCCCCGGCGTCACGTCCGCCAGCGTCAGCAGCGTGTCGATGCCGGACGGGATCAGGGTGAAGTCGAAGTCGGCGACGATGCGCAGGCCGAGGCCGCTGGCGCTGGGCGTCACCGTCACCCCTGCCCCCGGCAGCACCGCGTTCAGCGCGTTCGAAATGCGCCGCTCGACCAGGCGGGCGAGGCTGACGACACTGGTCGGCACGGCCTCGTTCTGCTGGATCAGGCGGACATTGACCGCCGCGATCTGCCCCGCCGGCCGCGAGGCGGTGACCGCGATGTCGAGATTGGCGGCGTTCGAAATCGTGGTGATCTGGCCGCCCGTCAGGGTGAAATCGCCGCCGACCAGGCCGGTCTGGATCGGCCGGCCGCCGGCATTCGTGGCCGGCACCGTGGCGTTCACCATGTTCGAACCGCTGGCGGGATCGTTCACCACCACCGGCACGTAATTCGGCGAGGCGGCGCTGACCGACAGGTTGAGGAAACTCTCGCTTTCGCCGGTGGCGAGGTCGGTCAGATGCAGGTTGAAGGAATTGGCGTCGGCGGCGCCGTTGTAATCGACCGCGGCCACCACCGAATTGGCCCAGGCGCCGCGGCTGCGCGCGGTCAGCGTGAACGAGACGTCGTCGCCGCCGGCGGTCCCGTCCAGCAGATTGATGGCGGCCGGCACGGAATCCGGCTTCGGCGTGCGCACGATATAGGCCTGGCCGCCGCCATTGTCGAAGAAGTGCTTGACCTGGTGCGACACCAGGCTGTCGCGGGCGATGCCGCCGAACTTCCGCTCGAAATCGCCGAAATTGAAGATGCGGGTGGCGAGGTTGTCGTGGCCGCGGGCCGTGTAGCCGACAAAGGCGGCGATGGACGTCGGCACTCCGACGATGGCGCGGGAACCGCTGGGAATTTCCTGAACGTAGACCCCAGGATAACTGACTTGAACCGGCATGTTCCATCCCTCTGAACAAAGGTTACGGAAGGGTCCACCGCCTGCGCTGGCCAGGCCTCTGGGCCCGCGATCACAATCGTCGTGAGGGGATTGTTTGCCGAAATCCGATACTTGTCAATGATATCGCTGGTTAATGTATGAAATACTTCACTCCGTTTCGAACAAATCAAATCTTAATTTAATACGCACCTCACATAACACATTCTCCACCACGCGGGGAGAAGGTGCAGCACGGCCCATTGGACCACCGAAAATCTGGCGAAATGATGGTCGGAGCGCTGTGACCTGGATCACCCGCGTACGCCACGATGCGGGCGCAAAGGTTGCGACCTCTTCACAAGCCCGCGCAAATGCTACCCGGCATGGGACCAGGCCAAGCGGAACCGGCGCACCGGCCCGGCCGGCACACCGCTCATATCCTCGCCCCCTCTCCCCCTCGCCCTCCTCGGGGTCGGAGCCGGTCAGTAGCCGGTGGTGACTTCCAGCAGGATGCCGTCCGGGTCGCGGAAATAGAGGGCGCCCTTGGTCTCGCTGCCGTGGATATCGTGCTCGATACCCCGCGCGCGCACGGTTTTGACCGCGTGCGCATATTGTGCGGGCGTCGCCTTCAACGCCAGGTGATGCATGCTGCCGACGCCGCGCTGGGTCTTGGCCGGCCCCTTTTTCGGGAAATCGAAAAAGGCGAGGAAATTGCCGCCGCCCATGTCGAGGAAAATGTGGGTCGAGCTGGGCTCGTCGCGGTTCGGAACGATCTTGTTCAGGGTCATGCCCAGAACCTGGGTGTAGAACTCGATCGTCTGCCCGACGTCGGAGCATATCAGTGCCAGGTGATCGACGCCGCCCGTGCCGACCCGGGCCGCGCCCGCCGGCTGGTTGGTGGGGCGGTATTTCGCGACCAGCCCGGCCCGCCGGGCGTCGTGGTCAATGGCAGTGGCGGTCTCGGTCATCGGATTCCTCCCTGTCGTCGGCTGCGGTTCCTGCCCAATATCGAGGCGGTACGCAGAAACCACATGCGACACTTCCGCATCGTGGAAAGGGCAGTGACCTTACGTCACTCGGCCCTTAGTGTCGACCTCGCATCTGGACGAGCACTTTTGCATCACATGCTCTAAAAGCGTGCGGCTCAAGTCCAGGGAGGAAGCAATTCGCCCATTTCCGGCGCCTGTACGCAGGCGGTCGGGAGCGAAAAGCAAGGCCGGCATGCCGGGCTTGCTTTTTCGCGTTTGGGGTTATTTTGCCGCCGGTTTGTCCATCGACGTGTAGCCGCCGGAGATATCCCGGAACGAAAACACGTTCCATTCCTGGGCGAGATACAGCCCGCCCCAGAGCACGGCCGCGATCACCGTCGTCACCCCCGCCTTGATCCACATGCGGTGGCGCACCGGCGCGCCGTGATCCTCACCCAGAGCCGGGGATTTGTTCTGCTGCACGCCGAACGGCAGGACCGCGAACAGCACCACCCACCAGATGATGATAAAGGCCGCGATTCCCGTGACGATATTCATGGGTTCAGGCCTGTTCGAGTTCGACCAGCGTGCCGCAGAAATCCTTCGGGTGCAGGAACAGCACCGGCTTGCCGTGCGCGCCGATTTTCGGCTCGCCGTCACCCAGCACCCGCGCGCCCTCGCCTTTCAGCTTGTCGCGGGCGGCGATGATGTCGTCCACCTCGTAACAGACATGATGCATGCCGCCGGACGGCGACTTCTGCAGGAAGCCGGCAACGGGCGAGCCCTCGCCATAGGGCTCCAGCAGTTCGATCTTGGTGTTCGGCAGTTCCACGAACACGACGGTGACGCCGTGCTCCGGCAGGGTTTCCGGCGCCGACACCGTGGCGCCCAGGGTGGCGCGGTAGGTCTCGGCCGCGGCGGCCAGATCGGGAACGACGATGGCAACATGGTTGAGACGGCCAAGCATGAGGCGGGCTCCTTCGGGACAAACGAAAACGGCGGGTCAGGCCACGACGGTGGCGTCGACCCGCAACAGGTGAACGGTCACGACCGGGCGCTTGTTGAAACGGTGGCGCAGAAAGCGGCGCACCGCCGTGCGCACCTTGTCGGCCCGGGCATCCACATCGCGGTTGCCGGTTTCCTCCAGCGTTTCCTCGACCACGTCGGCAATGTCGTCGAGCAATTCCTCGTCGTCGCCGTCGGTCAGGCCGTGGGTGGAGATTTCCAGGTCGGCCACCAGATCGCCGTCGCGGTCGAGCGCGGCGCTGATGAGCACGGCACCGTTTTCCATCACCTTGCGCCGGTCGCGCAGGGTGTCGCCGCCGATGGCGACCGTGCGCGAGCCGTCGACGGCCTGCCGCCCGGTCTGCAACCGGCCCAGCTCGGTGGCGTGGTCCTTCTTGATGCGCAGCACGATGCCGTCCGGCGCCTGCGCCACGGCGGGCACGCCGCAGGCCGTGGCCAGTTCGGCGTTGGCGAGCAGGTGCGCGGTCTCGCCATGGCAGGGCACGACCAGACTCGGCTTCACCCAGCCATACATGTCGCGCAGTTCGTCGCGCGCGGGGTGGCCGGAGACATGGATATGCGCCTGCCGCTCCGTCACCACCCGGACGCCGAGCGCCAGCAGACGGTTGCGCACGCGGCCGATGGCGCGCTCATTGCCGGGAATGTCGCGCGAGGAATAGACGACGGTATCGCCCTTGCCGAGCGTGATGTGCTGATGGGCGCCGCCGGCCATGCGCGCCAGCGCCGCGTTGGCCTCGCCCTGGCTGCCGGTGCAGAGGATCACGGTCGTCTCCGGCGGCAGATAGCCCAGGTCGGCCTCGTCCACCAGCGCCGGCAGGTCGTCCGGCCAGTAGCCGGTCGCCTTGGCAATGTCGTGCATGCGCCGCAGCGACCGGCCGGCGAGGCCGACATGCCGTCCCTGCTCCGCCGCCGCGCGGCAGATGGTGACCATGCGCGCCACATTGCTGGCGAAGCTGGTGAAGATGATCCGTCCCGGCGCCTCGGCGATCTGCTGGGCGATGCCGGGAGCCAGTTCCGCCTCGCTGCCGGTGCGGCCCTCGACCAGGGCATTGGTCGAGTCGCAGAACATGGCGAGCACGCCCGCCTCGCCCAGCTTCTCGAACCGCTTCGGCTGGAACCCTTTGCCGACCACCGGGGTCGGGTCGGTCTTCCAGTCGCCGGTGTGCAGGATGGTGCCGATGCCGGTCTCGATCGCGACCGACTGCGCCTCCGGGATGGAATGGGCCACCGGCAGATAGCTGAGTTTGAACACCCCCACCTGGAACGAGCCGCCCTTGTCGACCGTGCGCACCGCAACGTCGCCGTCGCCGTCTTCCTGCAACTTCCGCTTCAGGAACATCGCGGTGAAGGGCGTCGCATAGACCGGTACGTCGAGCCCGGGGCCGACATAGGGGACCGCGCCGACATGATCCTCGTGCGCGTGGGTGATGACGATGGCCTGGAGCCGGTCGCCCAGGGCGCGGGCGGGGCGGATATCCGGCACGATCACGTCGACGCCGGGATTCTGGTCGTCGGCAAAGGTGATGCCGCAATCGACCATGATCCACTGGCCGTCATGGCCATAGAGCGCGGCATTCATGCCGATCTCGCCGATGCCGCCCAGGGCGCAGAACAGCACCTCGTCCTTGCCGGGAACCGGCAGTTTGGCCAGGACATTGTCTTTCGATGGAGCCATGCTCTTCGATTTTTTCACGGGCTTCCTTGCGCTCACTGGCTCGCCCGCATCCCGGGGCGGTTCAGCCGGTGAATTTCCAGCAGGCCGCGCAAGGTCAGGTCCTTATCGGTCAAATCAATCACATCCGTTGCGTTGAAGAAGTGGGTGGAAAGCCCGCCGGTGGCAACGACCTTCACATCCGTCAGTTCGGCTTCCGCTTTAATTCGGGCGACGAGCCCCTCAATCAAGCCCACATAGCCCCAAAAAATGCCGGACTGCATGGCCCCGACCGTGTCGGTGCCGACGATTTTCTGCGGCCGCCGCACCGCGACCAATGGCAGTTTCGCCGCCGCCATGTGCAGCGCCTCCATCGACAGGTTGACGCCCGGCGCGATGATGCCGCCCTGATAGCCGCCGTCGGCGCTGACCACGTCGAACGTGGTGGCGGTGCCGAAGTCGATGACGATCAGCGCGCCCGCATAGGCCTGGTGCGCGGCGACGGCGTTGACCAACCGGTCCGCGCCCACCTCGCGCGGGTTCGGCACGTTCACGGTGATGCCGAGTTCGACGCCCGGATCGCCGACCACCAGCGCGGTGACGTTGAAATAATTGCCGCAGAGATTGGTCAGGTTGAACATCGCCGCCGGCACCACGGTCGAGATGATGGCTGCGTCGATGTCCGACGGCTTCAGCCCTTTCAGGCCCATCAACTGGATCAGCCAGACCGCGTGCTCGTCGGCGGTGCGGTGCGAGTCGGTGGCGGCGCGCCACAGGCCGCGTTGCTCCTCGCCCTCGTACACCGCAAAGACGGTATTGGTATTGCCGGCGTCAATGGCCAACAGCATGGCAACAGGCTTCCGTGCGATTGAGGATCAGGTCTGCGATCCGGTGAAGATCTCGCCCGAGACGATTCGTTTCTCTACCCCGTCCGCATCCCGGATCACAAGCGCGCCATCCGGCGCAAGCCCCTGGTAGACGGCCGTCAGCGTGTCGCGTCCGACGGTGAGGGTAAGCCGGTCGCCCGGCCGGTGCAGGGTGCGGGCGGCCCAGGCGGTGGCGACCACCTGGAAATCGTAGCGCCGCCAGCGCCCCCACCAGCGGTCGAACGCGGTCAGATAGGCGGCCAGCGCGGCCTCCGGCGTCACCGACAGGCCGAGCGCCGCGAGGTCGGTGGCGGGATGGCGCGTCTCGGCCGGATGATGCACCAGGTTCAGGCCGGTGCCGATCACCAGCCAGCGCGTGCCGACGCCCTCCGCCTCGCCTTCCATCAGGATGCCGCAGATCTTGGCGCCGTCCACCAGCACGTCGTTCGGCCATTTCAGACGGATGCGGTCGGACGCCACACCCAACTCCGGCAAGGCCTCGGCGACGGCAACGGCGGTGACGAGCGCCGCCTGGGGCGCAAAGGCCAGCGGCATGCGCGGGCGTTTCAGGATCGACACCGCCAGATTGCCCGGCGGCGTCGCCCAGTCGCGGCCATGAGTACCGCGCCCCGCACTCTGGTGCGGGCTCCAGAACACCGAACCATCGACCGCGCCCGCGCGGGCGGCGGCCTTGGCTTCGTCATTGGTGCTGCCGACGGTTTCGAACCGGGTCACACGGTAGCCGGGCGGCAGGTTCGGCACCGTCGCCTCAGCCCCCGAACAGGGCCGCGGCGGCGGCGGTCGCCGGTTGGGCGATGGGCCCCGGCACCAGGATGAACAGCAGGATCACGATCGAGCAGACCGCCAGCACCGCCTTCATCTCGCTGCCGATATTGCGGTCCAGCGCCTCGGCCGCGTCGTCGAAATACATCAGCTTGACGATGCGGATATAGTAGAAGCAGCTCACCACGCTGGTCAGCACGCCGACCACGGCCAGGACGTAAAGCTGCGCGCCGACGGCGGCCTGGAACACATACAGCTTGCCCCAGAAACCGGCCAGCGGCGGCACGCCGGCCATGGAGAACATGAAGGCCGCCATTGCCGCCGCCATCATCGGATGGCTGCGCGAAAGGCCGGCCAGATCGGCAATCCCCTCCACCATGCGGCCGCTGCGGCGCATGGAGAGAATGCAGGCGAAGGTGCCGACATTCATGAACAGGTAGATCGCGAAATAGATCAGCACGCCGCTGACGCCCGCCTGCGTGCCCGCCGCCAGACCGACCAGGGCATAGCCGATATGGCCGATGGAGCTATAGGCCATCAGGCGCTTGATATTGGTCTGCGCCACCGCCGCGAACGCGCCGATGATCATGGAGGCCAGCGAGATGAACACGATCACCTGCTGCCAGACATCGACCATGTGCCCGAACGGCCCGAACAGGACCCGGACGAACAGCGCCATGGCGGCGATTTTCGGTGCAACGGCGAAAAAGGCGGTGATCGGCGTCGGCGCGCCCTCATAGACGTCCGGCGTCCACATGTGGAACGGCACCGCCGACACCTTGAAGGCCAGGCCGGCGATCACGAAGACGATGCCGGCGGCAACGCCCAGCGGCACGGTCTCGCCGCCGGTCAGCACCTCTGCCACGGCCTCGAAGCCGGTGTGGGCGCTGAAGCCGTAGATCAGCGAACAGCCATAGAGCAGCATGCCCGACGACAGCGCACCCAGCACGAAATACTTCAGGCCGACCTCGGTCGAGCGCAGCGAGTCGCGGCGGAAGGCGGCCAGCACATAAAGCGACAGCGATTGCAGTTCGATGCCCATATAGAGCGCGATGAAGTCGTTCGCCGACACCATCAGCAGCATGCCGAGCGTCGCGGTGAGCATCAGCACCGGATATTCGAACCGCTCCAGGCCTTCGCGCCGGAAGAAGTCCATGGCCATGATGATGGCGACGGCGCTGGCCACCAGGATCAGCACTTTCACGAACCCGGTGAAGCTGTTCTCGACGAACAGGCCGCCGAAGGCGATGCCGTTCTCGCCCATGGTGCTGAGGCCGAGCACGACCAGCAGCAACACCGACGACAATACGGCCACAAGGCCGGTCGCGCCATTGCCGCGGAAAACGCCCAGCATCAGCATCGCCATGACGCCGACGGCCAACACCACTTCGGGCAGGGCTACGGTCCAAGACATGTCTCGCACTGCCTCCTTAGTGATGGCCGCTGGCGGCGGCGGCGGCTTCGGGAATGCCGGCGGCTCTCGCCTCCAGCGCATGAGTGGTCTGTTCCACCACGGCGGTCACCGAGGGATTGATCAGTTTCAGGAAGCTGGACGGATAAATGCCCATCCAGAACACCAGCACCACCAGCGGCACCATGATGCCGACTTCGCGCCAGTTCAGGTCCAGCAGGGATTTGAGGTCCTCTTTCTCCAGCCGGCCGAAAATCACCCGGCGGTAGAGATAGAGCATGTAGGCGGCACCCAGGATCAACCCGGTCGCGGCCAGCGCCGCCACCCAGGTGTTGTCCTGGAAGGCGCCGGCCAGCACCAGGAACTCGCCGACGAAACCGCTGGTCGACGGCAGGCCGACGCTCGCCATGGTGAACACCATGAAGACGAAGGCGTATTTCGGCATGTTGTGCACCAGGCCGCCATAGCGCGCGATCTCGCGTGTGTGCAGCCGGTCATAGACCACGCCCACGCAGAGGAAGAGCGCGCCCGACACCACGCCGTGCGAGAGCATCTGGAACACCGCGCCCTCGACGCCCTGCTGGTTCATGGTGAACAGGCCGATGGTGACGAAGCCCATATGCGCGACCGACGAATAGGCGATCAGCTTCTTCATGTCCTCCTGCGCCAGCGCCACCAGCGAGGTGTAGATGACGGCGACACACGAGAGGCCATAGACCAGCGGCGCGAAGTCGGCCGAGGCCAGCGGGAACATCGGGATCGAGAAGCGCAGGAAGCCGTAGCCGCCCATCTTCAGGAGCACGCCCGCCAGAATGACCGAGCCGGCGGTCGGCGCCTCCACGTGCGCATCCGGCAACCAGGTGTGAACCGGCCACATCGGCATCTTCACCGCGAACGAGGCGAAGAAGGCGATCCAGAGCCAGGGCTGCATGGCCGGCGAGAAGGTGTGCTGCAACGCCGCCGGAATGCTGGCGCTGCCCACGTCCCAGTACATGGCCAGGATCGCGATCAGCATCAGGACCGAGCCCAGGAACGTATAGAGGAAGAACTTGAACGCCGCGTAGATGCGATTGCCGCCGCCCCAGACGCCGATGATCAGGAACATCGGGATCAGCACGCCCTCGAAGAAGACGTAGAAGGCAAAGAAATCGAGCGCGCAGAACATGCCGACCATGAAGGTCTCGAGCACGAGAAAGGCGATCATGTATTCCTTCACCCGGGACTTGATCGACTCCCAGGACGCCAGCACGCAGATCGGCGTCAGCAGGGTCGACAGCAGGACGAAGAACAGGCTGATGCCGTCAATGCCCACCCGGTAGGCGATGTTGAACTCGGGGAACCACTGGTGCTCTTCCAGGAACTGGAATTCCGCCGTGCCGGGCTTGAACCCGAACCAGAGGAACAACGAGACGACGAAGGTCACCACGCTGGTCCACAACGCCACATAACGGGCGTTGCGGGCCACGGTCTGTTCGTCGCCCCGGACGAACAGAATGAACAACGCACCGATCAGCGGAAGGAAGATCGTGAGCGATAACAAGGGGATACCGGTCACCGGATCACGCTCCCGCTTGGCCGAAATACCAGGTCAGCAACAGCACCACGCCGATCAGCATCGCAAACGCGTAGTGGTAGACATAACCGCTTTGCAGACGGCTGGCGCCGCGCGCCGCCTCGATCACCCGCGCGGCAATGCCGTTCGGGCCAAATCCGTCGATGATCCGACCGTCGCCGCCCTTCCAGAACAGCCGGCCGATCCAACGGGCCGAGCGGACGAACACCGCATCGTACAACTCGTCGAAATACCATTTGTTCAGCAGGAAGGCGTGCAGGCCCTTGGCATGCGCCGCCAGGTCGGCCAGCGCCGCCCGGTTGCGGATATAGAGCACATAGGCCAGCCAGACGCCGAACAGCGACAGCACCAGCGGCAGCAGCTTGGCCCAGAGCGGCACGCTGTGCGCCGCGTGCATGGCCGGATGCTGTTCCAGGATCAGGATCGAGTGACCCCAGAAGTCGTGATAGTCGTCGCCGACCATCATGCCCGCGAACAACAGGCCGGAGAACACCGCGCCCGCCGCCAGCACGTAGAGCGGCACCAGCATGACCGGCGGCGACTCGTGCACGTGCGCCATCACCTTCTCGTCCGCCTGCGGCTCGCCATGGAAGGTCATGAACAGCAGACGCCAGGAATAGAACGCGGTCATGCACGCCGCCAGCACGCCCAGCACATAGGCGAGCCCGCCGACGGTCGAGCCGGAGCCGAACGCGCTCTCCAGGATCATGTCCTTGGAGAAATAGCCGGCAAAGAACGGAATCCCGGCCAGCGCCAGCGAGCCGATCCACATCAGGATGTAGGTCTTTTTGATATAGCGCCAGATGCCGCCCATCTTGCGCATGTCCTGCTCGTCCGACATGGCGTGGATCACGCTGCCGGCGCCAAGGAACAGCAGCGCCTTGAAGAAGGCGTGCGTCATCAGGTGGAAAATCGCCGCCGGATAGGCGCTGACGCCGCAGGCGAAGAACATGTAGCCGAGCTGCGAACAGGTCGAATAGGCGATCACCCGCTTGATATCGGTCTGCACCAGCCCGATGGTCGCCGCGAAGAACGCGGTGGACGCACCGATGAAGGCGACGAAGGCCAGCGTGTTCGGCGCGTACTCGAAGACCGGCGACATGCGCGCGACCAGGAACACGCCGGCGGTCACCATGGTGGCGGCGTGGATCAGGGCGCTGACCGGGGTCGGGCCCTCCATCGCGTCCGGCAGCCAGGTGTGCAGGCCGAGCTGGGCCGACTTGCCCATGGCGCCGATGAACAGCAGGAAGCAAAGGATTTCCAGCGCCGGGAACTGGATGCCGATGAAGGTGAGCGTGTGCGACGCCATTTCCGGCGCGTTGTGGAAGATCGTGTCGAACGAAATGCTGTCGAACAGCATGTAGCAGCCGACAATGCCGAGCGCGAAGCCGAAATCGCCGACGCGGTTGACCACGAACGCCTTGATCGCCGCCGCGTTGGCGCTGGGCCGGTCATACCAGAAGCCGATCAGCAGATAGGAGCAGACGCCCACGCCCTCCCAGCCGAAGAACAGCTGCAGGAGGTTGTCGCTCGTCACCAGCATCAGCATGGAGAAGGTGAACAGCGACAGATAGGCCATGAACCGCGGAATGCTGTGATCGTGGTGCATGTAGCCGATGGAGTAGACATGCACGCAGGCGCTGACCACGGTCACCACCACCAGCATGACGGCGGTGAGCGTGTCGAAGCGCAGCGCCCAGTGCGCCTCCAGCGTGCCGGAACTGATCCAGGTCGCCAGGTCGGCGGTGTGGCTGTTGCCGCCGAGCGCGATGTCGACGAAGGCGATCACGGAGATCACCGCCGAGGCGATCACCAGGCCGCAGGTGACCCATTGCGAGGCCTTGTCGCCGATGGCGCGGCCGAAAAAGCCGGCGATGATCGCGCCCAGCAGCGGCAGGAAGATTGCGAGCGAATACATCTTAGCCCTTCATCAGGTTGATGTCGTCGACCGCGATGGAGCCGCGGTTGCGGAAATACACCACCAGGATCGCCAGCCCGATGGCGGCCTCCGCAGCGGCGACGGTGAGGATGAACATCACGAACACCTGGCCCGCCAGATCGCCCAGATGGGCGGAGAAGGCGACGAAGTTGATGTTCACCGCCAGCAGGATCAGTTCGATCGACATCAGGATGACGATGACGTTCCGTCGGTTCAGGAATATGCCGAAGATGCCGAGCACAAACAGCACGGCCGCCACGACCAGATAATGGGCGAGCCCGATCTCGAGCATGTCTCTCTCCCCTACACGCCTTGACCGGTCTGGACCTTGACCACTTCCACCGTATCGCGGGGGTGGCGGTCCAACTGATTGACGATCCGCTGCTTGCGCACGCCTTCGCGCTGGCGGTGGGTCAGCACGATCGCGCCGATCATCGCGACCAGCAACACCAGACCCGCCGCCTGGAACAGGTAGAAATAGTCGGTGTAGAGCACGTGGCCGAGGGCGTGGGTGTTGTCCATCACGTCGAACGCCGGCGTCGGCACCGAGCCCGCCAGCCCCTCCGGCAGCGCCGCCGTCGAGCCGATCAGGAACACCAGTTCCAGCAACAGGATGACGCCCACCAGACCGCCGATCATGGCGTAGTTGGTGGCGCCCTGGCGCAGGCCCTGGAAGTTCACGTTCAGCATCATGACGACGAACAGGAACAGCACCGCCACCGCGCCGACATAGACGATGACCAGCACCATCGCCAGGAACTCCGCGCCCATCAGCACGAACAGGCCGGCGGCGTTGAAGAAGGCGAGGATCAGCCAGAGCACGGAGTGCACCGGATTGCGCGCCGTCACCACCATCAATCCGGAGATGATGGTGATCGCCGCGAAGACATAGAAGGCAATAGCCGGGATGATCATGGAATGTCTCTCTTCGTCCCCGGCCTCAACGATACGGCGCGTCGGCTTCGAGGGCGCGGGCGATGGCGCTCTCCCACCGGTCGCCGTTGTCCAGAAGCTTCTGCTTGTCGTACATCAGCTCCTCGCGGGTCTCGGTCGCGAACTCGAAATTCGGCCCCTCGACAATGGCATCGACCGGACACGCTTCCTGACAGAAGCCGCAATAAATGCACTTGGTCATGTCGATGTCGTAGCGCGTGGTCCGCCGCGAGCCGTCGTCGCGCGGTTCGGCCTCGATGGTGATGGCCTGGGCCGGGCACACCGCCTCGCAGAGTTTGCAGGCGATGCAGCGCTCCTCGCCGTTCGGGTAGCGGCGCAGCGCGTGCTCGCCGCGGAACCGGGGCGACAGCGGCCCTTTCTCATAGGGATAGTTCAGCGTGACCTTGGGCTTGAACATGTACCGAAAGGTCAGGACCATGCCCTCGATCAATTCGGACAGCAGAAAGCCGCGAGCAGTGCGGTCGAAAAAGCTCATCTTGCGCAGCGCTCCTATACGCCTGGGTTCGGAACCCAACCGAAGGCGACGAGAACGCCCGCGGTCAGGATCACCCAGAACAGGGTGAAGGGCAGAAACACCTTCCAGCCGAGCCGCATCAACTGGTCGTAGCGGTAGCGCGGGAAGGTGGCGCGCACCCAGAGGAAGCCGAACAGCAGCACGCAGGTCTTGGCCAGGAACCAGAAAATGCCCGGGATCCAGTTGAAGGGCGCCACGTCGATGATCGGCAACCACCCGCCCAGGAACAGGATGGTGCCCATGCCGCTCATCAGGATCATATTGGCGTATTCGCCGAGGAAGAACAACGCGAACGCCATGGCCGAGTATTCGACATTGTAGCCGGATACCAGTTCCGCCTCGGCCTCCGGCAGGTCGAAGGGGGCGCGGTTGGTCTCGGCCAGGGCCGAGATGTAGTAGATGATGAACATCGGCAGCAGCGGCACGCAGAACCACAGGCCCCGTTGCGCCTCGACGATCTTCGACAGATTCAGCGAGCCGACGCACAGCAGCACGGTGATGATGACGAAGCCGATCGAGACCTCGTAGCTGACCATCTGCGCCGCCGAGCGCAACGCGCCCAGGAACGGATAGCGCGAGTTCGAGGCCCAGCCGGCGATGATGATGCCATAGACGCCCAGCGACGAGATCGCGAAGAGGTAGAGCACGCCGACATTGATGTCCGCGATCACCCAGCCCTTGTCCAGGGGAATGACGGCCCAGGCCACCACGGCCAGCAGGAAGGTCAGGATCGGCGCGACGATGAACAGAAACCGGTTCGCGCCGGTCGGAATGATGGTTTCCTTGGCGAACAGCTTCAGGCCGTCGGCAATCGGTTGCAGCAGACCGAAGGCGCCGACCACGTTCGGCCCCTTGCGCAATTGCATGGCCGCGATGACCTTGCGCTCGGCCAGGGTCAGATAGGCCACCGCCCCCAGAAGCGCCAGCACGACGGCCAGGATCTGCGCGACGATGATGATGCCGGGCCAGACATAGCCGGCCCAAAAACCGAGTTCCATGGCGTTATCCATCGGTGCCGGTCGCCTCTGTCGCAGCGGGCTGCAATTCCTCGATGCAGCGCGCCATGGTCTGGGAGGCGCGCGCAATCGGGTTCGTGTGGTAATAGCTTCGCACCGGCGAGGCAAACGGCGCGTCGCTCATGTCGCCCGCCGCACCGAAGGCGCCCCAGTCGGCCTCGGACACCCGGTCGACCGCGCCCAGATGCGGCACCGCTTCGGCCATGGCCGCGCGCAAGGCCTCCAGCGTGTCGAACGGCAGCGGCGCGCCCAGCGCACCGGACAGCGCCCGGACGATGGCCCAGTCCTCGCGCGCGTCGCCCGGCGGGAAGATCGCGCGATAGCCCCGCTGCGGCCGGCCCTCCGTGTTGACGTAGGTGGCGTCCTTCTCGGTATAGGCGGCGCCCGGCAGGATCACGTCCGCCGCATGGGCGCCCTGGTCGCCGTGATGGCCCTGGTAGACGACGAAGGCGTTGGCGAGCCTGGCGGCGTCGATCTCGTCCGCGCCCAGCAGGAACACCAGTTCGATCTCGCCGCCGGCCACACCGTCGAGAATGCCGGCCGTGTCGCGGCCGCCCTCGCCCGGCACGAAGCCCAGGTCGAGCGCGCCGACCCGGCCCGCCGCCGTGTGCAGCATGCCGAAGCCATCGCGGCCGCCGGCATAGGTCTCGGCCACGGCCCGCGCCGCGGCCAGCACCGCCGCGCCGTCCGGCCGGGCGAGCGCGCCCTGGCCGATGACGATCAGCGGCCGCTCCGCATCCCGCAGCACCTGCGCGAAGGCATGGGTGCCGTCCGCCACCTGCTGCAAGGTCTGAGCGCCAGCGCCCAAATAGCTGTAATCATAGGTCAGATCGGCATTCTCTCCGATCACGCCGACCGTCAGGCGATTGTCCAGCCAGGCCTTGCGGATCCGGGCATTCCAGACCGGCGCCTCGACCCGCGGGTTGGTGCCGATCAGCAACAGCGCATCGGCCTGGTCGATCCCGGCCAGGCCGGTGTTCAGGATATAGCCGGCGCGGCAGGACGCATCCACGGCGGCGCCATCCTGGCGGCAATCCATGGAGGTTGCGCCAAGACCGTCCAGCAAGCCTTTGAGTGCGAAGACGCTTTCGCAATCCGCGAGGTCGCCCGCGATGGCGCCGACCTTGGCCGGGTCGGTGGCTTTCAGCTTCGCCGCCACGGTCTGCAATGCTTCGGCCCACGACGCCGCCTGCAGCTTGCCGTCCTTGCGCACATAGGGGCGGTCGAGGCGCTGGCGCTTCAGGCCGTCACAGGCGAAGCGCGACTTGTCGCCCAACCATTCCTCGTTCACGTCCTCGTTCAGGCGCGGCAGCACGCGCAGCACCTCGCCGGAGCGCGAGTCGATGCGGATGGCGGCGCCCATGGCGTCGTGCACGTCCACGCTCTGGGTCTTGGTCAACTCCCAGGGGCGGGCATGGAAGGAATAGGGCTTGGAGGTCAGCGCGCCGACCGGGCAGAGGTCGATGACATTGCCCGAAAGCTCGGAAGCAACCGCCTGTTCCAGCGTGGTGATTTCCATGTCGCCGCCGCGGCCCAGCGCGCCGATGGTCGGCACGCCCGCCACCTCGTCCACGAAGCGCACGCAGCGGGTGCAGTGGATGCAGCGGGTCATGATCGTCTTGATCAGCGGGCCCATGTATTTGTCGGTCACCGCGCGCTTGTTCTCGGCATAGCGCGAATGGTCCATGCCGTAATACAGCGCCTGGTCCTGCAGATCGCACTCGCCGCCCTGGTCGCAGATCGGGCAGTCGAGCGGGTGGTTGATCAGCAGCATTTCCATGACGCCCTTGCGGGCCTTCACGACCATTTCGCTGTCGGTGAACACTTCCTGGTTGTCCATCGCCGGCAGCGCGCAGGAGGCCTGCGGCTTCGGCGGTCCGGGCTTCACCTCGACCAGGCACATGCGGCAGTTGCCGGCAATGGACAGGCGCTGGTGGTAACAGAAACGCGGGATTTCCTTGCCGGCCTCCTCGCACGCCTGCAGCACCGTGCTGCCGGGCGGCACCTCGACCTCGATCCCGTCGACCTTGAGCTTAGGCATTGCTCGAAACTCTCCTCAAGCCGCCGCGGCTTTGCCGTGATATTCGGCGATTCGGGCCTCCATCACCGGCCGGAAATGCCGGATCAGGCCCTGGATCGGCCAGGAGCCGCCATCGCCATGGGCGCAGATGGTGTGGCCCTCGATTTCCTTGGTGACCTCCCACAGCATGTCGATTTCCTCGACCCGTGCGTTGCCGGTCACCATGCGCTGCATCACCCGATGCACCCAGCCGAAACCCTCGCGGCAGGGGGTGCACTGGCCGCAGCTCTCGTGCTTGTAGAAATAGGACAGGCGCGCGAACGCCTTGATGATGTCGGTGGACTTGTCCATGACGATCACCGCCGCCGTGCCGAGGCCCGACTGCTGGCCGCGCAGCGAGTCGAAATCCATCAGCACGTCGTCGCAAATGTGCTTGGGCAGCACCGGCGTCGACGAGCCGCCCGGGATCACCGCCAGCAGATTGTCCCAGCCGCCGCGCACGCCGCCCGCATGCTTTTCGATCAGCTCGCGCAGCGGAATGCCCATCTCCTCCTCCACATTGCACGGCTTGTTCACATGGCCGGAAATGCAGAAAAGCTTGGTGCCGGTGTTGTTCTCGCGGCCGAGGCCCGCGAACCACTCGGCGCCGCGGCGCAGAATGGTGGGCGAAACCGCGATGCTCTCCACATTGTTCACGGTCGACGGGCAGCCATAAAGGCCGGCGCCGGCCGGAAACGGCGGCTTCAGCCGCGGCTGGCCCTTTTTGCCTTCCAGGCTCTCGATCAGCGCGGTTTCCTCGCCGCAGAGATAGGCGCCGGCGCCGCGGTGCACATAGACATCGAAATCAAAGCCGCTATTGGCCGCGTTCTTGCCCAGCAGCCCGGCCTCGTAGGCCTCGTCGATGGCGAATTGCAGGTGTTGCGCCTCGCGATAGAACTCGCCGCGAACATAGATATAGGCCGCGGTCGCGCCGATGGCCGCGCCGGCAATCAGGCACCCTTCGACCAGCTTGTGCGGGTCGTGGCGCATGATGTCCCGGTCCTTGCAGGTGCCGGGCTCGCCCTCGTCCGCGTTCACGATCAGGTAGGAGGGCCGGCCGCCGGTGTCCTTGGGCATGAACGACCATTTCAGGCCGGTCGGGAAGCCGGCGCCGCCGCGGCCGCGCAGGCCGGACGCCTTCATGCGGTTGACGATCTCGTCCCGGCCGAGCGCGATGATCGCGGCCGTGTTGTCCCAATCGCCCCGCTGGCGCGCGCCGGCCAGCTTCCAGTCGTGCTGGCCGTAGAGATTGGTGAAGATGCGGTCTTCGTCGCGCAGCATGGGCTAGTCGTCTCCGTCCACGGACTGAAGGGTGGTCCGCCCGCCGACCGGGGCCGAGGTCTGGCGCTCGATCTGGGGGCCGGGGGTCGGCGTCTCGCCGCGCAGGAAAGCGTCGAGGATGGCCTCGGTCTTGGGACCGTCCATATCCTCGTAATAGTCGTCGTCGATCTGCAGGATCGGCGCGTTCACGCAGGCGCCGAGGCATTCCACCTCGTGCAGGGCGAACTGGCCGTCCTCGGTCGCCTCGCCGAAGCCGATGCCCAGCTTCTTCTTGCAGGCGGCCACCACCTCGTCCGAGCCGCGCAGCCAGCAGGGCGTCGTGGTGCAGACATGCACGTTGACGCGGCCGCCGGGGGTGGTGCGGTACATGGTGTAGAAGCTCACCACCTCCCACACCCGGATTTCCGGCATCTCCAGCAGGCCGGCAATGTGCGCCACCGCCGCGCGCGTCACCCAGCCGTGCTGGCGCTGCGCCAGGTCGAGCAGGGCCATGACGGCGCTTTGCTGCCTGCCGGGCGGGTATTTGGCGATCTCTTTGTCGACCTTGGCCTGATAGTCCGGCGTGTAGGCAAAGCTGGCCGGCTGTTGGGCGTCGTCGGCGATATGGAAATGACTCACCGGTCGATCTCCCCGAACACGATATCCATGGCGCCCAGCACCGCAACGCTGTCCGCCAGCATGTGCCCCTTGCAGAGATAGTCCATCGCCTGCAAATGCGGGAAGCCGGGCGCGCGAATCTTGCAGCGATAGGGCTTGTTGGTGCCGTCCGACACCAGGAAGACGCCGAATTCGCCCTTCGGCGCCTCGACCGCCACATAGGTCTCGCCCGCCGGCACGTGATAGCCTTCGGTATAGAGCTTGAAGTGGTGGATCAGCGCTTCCATCGACGTCTTCATCTCAGCCCGGCGCGGCGGGCCGAACTTGGCGTCGGTGGTCAGGACCGGGCCTTCCGGCATCTGGTCCAGGCACTGATAGATGATGCGCAACGACTGGCGCATTTCCTCGACCCGCACCAGATAGCGGTCGTAGCAATCGCCGTTCTTGCCGATGGGAATGTCGAAGTCCATGCGGTCATAGACGTCGTAGGGCTCGGCCTTGCGCAGATCCCACGGCACGCCCGAGGCGCGCAGCATCGGGCCGCTGAACCCCCATTCCATCGCCTCCTCCCGCGTCGCCCGGCCGATATCGACGGTGCGTTGCTTGAAGATGCGGTTCTCGTTCAGCAGGACTTCCATGTCGTGGACGAATTTCGGGAACTGGTCGGCCCAGGCGCGAATATCGTCGGTCAGGCCCGCCGGAATGTCCTGATGCACGCCGCCCGGCCGGAAATACGCCGCGTGGAGCCGGGCGCCACAGGCGCGCTCGTAGAACTCCATCAGCTTTTCCCGCTCCTCGAACCCCCAGAGGAACGGCGTCATCGCGCCGACATCGAGGGCGAACGCGGTCAGGTTCAGCAGATGGTTCAGGATGCGGCCGATCTCGCAATAGAGCACGCGGATATACTGGCCGCGCTCCGGCACCTCGATCCCCGCCAGCTTTTCCACCGCCAGCGCGAACGCGTGCTCCTGGTTCATCGGCGCGACATAGTCGAGCCGGTCGAAATAGGGCAGCGCCTGGTTGAAGGTCTTGTACTCGATCAGCTTTTCGGTGCCACGATGCAACAGGCCGATATGCGGGTCGATGCGGTCGACGATCTCGCCGTCCATCTCCATGACCATGCGCAGCACGCCGTGCGCGGCCGGATGCTGCGGCCCGAAATTCAGGGTGTAGTTCTGGATGAATTGCTCGGACATGGCTCTAGCCCTCGGCCCCCTCGCCGTCTTCGCCGGCCTTTTCGTCGCCCGGCAGCAGCCGCTCCGGGCCTTCCCACGGGCTGAGGAAGTCGAACGTGCGGAAATCCTGGGTCAGGCGCACCGGCTGGTAGACCACCCGCTTCGCCTCGTCGTCATAGCGCACTTCCACATGGCCGGTCAGCGGGAAGTCCTTGCGCAGCGGATGCCCCTCGAACCCGTAGTCGGTGAGGATGCGGCGCAGGTCGGGATGGCCGGAAAACAACACGCCGAACAGGTCGTAGGTTTCCCGCTCCAGCCAGTTGGCGACCGGATAGACGCCGACGATCGACGGCACCGGCGTATCCTCGTCGGTGGCGATCTTCACCCGCACCCGGTGATTCTGCCGATGCGACAGGAACAGGTAGACCACCTCGAACCGCTGATCGCGCGCCGGATAATCGACCGCGGTGATTTCGATCAGCATTTTGAAGTCGCACTGCGCGTCGTCGCGCAGATAGGTGGCGGCGGGGACGATCGAGTCGCGCTTGACCCAGACGATCAACTCCCCGCGCCGCACCTCGGTGCGCAAAACGGCATCTGGCAAGCCGGCTTCGATATGGGCGGCTAGATCTTGCAAGCGGTTCAATCCTTGGGCTGGACGGCTGGCGATAAGGGCGTGGCTCTGCGGTCTAGCGGCTGATGGTGCCGGTCCGGTTGATCTTTTTCTGCAACAGCAGCACGCCGTACAGCAATGCCTCCGCCGTCGGCGGGCAGCCGGGAACGTACACGTCGACCGGTACGATGCGGTCGCAGCCGCGCACGACGCTGTAGCTGTAATGGTAATAGCCGCCGCCATTGGCGCACGACCCCATGGAAATCACCCAGCGCGGCTCCGCCATCTGGTCATAGACCTTGCGCAGCGCCGGCGCCATTTTGTTGGTGAGCGTGCCGGCGACGATCATCACGTCCGACTGGCGCGGGCTGGGGCGGAAAACGACGCCGAACCGGTCCAGGTCATAGCGCGCCGCACCGGTGTGCATCATCTCCACCGCGCAGCAGGCGAGCCCGAAGGTCATGGGCCAGAGCGAACCGGAGCGCGCCCAGTTCACCAGCTTGTCCATCTGGGCGACGACATAGCCCTTGTCCTGCAACTCGTCGGTGACGCCGCGCAGGATCGCATCCTGCTGGGCGCCCGGGCCGACGGCACCGCCATGCGCGGCGGAAGCGGAGCCGATCACTCCCATTCCAGCGCTCCCTTTTTCCATTCGTACACGAAGCCGATGGTGAGAATGCCGAGGAAAATCACCATGGACCAGAAGCCGATCATGCCGATCCCGCCAAGCGAGGCCGCCCAGGGGAAGAGGAAGGCCACTTCCAGGTCGAAAATGATGAACAGGATCGCCACCAGATAGAAGCGCACGTCGAAGCGGCCGCGCGCGTCGTCGAACGGCTCGAACCCGCACTCGTAGGCGGAGTTCTTTTCCGGGTCGGGCTTTTGACGGCGGATCAACATCGACGCCACCACCGCCGCCGTTGCGACGCCGAGCGCGATGCCGAGAAACATGAGAATCGGCAGATATTCTGCCAGAAGGGGCTCAAGGCCGGGCATGATCCCTCGCCTGCGGGCTATGGAAACACCAAAAGACGCGACTGCCTGCGCCGTGCCGCACCGCCAAAGCAGAGGCACGAACCGAACAACCGGCGGCTCATGGTTTAGGCCAATCGCTACCGAAAGGCAACGCGCACGCATGCGCAAATTGGCCCAGAGGGCCGGATTTTTTGGCAGCGATGGGGAGGGAAATGGCGGGAGTGACGGGGCTCGAACCCGCGACCTCTGGCGTGACAGGCCAGCGCTCTAACCAACTGAGCTACACCCCCGCAAAGGGTGCCGCGGTCCGCAGCCGGTGGACCGGCGCGCCGCGTTTGAGGAGGCTGTATCTAGCCGCTGCACCCGCAGGCGTCAACGGCCAAAACGGCCTTTTCCCAAACTTTCTTCAGGCGAGGTAGACGCCGCCGTTCACCTGCACCACCTGACCGGTGACATAGGCCGAATCCGGCAGGCAGAGATGCCGCACCATGGCCGCCACCTCCATCGGCAGCCCCTTCCGCTTCAGCGGAATGCTCTCATTGCCGAGCGTGCCCGGCAGCGCGCCCGCCGCGGCGCCGCGTTGCGTGTCGATGGCGCCGGGCGAGACCGCGTTGACGGTGATGCCGTATTCGGCCAGGTCCATCGCCAGGCCATGGGTGAAGCCTTCCAGCCCACCCTTGGCCGCGCAGACATGCGCCCGGTTCTTGGTGCCGAGCCGGGTGGATACGCCGGACATGGTGACGATGCGCCCGCCCTCTCCGCCGGCGATCATGTGCGGCACCACCGCGCTGACGCAGTGGAACGCGCCGTTCAGGGCGACGTCGATCACCTGGGTCCATTCCTGGAAGGTCATGTCCGGAAACGGGGTCTGGCGGCGCATGGCGGGATTGCTGACCAGGATGTCCAGCCGGCCGAAATCGGCGGCAATGCCGTCGACCATGGCCTTCACCGACGCGCCGTCGGTCACGTCCGCCATATAGCCGCGCGCCCTGCCCTGGCCATGGGCGGCGTTGATTTCCGCCACGACCGCGTCGACCGCCGCGCGGTCGCTCAGGCCGTTCACGGCGACATTCGCCCCGACCTCAGCCAGGCAAAGCGCAATCTGGCGCCCGATATTCTTGCCCGATCCGGTGACCAGGGCCACCCGACCGGCCAGCGCATCGCCATAGATTCCGTGTGCCATGCCGCTATTCCCACAGAAATGCTGCCGCACCAGCGCCCGAAAGCGTGGCGGCGCCGGCTCGGCCAGATTCGAATGATGCGATGGTGGGCGGTGACAGGCTCGAACTGCCGACCTACTGGGTGTAAACCAGCCGCTCTACCAACTGAGCTAACCGCCCGTCCCTGGGAAGGCAGACGCGGTCGTCAACGACCGCGCACAGCACCCCTTCCCCGAACCGACTGCGTCAGTCGTTCAGGGCGTCTTTCAGGCCCTTGCCAGCGCGGAATTTCGGCTGGACGGAGGCGGCAATTTCAATCGGCGCACCGGTGCGCGGGTTGCGGCCGGTGCTGGCGGCGCGCTGGGTGGCCGCAAACGTGCCGAAACCAACCAGGCGAACCTCGTCACCCGCCTTCAGCGCGCCGGTGATCGAATCGAACACCGCGTCCACGGCCTTGACGGCTTCGGCACGGGTGATGTCGGACGCCTCGGCAACGGCAGCCACCAGATCGTTTTTGTTCAAAGGAATTCTCCCTATTCTCCATTCACCCAGAAACTGGGCAATCCGTGCCGCACGACGGGGTCGGCAACACCCGGGCCAAAGATACGCTAGCGGCGTCTTCGGTCAATCAAAGAAGGCGGATTCCCAAGGGATTTTCCACATATAACGAAAAAGCCTCGCCACTTTTTCGCGACGAGGCTCTTTCGATAAGATAGGAAGCGTTACGTCAGTGCGTCGTCAGCTCCGAACCGGTCTTGCCCGGAACCACGGTCGCCGAACTCTCCGGCGTCCATTCCACGGCGGTCGGAAGTTCCACCAGGGCAATGGCCAAGACTTCATCGACGGTTTCGACCGGGATGATTTCCAAGCCTTGCTTGACGTTGTCCGGAACCTCGGCCAGGTCTTTTTCATTATCCTTCGGGATTAAGACCTTGGTGATACCGCCCCGCAGCGCCGCCAGCAGCTTTTCCTTCAGGCCGCCAATGGGCAACACCCGGCCGCGCAGGGTGATTTCCCCGGTCATCGCGACGTTGCGGCGCACAGGGATGCCCGACAGCGCAGAGATGATCGCCGTGCACATGGCGACACCCGCCGACGGGCCGTCCTTGGGGGTCGCGCCCTCGGGCACGTGGACGTGGATATCGCTCTTGTCGAACTCCGGCGGGATGATGCCGTATTTCAACAGCCGCGAGCGCACGAAGCTGCGCGCCGCCTGCACCGATTCCTGCATCACGTCGCCGAGCTTGCCGGTGTGGGCGACACTGCCCTTGCCCGGCATGGTGACGGCTTCGACCTGCAACAGCTCGCCGCCGACCTCGGTCCAGGCCAGACCGGTGACGACACCGACCTGGTCCTCCGCCTCGATCTCGCCATAGCGGAATTTGCGCACGCCGGCGAAGTCGCCGAGATTCGCGGCGTCGATGGTGATGGTCTTGCGGTCGGACACCGCCAGTTCCTTCACCGACTTGCGGGCCAGGTTGGCCAGCTCGCGTTCCAGATTCCGCACGCCCGCCTCGCGGGTGTAATAGCGGATCAGGTCGCGCACCGCGCTTTCGTCGACCACCCATTCCCCTTTCTTCAGGGCATGGTCCTTCTGCTGCTTCGGCAGCAGGTGGCGCTTGGCGATCTCGACCTTTTCATCCTCGGTGTAGCCGGCGATGCGGATGATCTCCATCCGGTCCAGCAGCGGCTGCGGCATGCGCAGCGAGTTGGCCGTGGTGATGAACATCACGTCCGACAGGTCGTACTCGACCTCCAGATAGTGGTCCATGAAGGTGCCGTTCTGGGCCGGGTCCAGCACTTCTAGCAGGGCCGACGACGGATCGCCGCGCCAATCGGCGCCGAGCTTGTCGATCTCGTCCAGCAGGAAGAGCGGGTTCGACTTCTTGGCCTTCTTCATGCCCTGGATGACCTTGCCGGGCATGGAGCCGATATAGGTGCGCCGGTGGCCGCGAATCTCGGCCTCGTCCCGCACGCCGCCCAGGCTCATACGCACGAACTCGCGTCCGGTCGCCCGCGCGATCGACTTGCCGAGCGAGGTCTTGCCGACGCCGGGCGGGCCGACCAGGCAGAGAATCGGGCCCTTCACCACGCGGGTGCGCTGCTGCACCGCCAGATACTCAATGATCCGCTCCTTGACCTTTTCCAGGCCATAGTGATCGGCGTCGAGAATCTCCTCGGCCCGGCGCAGGTCCTTGCTGACCCGGCTGCGCTGCTTCCACGGGATCGACAGCAGCCAGTCCAGATAGTTGCGCACCACGGTGGCCTCGGCCGACATCGGCGACATGTTGCGGAGCTTCTTCATCTCCGCCTGCGCCTTTTCGCGGGCTTCCTTGGAGAGGCGGGTCTTCTCGATCCGCTCTTCCAGTTCCGCCAGCTCGTCGCGGCCGTCCTCGCCGTCGCCGAGTTCCTTCTGAATGGCTTTCATCTGCTCGTTCAGATAGTACTCGCGCTGGGTCTTCTCCATCTGGCGCTTGACCCGGCTGCGGATGCGCTTTTCGACTTCCAGCACATCGATCTCGCCCTCCATATGGGCAAAGACCTTCTCCAGCCGCTCGCGCACCGTCAGGGTTTCGAGCAGTTCCTGCTTTTGCGGGATTTTCAGCGACAGGTGAGCGGCGACCGTATCGGCCAGCTTCGCCGGGTCCTCCACCTGGTTGATGGAGACCAGCACCTCGGGCGGGATCTTCTTGTTCAGCTTCACATAGGATTCGAACTGCGTGACCACGGTGCGGGCCAGCGCCGTCTCCTCCGATCCGGTGGCCTCGGTGCCTTCCAGCAGTTCGGCCTCGGCCTCGAAGAAATCGCTGCGCTCGGTGTAGCGGGCGATCGACACGCGCCGCGTGCCCTCGACCAGCACCTTCACCGTGCCGTCCGGCAGTTTCAGCAATTGCAGGACGGTGCCGATGGTCCCGACGGTGTAGATATCCGCGGGATCCGGATCATCATCGGCGGCGTCTTTCTGGGCGACGAGCAGGATCTGCTTGTCGTCCTTCATCACCTCTTCCAACGCACGCACGGACTTATCGCGCCCGACAAACAACGGCACGATCATGTGCGGGAACACAACGAT
This sequence comes from Alphaproteobacteria bacterium, assembly GCA_020638555.1. Lineage (NCBI taxonomy): Bacteria > Pseudomonadati > Pseudomonadota > Alphaproteobacteria > Alphaproteobacteria bacterium. The sequence continues at coordinate 529,791 of JACKII010000002.1, read as the reverse complement.
ATCCCGCAAGGGGAGAACAGGAAAAGTTTCGCCCATCGAACACCTCTAATGATGGGCCACAACAACATCACATGTGCGGCCACGTTAACGGTCAAATAAGATCGGACAGGGGCCTATACAAGCGCCCCTTCCAAACCCGGCGAAGGTCCGCGTCGCCGCACGGGATCGCGGAATACCGTCACCGACCCGAGATCAGGATGCCAGATCGGGGCCGGCGCCGGCCTTCTTTTCCGCGTAAATCGACAGGGGCGCGGCGCGGCCTTCGACCACCTCGCGGTTGACCACGACTTCCGACACGCCGTCCATGGTCGGCAGGTCGTACATCGGGTCCAGCAGGATACCCTCCAGGATGGAGCGCAGCCCGCGCGCGCCGGTCTTGCGCTCGATCGCCCGCTTGGCGACGGCGCTGAGCGCGTCGTCGGTGAATTTCAGCTCGACGCCCTCCATGTCGAACAGGCGCTGATACTGCTTCAGCAACGCATTCTTCGGCTGGGTGAGGATTTCGACCAGCGCCGGCTCGTCCAGATCCTCCAGCGTCGCCAGCACGGGGACGCGGCCGACGAATTCGGGAATCAGGCCGAATTTCAGCAGGTCTTCCGGCTCCACCTCGCGCAGGATCTCGCCGGTCTTGCGGTCGTCCGGCGAGCGCACGTCGGCACCGAAGCCGATGGCCATGCCCTGGCCGCGCTGCGAGATGATCTTGTCCAGCCCGGCAAAGGCGCCGCCGCAGATGAACAGGATGTTGGTGGTGTCCACCTGCAGGAATTCCTGCTGCGGGTGCTTGCGCCCGCCCTGGGGCGGCACGCTGGCGACCGTGCCCTCCATGATCTTCAGCAGCGCCTGCTGCACCCCCTCGCCCGAGACATCCCGGGTGATGGAGGGGTTGTCGGACTTGCGGCTGATCTTGTCGACCTCGTCGATATAGACGATGCCGCGCTGCGCCCGCTCCACATTGTAGTCGGCGGCCTGCAACAGACGCAGAATGATGTTTTCCACGTCCTCGCCCACATAGCCGGCCTCGGTCAGCGTGGTCGCGTCGGCCATGGTGAAGGGCACGTCGAGAATCCGCGCCAGCGTCTGCGCCAACAGGGTTTTGCCGCAGCCGGTCGGGCCCATCAGCATGATGTTGGACTTGGCGATCTCGATCTCGTTCGCCTTGCCGGCGTGCGAGAGGCGCTTGTAATGGTTGTGGACGGCGACGGAGAGCACGCGCTTGGCATGGGCCTGACCGATGACGTAATCGTCCAAAACCTTGCAGATTTCCTGCGGCGTCGGCACGCCGTCGCGCGATTTGACCAGGGTGCTCTTGTGCTCCTCGCGGATGATATCCATGCAGAGCTCGACACATTCATCGCAAATGAAGACGGTCGGCCCCGCGATCAGCTTGCGCACTTCGTGCTGGCTCTTCCCGCAGAAGGAGCAGTAGAGGGTGTTTTTCGAATCGCCGCCGTTGCCAGATTTGCTCATCTGTTTTCCACTTGGTCCGCGTACGCCACCGGGCATGTTGCCAGGGTTCGCCCGCGCCGACAATGGCCGATTGCGAACCCATCTCACAATGATGGGCACGGCGATCGGCCGTGCCCACTATGCTGGCGCAAAAATCTTGCCGAAATCAGAATGCACTCAAACAGCGAGTGCGCCTATTCGGTCTCCACCGCCGCCGGCCGCTGGGCGACCACCTCGTCGACGATCCCGAACGCCTTGGCTTCTTCCGCCGTCATGAAACGGTCGCGTTCCAGCGCATCTTCAATGGTTTTGAGATCCTGCCCGGTGTGGTGGACATAGATCTCGTTCAGGCGCTGGCGCAGGGCCAGGATCTCACGCGCATGGATCTCGATATCCGACGCCTGCCCCTGGAAGCCGCCGGAGGGCTGATGCACCATGACGCGGGCGTTCGGCAGGCAGTAGCGCTTACCGGCCGCGCCCGCCGCCAGCAGCAGCGAGCCCATGCTGGCCGCCTGGCCGATGCAGACCGTCGACACGTCGCAGCGGATATACTGCATGGTGTCGTAGATCGCCATGCCGGAGGAGACCACGCCGCCCGGCGAGTTGATGTAGAAGAAGATGTCCTTCTTCGGATTTTCCGCTTCCAGGAACAGCAACTGGGCGCAGACCAGGCTGGCAACGCCGTCATGCACCGGGCCGGTCAGGAAGATGATGCGCTCGCGCAGCAGGCGGGAGTAGATGTCATACGCCCGCTCGCCGCGATTGGTGGTCTCCACCACCATCGGCACGAGCATGTTCATAGTGGTATCGCGCGCGTCATGCATGGCAACGCCAGTCCTTCGCTATCTGCGGATGCCGAGGGTTCGCGATCAGCCCGCCGCCTCTGCTGCGGCGGCATCGTCGGCCTTCTCGGCCTCTTGCACCGCTTCCAACAGTTCGGACGGCGGCAGCTTCCGCACCTCGACCTTGGCCAACTCTAAGATGTAGTCGACCACCTTGTCTTCCAAGATCGGCGCCTGGAGCTGACCCAGCATTTGCGGGTTCTCCATGTAGAATTTCTGCACCATCTCTTCCTGGCCGGGATACTGCGCCGCCTGGCGGGCCACGGCGGTTTGCAGATCCTGGGGGCTGACCGCGATATTGTTTTGCCGCCCGACCTCGGACAGCAGCAGGCCAAGACGGACGCGGCGCTCGGCGACCGTGCGGTATTCGGCGCGCAACTCGTCGTCGCTCTTGCCGTCGCGCACGTCCTCGGCCTCGTCGCCCTGAAGCTGTTGCTCGACCTCGCGCCAGATGCCGTCGAATTCCAGATCCACCAGCGTTTCCGGCAGCGGGAAGACGTGCGCCTTGTCCAGCAGGTCGAACAATTCCCGCTTCAGCTTGTTGCGGCCGACCTCGGCGTATTCGCGCTCCATGGTCTCGCGCATCTGCCGGCGCAGGTCGTCCAGGCTCTCCGCACCGAATTTCTCGGCCAGGGCCTCGTTCACCTCGGCCGGACCCAGCTCCTTCAGCCCTTTCAGGGTCACCGCGAAGGACGCTTCCTTGCCGGCCAGATGCTCCGCGCCGTAATCCTCCGGGAAGGTCACGGTGACGGTCTTTTCGTCGCCGACATTCAGGCCGACCAGCTGTTCCTCGAAGCCGGGGATGAACTGGCCGCTGCCGAGCGCCAGTTCATAGCCGTCGGCGGCACCGCCGGGAAATTCCTCGCCATCGACGGAGCCGACGAAGTCGATCACCACCACGTCGCCATCGGCCGCCGGCCGGGCTTCGGTCACGTCGATCCGGTCGCGACGGCTTTCGGCCATGCGCTGCAACGCCTCGTCGACCTCGCTGTCGGGAATTTCCGGCTCCAGCTTTTCCAGTTCGAGCGTGGCGAAGTCCATCGCCGCAATCTCGGGCAGGACTTCGGCCTTCAACCGGAATTTGAAATCGGCGCCGTCGGCGTATTCGACGTTCTCGATTTTCGGTTCTTCGGCTGGGCGCAGATTGCGGTCGTCCATGGTGGACTGAATGCCGGTCCGCACCACCTCGTCGATCACTTCACCGCTGACCGATTTGCCGAAGCGCTGGCGCAGCACCTTCATCGGCACCTTGCCCGGACGGAAGCCCGGCAGCCGCATGGTCGGTGCGATTTCCTGAAGCTTGGCGTCGACCTTTTCGCTGATTTCCGCGGCGGCGATCACGCAATCAAACTCGCGCTTCAGACCTTCGTTTAGCGTCTCGGTAACCTGCATGGGCTGCTCTTTAAAGACCTCTGGAGATGATGGCGTGTGCCGACGGAACTGGTGCGGGCGAAGGGACTCGAACCCCCACGGCCAAGGCCACTGGAACCTAAATCCAGCGCGTCTACCAATTCCGCCACGCCCGCATTGGGGAAGCGGGCCAAATACCGCAGGCGGCGGCCCAGCGCAAGGAAGAAGGCGTAGGCCGCATCATCGCAGCCGGTCCGTCAGCACCGCCGCCACCGCATCCAGGATGGCTTCGGCGTCCAGACCGTGCGTGCGGTAGAGGTCCGGGATGTCGCCGGACTGGCCGAACGCCTCCACCCCCAGCGCTTTCAACGGCTGCTGCCGCACGCTGCCGAGCCAGGAGAGCGTGGCGGGATGGCCGTCGCAGAGGCTGACCAGCGCCGCCCCCTCATCCAGGTCGCCGAGCAGGCGGGCAATCCACGAATCGCGGCCGCGCCGGCGCCAGTCGCGGTGCAGGCGGCTGGGCGAGGTCACCACCAGCAGGCCCGCGCCCGGCGCATCCTCCGCCAGCTGGTCGAGGGCTTCCAGCGCCTCCGGCAGCACCGCGCCCATGGCGACCAGGGCCAGGTCGCAATCGCCGGCGGGCCGGCGCAGCCAATAGCCGCCCTGCACCACCGCCGCCGCGTCCAGCGGCCGGTCCGGCTGGGCCAGGCTGCGGGTCGACAGGCGCAGATAGACGCTGCCGCCGTCGTCGTCCGCCTGCATGTGGTCGAAGCCCCAGTGCATGATGGCCGCCAGTTCGTCCACATAGGCCGGCTCGAAATAGGCGAGATTCGGCAGGCCCATGCCGATCAGGGGCGTCTCGATCGACTGGTGCGCCCCGCCCTCCGGCGCCAGCGTCAGGCCGGACGGCGTCGCCACCACCATGAAGCGCGCATCCATGTAGAGCGCGTAATTCATCGCATCCAGGCCGCGCATAATGAACGGGTCGTAGAGCGTGCCGACGGGCAGCAACCGCTCGCCGAACAGCGGCCCGGACAGGCCGAGGGCGGCCAGCATCAGGAACAGGTTGTTCTCGGCAATGCCCAGTTCGATGTGCTGGCCCTTCGGGTCCATGGACCAGCGCTGGGCGCTGACCACCTGCTCCTCGCGAAACACGTCGATGCGCGGTTCGCGCGCGAAAATGCCCCGCGCGTTCACCCAGCCGCCCAGATTGGTGGAGACGGTCACGTCCGGCGAGGTGGTGACGATGCGGTCGGCGAGCGGGCCGCCGACGCGCGCGATGTCCGAGAGAATGCGGCCGAAGCCCTCCTGGGTCGACATCCGCTCGGCCTTCGGCGCCGGCAGGGCCGCCGGCAACTCGATCTTGGCCGCGTCGTGGCGCCGGGCCGCACCCCGGTCGCGCAGGAAAGGCGCGGCCCGGATGAAGGATTCGAGCGCCGGGCGGTCGTCCTCCATGCCGGCGAACTTCTCCCACTCCTGCCCTTCCGCCACGTGCATCTGGCTGCGGAAGGCCTCCATCTGCGCGGTGTTCATGATGCCGGCGTGGTTGTCCTTGTGGCCGGCAAACGGCAGGTTGTTGCCCTTGATCGTGTAGGCGATGAAGCAGGTGGGCCGGTCCCAGTCGACGGTCCGGAACGCCTCGACCATGGCCGCCATGTCCTGGCCGGCCAGATTGGTCATCAGGTCGGCCAGCGCCGGGTCGTCGTACTTCGCCAGCAGGTCGGGAATGCCCGGCACGGCGCCGATATCGCGCAGCACCTGCGCCCGCCAGGCCGCGCCGCCCTTGTAGACCAGGGCGGAATAGAGCGAGTTCGGGCAATCGTCGATCCAGTCGCGCAGCGCCTCCCCGCCCGGCTCGGCGAAGGCGGCCTGGAGCTTGCGGCCGTATTTGAGCGTGATGACGTCCCAGCCCATGGCGTGGAACAGGCCGTCGATGCGCCCGAACAACCTGTCGGACACCACCGCATCCAGCGACTGCCGGTTATAGTCGATCAGCCACCAGACATTGCGGATGTCGTGCTTCCAGCCCTCCAGCAGGGCCTCGAACACATTGCCCTCGTCCAGTTCGGCATCGCCGACGATGGAGATCATGCGCCCCGGCTGCTCGCCCGGGCGCCATTTCATCTGCACATAGTCCTGCACCAGGGCGGCAAAGCTGGTGAAGGCCGCGCCCAGACCGACCGAGCCGGTGGAGACGTCGACATCGTCCCGGTCCTTGGTGCGCGACGGGTAGGACTGCGCGCCCCCCAGCGCCCGGAAGCGCTGCAACTGCTCCTGGCTCTGGCGGCCCATCAGGTACTGGATGGCGTGATAGGCGGGCGAGGCGTGCGGCTTCACCGCCACCCGGTCCTCCGGGTTCAGTTCGGAGAAATAGAGCGCCGTCAGCATGGTCGAGACGCTGGCCGACGACGCCTGATGCCCGCCGACCTTCAGCCCGTCCCGGCTTTCGCGCACATGGTTGGCGTTGTGGATCGTCCAGGACGAGAGCCACAGGACCTTGCGCTCCAACTGCTCCAGCAGGGCAATGTCGGCCTGGTTGGAGCCGCGGTTCGGCAGGGGCGTGGTGGTGTCCGGCATCGGTCGTCTCTCCGCGTTCGGGCGCTTCGCATTCGGAGCGGCTGACCCGAACAGACTCCCGCAACGGGGGCCTGCGCGTGTCGCCGCGCCAACCTAGCCGCCCTTGACGCCCTGCGCATTCACATAAAGGGCGTAGACGGACTGGCTGGCCGCCATGAACAGGCGGTTGCGCTCGGCGCCGCCGAAACAGACATTGGCGCAGCGCTCCGGCAGGTGGATATGGCCGATGGCGGTGCCGTCCGGCGCGAACACCCGCACCCCGTCCAATTCCGCCGAGCCCATGCCCCAGCCGCACCAGAGATTGCCCTCCGTATCGCAGCGCATGCCGTCCGGCGTGCCGCCGGGGCCGGCGTCGATATGGACGCGACGGGTCGCCTTTTGCACGCTCCGGCCGTCGCTCGCCATGTCGTAGGCCAGGATGGTCCGCGTCGGCATGGAGCGGCTGGCGACCACGTAGAGAACGCTCTCGTCCGGCGAGAAGCAGAGGCCGTTCGGGCCGTCGATATCGTCGGCGATCACGGTCATGGCGCCGCTGTCGGGCTCCAGCCGGTAGACCGCCCAGGTCAGCTCGCTTTCCGCCTTCTCGCCCTCATAGCGGCCCATGATGCCGAAATAGGGGTCGGTGAACCAGATCGAGCCGTCCGATTTCACCACCACGTCGTTCGGCGAGTTCAGGCGCTTGCCCTCGAACCGGTCGGCCAGAACGGTGATGGAGCCGTCGTATTCGGTGCGCGTCACGCGCCGGCCGTGCTCGCAGGTGACGAGCCGGCCCTGCCGATCGCGGGTGTTGCCGTTCGCCCAGTTGGAGGGCTTGCGGTAGACGCTGGTCCGGCCGGTCTCCTCCTCCCATTTCAGGATGCGCTGGTTCGGGATGTCGCTCCAGAGCAGGTAGCGGCCGTCGCCGAACCAAACGGGCCCCTCCGCCCAGCGGCAGCCGGTGTAAAGCCGCTCCACCGCGGCGGAGAAAATGCGCATCGGGGCGAAACGCTCGTCCAGCACCTCGACCGCCGGGTCGGGATAGCGGGGGAAGTCGCGCCAGCCGGCGGAGGCGGGGTGATCGACGGGCATGGGGGGGGCTCCCTGGGGATTCTGGATCGTTGGAAAGTCAGCCTACCAGACGGAGCGTTGGGGCGCCTAGATGGTCATGGGCGGGCGACCGGAGGCGGACAACCGCCGTGTCCCGGAGCCTGCGGAGCGGGCGTCCGGGATCGGTTGCGGCAGGCGAACACCGGCTGGAACGGTGTTCGAAGGAGGACACCGGCCCCGGGTCTCGGCTCCGCCTCGCCCGGGGAACATCGCACCAGAAGGCCGGGCCAAGCGTCAGCGCACGCGGGCCATGACCTGTTCGGCGAAGTCCCGGAAGTTCGACCGCATGCGGGCCACGGGCGGCAACAGCGTGACCTCTTTCAGGCCCGCCGCCTCCAGCTGGCCGAGGCGTTCGACAATCTCGTCCGGCTCGCCCACCAGGCCGCCGGCGACGCGGATCAGGTCCGGCGTGATGAAGCGGCGCTCGGCCGGCGGGCAGAAGGCGCAATGGCCGGTGTGCAGCATCTGGTGGCGGCGCTCCGGCGGCATGGTGGTCTCGACATAGCGCTTGTAGTCCTCCCACGTGCCGCGCACCCGGTCGGAGACGAAATCGTCCCGGCCCCATTCCTGATACAGCTCGTACCAGTAATGCAGGGTGGAGACGGCAGCGGCGTCGACCTCGTCGATCACCCGCTCGCTCGCCAGCGTCTCGCCCGGCTTCAGCACGCAGGCAAAGGTGAGCGAGGCGGTGTGGAAGTCCCCGGGCAGGCTCCGCCCGACCTCCGCCGCACCGGCCTCGACCCGCTCCAGATTGCGGGCCAGCACGCCCAGCGGCTCGTTGCCGGCACAGATGCGGCCATCGCCATAGGCGCCGGCGGCGGCCAGCGCCTTCGGCCCGTTGGCGGCGACGTAGACCGGCACCGGCTGGTCGGTGTTGACGCTCTCCAACTCGCGGTCGAGGAAGCGGATCGGCCGGGCCTCGCCGTCGCCGCCGGGCATGGCATAGTCGACCTCCTGCCCGTGCAACAGGGCGCGCAGCACGCGCAGATACTCGCGGAAGGCAGCGGCCTTCATCGGCCGCTGGCCCATGATCCGCATGGCCGTGTGCCCGGTGCCGATGCCGAGAAAGGTGCGCCCCGGCGCCAGCTTGTTGATCGAGGCGATGGAGTGCGCCGTCACCGGCGCGAGCCGCGTGCCGGCGATCGCCACGCCGGTGCCGAGCCGGATGCGCGAGGTGTGGTGCGCGGCCAGCGCCAGGGTGGCATAGCTGTCGGACCAGATCATCTGGCTGTCCGGCGCCCAGCCATGGTCATAGCCGAGGCGCTCCAGTTCGGGAAAAATCTGCCAGTCGTCGATCTTGGTCGCGACCATGCCGCCGAATTTCATGGGGTGTTCCTTCCGTATTTCCGCTGTCAGGAGAGTGCCAACTCCCGGGCGTCATTGCGAGGAGGCCCGGCCTTGTGCCGGGGCGACAAAGCAATCCAGCGAATGGACGCTTGGCAGAATGGCCGGCCTGGATTGCCGCGCCCGCCTTGCGGGCTCGCAATGACGGGGATGGGAGGCGCGCCCCCCTACCCCGCCATCTCCAGCCGCTCGACGCGGTAGGCGTGTTCGATGGTACGGCCGGTCTTGGGGTCGGCCAGCGTCATCGCGAACCGGTCGCCGCCGCGAATGCCGCCATGGACCGGCAGCGTGCCGAGCGGCATGGCCCAGCCGGGCGGCAGTTCCTCCGCGCCGCAGGCGCCGCGCACGATCTCCAGCGGCGGCAGCATGGCGGTGCAGTCGCCATCCTGGTAGACCGCACCGTCCTGCCGGCTTTGCAGGGTCAGCGAGTCCCAGCGCTCGGCCACGTCGGCGAACCACCAGGCCGCGCGTGCCACCGGCTTCTGGCACATCTGCTTCGAGATCTGGATCGAATAGGCCTCGGCCTCGCGGTCGGTGTGGTCGCTGGCGAGCGTCACCAGCATGCCGCGCGGCGTGCCGATCAGCATCGCCTCCACCTCGCCCGACGAGCCCGCACCCAGCACCTGGATGGCGTCGTCCTGGGTCAGCAGCGACGCGCTCAGCGGGTAGTAGATCGGCGTCGAGACGGGCGGCGCCACGCCCAGGGCCTGCAACTCGTCGATATGCTCCTGCAGCTTGGCCTTGTCGCGGCCGGTCCAGCCGGCAATGACCAGCCGGGTCACGGCCAGCGGCAGGCGCTCGACCCTGCCGTCGGCGGCGGTGATGGCAAAACTCAACATAGGGCACTCGCTCCTCGCCTTGGGTTGGGCTTATAGTGCCCGTCCATCACGACAAATGCCATGCCCCCGAAGAGGAACGCCCCCATGTCTTCCCCCACCCGGCACACCACCGCGCCCGAGCCCAGGGCCCGCGTCGTCACCACCGGCCTGCGCTTCCCGGAAGGCCCCATCGCCATGCCCGACGGCTCGGTCATCCTGGTGGAGATCGAGCGCGGCACGCTCACCCGCTGCAACCCCGACGGCTCGACCGAGGTGGTGGCCGAAACCGGCGGCGGGCCGAACGGCGCGGCCATGGGGCCGGACGGCCGCATCTATATCTGCAACAATGGCGGCTTCAAATGGCATTATGGCGAGGATGGCGGCATGCGCTCCATCGCCCAGGCCGACGACTACAAGGGCGGCTCGATCCAGGCGGTCGACATCAAGACCGGCAAGGTCGAAACGCTCTACACCCATTGCGGCGAGACCCAGTTGCGCGGCCCGAACGACATCGTGTTCGACAGCCAGGGCGGCATGTATTTCACCGATCTGGGCAAGACCCGCGAGCGCGACTGGGACCGCACCGGCATCTATTACGCCAAGGCGGACGGCAGCCACATCACCGAGATCGCCTATCCGCTGATCACGCCGAACGGCACCAGCCTCTCGCCGGACGAGAAGACGCTGTACGTGGCCGAGACCTGGACCGGCCGGCTCTGGGCGTTCGACCTGGAGGCGCCGGGCGTGGTGAAAAAGCAGCCCTGGCCGATCCCGCACGGCGGCCGCCTCGTCGCCAACACCAGCGGCTTCCGCAATTTCGACAGCCTGGCGGTGGAGGCCGACGGCCGCATCTGCATCGCCACCCTGTTCGACCCGGGCATCACGGTGATGACGCCGGACGGCGCCAGCGTCGAGCATGTGCCGCTGCCGGGCGACCCCTATTGCACCAATATCTGCTTCGGCGGCCCGGACCTGAAAACCGCGTTCATCACCCAGAGCTATTACGGCAAGCTGGTCGCCGTCGACTGGCCCCGCCCCGGCCTCGCCCTGAACTTCCTGAACACGTAACCCGAGGAGCCGCCGCCGCCATGTTGCCTCGCAATGCGCTGACAGACCGCCTGGGCCTAACCTACCCGATCGTCCAGGCACCGATGGCGAGTGCCACCACCCCCGCGCTGGCCGCCTCGGTCAGCGAGGCGGGGGCGCTCGGATCGCTGGGACTGGGGACGTCGACGGCGGAGGTGGCGGCGGCGGAAATCCAACGCTTCCGGCAGATGACCGAGAAGCCGCTGAATGCCAATTTCTTCTGTCACGACTCCCCCGGCGACGTGACCGGCACCGGCCATCACATGCGCCGGCGGCTGGCCCCGTTCTACCAGGATCATAACGCCGGCGATGTGCCCGAGCCCACCGTGCCCTATGGCACGTTCGGGCCGGAGCACGCGGCCATGCTGACGCTGGAGAAGCCCGCGGTCGTCAGCTTCCATTTCGGCCTGCCCGACAAGGACCTGCTGCAACAGGTGCGGGAGACGGGCGCCTTTATCCTGTGCACGGCCACCACGGTGGCGGAGGCGCGGGCGCTGGAGACCGCCGGCGTCGATGCCATCATCGCCCAGGGGCTGGAAGCGGGCGGGCATCGCGGCACCTTCCTCGGCGGCGACCAGCTCAACCAGCCGGGCCTGTTCGCGCTGCTGCCGCAGGTCTGCCGCGCGGTGAGTGTGCCGGTGATCGCCGCCGGCGGCATTGTCGACGGCCACACCGCCGCCGCCGCCTTCATGCTGGGCGCCAGCGCCGTGCAGGTCGGCACCGCCTTCCTGCGCAATGCCGAAAGCAAGATCAGCGAGCCGCACCGCCGCGCGCTGGCGAGCGCCGGCGACGAGAGCACCCGCGTCACGCGCCTGCATTCCGGCAAGCCGGCCCGCGCCATCCGCAACCGCCTGCTGGACGATCTGGCGGACATGGAAGGCGAGGTTGCCCCCTACCCCGCCCAGCGCTCGCTGGTGGCGCCGCTGGGGCCGAAGGGCGACGGCGCCTACCAGGCGCTCTGGGCCGGCCAGAATGTCGGCCTGACCCGCGAGATGGCCGCCGCCGACCTGGTCCGCACCCTGGCCGAGGAGACCGCGGCGCGCCTGAAGGCGTTTGCGTGAGGGTGTGAGACCCGATCGCCGCGCGCTCGGGCACCGGTGTTTCCCGGCCGAGCCGGAGGTGAGGGCCGGGACCGGCGCCTTCATGCGAACACCTTCGCCGGCGGTGTTCGCGAGAGAGAGCGGCCCCGGATCGGCGCTCCGCACCGCCCGGGGAACTCAAGCGTCGAAGACCAAGGCCGCCGGCGTTACTCCCGGTGCAAAATCCGGTCGACCAGGAAGCTGGCAAAGCCGCTGGCGTGGAATTCGCGGGTGAACACCGCCGGGTCGTAGACCTCGTCGACCCAGCGCAGGAACTGCGTGCGGTCACCGCCGGTGTCGCGCCAGTAGCGCTCCAGGAAGAAGTCCAGCATGCCGGTGCGGGCATAGCGCACATGGCCGAAGCGCAACGAGAGCTGGCGCATGGCCACCTCCATCGGCTCGCCCTTGTGCAGGTGCAGGTAGAGCGTTGCCATCAGCCCGGCCCGGTCCGCGCCGGACTTGCAGTGCATCAGCACCGGGTATTCCAGATGCTCGAACACGCTGGCCATGGCGTGCGCGGTCTCTTTCTCCGGCATGCCGCGCGAGCGAATCGGGAAGTTGACCAGGCGCAGGCCCAGTTCCTGGCAGGCGTCGCGCTCGGTCAGATAGGTGCCGCAGTTCAGCCGCTCGCCGCGCAGGTTCAGGATGGTGCGGATGCCGTTGCGCTTCGCCCAGGCCAGCGCCCGCCGGCCGGGCTGGGCCGAGCGCCACATCTGCCCGTCCAACGGGTGGCGGTTGCTGTAGACCAGACGCAGGCAGCCATGGTCGACCAGGCTCATATTGCGTTCGGCCCAGCGGCGCTTGGCGGCGTCGAGCGGCGGGGCCGGCAGGGCCGTGGTGGGCAAATCGCGAACCAAGAAACAGGCACCTCGTTCTGGCCGGGCGCGCGGGCCGGCAGGGGCTGCCCGGATAGACCGTCCGGGGCGCGGCGGCAACACCCCTCGCCGCCGCAGCGCGAAGCGGCTACAAGGCGGGCCGGTACCGATGAGACAGGATATAGGATGGCGACGCGCGCCCCGCACCCCCTGGCCGACCGCAACTCGTTCGCGCTGCTGAAACGGCTGTGGCGCGATTCGGTGACCCCCTACCGCAAGCGGCTGGTCGTGGCAGCGGTGTGCATGGTGGTCGTGGCCGGCACCACCTCGCTGACCGCCTGGCTGCTGGACCCGGTCATCAACGAATTGTTCGTCAACCAGAACCGCGGCATGATCTGGTGGATCGGCGCGGCGGTCATGCTCACCTTTCTGGTGCGCAGCGCCGCCACCTTCGCCCAGGAGACGCTGGTCGTCTATGTCGGCCAGCGCATCGTCGCCGACATCCAGGCCCGGCTGTTCGGCCATCTGATGCACCAGGACGTGGCCACCTTGCAGGGCCACCATTCCGGCACCCTGCTTTCGCGCTTCACCTATGACGTCAACACCATGCGCTATGTGGTCAGCGACGCGGTGGTGGTGATCGGCCGGGATGCGCTGACCATCGCCTTTCTGGTGGGGCTGATGTTCTACCAGGAATGGCTGCTGGCGACGATCGCCTTTGCCGGCGCGCCGCTGACCATCTGGCCGCTGCAAATGCTGGGCAAGCGCGTGCGCACCATCACCCGCGAGACGCAGGAGGAAATGGGCGCGCTCACGGCCCGGCTGGGGCAGACCTTCCAGGGCATCCGCACGGTCAAGGCCTTCCGCATGGAAGCGCACGAGCAGGAGCGCGCCGGCACGTTGATCCGCCGGATTTTCGAGCTCAGCTACCGCTCGGCCCTGGCCAAGGCCGCGACCCAGCCGATCATCGACGCGCTGGGCGGCGTCGCGGTGGCGGCGATCATCGTCTATGGCGGCCTCAGGGTGATCGACGGCGACACCACGGCCGGCGCCTTTTTCTCGTTCATCGCGGCAATGCTGATGGCCTACCAGCCGATGCGGGCGCTGGGGAAGATGAACGCCCGCATTCAGGAAGGGCTGGCCGCGGCCGAGCGGGTCTACACCCTGCTGGACCAGTTGCCGAGCGTGACCGACAAGCCCGGTGCCGCGACCCTGCCGCGCCAGGCCGGGGCGGTGCGGCTGGAGGGCGTCGCGTTCAGCTATGACGGCGAGCACCAGGCGCTGCACGGCGTCTCGCTGGAGGCGCCGGCGGGGCGGACCACGGCGCTGGTCGGGCCGTCCGGGGCCGGCAAGTCCAGCATATTCGCGCTGATCCCCCGATTTTACGACGTGCAGGCGGGCACGGTCTCGGTCAACGGCCGGGACGTGCGCGAGGTGAGCCTCGCCTCGCTCAGGGATACGGTGTCGGTGGTGAGCCAGGAGGTGGTGCTGTTCGACGACACGGTGGCGAACAATATCCGCTATGGCCGCTGGGACGCGACCCAGGCCGAGGTCGAGGCGGCCGCCCGGGCGGCGGCGGCGCACGGGTTCATCGCCGATCTGCCCGCCGGCTACGACACCGTGGTCGGCGAGCAGGGCCTGAAGCTTTCCGGCGGCCAGCGCCAGCGCATCGCCATTGCCCGCGCGATCCTGAAAGACGCGCCGATCCTGCTGCTGGACGAGGCCACCAGCGCCCTGGATACGGAGAGCGAGCGGCAAATCCAGACGGCGCTCGCCCGGCTGATGCAGGGGCGCACGACCATCGTCATCGCCCACCGCCTCTCCACCGTCATCGACGCCGACGTGATCCACGTGCTGGAGGCCGGGCGGGTGGTGCAATCGGGCCGGCATCAGGCGCTGCTGGAGGAAGGCGGCCTCTACGCCCATCTGCACGCCTTGCAGTTCAGCGAACCGGCGGCGTAGGCTCCCGTCTCAACGAGACAGGAGGTCCGCCCCATGAAATTCGCCCTGCATTTCGGCAATCTCGCCTTTCCCGACGGCCCCGGCGCCAAGCGGCTGGTGCAGGCCGCGGAGAAGGCCGGGTTCGAATCCGTGTTGGCCATCGAGCATGTGGTGATCCCGTCGGACTATGCCTCGGTCTACCCCTATCACTCGTCCGGCAAGCTGATGGGCACGCCGCAAATCGCCATGCCCGACCCGCTCGCCTGGATGAGCTACGCGAGCGCGGTGACGACGACGCTGAAATTCATGACCGGCGTGCTGATCCTGCCGCAGCGCAACGCCCTGGTGCTGGCGAAGCAGTTGGCGACGATGGACCATATGAGCGGCGGCCGCATCATGCTGGGCGTCGGCGTCGGCTGGCTGGAAGAGGAGTTCGATGCGCTCGGCGTGCCGTTCAAGACCCGCGGCCGCTACACCGACGAGGCGATGCAGGCGATGCGCGCACTCTGGAGCGGCGACGATGTCAGCTTCGACGGCGAGTTGATCAACTTCCAGAACGTCAACTGCAACCCGAAGCCGGCGAACGGCCGGGTGCCGTTCGTCATCGGCGGCCATACCAAGTTCGCGGCGCGGCGCGCCGGACGCTATGGCGACGGCTTCTTCCCGGCGACCGGCATGCAGACCGACTTTCGCCCGGTGCTGGACCTGATGCGCGAGGAAGCGGTGAAGGCCGGCCGCGACCCGGCGGCGATCGAGATCACGCTCGGCTGCCCCGGCGCCCTGCCGGGCTCCGGCCAGGACCCGCTGGAAGCCGTGGCGGAGCGCAAGGCGTTGGGTGCCGGCCGGCTGGTGCTGCCGCTCGACCCGTTCCTGCCGGACCTGGAGGACCATCTCGCCCGCTTCGGCGAGGAGGTGATCGCCAAGGCTGGGTGAGGTTGGTTGGAGCTACGATGCGGGCAAGCGCGGGGTTTTGACGATCAGACTCCCCTTCCGGCCCGATATTCCCCGGGCGAGGCGGAGCCGAGACCCGGGGCCGGCGTCATCCTTCGAACACTGCCGCCGCCGGTGTTCGTGAGATCAACCGGTCCCGGACGCCCGCTTCGCAGGCTCCGGGACGCAGCAGCGCACGCCCGATCAGCGGCGGATGACGCCCATGCGGCCGGTCTGGAAGTCCTGCATGGCGGCGATGACCTCGTCCTTGGTGTTCATGACGAAGGGGCCATAGCGCGCCACCGGCTCGTTCAGCGGCTCGCCGGCGAGCAGGAGGAAGCGGCCGGCGGTTTCGCCCGCCTGCACGGCAAAGCGGTCGCCCGGGCCGAACACGGCCATCTGCCCGCGCCCGACCATGACACCATCCGGTCCGAAACCGACCATTCCGTCAAAGACATAAGCCGCAATATTGAAGCTCGAATTCACCTCAATTTCCGCCGCGCCACCGGGGCTGACGCGCCAATCCTGCAGCCAGATCGGCGTGTGCGTGCCGATGGCGGCGCGAACGCCGAAGGCCTCGCCCGCAACGACGGTGACGGCGATGCGGCCGTCGGGGCTCTCGGCCCGGGGAATTTCGGCAGCGGGCAGATACTGGTAGCCGGGCTCGGCGAACTTGGCCGCTGCCGGCAGGTTCACCCAGATCTGGAAGCCATGCGCGAGGCCGCCGCTCGCCTTGAAGTCCGGCCCCGGCAGTTCGGAATGGATGATGCCCGCGCCCGCCGTCATCCACTGCACGTCGCCGGCGCGGATGAGCTGGGATTTGCCCGTCGAGTCCTCGTGGAGCTTTTCGCCGGCCAGAATGTAGGAGACCGTCTCGAAGCCGCGATGCGGGTGGTCCGGCGCGCCGAGGGCCTGGCCGGGGGCGTATTCCACCGGGCCGACCTCGTCCAGCATCAGGAACGGGTCGACCTGGTCCAGCCCGGCGGTCGGCACCGGCCGCCGCACGAGGAAACCCGCCCCCTCCTTCTGTTGATGGGCGGTGACGATGCGAGCGACGGGGCGAACGGCCATGACGCGGTTCCTGCTGTCGTTATTGATGGTTATGCAGGCGCATTCCTACTCCAACGCAACCTTCGCCGCCTAGCGGCAGCAGGGGCGGCGACGGCGCAAAAGTCCTTCCCGGCAATCTGCCGGGCCGTCAGCCAGCGGCCCGGAATGCCGGAACCGTCTCTCCAACCCCTCGCTTTCCCGGCCGGAGCCCGCCGGCAGGCGGGGGAAGTGCCGGGACCTCCGACCGGGGAGGCTCCGCCGGCATGGCTCCATCCACCGAGAGGTCCCGGATCGACGCTGCGCGCCGTCCGGGAAAGCTGGGCACGGGCGGGGAGCCCCTACCCCGCCGCGAGCGGGCTGGTGACGTCGCGGAAAGTGGGCTTGAAGCTGGTGACCACGTCCACCACCGTCGGCCGGCCGCTGTTCAGCGCCTCGGCGAGCGCGCCCGGAAGCTCGGCCGGGTCGGTGACGCGAATGCCGTGCACGCCCATGGACTTGGCGATGGCGGCAAAGTCCATCTCGGCGAAGGTGCTGGCGATGGTGCGGTTGCCCTGGCCGTGCTTGACCCAGCCCAGCGCCGAGTTGTTCAGGATCACGGAGACGATGGGAATGTTCTCGTCGCGGGCGGTCATGATGCCGTTCATGGCCATGGAAAACCCGCCGTCGCCGGAGATCGAGACCACCTGACGCCCGGGATACACCAGCTTCGCCGCCAGGGCCGCCGGCACCGCATAGCCCATGGCGCCAATGCCCGGCATCAGCATGCTGCCGGCGCTCTTGCACTGGAAGTAATGCACCGAGAACAGCCGGTTCTCACCCGCATCGAGGGTGAAAATGGCATCGTCGTCGGTCGCCGCCAGGATTTCCTTGAACAGGCGTTGCGGCATGATCGGCGCTTCGTCCGAGTCATAGTCCGGACCGCGGAAGAAATTGTGAGCCTCGCGCGCCGCATCCAGCGCGGCCTTGCGTTTCGCCAGGACCGCGGACGTGGGCGCCCCCTCGGCGACAATCTCCCGCTCGATCTGGGCCAGCGCCAGTTTGGCATCGCCGATCACGGTGACGTCGCAGGGGAAGCTCCACGAGGCGTTCTTGGGCTCGATCTCGATCTGGATCAGGGTCTGGCGGGCCGGGTCGATCAGGGCCGGGTTCTCGTTCGCCGTGTCTGCGGGGCCGAGGCGCGTACCGACGGCCAGCACCAGGTCCGCCTGGCCGATGACATGGTTGGCGGTCGGCTGGCCGAAATTGCCGCAAACGCCCAGCGCCCAGTCGCCGGTTTCCGCAAACACGCCCTTGCCGGAGGCCGAGGTGGCAACCGGCGCGCCGATCAGGCCGGCCAGCACCTCCAACTGGTGATAGGCGCCGGCGACGCGCACGCCGTTGCCGGCGATGATCACCGGCCGCTCGGCCTGGCGCAGTGCGGCGGCGGCGGCCCGGATGCTGGCCGGGTCGGCCGGCTGCGGCTCGGGCAGATAGTGTTTGGTGGAATAGAGGAAGGGCCGCGCGTCCGGATCGACCGTGCCGGCCAGCGCCTGCGAGTGATAGAGCACACCCACCGGCCCGCGCTCGCCGCTGAGCGCGTGCTTGATCGCCAGCTGCGTCGCGTGCACCGCCTGGGCCGGATGGTTGGCGACCAGGGTGGTCTTGGTCACCGCCTCCAGCGCCTTGCGCGTGTCGGCGGCGCCATAGTCGCCGGTGCCGCTCTGATAGGGCGCGTGCTGGGTGAACGGGTGCACGTCCGAGAAATCGGTCAGGAACAGCATGGGCGAGGAGCCGAAATGCGCCTCCAGCGTGCCCAGCAGCGCGTTGGCCAGCATGAAAATGCCCTGGCCCGTGCACACGCCCGGCTTGCCGGTGAGCCTCCCATAGACCTCGGCCATGACGCTGGCGAGTTGCTCGTGGCGGACCAGTACGGCGCGGATCGAATCCTGATGGTCGTAGAGGGCATCGTAGAGGCGGCCCATATTGCCGCCCTGAATGCCGAAAATCATGTCGATCCCGGCTTCTTCCAGCACGCGGACAATGCCTTCTCCGGTGCGCACTTCCTCGGTCAGCAATTTCTCGGTCTTGGCCATGGCGGGGTTCCTCCGGCAAGCGGTGTTGATGGCTTGCCGGAAAGCCTAGGCCAGCCTTTGCCGGCAGAAAAGGCCCGGCGTCAGGCCGCGCCCTGCGGCGGCGACGCCGTTCCGGCCGGCATGCCGTCGGCCACCAGTTCCTCGACGAACAGGCTCAGCAGTTGCAGCCGGCCGCTGACGCCCGCCTTGCGGTAGATGGCGTTGCACTGCGACTTGATCGTGCCTTCCTTGGTGCTGCGCAGGGCGGCCATCTCGGCAATGGACAGGCCCTTGATCGCCAGCAAGGCCACGTCGCGCTCGGACGGCGTCAGCGCCCATTCGTCGAAATGCTCGTCCAGCAGCTGGGCAAAGGCGCCGGAGGCCGCCCGGAGTTGCTGACCCATGCGCTTTTGCCGGCGCAGCAGGCGGCGGATTTCCCGAAAGGTCAGCCCCAGCGCGACTCCGCGCAGGGCCGAGATCCAGTCGGACAGCGCGTCGAGAAGGAAAAAGGCGGCGCAGGCCGCCTGAAGCCCCAGGATCACCCAGAGCGCCGTGATCCTTTGGGTGATGGCACGAAGAAACGGCAATGGGTCCCTCACCTTTCGGCCCGGATCGCCCCCTTCGACGATCCGGGCCGGCGGGCTCGGGACAGGGTGGGCAAGGGCCGTTTAGCATCGTGACGTAGCTTAACGGCCCCACCGCCTATTCGTCGACCCCGAGCCGCTCATCGGCGACACCGATGCTGCGCGATCCTTGCAGGTCGACCCGCGACACGGTCAGATAGATCACCAGCGCCAGGATCACGCCCAGGAACAAGGCGCTGGTGACGACGGTGCCGAGGCCGAGGCCGCCATGGTCGACCGGTTGCGAGAGAAAATCGCCGATGGACGCACCCAGCGGCCGGGTCAGGATATAGGCGAGCCAGAACGACAGCACGCCGTTCATGCCCAGTCCCTTATAGGCCAGGGCGACCAGGGCGATGGCGCCGGCAAAGATCAGGGCCGACGGGGCATAGCCGAGCGCCAGCTTCTCCGCCATCAGGTCGCCGGCAGCGGTGCCGAGGGCGAAGGTGAACAGGATGGCGAGCCAGTAGAACACCTCGCGCCGGCTGGTGTAGATGGTGTGGATCGACAGCGTCTTCTCCACCGCGTACCAGAGCGCGAATGTCGCCGCCAGCGCGCCCGAGAAGGCCAGGGTCGTCGTCTGCAGGCTGACCCCCAGATTGTCGACCAGATTGTCGGTGATGAGCGTGCCGACAATGCTGATCAACACCACGGCCAGCCAGTATGTGCCCGGCTTGTAGCGATCCTGGCGGAACTGGAGCACCAGCACGCCGATCAGGAACGCCGCCATGATGACGGACGTGCCGCTGAGCCCCAGGCCCAGGGTTTCGTTCAGGAAGTCGGCGGCGGTCTCGCCCACCGTGGTGGCCAAGACCTTGATGATCCAGAAATACGCGGTGACTTCCGGAACCTTGTTGAACAGTTCGCGGCCGAGAGATGCTTCGCCCGGATCCGGCGCGCCGCCGGCTTCCGCCGGCACGGCAACGGCTTGGAGAGAGAAATTTGCCATGATGATCGGTTCCCGCAAGCGGCAGGGCCGGCCTGCAAGCGGACCGGCGCTGCCAAATCACTGAAGGGGAGAAAGTCGGAGGTTGGCGGCGGCTCCCGCGGAGGATCCCCGCCGCCCAAAGTCAGCCGTCGCGGCTAGTCGCGGTCCTTGCCGTCCCGCTCCGCGCCGTCGTCGTCCTTGCCGTCGCGGTCCGCCGGGTCATGGTCGTCCTGCTCGACCGCAACCACCTTGCCGGTGTCGCGGTCGACCGTGACTTCCATCGCCTGGCCGTTGGCGGTCACCTCCGCCTGGATGGCGCCGTCTTCCCGCTCCACATCGCCGACCGTGTAGCCCTGCTGGGTCAGGGCGGCGCGGACATCGGCTTCGGTCTTGCCGAGGCTGTCGCCCGGCATCATGCCGGCGAAAGCGGCGAGCGGCAGCAGCACGGCGCCGACCATGGCGGCGAGCGGCAGGGCACGGCGGGACAGTTTCTGAGTCATCGCTTAAGTCTCCTTCGAGCGGTGGGACAGGCCCGACCATTCGGGCTTGCTGGCGATGACGTGGACCGCAGCCGCCCCAACGACCATTGCTCAAAGGCTCAGGAAATCCGCCGTATAACCTAGGTTGAGGACCGGTTCGGGCGGGCTAGAACAGGCCCTCCACCTCGCCGGCCGCGGTCAGGCCGATGGCCTCGGCGGCGGGGGTGCGGGGCAGGCCCGGCATGGTCATGATATCGCCGCAGATCAGCACCACGAACTCCGCCCCGGCCGAGAGGCGGGCCTCGCGGATTTCGACCGTGTGCCCGGTGGGCGCGCCCTTGGCCGACGGGTCGGTGGAGAAGCTGTACTGGGTCTTGGCCATGCAGACCGGCAGATGGCCGTAGCCCTTCTCCTCGAACTGTTCCAGCTGCCGCGCCGCGGCGCCGGAGAGGTCGATATCCGCCGCGCCATAGATTTTCTGGGCGACGGTGCGGGCCTTGTCGGCCAGCGGCAGGGCGTCGGGATAGATCGGGCTGAAGTCGGCCCTGCCGGAGTCGGCGGTGGCGGCAACGATCTCGGCCAGTCGGGTCGTGCCCTGGCCGCCATCGGCCCAGTGGGTGCAGAGCGCGGCTTCGACGCCGCGGGCGGCGCAGAAGGCGAGGATGGCGTCATGCTCGGCGGCGGTGTCGGCGGAAAAACCGTTGATCGCGACCACAGGCGGAACGCCGTAACTCGCCACATTGTCAATGTGTTTGCCGAGATTGCTGAGCCCTTGCTGCAGGGCCGCGACATTCTCGTGGTTCAGGTCGGCGCGGGCGACGCCGCCGTGGAATTTCAACGCGCGAGCGGTCGCGACCACCACGGCCGCGGCCGGCCGCAGCCCCGCCTTGCGGCATTTGATGTCGAAGAATTTCTCCGCCCCCAGATCGGCACCGAAGCCGGCCTCGGTGACGACGTAGTCGGCCAGCTTCAGGCCGGTCTTGGTCGCCAGCACCGTATTGCAGCCATGGGCGATGTTGGCGAACGGGCCGCCATGGACGATGGCCGGGTTGTTTTCCAGCGTCTGCACCAGGTTCGGCATCAGCGCGTCGCGCAGCAGCACCGCCATGGCGCCGTCCGCCTTCAGGTCGCGGGCGGTGACGTATTCGCCCTCGCGGGTGGCGCCGACGACGATCTGGCCGAGGCGGCGTTCCAGGTCCGCCAGGTCGGTCGACAGGCAGAGAATGGCCATGATCTCGCTGGCGACCGTGATGTCATAGCCGGTCTGGCGCGGAAAGCCGTTGGCGACGCCGCCCAGCGAGACGACGATATCGCGCAACGCCCGGTCGTTCATGTCGACGACGCGCCGCCAGGTGACGCGGCGGGCATCCAGGCCCGTGTCGTTGCCCCAATAGATGTGGTTGTCGACCATGGCAGACAGCAAATTGTGGGCTGCACCAATGGCATGCATG
Source organism: Alphaproteobacteria bacterium (assembly GCA_020638555.1). Lineage (NCBI taxonomy): Bacteria > Pseudomonadati > Pseudomonadota > Alphaproteobacteria > Alphaproteobacteria bacterium. The sequence continues at coordinate 507,895 of JACKII010000002.1, read as the reverse complement.
TCGCCGGTAAAGTGAAGGTTGATATCCTCCATCGGCACGACCTGGGCATAGCCGCCGCCGGCAGCACCCCCTTTCTGGCCGAAACAGGGGCCGAGCGAGGGCTCGCGCAGGCACATGATCGCGCGCTTGCCGATGCGGTTCAGCCCATCGCCGAGGCCGACCGTCGTGGTGGTCTTGCCCTCGCCCGCCGGGGTTGGCGTCATGGCGGTGACCAGGATCAGCTTGCCGTCCGGGCGCTCCGCAAGGCCGGGCACGCGGTTCAGCGCGATCTTGGCCTTGGTCCGGCCATAGGGCTCCAGCGCGTCTTCCGGCAGGTCGAGCTTCGCGGCGATCTCGGCGATCGGGCGCAGATGTGCGGCGCGGGCGATTTCGATGTCGGAGGGCACGGCCATGACGCAAGTCTCCCAGGGGCAACGGTTTGGTTGCCCGGGACATTAGCGCCGGCGGGGCCGGGAAACCAAGACCGAGGTCCGGCGGCCCGCGCCGGCGCGCGGCCGGCCCATGGCGGGAGGCCCCCGCTCAGGCGACCGGGCGGAAGGTGTCGTCCGCCGGGTTCAGCCATTCCAGCACGCCGGAGGCGATGCCGAAAAACGCGCCATGGGTGGCGAGCGTGCCGGCCTCGACCCGCTCGCGCACGAAGGGAAACGCGTTCAATTGCTCCAGCGAGTGGCGAATCGCATGGCGTTCCAGCGACTTCGCGGCACTGTCCGCATCCAGGCCATCGGGAACGGAATCGTAGGCCGGCGCCAGCAGCGAGGCCCAGCGGGCCAGATAACGGCCGGCCACCGCCTCGCCCATGGCGCCGTCCACATAGGCGCGGACACCGCCGCACTGGGCGTGGCCCATGATGACCACATGCTCGACCTTCAGCACCGTCACCGCGAACTCGATGGCCGCGCTGGTGGAGCGGTAGGCGTTGTCGGTGGCGGGCGGCGGCACGAGGTTGGCGACATTGCGCAGCACGAACAGCTCGCCCGGGCCGGCATCGAAGATCAGCGCCGGGTCGGTGCGGCTGTCGCAGCAGGCGATGACCATGACGGTGGGTTGCTGCCCCTGCTCTGCCAGATGCCGGTAGCGGTCGCGGGCTTCGAGAAACCGCCCGGCGCGGAATCGGCGATAGCCATCGTGCAGGTCGTCGATCGAGCGGATGATGCTCATGCGCGGGCACTCCTGGGTGTTGACGGGCTCGGGGTGTTGACGTGCTTGTCAGGGAGAATGGGGGCAGTTAACGTCGCCAGCCTCTATCTAGTCTCTCCCAAGGAAACGCCAAGATGGCAGAAACGACAGTGGAATCCGAGATTCCCGGCAAGGTCTTCCGTATCGAAGCCCCGGTGGGCACCAAAGTCGAGGAAGACGACCCGATCATCATCCTCGAAAGCATGAAAATGGAGATTCCGGTCGGTGCCCCCTGCGCCGGCACGGTCAAGGAAATCCTGGTCGAAGAGGGCGACGCGGTCGAAGAAGGCGACGAAGTCGCCGTGATCGAGGGTTAGGCGAGACGCCTACCCCCGGACGCTGCGCCCGCAGCCCGATTGTGTTAGAGTGCGGCCGCGGAAGCCACCGTGGCCGCACTTTTCAAGAGGCTCTTTCATGCCGGACGGCGTCACCCTGCCCGATGACCTGCAGGCGCTGATCGATGCAGCGATCGCCAGCGGCGATTATGCCGACGAGGAAGCGGTCTTGCGGGAAGCGCTGGAGGCCTGGCAAGCCAACCGCCAGGCCTCTGCCGACGGTGTCGCGACAGTCCGCCGCCTGTGGCAGGAAGGGCTGCAAAGCGGAGAGCCGCGCGAGGCCGACGCCGTGTTCGACAGGCTGCGCGCACGGTTCGGCACCGTTCCGAGCGAATGAGGCTGCGCATTCTGCCGGCGGCCGAAGACGATCTGTTCGCCATCGGCCGGTATATCGAACAGTCGAATCCGGAAGCCGCTGCACGGTTCATTGCCAGTCTGGAAGAACGTTGCCGGCAGTTGGCGCATCAGCCTCATCTCGGCCCCGCCCGACCGGACATCGCCGCCGATCTGCGATTTCTGCCGCATCGCTCCTATCTCATCTTCTATCGCATCGAAGCCGACGTCGTAGTGGTCGTTCGCGTCGTCCACGGCGCGCGGGACGTGGCGGCAGTGTTCAGGGAGGCACCGTCCGCGCCCGAGCCGCCCTAGCCGCTGCCGGGATCACTGCCGGCTAGGCCAGCCCCTCCCCCCGGCGCAGGCGCTCGCGCCAGAGGGCGTAGAGGCCGCCGACGATCACCAGCCCGCCGCCGGCAAAGGTCATGGCGTCGGGCAGGTGGTCGAACACCAGCCAGCCGACAAACACCGCCCAGAGCGGCAGGCCGTAATTGTAGGGTTGCAGGGCCGAGGCCGGCGCCTGCTCGTAGGCCTTCACCAGCAGGATGTGCCCGGCCGAGCCCATCACGCCCACGCCGGCGAGCAACAGCCATTGCTCCGCCGTCGGCGGCTGCCAGAGCACGAGGCCGGCCACCGAATACACCACCAGGCCCACCGTGGCGGTGTAGAGCACCGTCGTCTCCGACCGGTCGTAGGCGGAGACCTGGCGCAGCAGCACCTGATAGGTCGCCCAGCCGAGCGTCGCCGCCACCGGCAACAGCGCCGGCCACCCGAACACGCCGCTGCCGGGCCGGATGATCACCAGCACGCCCAGAAAGCCGATGGCCACCGCCGCCTTGCGATGCGGGCCGATCTGCTCGCCCAGGAACACCGCGGCCATGACCATCACCAGCAACGGCGCCGCTGCGGCGATGGCGTGCACGTCGCCCAGATGCATGTAGACGAAGGCCTGGATGAACAACGCCATCTCCGCCATCAGAATGCCGGAGCGAATCAGCTGCACCCAGGGCCGTTTCGAGGCATAGGCGGCACCGAGGCCGATGCTGCGATGCGCCATCCAGGCCGCGACGCAGAAAAACATCCAATAGCGCACCGCCAGAATCTGGCCGACGGCCAGGTCGTGCACCAGCAGCTTCGAAAGCGCGTCCATGGTGCCGATGATGACCATGGTCCCGAGCAGCAGCAGAATGCCGCGGGCAAGATTGTGCTGCATCGGGGATGGGCTCCGGCGCGGTCAGGCCGCCTGCGGGATGCTGTCGGCGAGACGGCCCTGGAAATACGGCATCACCCGTTCCGAGACCACGCGCGCCATGCGCGCATGCGGGTAGCCGGACAGGCAGAAACTGGTGCAACCGGCATCGACGAATTCCTGCAGCGTCGCGGCCACCTGTTCCGGATTGCCCACCACCGCGATGCCGGCGCCGCTGCGCACGGTGGAAATGCCGGTCCACAGATGCGGGTGGATTTTCATGTCGTTGCCGCTTTCCTCCAGCAGCTTCCACACCTGCCGGTTCGCCTCCGACGTGCGGCGGATGCCGTCGGCCGAGTTCTGGCCGGCCCGCATGTTGGCGAGGTTGAACCGCGTCGCACCGTCGATCAGGCGATAGGCCGCCTCCCACGCCTGGTCCTCCGTCTCCTCGCAGACGATCTGCAGGCGCATGCCGAACTGGATGTGGTCGGCGCGGCCGTATTTCTCGGCGCGGGCGCGGATGTCCTTGACCTTCTCGGCGATGCCGGAGGGGCGGTCGCCCCAGAACAGGTGCACGGTCGAATGCTTGGCCGAGATCTCCAGCGCCTGGTCGGAGCCGCCGCCGAGGAAGAAGGGCGGGTGCGGCTTCTGGTAGGCGGTGGGCTGCATCACCGTATCCACCTGATAATGCTTACCCTTATAGCCAATGGGCTCGGACGCGGCCCAGAGCCGCTTCATGATCTCCACTTCCTCGTCCATTTTCTCGTAGCGCACCTGCTTGGAGTCGAACAGGCCGTCGGCATGGGTGTCGTCGTCGTTGATGCCGGCGATCAGGTTGATGCAGAGCCGACCGCGGCTCATCTGGTCGAGGGTGGCGAAAATCTTAGCCGACAGCACCGGGTTGGCATAGCCGGCGCGCAGCGCGATCAGCGGCGCCATGGTCCGGGTGCGGGCGATGTAATAGGACGCCATCACCGTCGCCTCCCAGCAAAAGGCGTTCACCGGCAGCAGCATGTAGCGGAAGCCGCCCCGGTCGACCGCATCGACGATCTCGTCGAACAGTTCCGGGCTTTGCGGAATCCGGGCCTTCGGGTCGCCGAGATTGGTGCTGTCGCCGCTGGTGGGCAGAAACCAGCCGAATGTCAGGTCGGGGGCGGACATGGGCGGGGGACTCCGGTGCTGCTGATGGGGCGCTGCCAAAGCCTAGTCGCGCCCCTTGTCCCCCGGCAAGCGGCGCGCGCCCCTGCCCAACGTTTCTATCCGAGGCGCTGGCCCAGTCGGCCCGCCAGATCCTGCACATATTGCCAGGCGACGCGGCCGGAGCGGCTGCCGCGGGTGACGGACCACTCGGCGGCTTCCCTGCGCAGCGTTTCCGCATCGATCTTCAGGTCGTGCGCCTTGGCATAGCCCTCGACCATGGCGAAATAGACGTCCTGACTGCAATTGTGGAAGCCGAGCCACAGGCCGAACCGGTCGGACAGCGACACCTTTTCCTCCACCGCTTCTGCCGGATTGATGGCGGTCGAGCGCTCGTTCTCCATCATGTTGCGCGGCATCAGATGGCGGCGGTTCGAGGTGGCATAGAACAGAACATTGTCGGGCCGCCCCTCGATGCCGCCTTCCAGCACGGCCTTCAGCGACTTGTAGGACGTGTCGTCATAGTCGAACGAGAGGTCGTCGCAGAAGACGATGGCGCGCCGGCCGGCCGCCTTGATGATCGAGAGCAGGGCCGGCAGCGAGTCGATATCCTCGCGGTGGATCTCGATCAGCAGGATTTTGTCGTCGATCTCACCGTTGACCTGGGCGTGCGCCGCCTTGACCAGCGAGGACTTGCCCATGCCGCGCGCGCCCCAGAGCAGCGCGTTGTTGGCCGGCAGGCCCTGGGCGAAGCGGCGGGTGTTGTCCAGCAGGATGTCGCGCATCCGCTCGATGCCCTGCAGCAATTCCAGTTCGACCCGGTTGACGCTCGGCACCGGCTGCAACCAGCGGCGGTCGGCATGCCAGACAAAGGCGTCGGCGGCGGACAGATCGTTCTGGGTGTCGCTTGCCGGCGCGAGGCGTTCCAGCGCGTCGGCGATGCGGGCCAGGACGGGCAGCAATTCGGTCTGATCCACGGATCGAACTCTCTTTAATACGGTGGCAAAGCAGCGCTATCGGGGCGGAGGCTTTAGGCGTCGGTGTCGCAGTCCGTCAATGCCGCAAACCGCGCAGGCCGCACGGATTGGCGGCGAACAGGGCCCCGGGCGCCCCCCGGCAAAGCCGCGCAGGGCGCGCGCTATCCTTGCGCCCGCACGGCGCGCCGCTATAGTCCCGCCTTCGCCTTACCTCCGGTTCCGGCCAAAGGGCCGGGATCGCACAGCGTTTGGGAGCGCTTCCATGCTGATTTCTCCTGCTTTCGCCCAGGCTGGCGGCGACCCTGCCAGCAGCATCATGGGCTTCCTGCCCCTGGTGCTGATTTTTGCCGTCTTCTATTTCCTGCTGATCCGTCCGCAGCAGAAGAAGGTGAAACAGCACAAGGAAACCATCGGCAATCTGCGCCGCAACGACAAGATCGTGACCGGCGGCGGCATCATCGCCAAGGTGACGAAGGTCGTCGACGAGCAGGAAATCGAGGTCGAAATCGCGCCGAACACCGTCGTGCGCATCGCCCGCGGCACCGTGGCCGACGTGCTCTCGAAATCCGCGCCCACCGGCGAGGCCGCCAAGACCCCGTCCAAGCCGGCGAACGACACCGGCAGCGGTTCCGGCCAGGGCGGGCTGTCGGGCTTCCTTTCCAAGATCCGCGGCGAGAAGTAGTCCACTCGCGAAAGTCAGAGGTCGCGGCTCATGCTGTATATCGAGCGCTGGAAGCTCCTTCTCATTGCCCTGGTGTGCGTGCTGGGCTTCGCCTACGCCGCACCGAACCTGTTTCTGAGCCGTGACGAGGGCGATGCCGACGCCCAACTGCCGTTCTATGTGCCCTACCGCACCATCAATCTGGGCCTCGACCTGCGCGGCGGCTCCTACCTGCTGTTGCAGGTCCAGACCGATGCGGTGGTGCGCGAGCGGGTCGAGAGCCTGACCGACGTGGTGCGGAACGCGCTCCGCGAAGACCGGATCCGTCGCCGCAACCTGAAGGTCGAGACCCAGAGCGTCTCGTTCGACCTGCTCGACCCGTCCCAGGTGGAGCATGTCCGCGGCCTGCTCCAGAACGAAGACCCGACGCTGGACATCGAGACGACGCCGGAAGGGCATGTGCGCCTGTCCCTGCGCGACAGCGACCTGCGCGAGCTTCGCCATTCGGCCGTCAGCCAGTCGATCGAGATCATCCGCCGCCGCATCGATGAGACCGGCACGCGCGAACCGATCATCCAGCGCCAGGGCGAGGACCGGGTCATCGTGCAGTTGCCGGGCGTCGACGACCCGCAGCGCATGAAAGACGTGATCGGCCAGACCGCAAAGCTGACCTTCCATCTGGTCGATACCAACACCACCGCGGCCGAGGCCCGCCAGGGCGCCCTGCCGCCCGGCGCGGTCATCCTGCCGGGTCAGGACGAGCGCCGGCCCGGCCAGCAGACCGAATACGTCGTGCAAAAGCGCGTGATCGTCGGCGGCGAGAGCCTGGTCGATGCCCAGCCCAGCTTCCAGCAGGGCCAACCCGTCGTCTCGTTCCGGTTCGACACGGTCGGCGCCCAGAAATTCGGCCGCGCCACCCAGCAGAATGTCGGCAAGCCCCTGGCCATCGTGCTGGACGGCCGGGTGATCTCCGCACCCGTCATTCGCGATGCGATCCTGGGCGGCAGCGGCATCATTTCCGGCTCGTTCACCACCCAGCAGGTGCAGGACCTGGCCTTGTTGCTGCGGGCGGGTGCGCTGCCTGCGCCGCTGACCGTGCTGGAAGAGCGCTCGGTCGGACCGGGGCTCGGCGCCGATTCCATCGAGGCCGGCAAGTTCGCCAGCGCCATCGGCCTGGCCCTGGTCATGGTGTTCATGATCATCTGCTATGGCCTGTTCGGCATATTCTCGGTGATCGCCCTGGTGCTGAACCTGGTGCTGATCGTCGCCTTGCTCTCGGTGCTACAGGCGACTTTGACCCTGCCCGGCATCGCCGGCATCGTGCTGACCATCGGCATGGCGGTCGACGCCAACGTGCTGATTTACGAGCGCATCCGCGAGGAATTGCGCAACGGGCGAACGCCGGTCACGGCCATCGATTCCGGGTTCCGGACCGCCATGAGCACCATTATCGACGCCAACCTGACCACGCTGATCGCCGCCATCGTGCTGTTCAGCCTCGGCTCCGGGCCGGTGAAGGGGTTTGCGGTGACGCTGGCCATCGGCCTGATCACCTCCATGTTCACGGCCGTGTTCGTGACCCGGGCCATTGTTGTCACCTGGCTGCGGCGGACGCGGCCCAAGGCGCTGCCGATCTGAGCCGCGAGAGGACCGATCTGTCATGAAACTCCTCCGCCTGATCCCGGAAAAGCCCAATCTGAACGTGATGGGCCTGCGCAAGATCGCGCTGACCTTCTCGTTGCTGCTGGTGGCCGCTTCCATTGCGCTGACCATCGCGCCCGGCCTGAATTTCGGCATCGATTTCCGCGGCGGCACCGTCATTGAAATCCGCACCCAGGGCCCGGCCGACGTCGCCGCCCTGCGCACCCAGCTGGGCGGGCTCGGCCTCGGCGATGTCTCGTTGCAACGCTTCGGCGCCGATACCGACGTTCTGATCCGGGTGCAGGAGCAGGACAGCGAAGACCAGACCATCGTCATCAAGAAGGTGCAGGCGGCCCTCGGCCCCGGCATCGAATACCGGCGCACCGAATTCGTCGGCCCCACGGTGGGCGAGGAGTTGAAGGAAGCCGGGTTCATCGCGGTGGTGGTCTCGCTGCTGGGCATTTTCGCCTATGTCTGGTTCCGGTTCGAGTGGCAGTTCTCCGTCGGCGCGGTCGGCGCGCTGATCCACGACGTGCTGGCGACTATCGGCCTGTTTGCGCTGACCGGCATGGAATTCAACCTGGCCACCGTCGCGGCGGTGCTGACCGTGGCCGGCTATTCGATCAACGACACGGTCGTGGTCTATGACCGGGTGCGCGAGAATCTGCGCCGCTACAAGCGCATGAGCATGCCGGACCTCCTGAACCTCTCGATCAACGAGACGCTGTCGCGCACCTTCATGACCTCGTTCACCACGCTGCTGGCCCTGTTCGCGCTGGCCGCGTTCGGCGGCGAGGTCATCCGCGGCTTCTGTGTCGCCCTGATCTGGGGCATCGTCATCGGCACCTATTCGTCGGTCTATCTGGCGGTGCCGGCGCTGCTCTGGACCGGCGTGACCCCGGTCGGCATGGCGGGCGGGTCCGGCAATGGCGGCGAAGACGCCGACGAGAACGGCAACCTTCCGGCCACGCCCTGACGGCGAAAGGAGGCTGGCATGGCGGATATCTCCCCGATCATCCCAGCCGGACGCCAGGTGATCGAAACCTATGGCGCCGGCGGATTTCGCATCACGGGCCAACGCTATGAACACGCGGTCATCGTCCGCCCGACCGAGACGGTGGCCTGGGCGGTCTCGGACTGGGAATCGGTGACCGCAGCGTCCCTCGCCCCGTTGTTCGACGCCGGGGCGAGCGAGCCGCTGACGTTGCTGCTGGGAACCGGCGCGACCCAGTTCTTTCCCAGCCGCGCACTCAAACAGGAATGGCGTGCCCAGGGGATGGTGGTCGAGGCCATGTCCACGGGCGCCGCCTGTCGCACCTACAATGTGCTGATGGCCGAAGGCCGCAAGGTCGCTGCCGCGCTGTTGCCGGTGGATTAGGCATTTAGGGACTGGCCGGGGTCCCGCCGCCTCGGATAGGCTTTGCGGCGAGCATTCGTCCGCAAGCAAGGCCCCTCCCCGCCATGGTTCACGTAGCCTTCGACATCGGCGGCACCTTCACCGATTTCGTCCTGGTCGATCCGGCCGGCGGCCGCACCGTCACCCACAAGGCCCCCTCCACCCCGGCCGACCCGTCGCGGGCGGTGGCGGACGGCCTGCCGGTGCTGCTGGACAAGGCCGGCATCGCACCCGGCGCGGTCGCCCATCTGCTGCACGCCACCACCGTCGCCACCAACGCCATCATCCAGCGCCAGGGTGCGAAGACCGCGCTCATCACCACGCGCGGCTTCCGCGACGTGCTGATTCTCGGCCGCCAGAAGCGCTACGAGACCTATGACCTGCACCTGACCAAGCCCGCGCCGCTGATCCCGCGCGAGCAGATTTTCGAGGTGAGCGAGCGGGTCGACTATGAAGGCCAGGTGCTGAAACCGCTCGACGAGGCCGACCTCGCCGCAACCCTGGACCGCGTCGCCGCGGGCGGTTTCGAGGCCGTCGCCGTCGCCTTCCTGCACGCCTATGCCAACCCGGCGCATGAGCGCGCCGTCGGTCAGGCCCTGGCCCGGCGCCTGCCGGGCGTCGCCGTCAGCCTCTCCGTCGACGTCTCGCCGAAACTGCGCGAGTACGAGCGCACCAACACCACCGTCGCCAACGCCTTCGTCCAGCCGCTGGTCGGCCGCTATGTCCACCGGCTGGGCGAGACCTTCGCTGGCCAGGGCATCGCCGCCGAATTCTCGATCATGCAGTCGAACGGCGGCCTGGTCTCCCCCGCCCTGGCCGAGGCCTATCCGATCCGCATCGTCGAAAGCGGCCCGGCGGCGGGCGTGCTGCTGGCGGGCCAGGTCGGGGCTGAGATCGGCCAGGCCCATGTGCTGAGCTTCGACATGGGCGGCACGACGGCCAAGCTCGGCGCCATCGACGACGGCGAGCCGGTGATCGCGCCCACCTTCGAGATCGACCCGGTGCGCTACAAGAAGGGCTCCGGCCTGCCGATCAACGTGCCGGCGGTGGAGCTGATCGAGATCGGCGCCGGCGGCGGCTCCATCGCCCGGGTGCAGGACGGCGCCATCCGCGTCGGCCCGGAGAGTGCGGGCGCCGACCCCGGCCCCGCCTGTTATGGCACCGGCGGCACACGCCCGACGGTGACGGACGCCAACCTGGTGCTGGGCTATCTCAACCCCGCCTATTTCAACGGCGGCAGCATGGGGCTGGACCGCAGCGGGGCGGAGGCGGCGGTGCGGGCGCACGTCGCCGAGCCGCTCGGCCTGGGGGTGGCGGAGGCGGCCTGGGGCGTGCATCTGATCGCGACCGGCAATATGGAGCACGCGCTCCGCGTCGTCTCGGTCGAGCGCGGCCGTGACCCGCGCCGCTATGCCATGGTTGCCTTCGGCGGCGCCGGGCCGCTGCACGCCGCCCGCATCGCGCGGGCCATCGGCGTCGAGCGGGTGGTGGTGCCGCGCGCTGCCGGCGTCGGCTCGGCCGTGGGCATGCTGGCGGCGGACGCCAGGCTCGACGTCTCGCTGTCGCGCATCCTGGCGGTGACGGCGGAGACCGCGCCCGCCATCGCCCGCGTCTATGCGGATCTGGAGGCCCGGCTCGCCGCCGACCTGGAGCGCCTGCACGAAGCCGCCCCGCCGCGCTTCCGCCGCTTCGCCTATATGCGCCATGCCGGCCAGGGCTTCGAAATTCCGGTGGACCTGCCGGCGGGCGCGATCGACGCGGCCTTCGCCGCCAGGGCCGAAGCGGCCTTCCGCGCGGCCTACAAGGCGCGCTACCTGACCGGCGACCCGGCCGCGGCGGTCGAGGCGGTGGACTGGGGCCTCGCCGCCATTATTCCGCGCGGAGGGGTGGAAGCCAGCACCGCCGCCCTGCCCGCCAGCGGCGAGCCGCCCGCCACGCGCGACGCCTGGTTCCCGGAAGCCGGCGGCTTCACGCCCACCCAGGTCTGGCGGCGCGAGGCCATCGGGCCGGACACGATCGTCGGCGGCCCCGCCATTGTCGAGGACGCCGAGGCCACCACCCTGCTGCTGCCGGGCGACACCGCCTGTCTCGGCCCCGGCGGCCACCTGATCATCGCCATCAACGCCGCCGCCGCCGGTGTGTCCCGGCCTTGAGCCGGGACACCCTTCCGAGCGAAACTCCGACACCGGCCCCGGCTCGCTCTGCGAGCGGTCGGGGAACACCAGGGAGCGAAAGCATGAGCCCCGCCATCGACCCCATCACCTTCACCGTGATCTGGAACTCCATCGTCTCGATTGCCGAGGAGCTGGGCACCACCATGCGCAACACCGCGTTCAGCGAGGCCGTGCGCGAGGGCGACGACTTCTCGACCGCGGTGTTCGACTGCCAGGGCCGGATGATCGCCCAGGGCAATTTCTCGCCGGGCCATCTGGGCTCCATGCCGTTCGTCATCCGCCATGTGACCGACGCCTTTCCGCCGGAAAGCCTCAGGCCCGGCGACGCGATCATGCTGAACGACAGTTGGATGGGCTCCGGCCATTTCCCGGACATTTTCCAGGTCATGCCCGTGTTCGACGCGGCGGGCCGGGAGTTGCTCGGCTATGTCGCGGCCTCCGCCCACCAGATGGATGTCGGCGGTGCGGCCCCCGGCTCGCAGAAGGTGCACGGCGTCACCGAGAGCTTTCAGGAGGGTCTGCGCATCCTGCCGATCCGCTTCTGCCGCGCGGGCGAGGTGGACGCGGACATTCTGCGCCTGATCCTCGGCAACACGCGGGTGCCGGACAAGGTGCGGGGCGATCTGATGGCCCAGCACACCGCCAACCTGACCGCCGCCAAGCGCTTCCGCGACCTGTTCGCGGCCCAGGGGCGGGCGACGGTGGAGGCCGCCTTCGACCAGATCCTGGACCGCTCCGAGGCGCGCATGCGCGCCGCGCTGGCCGAGGTGCCGGCCGGCACCTACAGCTTCGACGACCAGATGGACGACTACGGCCCCGGCACCGAGCCGATCCGCTTTTCCGTCGACATCACCTTCGCCGACACGGACGCGGGCCGCGAGGTGGTGGTGGACTTCTCGCGCTCGTCCGATGCGGTGCCGGCGGCGATCAACAGCTATATCAACTACACCCGCGCCTATACCCTGTTCGCGATCAAGGTGTTCTGCGATCCGCTCAGCCCGCAGAACTCGGGCGCGATGACGCCGATCCGCCTGGTGGCGCGCGAGGGCTCGTTCTTCAACCCGCGCTTCCCGGCGCCGTCGGGCGGCCGGGCGGCGCTGCAGGTGCGGATTTTCGAGACCATCAATGGCGCCCTCGCCCAGGCCCTGCCGGAGCGCGCCATGGGCGCCTTCAGCCACTGGTCGAACCCGAATATCGGCGGCGTGCACCCGAAGACCGGCAAGCCGTTCGTGTTCTACGACCTGATCCTGGGCGGCTATGGCGGCCGCGCCGACAGCGATGGGCCGGAGGGCCTCTCGCCGGTGATGAACTGCTCCAACATCCCGGTGGAGGTGCACGAGACCGTCAACCCGGTGCTGATCCACCGCGTCGAACTGATGGACGGCACCGGCGGCGCGGGCCGGTACAAGGGCGGCAGCGGCCTGCGCAAGGACGTGGAACTGCTGGCGGAAGAGGGCGTGCTGACGTTGTTGGGCGACCGGCATGAGTCGCGGCCCTATGGCTTGTTCGGCGGCGAGCCGGGCGCCGTCGGCGAAACCGTCTTGAACCCGGACGGCAACGGTGAGAGGCTGGGCAGCAAGGAAATCCGCACGCTGAAGCGCGGGGATGTGGTAAGTTTCCGGCTGAGTGGGGCTGGGGGGTATGGGGAAATAATTTCTTGATATCCAATGCCGGCTCTTCTTGTTAACGAGGGGTACTGAAAGAAAATGCCACAACCCACAACACATATGAAAGATAGTTTCAACGCTGAGGAACTGCGCCCAGTATTGGAAATGCACGCTAAATCTATACGTCATGCTGTTTCCGATAATGAATTTTCACAAGAACATGGGAAAATCTTTGCAGCATGGTCTTTTAGTGGCATTTACCCGGCCATATCACCTCGCAAAATTCTGTCCCCACTCAATAAAAATGATCATTATGACCTTACCGCACTGACTGTGGTGAGACATCTACCGGAATGCACGCCTTATTTAGGATACAATAACTATCTACCTCCGGGAACTATCGGAAAGCTCTTTAACCACCTATCCTATCGAATTGATTTTTTGAATAAAATACGATCGGCTCGCTCTTCAACCGAAATAAAACAAGCCTTTGCAACTAGCTTATACTTACCTAATAAAAATATTGGGAAAAGCGATGTCGAACAGGCTTTACGAAATTACATGGAAACCATCCAATTTCCAACCTTAAAAGAAAATATATCGTTAATTGTCGAAATGATTAGAAATAATATATTCAAATTGCCAGATTCCATAATAGATTCGGATACCCTCTTTAATTCTATACCAGCCGATAGTCTGTTAAATAATATCCAACAGGATAATTTAAAGCACCGCCTCTCCAGGAAAAATAATTCAGAACAAACAATGGAACATCACATTTTTGAATCGTGGATGGATGCTATTGATCTTCGTCACATATTATTCATGAATCGCGATTTTCGAGAAGAAAAGGGAAAGTTCATCGCCGTTGGATCGCAAATGAAAAGGAACTTTTTTGCTCAGGAAGCAGATCAATATTCTCGACATTTTCTGACATTTCTATATTGGACCGTAGCTATTACCTCATCACTCGATGATGAAATAAATATAAAAAGGAACACAGCAAGAACACTCGAGCTAAAAAATGATATCATGAAAATTATCTACAGAAAAATACAGGCATTAATTAGAGATAATGACCAATTCATCTACCCAGAACTAATGCGTATGATTATGAAAGATTTCTGGATTCCATTCCTTTCATCACTGCACCCAAATGAAGTAACGAGCCTTGGATACAATAAGGAAGAAGTTTCCGTAGCAGAACGGAGCCTGATGGGCGATAAGCAAGCAACTCGGGCATTGGTCGATGGAGCCCTCCAAGATGCAACGGACGCGTTCAATATATTAGCACTAGCTGTCGATCCGAGCTCTCTTGACCCCTTGATGTACGCAGGGCCAAATATTCGAGACAATGAAAGATTTCGACGCATTATTGCCCAAATAGATACCGTTGGAAGTTCTAATAATTGAATAATATCAATAATTACTCAAGAATCTTACGAAGATTGGTGCCAGGGTGGCCATCAATTACTGGCTTGATAATTCTCCATATTTCCGCATCGCCATTTGGAGGGGAAAGTAAATCTACAATTTTTTGGTGATTTTTGATATAGGAATCTACTAGGACTGTAGACACTGGAAAGCCGCCATTCGATGATTCAACTATTCTCTGCGGGACATCTGATCGACTTAGAAGCCAGTTTATCCACTTTGTGTTTGCACCTGTTGAATCAGGAATTGCCACCAACTCTGTGTTTAGCAGTTCTGGATACAGGCCCATAGTGAGAGAGTGCGCTATTTGATCTAATATCTCGAAATATGACGGTAATACTCCAATCGTTATACTTTGTATTTGGATAGACTTATTATTGTCGAGGGATATTGCATGTAAATTCAATTGCTCATATAGGGATTCTAATTCAGATCTCTGATTCCAGAAGCCAGAAACAATCCAAACCAAGGCAATTGCCGTCGAGAAACCACCGACAAACGATCCATAATCTGCAACCTGCTTAGAATCCACATTGTAAAACAAAAATGCCGCTATAATTAATAAAAATAACGTCGAACACGCAGAAATAAGCATTAACCACTTTGTGCTATTTTTGACAATCCTGTTCATATTTTCTGTCATCCCCAATCCCTTCCCAATGTTATATTTCTCCTCAAATTCCTTGAATAACATCCTCAACAAAATTGATCAATTTCATTCTTTTCTTAAAAGGGCTTTTTCGGCTTATAATCTCAAATTTCCCACCGGATGCAAAGTGAACCCATGCACACCACCGGCTCCTGCTACTGCGGCTCCGTCCGCTTCTCATGGGAGACCTATGTGCCCGTGCCGTATCTGCGCTGTCACTGCTCGATCTGTCGCAAGGGCGCGGGCGAGCAGCACAGCACCACCGTCCCCGCCGCCATCGGCGAGGAAACCGGCTCCTCGCGCGGGCGCCTGGCCCTTCCGCTCCCCCCGCGCATCGGCTAGGACTGGGGCCGGTCCCCGTGCCTGCGGAGCGTTGCCATGCTGAGCGTTCTCTCTCACCCGGTCTACCGGCGCCTGTTCGCGGCGCAGGTCATCGCGCTACTCGGCACCGGCTTGCTGACGGTCGCCCTCGGCCTGCTGGCCTACGATCTGGCGGGCGAACGGGCGGGGGCGGTGCTGGGTACGGCGCTGGCAATCAAGATGATCGCCTATGTTGCGCTCGCCCCGCTCGCCAACGCCATCGCCGAGCGCATCCCGCGCAAGGCGCTGCTGATCGGTGCGGACCTGCTGCGCGCCTCGGTTGCGGTGTTCCTGCCGTTCATCGACGCGGTCTGGGAAATCTACGCTCTGATTTTCGTCCTCCAGGCGGCGTCGGCCACCTTCACGCCGGCGTTCCAGGCGACGATCCCGGACATTCTCGACGACGAGGACGCCTACACCAAGGCGCTGTCGCTCTCGCGCCTGGCCTATGACCTGGAAAACCTGATCAGCCCGGCGCTGGCGGGCGCGCTGCTGCTGGTCCTGAGCTTCCACTGGCTGTTTGCCGGCACGATGCTGGGCTTCCTCGCCTCGGCCGCGTTGGTGTGGCGGACGGCGGTGCCGCCGCGCCGCGAGAGCGGGAAAGCCCGCAGCTTCCGCGAGCGGCTGACGCGCGGAACGGGCATCTACCTCGCCACCCCGCGCCTGCGCGGCCTGCTGGCCCTGAATTTCAGCGCCGCGGCGGCGGGCGCGTTCGTGATCGTCAACACGGTGGTCGTGGTCAAGGCCGGCTATGGCGCCTCCGAAAGCGACGTGGCACTGGCCCTGGCGGCCTTCGGCGGCGGCTCGATGGCGGCGGCACTGGCCTTGCCGCGGCTGCTGCAACGGGTGGCCGACCGCACGGTGATGCTCGCCGGTGCGGGCCTGCTGGCGCTGCTGACCCTCGCCTATGGCGGCGTCTGGCTCGCCGGAGGCCTGCCCGGCTGGCCGGCGTTTCTGGCGGCCTGGGCGGCCAGCGGCGCGCTCTATTCCGCCATCCTCACGCCCTCCGGCCGCCTGTTGCGACGGTCCGCCCATGCGGAGGACCGGCCGGCGGTGTTCGCCGCGCAGTTCGCCCTCAGCCATGCCTGCTGGCTGGTCAGCTATCCCGTCGCGGGGCAGGTCGGCGACCGGATCGGCCTGCCGGCGGCCATGCTGCTGCTGGGCGCGGGCGCTCTGGCCGGCGTGCTGGCGGCGCGAACGCTCTGGCCGGCGGACGACCCGGAGGTGGTGCCGCACGACCATCCGGACCTGGCCCCGGACCACCCCCACCTGCGGCAGCACGGGGCGGGCGGGCCGCGCCACCGGCATGTGTTCGTCATCGACGACGAGCACCAGGCCTGGCCGGCGCGCTCCTGACCCGGCCCGAGGAAGGATCGAACCATGCACCTCACCGGCTCCTGCTATTGCGGCTCCGTCCGCTTCTCGTGCGAGGCGTATGCGCCCGTGCCGTATCTGCGCTGTCACTGCTCGATCTGTCGCAAGACCGCGGGCGGGGGCGGGTTTGCGATCAATCTGGGGGCGCTCGCTGCCAGCCTCAAAGTCGAGGGCGAAGAGCACATCACCATCTTCCACGCCGTCATCGACGGCGAGCAAAGCCCCGGCGAGCGCCGCTTCTGCGCCAAGTGCGGCTCGGCGCTCTGGGTCTGGGACCCGCGCTGGCCGGACCTCGTCCACCCGTTCGCGAGCGCCGTGGACACGCCCCTGCCGGAGCCACCGGAGCAGGTGCACATGATGCTCTCGGCCAAGCCTGGCTGGGTCCGCGACGACTCCCGGCCCGGCGAGGCCCGGCACGCGGACTATCCGGACCGGTCGCTGGAGGACTGGCACCGCGCCCACGGCCTGCTCGACACCCCCGACAAGGGCTGAGGCAAACTCCGCTTCATCCCGAGTGGCCGGCGCCGCCGGCGTATCGAGGGGGCGAGCGCGTCCCTCGATACGGGCCTGCGGGCCTACTCGGGATGAAACCGGAGGGTGGGATGAAACCGGCGCATGGGATGAACCCGGAGGGTGGGATGAAATGGCGGGTGAGGGTCTCCCTCCCCCCGCAAGCGCTGGCCCTGCCCGCGTGACGCCGGTAGGATGGGCGGCAACCATAAGGCCCGCGCCCATTCGAACGCGCGGCGCCCCTCCCCGCGCCCGAGGAAACCGCCCCGATGTCCCCTGCCCTGCGCTTCGGCACGTTCGACCATCTGGACAAGAGCGGCCGCCCCATCCCCGCCGACTATGCCGAGCGCCTCAGCCTGGTCGAGGCCTATGACGCGGCCGGCTTCTATGCCTTCCATCTGGCGGAGCACCACGGCTCGCCGCTGGGTCTCGCCCCCAGCCCCAGCGTGTTCCTGGCGGCGGTGGCGGCGCGCACGAAGCGGCTGCGCTTCGGGCCGCTGGTCTACACCCTGCCGCTCTACCAGCCGCTGCGCCTGATCCAGGAGATCGGCATGCTCGACCAGATGAGCGGCGGCCGGCTGGAAATGGGCGTCGGCCGCGGCATCGTCGCGTTCGAGACCGCGTTCTACGGCCTCACTCACCTGGACACCCCGCCCCGCTTCGAGGAGGCGCTGGACATCCTGAAGGCCGGCCTCTCCAGCGAGCGCCTGACCTATGAGGGCAAGTTCTGGACCTATCGCAACGTGCCGATGGAAATCCCGCCGGTGCAGCGGCCGCACCCGCCGCTCTGGTACGGCGTCGGCCGGCCCGATCACGGCGCCTGGACGGCGGCGCGCGGCATGAACATCGTCGGCAATGGCGGCCCGGCGGACCTGAAACCGATCTTCGAGGCCTACCGCGCCGCCGGCGGCCCGACCGACGCGAAGCTGGGCTTCTCCCGCCACCTGATGATCGCCGACGACCGGGCCGAGGCGGAGCGGCTGGCGGCGCCGGCCTTCGACCAGTGGCGGGCGAGCCTCGCCAAGCTCTGGCGCGACAACGGCGCCGACCCGGTGCGCTTCCCCAGGGACTATGCCGAGGCCAAGGCCCGCGGCCTCGCCATCGCCGGCACGCCGGAGGCGGTGGCGGAGACGCTGGCGGGCCAGATCGCAGCCGCCGGCGCCAACTACATGCTCTGCCGCTTCGCCTACGGCAACCTGCCGGCGGACGCCGCGCGGCGCTCGGTCGACCTGTTCGTCGAGCGGGTCGCACCCCACTTCCCCGGCGCGCTGCAACCGGCCTAAGCTGCCCGACGACACTCCGTTCCCCAGAGAGAAACGCCATGACCCAACCCGTCGCCTCCATCCTCGCCGATACGCTCGCCAACCATGGCGTCGACACGATCTATTGCGTGCCGGGCGAGAGCTTCCTGCCGCTGACCAACGCGCTGCGCGACCGGCCGCAGATCCAGCTCGTCGTCTGCCGGCACGAGAGCGGCGCGGGCCTGATGGCGGTCTCGCACGCGCGGGTGCGCGGCGCGCCCGGCGTCTGCCTGGTGAGCCGCGGGCCGGGCGCGATGAACGCCGCCATCGCCCTGCATGTCGCCTATCACGACGCCGACCCGGTGGTGTTCCTGATCGGCCAGGCGGAGCGGGACGAGCTGAACCGCATGGCCTTGCAGGAGATGAACTATTCCAAGACCTTCTCCGACACCACCAAGGCGGTGATCGAGGTGATCCACCCGGAAAACATCGCCGAGGACACCGCCCGCGCCTTCCACATCGCCCAGAGCGGCACGCCGGGGCCGGTGGCGCTGATCCTGCCGGAAGACCTGCTCTATGGCGAGGCCAAGGCCGAGGCGGCCCAGCCGCGCCGCGTGGTGCGCCCCGGCATGACGGCCGACGACACGGCGGTGGTGCTCGACCTGCTGCGCCGGGCGGAGCGACCGCTGGTGGTGGCCGGCAACCGTCTGCACGGCGACGGCCTCGCCGACCTGCAACGCCTCGCCGAGACGTTCCAACTGCCGGTGGCGGTGCCGCAGCGCCGCTTCCACGCCTTCGACAGCCGCCACCCGAATGCCGGCGGCCGGCTGCCGAACCGGGCCAATGCGGGCTCGCTGGCGATCATGAAGGAAAGCGACCTGATCCTGGTGATCGGCGAGCGCATGCTGCCCTCCTGGACCCAGAACTTCCAGTTCCCCAAGGCGCCGGTGCCGGACCAGACGTTCGTCCATGTCTGGCCGGACGCGACCGAGGTCGGCCGCGCCTACGCCCCGACGCTCGGCATCGCCGCCGACCCGCACGCCTTCGTCCAGGCCATGCTGGCGGCCGGCCCCGGCGAGCTTCCGGCCGGGCGCAAGGGCTGGGTCGAGCGGCTGAACGCCCAGCACCGCGAGGTGATGACCTACAAGACGCGCTCGTCCAACGACGGGCTGGTGTTCGGCAATGTGGTCGCCGCCATCGACCGGCATATGAGCCCGGATGCGGTCGTCACCTGCGACGCCGGCAATTTCTCCAGTTGGATGGCGCAGTTCCTGAACATGGGGCCGGGCAATATGTTCGTCGGCGCGGTGGTCGGCGCCATGGGACCCGGCGTGCCGGCGGCGGTCGGCGCGGGCATCGCCGCGCCGGGGCGGCAGGTGGTGGCCTTTGTCGGCGACGGCGGCGTGCTCATGACCGGCAACGAACTGGCGACGGCGGTGCAGTACGGCGTGCCGGTGAAGATCTTCATCTCCGACAACAGCGCCTATGGCACGATCCGCATGCACCAGGCCCGCAGCTTCCCCGGCCGCGGCTATGCCATCGAACTGAAGAACCCGGATTTCGCGAAGTGGGGCGAGAGCTTCGGCGCCAAGGGCATCACCATCGAGACCGAAGCCGAGGTGGAGGCCAAGGTGGCCGAGGCCATGGCCCATGACGGCCCGGTGGTGATCCACTGCCGCACCAGCCTCGACCATATCTCGCCCAACGCCACCATCAGCGGCATCGAGGAAGCCGCGCGCGCCTGACCTGGCGGCCCACGATGATCGCTGGGTTTCCATCGAGACCCGGTGTTTCCCGGCCGCCGCGGAGCGGTGCGCCGGGATCGGTATCATCCTGCGAACACCGCCCTCGCCGGTGTTCGCGACAGCGAGCGGCCCCGGAGCGGCGCTCCGCACCGTCCGGGGAACATTGGCGCTCCGCACCGTCGGGGTACCGGGATTGCCGGTGCCGCTTCGCGCCGCTGGAGCGGAGTCTTTTCCAGCCGGCTCACCAGCCCAGCTTCCCTGTCCCCGCGTGCGCGGGAGGCGGGGCAGGAGAGTGGCTCAACCAGGACCGAAAACGCGCTGAGCCGGCGGGCTCGCATCCCGCCTTGCCCTCTCGCCCTCTCAGCGCGCCGGGCGATAGGTCTCGGCGATGCTGGCGTTGAAGGCCTCCAGGCGGGTCATGACCCGGCCGAACACGCTGTCACCGGCATAAGCGCCCGCGGCATCGGCCGCGCCGACCGGGGTTTG
The DNA here is from genome assembly GCA_020638555.1 of Alphaproteobacteria bacterium. Classification (NCBI taxonomy): domain Bacteria; kingdom Pseudomonadati; phylum Pseudomonadota; class Alphaproteobacteria; species Alphaproteobacteria bacterium. The sequence continues at coordinate 487,470 of JACKII010000002.1, read as the reverse complement.
CAACAGCGTCTCCAGCGCCTCGTCGACATGGTTGACCACCCAGAGGTGGAAGCGGCCGGCGGCGACCGCGTCGGCAACCTCCTGCTTCAGCACCAGGTTGCGGGCGTTGGCGGCGGGGACGATCACGCCCTGCCCGCCCGTCAGCCCGTCCGGCCCGTCCAGGCAGGCGCGGTAGAAGCCCTCCACCTTGCGGGCGACGCCGCCCACCACCTGGGCGTGGCCGTGCTGGTTCATCGAGCCGGTAATGGCGATGTCCTGGCGCACCGGCAGACCGGACAGGTCCGAGATCACCGCCACCGCCTCCGCCAGGCTAGCGCTGTCGCCCTCGACGCCGCCATAGCTCTGTTCGAAGGTGATGGAGCAGGTGAAGGACAGCGGGATGGCGGTGGCGAAGCGGCCGGCGAGGAAGCCTTGCAGGATCATCGCCCCCTTCTGCTGGATCGGCCCGCCCATGGCGACGACCCGCTCGATATTGACGATGCCGTCGCGCCCGGCCGAGGCGCGGGCGGTGACGCGGGCCGGCGAGCCGAAGCTGTGGTCGCCCAGATCGCGCACGGTCAGGCCGTTGACCTGCCCCGCCGCCGCGCCGGTGGTCTCGATCAGGATGGTGCCGTCGGCGATGCGCTCGTGCATCAAATCCTCGGCGCGGGCGTTGCGGACGCGGCGCTGGGCGATGGCGCGCTCGACCGAATCCGCCGTCACCGGCCCGTGATGGGCGCCCACCCGGGCCTCGGCGATGACATCTTCCAGCAGCTCGAACTTGGCGCTGAGGCGGGTGCGGTCGTCGGCGAGACGGCTGGCATGGGCCAGCAGGCGGGTGATGGCGGCGGGCTCGCAGCCGGTGGCGCCGCGGCGCTCGGCGATCTGCTCCAGCAGGCCGGCATAGCGGGCCAGGTTGTCGGCGTCCGCCAGCATGTCGCTGTCGATTTCCGCCTTGATGCGGAAATGGGTCTGGAAGTCCGGGTCCGCGCCGAAATAGGTCTGGAACCATTGCGGCGCGCCCACCAGCACCACCTTCACGTCCAGCGGAATCGGCTTCGGCCGCGGCGCGCCGGCGATGGGCAGGGCCGCCTGCTGGCGCAGGTCTTCCAGCTGGATTTCCTGGTCGCGCAAGGCGCCCTTCAGGAACAGCCAGCTGAAGGGCTGGGCCGCCAGCGCCTCGGCCCGCAGGACGAGGATGCCGCCATTGGCCCGGTGCAGGGCGCCGGCGCGCAGCAGGGTGAAATCCGTCTCCAGCCGCATGCCGGCCTGGCGGTATTCGAACCGGCCGAACAGATTGTCGTACGTGGGGTTCGCCTCCAGCACGACCAGCGGGTGCTGGTTGTCGCTGTGGTCGACGAACAGGTTGACTGCATAGCGCAGTTCCGGCGGCTCCAATGGCGGAGCGCCTTCGGGCTGCTGGGAGGCGAAGCGCTGGATGTTGTCGAGAATGTCGACCCGCACCTCCTCCAGCCAGCGCAACAGCGCGCCATGGCCGGTAAACTCGCCGGCAAGTTCGGAGATCAGGCCGTGAATCGCACCGTCCGCGATCTGGAGCGACACCTGGCGGGCGTGTTCGGCCACCTGCTTTTGCTGCATGCCCGCCCAGCGCGAGACCTGGGTCAGGCGCTCGGCAATGGCGCGGGCGTCCGCCTGCACCTGCTCCATTTCCTGCGGCGTCAGTTGCTTGGGTTGCTCGCCCTCCTTCGGCTGCACCGGGGTGATGGTCGGGCCGGTCTGGGTCTGGACGATGGTCAGGCCGCGGGATTCGGCCTCGGCCTTCACCTCGGCAATCTGCCGGTTCACCTCCTCCTGCAACCGGCGCGCCGGCGCCTGTAGCGCGGTCTGGTGGGCTTCGTCCTCGAACGCCTTTTGCAGGGCGGCGCGGATGTTCGGGATCAGCGCCGCCATGGCGTCGCGAAAGCGGCGGCCGGTGCCCGCGGTCAGGCGGCACGGGCGCGGCCGGTGCGGCCGGCGGAAATTGTTGAGATAGACCCAGTCCGGCGCGGGCGGGCGCCGGTTCATCTCCGCGTTCAGATAGGTCAGCGTCTCGGTCATGCGGCCGCTGCGGTCGCCGCCGACGACGAAGATGTTGAACCCCGGCGTCCGGGCCGAGAGGCCGAAGTCCAGCGCCTCCTTGGCGCGGGCATGGCTCGACAGGGCGAACACCCCGCCCGGCGCCGGCGACGGCGTGTGATGCGGCATGCCGATATCGGCGGCGGTGAGTTTGGTGGCAGCCATGCTGTGGCCTCCCTGGGCGCGGATATTCCTTCTCTTACTGACTTAGGCTGCCAGACGCCGATGTCAGCCCACAACCCTGTCTTCACGAAGTTTTGCGATGTCGGCCGACGAGAAGCCCACCTCGCCCAGCACCTGGTCGGTGTGCTGGCCGACATGCGGCGGCGGCGAGACGACGCTGGGCGAGCCCTCGTTCAGGTGGAAGGCGGCATTGATCATGGCCATGGACTTGGCGAGGCCGACCGGCGGGTCCACCGTCTGGACGACATGGCGGTGGATCACCTGCTCGTCCCGCAGCATTTCCGGCACGGTGTTGACGACGCCGGCGGGGACGCCCACCGCCTCCAGCTTTTTCTCCCATTCCTTGGCCGGGCGGGTGGCAAAGGTGCGGGAGAGTTCCTCGAACAGGGCGGGGCCGTTGTCCATGCGGGTCAGGCGCTCGGCAAAGCGCGGATCGGTCTTGAGGTCCGGGCGCTCCAGCACGTCGCACATTTTCTCGTACTGGGCCTGGGTGGCCGTGGCGATCTGGATCATGTTGGTCGCGGTCGGATACACCGTCGGCGCGTTCGAGGATGCGGCCGAACCGTTGCCGGCCAGTTGCGGCTCGATCCCGCAATTCAGATAGTGCAGCACCATGGGCGAGATGAAGCCGATGGCGGCGTCCAGCATGGACAGGTCGATACGCCGGCCCTGGCCGGTGCGCTCGCGCGCGAACAAGGCCGACGAGATGGCGTAGGCGGCATGGATGCCGGCGGCCACGTCCGTCACCCAGAAGCCGACCTTGGTCGGGCCGTTCTCCGGAAAGCCGGTCAGCGTCATCATGCCGGAATGCGCCTGGATGACGGGATCGTAGGCGGCCTTGCCCGCCAGCGGCCCGGTCGCGCCGAAGCCGGAGATCGAGCAATAGACAATGTTCGGCTTCCACTCGCTGATCGTGTCATAGCCGAAGCCCATGCGCGCCAGCGTGCCGGCCTTGAAATTCTCGACCACGACGTCGGCGCTTTCCACCAGCCGGCGCACGACGTCCCTGGCGCCGGGGTGTTTCAGGTCGAGGCCCAGCGAGCGCTTGTTGCTGTTGAAGGCCATGAACAGCGAGGATTGGCCCGCGTCCAGGAAATCCGGCCCGCCGGCCATCATCGCCCGGCCCTGGTCGCCGCCCTGGTGATGTTCCAGCTTGATCACGTCGGCGCCCTGAAGCGCAAGCTGGTAGCTGGCATACGGGCCGGAAATCACCTGGGTGAAGTCGACGACCCGCACCCCTTCGAAAACTTTCGCCATGGCTCGGCCGATCTCCTCGGGCGCGGATATGGAAGGAATTGGCGCACATTCTGCGACAAGCGCCCGCAATCGAAAAGAGGGAGCGAACGCCGGCCCGCAGGGTTCAGAGGGAAGCGGCCCAGTATTCGAGGATTTGCTGCTCCAGCCGCTTGGCCCGCGCGAGCCAGGCCCGTGCGCGGATCTGCACCGGGGCCCGGAACCGTGCCGGGTTCGCCTCATAGGCCCCGCGGGCGGCGAGGTCGGTGTGCATCAGCACGAACAACACGCGCCGGCCCGAGGCCGCGGTGAGGACGCCCGCCTGTCCGCGGGCATAGTACATGGTGCCGCTCTTGCCGCCCAATTCCGTGTCGCGGTCTTCCACCCAGGACGGCGGGCGCAGCAGGGCCAGGAACGGCACCGGCTCGCCCGCCTGGCTCGCCTTGCCCTCGCCTTCCTGCGCTTGCCATTCGGGCGGCGGCGCATAGCTGCGGCCCGAAGCAAAGCGCAGCAGTTCCAGCAGCGCCCGCGGCGTCGCCCGCGTCCGGCCGGAAAGACCGGACTGGTTGACGGTCTGCCAGCCGGCCCTGGTCACCGCCGGAACGGTCCGGTCGAGCCAGGCCCGCACCGCGGCCGCGCCCTCCGCCAGGGTGCGGGTTTTGGGGTTCAGCGCCCTTGCCGTCGCCAGCCCGATCAGCTCCGCCGAGAGATTGTTGGAATAGTCCAGCAGGTCGCGCACCGCGAGCAGCAGCGGCCGGCTCTCATGGACGGCAATTTCCGTCGCCCCTGCCGGCGGTCCCTTCGCGGCCTCCGGCGGGGGCAGGGCGACACCAGCGCGGGCGGCATAGGCCCGCAGCATCGCGGCCGCGTGCCGGGCGGGCGCGCGCACCGCGACGCGCCTCTGCCCCTCGCTGGGGACCTGCGGCGTCAGCAGATAGCGGAGGCGCGCGCTGCCCACCGCCTCCACCGAGCGGCCGTCCGGCAGCGGACGGGGCGCGATGCCCGCCAGCGCATCGCCCAGGTCCGGCCGCAGCGACACCAGCAGGGCGCGGCTTTTCGGGTCGCGGGTCCAGCGCAGCCATTGCCGGTTGAAGTTCACCGACAGGGCCGAAATCGGCGGGTTGTAGGGTTTCAGCCCGTCGTCGCCGGGGTCGATCTGCGCCACGAAGGGCAGGGTTCCGTCGTCGAAGCTGAAACGCACCACCGGCCGCCCGGCCAGCGGCACCACCAGGGATTCGGCCAGCCGATCCAGGTTTTCCTGCACCAGCACCGGGTCGCCGCCGCCGGAGAGGTGCAGATGCACCCCGCCCGCCACCGGAACGGCGAGCACGCGGGTGCGGAACCGATGGTCGGGTCCCAGCACCTCCAGCGCCGCCAATGCCGTCGCGAGCTTGACCATGGAGGCGGGGATAAATGCCTGATCCGCCAGATGGCTGCGCAGGACACGGCTCGTGTCGAGGTCATAGACGATATAGCCGACTTCCGTGTCGGCAAAGCCGGCGTCGCGGACCAGGGCACGCTCCGAGCCGGCGGCGAGGGCCGGGCCGGACAGCGACAGGCAGGCGATGACGATGGCGGCGATGGTAACCAGCGCCGCAACGGGGTTTGCAAGCGCGCCGCACTGGCCTAGACCCTTGGCCATCATGGGCCGGCGCAGGTGCCGCCGGCCCGCGCGAATGCACCGGAGCCCCCGCATGAGCCTCCCGATCCCCGGCGAGCCAGCGCCCGCGTTCAGCGGACGGACGACCGACGGCCAAACCCTGGATCGCGACACGCTCGCCGGCGGCTTCACCACGCTCTGCCTGTTCGGCTCGGCCGGGCATCCGGCCATGGCGGCAATGCTGGACCGGCTCGCGGCACGAACCGAGCTGTTCGACGGCGAGTCGCACCGCCTGATCGGCGTCAGCATCGACCCGGACGACGAGCGGGAGGACCGGCTGCCCGGCGCCTCCGCCGGGGTTCGCATGCTGCTGGACTTCGACCAGTCGGTGAGCCGGGCCTTCGGCGCTCTCGACGATGCCTCCACGGACGGAGCGGACAACGGCGTCGCCTTCCAGCCGCTGACCGTGCTGCTGGACGCGGCCATGCGGGTGCTGGCGGTGCACCGTATCGACGATCCGGACGACCACCCCGTCCATCTCTGCCAGTTTCTCCAAGGCCTGCCGTCGGCCGGGCCGCCGCGGCCGGCCGCCCCGCAAGCGCCGGTCCTGCTGTTGCCGATGGTGTTCGAGACCGAGCTGTGCCGGCGCCTGATCGCCCATTTCGACACGCTCGGCGGGCAACCGTCCGGCGTGTTGGAGGACGTGGACGGCAAGACCGCCCTCACCTTCGACCCGGGCCGCAAGCAACGCCAGGACGCACTGATCGCGGACGAGACGCTGCGCACGGCCGTGCAAATCCGTGTCCGCCGCCGGCTGATCCCGGAGATTCGCAAGGCTTTCCAGTTCGAGGCCACCAGGATGGAACGCTCCGTCGTGACACGTTACGCCGCCGGCGATTTTTGCGGCCTGCACCGGGACAATGCCGCGCTGGGCACGGCTCACCGCCAGTTCGCGGTCACCATCCCCCTGAACGCAGAGACCTGTTCGGGCGGGCTGCTGCGCTTTCCGGAATATGGACCACAACTCTACCCGATTCCCACCGGTTGTGCCCTGGTGCATTCGTGCAGCCTGCTGCACGAGGTGACGCCGGTGCGCGAGGGCACGCGCTATGCCTTCATCCCGGTCCTGTTCAACGAGGCCGCGGCCAGGCTGCACGAAGCCAGCGCCGCCCATCTGGCACCGGGCGTGACCCCCGACCGGCGCGAATTCGTCACCCCGGCGACGGGCCAGGTGGGCCAGGTGCGGCCGGGCTGAGCCTCACGCAACGGCGCGCGGCTCGCCCGAACCGGACCGGCGGCTATTTGTCGAGCCACCAGTCCTCCATGCGCCAGGCGTTGTAGATGCTGTTCACCTGACGGGTGACATTCTTCACATAGGGCTGCCAGCACGTCGCCGCCTTGTTGTGATGGATCACCGGCCGGGCGTGGTCGAGTTGCAGGCGGCGGTCGATCTCCCAGACCAGTTTCCTGCGCTCCTCCTGGTCGGCCATGCCGGCCTGCTTCTTGAACAGATCGTTCAGTTCCTCGTTGCAATAGGCCGTGTAATTGCGCTGCGAGCCGCAGGAATAGTTCTCGAAGAAGTTCACGTCCGGATCGTCGATGCCGACGCCGGTCAGGTTGAGCGCGACCTGATAGTCCTTGCGGCCGATGCGGCCATACCAGTTGCCGGTCTCGATCACATCCAGCTCGCCCTGCACATAGACGTGTTTCAGATGGTCGATCAGGATCACCGCCGGATCGCGATAGACCGCGATATTGCGGGTCGCGACCTTGATTTTCAGCGGATTTTCGGCGCTATAGCCCAGGCTCTCCATCAGCTTGCGGCCCTCGGCACGGCTGGCTTCCACATCCGGGCCATACCCCGGGAGTTGTTCCAGCATCTCCGCCGGCATGCCCCAGACGCCTTCCGGCGGCGGCATCATCGCGCCGCCGATCGTGTTCTGGCCCTCGGCCAGGATCTGGTTGAAGGCCGCGCGGTCCAGGGTCAGTGCCAGGGCCTGGCGCACTTTCGGGTTGTCGAAGGGCGGCGCGTCGCGGTTCAGCATCAGATTGGTGTAGACGCCGGTGGGGGTCAGGTCGCAGACGGCGGCCGGATCCTGTGCCTTTACATCCTTCAGCATCGGGATGGTGATGTCGGCATCGAACGTCATGTCGAACTCGCCGGCGGTGAAGGCCAGCGCGCGGGTCGAGCGGCTGCGGATGATGGTCCACTCGATGCCGTCCAGATAGGGCAGGCCCTTCTTCCAATAGTGCTCGTTCTTGGCCAGCGTGATGCGCTCGTTCTGCTTCATCTCGACGAATTTGAACGGACCGGTGCCGATGGGTGCGGTGCGCATGGCCTTGGCGCTGACATGGCAGGGATAGACCGGCGAATGCCCACCGGCCAGCAACGCCAGGAACGAGGTCTGCGGCTGGCCCAGATGGAAGGTCGCCTCCAGGTCGCCATTGGTCGTGACCTCCCGCAGGTTCCAGTACCAGGGCTTGCGCGGGTTCTTCTGGAAACGCATTTCGCGCGAGTCGTCCTTGCCCTGGATCCGGTCCCAGGTGCATTTCACGTCGGCGCTGGTGAAGGGCTTGCCGTCGTGCCAGGTGACACCCGGGTGCAGCTTGAAGGTCAGGGCGGTGCGGTCGGCGTTCCAGGACCACGAGTCCGCCAGGTCCGGGATGATCGAATCCAGGCTGTTTTTCCGCACGTGCGGGTCGAACATCACCAGATTGTTGTAGACCGCCATAAAGGGCGCGACGGTGGAAATCGTGGCTTCCTCGTGGATCGAGGCGCTGGGCGGCGTCTCGCGATGATAGAGTTTGAGAATGCCGCCCGATTTCTGGGCGAGGGCGCCGTGACTGGCGGCCATTGTGGCCACCGCCAGCGCACCGGCTAGGACTTTCCGCATCTGATGGACCTTCCCATGGTTATGCACGACGGCGTGTTGGCCACCGCCTGAAGCAGAGACTCTAAGTGAAGCCGCCGCGAACGGGAAAGATGTTTTCTCACGGCACGAAACCAATATTGACGAACCGTGACTTGATCTGGACAATTCAAAAGAAGGGGGTGGGTTTTGGCTATAAAAACCGAACAAAAATATCGGGTTAGCGGAGACGGCTGGCGGCGGATGGCGGTTGCCAGAACACTGGTCCGCACCGCCCGCGCCGGATCCGTCCGGGTCGAGGCCGCCTTCGGCGCCGACGGCGAAGCCCGGTTGACGCTGCAAACCGGTCCCGGCGGTGGCGAGCGGGCCGTGTTCTCGGCAACCCTGGCCGCGGACGTGGCCGAGGCCATCCTGCGCGCCTGCCCGGCGCCGATTGCCGAATGCCTGCGGCACACGGTGCCCGCAGCGGGCCGGACCTGGTGGGTGGACGAGCCCATCCCCGCCGCGCCGCCGGCTTGCCGCGCCATCCTCAAACTCGGTCGCGGCCAGCCCCTGCCGGCGGAAACGCCGGACTGGGTCGGCGCCCCGATTGACGGGCCGGACGACCCATCGTTCCATGGTCCGGAGCGGTAATCGGGGAGGAGCGTGCGCCACCTTTAATTTCCACGATCCGAAAAGGCTCCTTGATTGTGGAAGGGTCGGCTGCTGAAACGCCCGCAAATACCGCACATCGCTGGAGGCTGTCATGGCTGTCGAGATCAAGGGCGAGATGAAGCCCGGTTACGCTGAAATCCTGTCCGCAGAGGCGCTGGCATTCCTGGAGGGCCTGCACCGGCAGTTCGACGCCCGCCGCAAGGAGTTGCTGGCCGCGCGCACGGCGTTTCAGAACGATCTCGACGCCGGCAAGGCCAAGCTCGACTTCCTGCCGGAAACCGCCGCCGTGCGCGCGGGCGACTGGCAGGTGGCGCCGATCCCCGCCGACCTGCAGGACCGCCGGGTGGAGATCACCGGGCCCTGCGACCGCAAGATGGTCATCAACGCCCTGAACAGCGGCGCGAAAATGTTCATGGCCTGCCTGGAGGACGCCACGGCGCCGTCCTGGGACAACATCGTCCAGGGCCAGATCAACCTGCGCGACGCGGTGGCGGGCACGATCAGCTTCCACGATCCCGGCAACGGCAAGGACTATACCCTGGGCGACGATCTGGCGACGCTGCTGGTCCGTCCGCGCGGCTGGCATCTGGACGAGAAGCACCTGCTGGTCGACGGCGTCGCCATCAGCGGCTCGCTGGTGGATTTCGGCCTCTATTTCTTCCACAACGCCAAGACGGCGCTGGACCGCGGCACCGGCCCCTATTTCTACCTGGCCAAGCTGGAGCATTATCTGGAGGCGCGGCTCTGGAACGACGTGTTCGTCTGGGCGCAGGACCAATTGGACGTGCCCCAGGGCTCGTGCAAGGCGACCGTGCTGATCGAGACGCTGCCCGGCACCTTCCACGCCGAAGAAATCATCTATGAGTTGCGCGAACACATGGCCGGCCTGAACTGCGGCCGCTGGGACTATATTTTCAGCTATATCAAGAAGCACCGCGCCGACCCGACCAAGGTGCTGCCGGACCGCGCCGCCGTCACCATGACCGTGCCCTTCATGCGCGCCTACTCGCTGCACGTGATCAAGGTCTGCCACAAGCGCGGTGCCTTCGCCATGGGCGGCATGGCGGCCCAGATCCCGATCCGCGGCGACGAGGCGGCGAACGAGATCGCCTTCGAGAAGGTGCGCGCCGACAAGGAGCGCGAGGCCACCGACGGCCATGACGGCACCTGGGTCGCCCATCCGGGTCTGGTGCCGGTGGCGATGGAGGTGTTCGACGCCGCCATGCCGCAACCGAACCAGGTCGCCCGCCAGCGCGATGACGTGCCGGCGGCCACCGCCGCCGAACTCACCGCGCCCTGCGAGGGGCCGAAGTCCATGGGCGGGCTGAAGATGAACGTCAATGTCGGCATCGGCTATATCGCTGCCTGGCTCGGCGGTCTGGGCGCGGTGCCGCTGCACAATCTGATGGAGGACGCGGCCACCGCCGAAATCAGCCGCGCCCAGCTCTGGCAGTGGCGCAAGCACAAGGTGACGCTGGACTCGGGCGAGGTGGTGGACGACGCCCTGATCAAACAGGCCTTCGCCAACGAGGTTGCGAGCCTGAAGCAACAGCATGGCGAGGAAGGCTTCAAGGCGGGCCATTACGGCCCGGCATCGAAGCTGCTGGAAGAGATGGTCCTGGCCGAAGACCTGGGCGAGTTCCTGACGCTGCCGGCCTATGACCTGCAGTTCGCTCCGGCCGCCTGAGGTGAAGGCCGAAAGAGCGAACGCGATGGCCAATTCCGTCTCCCTGCCCCGGAAACCGGCGAAAGCCGGCGCCGAGCGCTCCGGCCAGGTGCAAAGCCTGGTGCGGGCGCTCCGCCTGTTGCAGGAGGTGGCCGAAGCCGGCGACGGCATCACGCTCACCGAGGTCGCCAATCGGGTCGGCCTGCCGGTGTCGTCGGCGCACCGACTGCTCTCCACCCTGCAACTGGAAGGCTTCGTGCGCTTCGACGGCGAGCGCACGCTGTGGTTCGTCGGCGTGAAGGCGTTCACGGTCGGCAATGCCTTCCTGCGCGCCCGCGACCTGGTGCAGGTGGCCCGCCCCTATATGCGCGGCCTGATGGAACAGTGCGACGAGACTGTCAATCTGGCGGTGGAGGATGGCGGCCAGATCATCTATCTGGCGCAGATCGAGTGCCGGCAGATGATGCGCGCCCTGGCCTCGCCCGGTGCGCGGGTGCCGATGCATTCGTCCGCCGTGGGCAAGGTGTTGCTGGCCTATATGAACCCGCTGGCGCAACAGCCGATGATCGACCGGATGAAGCTGGAGCGGTTCACGCCGAACACCATCACCGGCCGCGAGCGGTTCCTGAAAACGCTGTCGGACATCCGGATCAAGGGCTATGGGCTCGACGACGAGGAGCATGCGATCGGCCTGCGCTGCGTCGCCGCGCCGATCTTCAACGAGGCGCGCGAGGCCATAGCCGGCATCTCGCTGTCGGGGCCGGCGGCGCGGGTCACCGACCGGCGCTTCCGCGAACTGGCCGAGATGGTGCAGCGCACCGCCCGGGTCATCACCCGCGAATTCGGCGGCAAGCCGCCGGAGGAGTAGGCCGGACGGCCCCTTGTTTCATCCCGAACAGGGCCGAACGGCCCGGATCGCGGCAGCCGAGGTCAGACGCAAAGGCCCCTTCGACACGCGGTGCCGCCGCTGCCCAGGGGAAAGCCGAAAAGGCGACGTTCCATGCAAACCCATTTCACCGCGGCGCAGAAGGCCGATCCGCGCATTGCCGAGGCGGACGCGATCCTGCGCAACTGCGTCCATTGCGGCTTCTGCACCGCCACCTGTCCCACCTACACCCTGCTGGGCGACGAGTTGGACAGCCCGCGCGGCCGCATCTACCTGATCAAGGACATGCTGGAGAACGACCGGCCAGCGACGGAAGAGGTGGTCAAGCATCTGGACCGCTGCCTGTCCTGCCTCGCCTGCATGACCACCTGCCCGTCGGGCGTGCATTACATGCACCTGATCGACCTGGCCCGCGCGCATGTGGAAGAGACCTACCGGCGGCCCTGGTTCGACCGGGTGCTGCGCGGCGGGCTGGCAAAGCTGATCCCCTATCCGGGGCGGTTCCGGGCGGCGCTGGCGCTGGGGGCGCTCGGCAAGCCGTTGGCGCCGCTGCTGCCGGCGCGCCTGAGGGCCATGGTGCGGCTCGCCCCCCTGCCTGCCGGCCGCTCGCCCGGTGACGCGCCGGGGGTCTATGCGGCCGAGGGCGCGCGCCGGCATCGGGTCGCGATCCTGCCCGGCTGTGCGCAACGGGCCATCGCCCCGGCGATCAACGAGGCCACAATGCGCCTGCTGCGTCGGCACGGGGCCGAGGTGGTGTTCCCGGCCGGGGCCACCTGCTGCGGCTCGCTGGTGCACCATATGGGCCGGGAGGGCGAATCCCACGCCCAGGCCAAGGCCATGATCGACGCCTGGTGGCCGGAAACGGCCGAGGGCGGCGGCGCGGGCCTGGACGCCATCGTCATCAACGCCAGCGGCTGCGGCACCACGGTCAAGGATTATGGCCACATGCTGCGCAACGACGCCGCCTATGCCGAAAAGGCCGCGGTGATCAGTGCCCTGGCGAAGGACGTGAGCGAGTTCCTGGCGGAGATCGGCCTGGCCGCCCCGGTAGTGAAGACCGGCCGGCGCGTCACCTATCACGCCGCCTGCTCGCTGCAACACGGCCAGCGGGTGCGGAACCAACCGAAGGCGTTGCTGGCCGCCGCGGGCTTCGTCGTCAGCGAGCCGGCGGAAGGGCATCTCTGCTGCGGGTCGGCCGGCACCTACAACCTGTTGCAACCGGAAATCGCCGAGCGCCTGCGCGAGCGCAAGCTGGGCAACATCGCCGCCACCGGCCCGGAAATCGTCGCCGCCGGCAATATCGGCTGCATCACCCAACTGGCAGGCAAGGCCGGCGTGCCGGTGGTGCACACGGTGGAATTGCTGGACTGGGCAACGGGCGGACCGAAGCCGGCAGGGGTGGGGTGAGGTAGCGACATCAGCCAAGAGGCAGATATAGCATCCTCTCCTTATCAAATCCTCATGATTAAGTTTCCCGCCAACTTTTCCAAGTCTACCCGGCAATCAGTGTCTGGCTTGATGGAGGCGCCATTCCGCAGCAGCCCTCACTTCCCTACTAAAACACTCAGGAAATCTGAGGACAGCTGCTTCAATGGACCAGTCGAGAAGGTTTAAATTTCGGAGACGCTTGAAACCGTACTGAATTTCCCCACTAACAACCAATTTAGAAATAGCCTGAACTGTACCCAATTGCTCCCTCGCGGCTACAGATCCCGATCAGCTCCGCCAACTCCAGATGATGTACCTCCGCCACCCCGAGAGGAACAAAGCGCCTGCGAAATCGCGGAAGAATGTGAATCAACACTCGTATCGAACAGCTTGCCAAGGAACTGGCAGCCCTCGCGACGCTCGGCGGGAACGCGCACGCACGAGGAACGCCGCACTGAAAATCAAACGCCTGGAACACATCGCCATCACGGTCAGTGACATGGACAAGCGCCCGGAGACCTGGGTCGACGTCCTGGGCATCGACCAGGAATACGAGGAGCAGATCGGCCAGACCAAGCTCGCGCATGCTGCCGGTCGGAGAGAGACCATCGCGAACTGTTCGCAGGCCACCGGGCCGGACTCCCCCGTCGACGGCATAGCGTGAACGATGACGCGAGGCCGTAGAAGGCGCGCACCCCATGCGCCACCGGCCGGTCCGTCCGCCAGAGCGCCGGGCCGGCGCGCCAGAGGAAGGGCAGGCTGAGGGCCAGGCCGAAGCCATAGCGCATCAACAGCACCTGCAAGGGCGAATAGCCCGCGCCCAGCAGCTTCACGCAGGCAAAGAGCGCCGCAAACGTCAGGGCGGCGAAGCAGACCAGGCCGATGGCAAAGCCGAGGCGGGTGCCGTCCTCGGGCGGTGCGAGGCCCGGCGCGGTCACGGCGTCCGGGCCGCCGGGGTGGGTTCGGGAATGGGTTCGGGGGCCGGCTCGGCCGCGACCTCGGCGATGGCGCCGCGGCGCACGGTCGGGCGGCCGGTGACGATGCGCTCGCGGTGCCAGACATAGAGGCCGGCGGCGGCCAGGATGCCGCTACCCGCCAATGTCGGCAGGTCCGGCAGGTTGCCGAACACGAACAGGCCGATCAGCGTCGCCCAGATCATGGTGGTGTAGGAGAACGGCGCCAGCAGCGAGGCCGAGGCCAGGGTGAAGGCGCGGATGGTCAGATACTGGCCCAGCAGGTGGCAGCCGGCGATCAGGACCAGCAACAGCCATTGCTCCGCCGTCGGCGTCTGCCAGGCGGCCAGGCCGAGGGGCGTGATCACCATCAGACCGCCGCAGGTCGACCAGACCAGGATCGCCAGCGGCCGCTCGCGCCCGCGCATGGCGCGCGTGATGATCAGGCCGCAGGCCCAGAGGAAGGACGAGACCAGCGGCAGCACCATGGCCAGTTCGAACGTCGCTCCACCGGGCCGGAGGATCAGCAGCACGCCGAAAAACCCGACGCCGACCGCGGCCCAGCGGCGAATGCCCACCTTCTCGCCCAGAAACGGGATCGAGAGCGCGGTGACGTAGAGCGGCGAGACGAAGCCGATGGCGGTGGCGGTGGCGAGCGGCAGAGATTGCAGGGCGTAGACGAACAGGGTCGCCGACCCGATCAGCGCCACGCCCCGGGCCAGGTGCAGCACCGGACGCCCGGTCGCCAGCGGCCGCGAGCGCCAGCGCGCCACCACCACCGGCAGCAGGAACAGCAGCACCAGTGAATAGCGCACGAAGATGATCGTCTCCGGCACCATGCCGCTGGTGGTCAGCAGCTTGCAGAGGCCGTCCATGACGACGAAGGTCAGCATCGCCGCCAGCACGATGGCGATGGCGAGGCTGGGCCGGTCGCCGGCGGTGTCGCCCCCCGCCGGCAGGTCGGGCATGGCCTTGGCCGGGGCGAGGCGCGCAAACAGGGCGGGGCGGACGACGGCCGTCATGGGCGGGGCTCGGGTGCAACGGTGAACGGAAACACCGGTCGCGGCCCGAGCGATGGCCTGGTGCGACGCCGCCGCACAAGACGGGCGGAAGACGCGCAGTTTGGTTGGCCGGGGTCCGACGGTTCACCCGCGCAAATGAGCCGAAACGCGCCCTGCGGCAAGCGCTTTCGCGCCGCCGCGCGCGCAATATTTGCCGCAGGCTCTAAACGCCTGTCCTAGGCGACCATCACCGCCTTGCCGACCACGGTTCGCTCCTGGATCGGGCGCATGGCGGCCTGGATGTCCGGCCAGGGAATGCGGTGCGAGATGTGCGGGCGCAGCCGCCCCTGCTCGGCCAGCGTGATGAGCGTCGCGATGCTCTTTTCGTTCAGGCCGGGAATGCGGCGGCCGATCTCGCCGGCGCGGAAACCGACGGCGCTCGCCCCCTTGATCAGCAGCAGGTTGGAGCGCACGGAGACCGGCGGGCCGCCGGTGAAGCCGATATAGACCACGCGGCAGCCGTAATTCATGCAGCGCAGGCTCTGCTCGGCGATGTCGCCGCCGACGGGGTCGTAGATGACGTCGGCGCCGCGGCCATCGGTCATGCCCTTCACCGCCTCGCGCAGGTCGGTGGTGGTGTAGTTGATGACCTGGTCGGCGCCCTGCGCCTTCACCACGGCCAGTTTCTCGTCGGTGCCGGCGGTGGCGATGACATAGGCGCCCAGCAGCTTGCCCACATGCACCGCGGCGAGGCCGACGCCGCCGGCCGCGCCGTGCACCAGCAACACCTCGCCCGCTTCCAGGCGGCCGCCATGGGTCAGCGCGTTCCAGGCGGTCATGTAGGCGGAGCGGAAGGCCGCGCCCTCGGCATAGTCGAAGGTGGAGGGCAGCCGGTGCACCTGGCTTGCGTCGGTCCGGTAATACTCGCAGAACACGCCGGGGCGGCCGCGGGTCATGACCCGGTCGCCGCTGCGGAACGCCGTGACCCCGGCGCCGACCGCCACCACATCGCCCGACGCCTCCAGCCCCGGCACGAAGGGCACCGGCGGTTTCAACTGGTAGCCGCCGGCACACATCAGCACGTCGACATAGTTGATGCCCCAGGCCTTGTGCTGCACCAGCACCTGGCCGGGGCCGGGCTCCGGCACGGGGCGTTCCTCGACGGTCAGGAGGTCCGGCGGGCCGTAGTCGGGGCAGACGATGGTGCGCATCGGGCAAAGAACTCCAGGCGAGCGGGTCGGGGCCGGCCACCATAGCGTGTCCCGCGGGCGATGCAGCCCTTTCGTGCAGTTTGGCTCTTGGCGCGTGCGCCCTTCTGCCGCTAGGATCGTATTCGTATGGTAAGTCCGGCTCAGATCGGAGCGCCATATCGACCTGTGATTTCTGGGAAACGCCCGTTGCTGCACCATTGCTCCCGCCGGCTCCCTCCCGCATCCGAGCGGGGGAGTTATGACGCTACCTGACCTCGACCGCTTCGACACCTTCCCGAAGCTGCTGCGCCACAACGCGGCGACACGGGGCGACCGGCCGGCCATGCGCGAGAAGACGCTGGGCATCTGGCACACCACCACCTGGGCGGACCAGGCGGCGGAAGTGCGGGCGCTGGCCTGCGGCCTGGCAAGCCTGGGGCTGAAGCGCGGCGACCGTATCTCCATCGTCGGCGCCAACCGTCCCCGCCTCTATTGGAGCATCGCCGCGGCCCAGGCGCTGGGAGCGGTGCCGGTGCCGGTCTATCAGGACTCGGTGGCCGAGGAGATCCAGTACATCCTGAACCATGCCGAGGTGAAGCTGATCGTCGCCGAGGACCAGGAACAGGTCGACAAGGTGCTGTCGATCAAGGACCGGCTGCCGGCGCTGGAGGCCATCGTCTACGACGACCCGCGCGGCCTGCGCGACTACACCGAGCCCTTTTTGCACCATTACGACGGCGTCGTCGCCGAGGGGCGCGACTTCGACCGGGTGCACCCCACCTTTTTCGACGAACAGGTCGACCGGGGCCGCGGCGCGGACCACGCCATCATGTGCTACACCTCCGGCACCACCGGGCGGCCGAAGGGCGTGGTGCTGAGCCACGACAACTGCATCCGCATCGGCGCCGTCGCCATCGAATTCGACCGCCTGACCGAGCGGGAAGAGGTGCTGGCCTATCTGCCCATGGCCTGGCTGGGCGACAACCTGCTGTCCTATGGCCAGTCGCACCTATGCGGCTTCTGCATGGCCTGCCCCGAGTCCGCCGAAACGCTGCTGATCGACCTGCGTGAGCTGGGGCCGACCTATTTCTTCGCACCGCCGCGCATCTTCGAATCCATGCTGACCAGCGTCATGATCCGCATGGAGGATGCCGGCCCGTTCAAGCGCTGGCTGTTCCGCACCTTCATGGATCACGCCCGCAAGGTGGGCGCGCGCATCCTGGACCGCGAGCCGGTCGGGCTCTGGGACCGGCTGAAATACGCGCTCGGCGAGGTCTGCATCTATGGGCCGTTGAAGAACATGCTGGGCTTTTCGCGCATGCGGGTCGGCTATACCGCGGGCGAGGCGATCGGGCCGGAGATATTCGTGTTCTTCCGCGCGCTCGGCATCAACCTGAAACAGGCCTATGGCCAGACCGAGGCGGCGGTGTTCGTCACGCTGCAACCGGATGGCGAGGTGCGGCCGGACACGGTGGGCAAGCCGGCGCCCTCGGTGGAATTGAAGATCGCCGAGGGCGGCGAGGTGCTCTACCGCTCGCCCGGCGTGTTCATCGAATACTACAAGAACCCGGAGGCGACGGCGGAGACCAAGACCGCGGACGGCTGGGTGCATACCGGCGATGCCGGCTTCATCGACGAGGCCGGCCATCTGCACATCATCGACCGCGCCCGCGATGTCGGCAAGCTGGCGAGCGGCGACCTGTTCGCGCCGAAATATCTGGAAAACAAGCTGAAATTCTTCCCCAACATCCGCGAGGCCGTGGCCATCGGCGACGGGCGGGACTTTGCGACCGTCATGCTCAACATCGATGCGGAGGCCATGGGCAACTGGGCCGAGCGGCGCAATATCGCCTATGCCTCGTACCAGGAACTGGCCTCGCTGCCGGCGGTCTATGACCTGATGGCCGGCCATGTGGCGGAGGTGAATGCCAGCCTCGCAGAGGAGCCGCAAATGGCCGCCAGCCAGATCCGCCGCTTCCTGGTGCTGCCGAAATTGCTGGATGCCGACGACGGCGAGATGACCCGCACGCAAAAGGTCCGCCGCGGCGCCATCGCCGAGAAATACGCGCCGCTGATCGCGGGCCTCTATAGCGGCGCCGACAGCGTCTACATGGAAATCGAGGTGACGTTCGAGGACGGCCGCCGCGACACGGTGCGGGGCGACGTTGCCCTTCGCGACGTGCCGGCAGCGGAGGCTCCTGCCGCCATGGCCCGGGCGGCGGAGTAGGCGCGATGGCGGACCCCGAAACGCTGCTGACCGTCGAGAACATCACGCTGCGCTTCGGCGGCGTGCGGGCGCTGACCGATGTCTCGTTCGATATCCGCCGGGGCGAGATCCGGGCGATCATCGGGCCGAACGGCGCCGGCAAGTCGTCGATGCTGAACTGCATCAACGGCTTCTATCACCCGCAGGAAGGCCGCATCACCTACAAGGGCCAGACCCGCAAGCAGATGCGCCCCTATGAGGCCGCGAGCCAGGGCATTGCCCGCACCTTCCAGAACATCGCCCTGTTCCGCGGCATGAGCGTGCTGGACAATGTCATGACCGGGCGGGTGCTGAAAATGAAAAGCTCGCTGCTGGAACAGGCCTTTTTCGTCGGCCGGGCGCGCTCGGAAGAGATCGCGCACCGGGCCAAGGTCGAAGAGGTGATCGACTTCCTGGAAATCCAGCCCATCCGCAAGACGCCGGTGGGCCGCCTGCCCTATGGCCTGCAAAAGCGGGTGGAACTGGCGCGCGCCCTGGCGGCCGAGCCGGACCTGTTGCTGCTGGACGAGCCCATGGCCGGCATGAATGTGGAAGAGAAAGAGGATATGAGCCGCTTCATCCTCAACGTGAACGCCGAATTCGGCACGACCATCGCCCTGATCGAGCACGACATGGGGGTGGTCATGGACCTGTCCGACCGGGTGGTGGTGCTGAACTATGGCGAGAAACTCGCCGACGGCACACCGGACGAGGTGCGCCGCAACCCGGACGTCATCGATGCCTATCTGGGCGCGTCGCATTGAGGGGGCAGGCCATGTCATACCGCGCCTGTCATTCCCTGCTGGCGTCATTGCGAGGCCGAAGGACGGGCGCGCGCCCGGCGCACGGCAGCGGTTATCGCGATTGTCTCCCCCTCCCGGCGTCATTGCGAGTCCGCAGAGCGGGCGAAGCAATCCAGCCTGATGCACGCGCGTGTCAAAGCCGAGCCTGGATTGCCGCGGCGGCTCTACCGCCTCGCAATGACGCCAAGGGAAACCGGCCGCCTTTCCATGTCGGAATGGAGGTTGGGCGAAGCTTGCCGTTGTCGTCCCGAGGGGACGTCGGGGGGCTGGCCCTCGTCTCTCTCCCGGCGTCATTGCGAGCCCGAAGGGCGTGGCAATCCAGACCGGCTCCCGTGCCCGGTCGCGGTCACCCTGGATTGCTTCGCCCGCTCCGCGGACTCGCAATGACGCCAGAGGGAGCGGGGAGCCGCACAGCGACGCGACGGGAAGCGGGCGCCCACGACAACGGCCAGCCGGGATTGCAGGGAGCGTAGCCGCGTGGAATTTCTGACCGCATTCTTTGTCAGCCCCTTTGTCGAGATGGCCGATGCGCCGGAATTCCTGGCCGAGGTGGTGATTGCCGGGCTGATGTCCGGCGTCATGTACTCGCTGGTCGCGCTGGGCTTCGTGCTGATCTACAAGGCCTCCGGCATTTTCAACTATGCCCAGGGCATCATGGTGCTGTTCGCGGCCCTGAACTTTGTCGGCCTGATCGATTCCGGCCTGCATCCGATCCTGGCCTTCGTGGCGACGCTGGCGATCATGATCGCGCTTTCGATGGCCATAGAGCGGCTGGTGTTGCGCCGGCTGGTGAACCAGCAACAGATCATCCTGTTCATGGCCACCATCGGCATATCCTTTTTCCTGGAAGGCTTCGGCGAAATCATCTGGGGCGGCAATGTGCGGCCCCTGGACGTGGGCATTCCCAGCGACGTCATCTTCCTAGACGACATCCTGATCCAGGAGGCGGACCTGTTTGCGGGCGTCACCGCCGCCTTCCTGGTGACGGTGCTGGCGCTGTTGTTCCGCTATACCGCCGTCGGGCGGGCGCTGCGGGCGGTGGCGGACGACCACCAGGCGGCGCTCTCCATCGGCATCCCGCTGAACCACATCTGGATCATCGTCTGGGCCGTGGCCGGCTTCGTCGCCCTGGTGGCCGGCATCATGTGGGGCTCGAAGCTGGGGGTGCAGTTCTCGATCTCCATCGTCGCGCTGAAGGCGCTGCCGGTGCTGATCCTGGGCGGCTTCACCTCCATCCCCGGCGCCATTATCGGCGGCCTGATCGTCGGCGCGGGCGAGAAAGTGGCGGAGGTGTACTGGGGCGGCCTGTTCGGCGGCGCCATCGAGGAATGGTTCGCCTATATCCTGGCGCTGTTCTTCCTGTTCTTCCGGCCCCAGGGCCTGTTCGGCGACAAGATTATCGAGCGCGTCTGAGGGGGACCGGGAAATGCTCTACCGCGAAGCGGGCGACTTCAAGATCACCTACGCCGCCGACCAGGCGCTGCTGCCGGTGCGCCAGGACCGGGCGCTGCTTTATCTCATCGCCGCCGCAGCGCTGGCCCTGCCGCTGGTGGCGGGCGACTATGCGCTGGGCTCGCTGGCGATCCCCGTACTCATCATGTCGGTCGCCGCCATCGGGCTGAACCTGCTGCTCGGCTATTGCGGCCAGATCTCGCTGGGCTCGGGCGCGTTCATGGCGTCCGGCGCCTACATGGCCTACAAGTTCGCGACCGCCATGCCCTGGCTGCCACTGCCGGTGTCCATCCTGCTGGCGGGCGCGGCCACCGCGGCGATCGGCATCGTGTTCGGCCTGCCGTCGCTGCGCATCAAGGGCTTCTATCTGGCGGTGGCGACGCTGGCGGCGCAATTCTTCCTGCTGTGGCTGTTCACCCATGTGCCGTGGTTCGTGAACTATTCCATCAGCGGCGTGCCGACACCGCCCCCCGCCACCATTCTGGGCGTTTACATCACGGGCGCGGAGGCGCCGAACTGGGCCAAATACCTGTTCTGCCTGGGGTTCGTCGCCTTCCTGACCTGGATCGCCTACAACTTGGTGCGCACCCGCATCGGCCGGACGTGGATGGCCATCCGCGACATGGACATCGCCGCCGAGTTGATCGGCATCCGGCCATTGTGGACCAAACTTTCCGCCTTCGCCTTCAGCGCCTTCTATTGCGGCGTCGCCGGCGCGCTCTGGTCCTTTTGCTACATCAATTCGGTGGAGCCGACCGCGTTCGACATCAACCGCTCGTTCCAGGTGCTGTTCATGGTCATTGTCGGCGGGCTGGGCTCGATCCTGGGGAGTTTCCTGGGCGCGATCTTCATCACGCTGTTCCCGATCCTGCTGAACAGCGCCCCCGCCTGGTTCGGGTTCGAGGTGCCCGGCAACATCATCACCAATATCGAGTTCATGATTTTCGGCGCGGTGATCGTGTTCGTGCTGATCGTCGAGCCGAACGGCATGGCGCGCATCTGGATGATCGCGCGGGAGAAGCTTCGTCTGTGGCCATTTCCGCATTGAGCCGCGCCCCGCGCGGGGACATGCGGCCCGGCCAAGTGTTGTGCCATGCTTTCACACGGCCGACCCGTCCGCTGGCCGGGCCGACCCCATAAACCCGAGGAGGTACACGCCCATGTTCTTGCGCACCTTGACCCTGGCGGCGGCGGCCGCGGCGGCCATCGCCACCGCCGTGCCGGCCTTTGCCGAGGGCGGGCATTTCATCCCCGTCCTCTCCTACCGCACCGGCCCCTATGCGCCGAACGGCGTACCGTTCGCCAACGGCTATGTCGACTATTTCGAGATGCTGAACTTCCGCGACGGCGGCGTCGGCGGCGTCCCCTTCGTCATCGAGGAGTGCGAGACCGGTTACAAGACCGACCGCGGCGTCGAATGCTATGACCGGCTGAAGGAGAATCACGGCGGCGCCGTCGCGTTGTCGCCCTGGTCCACCGGCACGACCTACGCGCTGATCGAGAAAGCGTCCCAGGACAAGATCCCGATCCTGTCCATGGGCTATGGGCGCACGTCGGCCGCCGATGGCCGGGTCTTCCCCTGGATTTTCAACTTCCCGGCCACCTATTGGAGCCAGGCCTCCAGCATGATCGCCTATATCGGCCAGGAGGCCGGCGGTCTCGACAAGCTGAAGGGCAAGAAGATCACGCTGGTCCATTTCGACCACCCGGCCGGCCGAGAGCCGATCCCGACCCTGGAACTGCTGGCCGAGAAATACGGCTACAAGCTCGACAAGCTGCCGGTGGCGCTGAACTCGCTCTCGGAGCAGAAGTCGACCTGGCTGCAGGTGCGCAAGAACCGGCCCGACTATGTGCTGTTCTTCGGCTGGGGCGTGATGAACTCCACTGGCATGAAGGAGGCCTCGGCCATCCGCTATCCGATGGACAAGATCCTGGGCTGGTGGTGGTCCGGCACCGAGGCCGACGTGCTGCCGGCCGCCGAAGCCGCCAAGGGCTACAAGGCCTTCACCATGAACGGCGCCGGCAGCGACTATCCGGTGTTCAAAGACCTGAAGGCCATGCATGACGCCGGCAAGGGCGTCGGCGCGGAAAGCATGGGCGAGGTGCTCTACAATCGCGGCCTGGTCAACGCGGCCTATATCGCCGAGGCCATCCGCATCGCCCAGGCGCATTTCAACAAGACGCAACTGACCGGCGAAGACGTGCGCTGGGGCCTGGAAAACCTGGACCTGACGCCGGCCCGCATCGAGGAAATGGGCATGACCGGGCTGATCCCGCCGACCAAGGTCACCTGCGCCAACCACGAGGGCACGCATCCGGCCGCCCTGGTGCAGCAATGGGACGGCGAGAAGTGGAACATCGTCTCCGACTGGGTCCCGGCCATGTCGGACGTGGTGCGCCCGCTGATCGAGCAGGACGCCGCGCTCTATGCGAAGGAAAACAACATCACGCCGCGCAGCTGCTCGTAACCGGAACCGGGGGCGGGCCGGGTGTCGGTGGCACCCGGCCCGCCGTCCGCATCGGAAGACCCTATCATGACCCAGCCCCACCCCGCCCCCGCCGACAGCGCGGCTGCGCCGGCCGCATCCGTGCTGCTTCAGGTCAGCAATATCGAGGTGATCTACGACCACGTCATCCTGGTGCTGAAGGGCGTCTCGTTGAGCGTTCCCGAAGGCGGGATCGTGGCGCTGCTGGGGGCGAACGGCGCCGGCAAGACGACGACGCTGAAGGCGATCTCCAACCTGTTGCGCGCCGAGCGTGGCGAGGTGACCAAGGGCACGATCCGCTTTCGCGGCGAGGAGGTGCAGGCGCTGACGCCAAACGACCTGGTCAAGCGCGGCGTGGTGCAGGTGATGGAGGGGCGCCACTGCTTCCCCCACCTGACCGTGGAGGAAAACCTGCTGACCGGCTCCTACACCCGCCGCGACGGCGGCGGCGCGGTGCGCCAGGACCTGGACATGGTCTACGACTATTTCCCGCGCCTGCGCGAGCGGCGGAAGTCGCTGGCCGGCTATATCTCCGGCGGCGAGCAGCAGATGTGCGCCATCGGCCGCGCGCTGATGGCCCGACCCAAGACCGTGCTGCTGGACGAGCCCAGCATGGGGCTGGCGCCGCAACTGGTGGAAGAAATCTTCGAGATCGTGCGCTCGCTGAACCGCGACCAGGGCGTCTCGTTCCTGCTGGCCGAGCAGAACACCAATATGGCGCTGCAATACGCGGACTACGGCTATATCCTGGAAAACGGCCGGGTGGTCATGGACGGCGATGCGCATGCGCTGGCCGAAAACGAGGACGTGAAGGAATTCTATCTCGGCATCGCGTCCGGCGAGCGCAAAAGCTTCCGCGACGTCAAATTCTATCGCCGGCGCAAGCGCTGGCTGTGAAAACGGTCCGCGCGCACCGATACGGCAGCAGCCACCGCTTCGTCTGATGGCGGCCTCCCCCACCCGATTATTTCCGCGCGGGCTTTTCACGCAGTGCGTTTCAGTTTATACATCCCCGATGAAGCTTTTGTGACGCTTTTGCGAGCGATTGGCAATATGGAATTCCAATAACGCATTCGCAACATGAAGCAATGACACCCAGGCTTGCCCTAATTCGGAGTTCGCGTGTGGAGAGTTGTTTATTAGAATTAATACAACAGTATAATAACAACAATCAATTCGAAATTCTTCCTGAAAAAATGGTCTATAGCGGACCATACAGTCTGGTCTACCAGGTCGCTATAACAGACGTAACGGAACGAGCGGCACTCAAGGTTTTCTTGAAAGATTCCGGCCGTAGCATCGACCGGGAGGCCGCGGCAAGCTTTGTCAAAAGGGTGACGCAACTGAAGGGAGGTTGGCCCGAAAATGGCTTGGTTTGCCATCCTCGGATCATTCGCGATTTGTCGACCTGCGGCATCGTCATCATGGAATGGATCGATGCCACAGTCATAGCGAATGAAGTGAGGTCATTCCCTTTCTCGAACAATCATCTCATCGATTTGACGCGAATGGCCGCGATGTGGCTACAGAACTTCCATTCCGCCCAAGGCAAACCCGACACGAGAACCAGCGGCATTGCATACCCACGGCTGTGTTCGGAAATCGTATCTCTGGCCCCTTCCTTGCTGAACGCGCCAAAACACGCGCAGTTGAAGACCATTTTATCCGAAAAGCACCAGTGCGAAAACTTCACGGAAATAGAACAATTCCTGGTAAAAGTGCACAACGATTTCGGAATTCACAATGTATTAACCCGCGGTGAATTTTGTTATGGGGTTGATTTCACATGGGATATCGCCAATTACTCGTTAGTGGATGCAGCTTTCTACCTGAATTCCCTTCAGCGAAAGCTGATTTTTCGGGGATGGATACATTCTGACAATTTGATGGATAAAATAACACGCAATTTTATTGACGTTTACGACTGCGGGAAAAATCGGAAATTTCATTATTTCCTTTCCGTATTTCAACTTTATGAGGTTATGTCATTTTTTCAACGCCACAAGTGCCATCACACCAACCCGCTGAAGAGCCGTTTGTTCGAAATCTTAATTCGGCTTCAAGCCAATTATCTTCATACAAGAGTCAGCAAGCTTGCTGATTCAACCCTGACGCCTTAAAGGAACCGCCATGGCCCATGACTATCGCATGACCTTCCGGTCTGATAAAAGTGCCAGTAACTATGAATCTAAAGTGTATATGAAAGGTAGTGCCGCCGATATTTGGTGGGAAATAGAGCGACAACAGATTACCGACTTCGTAGAATCCCATTTCGGTCGAAACAATTCCGGAAGTTACTTGGATTTTGCCTGCGGCACCGGGAGGCTTTGCAGTTTTTTGGAAACTTATTTCGCAAAAGTCGATGCCCTCGATATATCCGAGGAAATGATCGATATCGCGAAGGAAAAGTGTCAGAAAACGAATTTCATCTGCGGCGACATCACCACCAGCGGTCCAAATCAACTGAACCTGTCGTCTTATGATTTGGTAACCGCCTTCCGGTTCCTGGCCAACTCACAAGAATCGCTTCGCATTACCGCGCTCCATAAATTGCGCGAGGTGATGCGGGATCGCAATAGCGTGCTGATCATCAACAACCATGGGAACCCGTACAGCCATCGAATGTTGTTCCTCCCATATCATTACCTCAAGGATAAATTAAATGGCAAAGATCTCTATGGGTATTTGACCAACAGCACAGTACGAAAATATCTTGATGATGCTGGATTTGAAATCATTACGATCAAGGGCTCGGGATTTATTCCGACCAAGATGCGCAGCATCTTTCCTGCGGGATTGTGTCGATCCGTCGAAAAGGCGCTAGTGTCCATGCGGATATTTGACCGCCTTGGAGTCAACCAGATGTTCTTCTGCCGGATCAAATAAAGACAACAGAAACCGCAGATTTCGAGAGCGTCCCTTTACGTATCGAACGACAGGAACAGACCCTCGTCGCACTGGCCGATGACCGCGGCGGCGGCATAGCCGGCGGCGTGCAGGGCGGCGACGCAAGCCGGGGCCTGCTCGGCCGGGACCGCGGCCAGCAGCCCGCCGGAGGTTTGCGGGTCGAGCAGCAGCGGGGGTGCGTGCGGCACGGCGGTGCGGTTGGCGGGCGCCAGCGTGCTCTCGATGCCGGCGGCGAGGCTCTCGGCGGCGCCCGGCAGGCACGGCACGGCGGCCAGGCGCACGCTGGCGCTGACGCCGGAGGCGGCGGTCATTTCCTGCAAATGGCCGGCGAGGCCGAAGCCCGTCACGTCGGTGACCGCACGGGCGCCGTGGGCGCGCAGCACCGGCACGGCGGCGCGGTTGCTCTGCACCATGCCGGCCAGGGCCGCCTCGATCCAGGCGGAGCGCGCCTGGCCCTGCATGTCC
This sequence comes from Alphaproteobacteria bacterium, assembly GCA_020638555.1. Classification (NCBI taxonomy): domain Bacteria; kingdom Pseudomonadati; phylum Pseudomonadota; class Alphaproteobacteria; species Alphaproteobacteria bacterium. The sequence continues at coordinate 461,393 of JACKII010000002.1, read as the reverse complement.
GCCGCCAGCAAAACGCCGGTGCCAAGCGGCTTGGTCAGGACCAGCGCGTCGCCGGCCCGCGCGCCGCTCTTGCGCCAGAGCGCATCCGGCGCGGCGAAGCCGTTGACGGTCAGGCCGAGGGCGAGTTCCGGCCCTTCCGCCGAATGGCCGCCGATCAGGGCGGCGCCGGCGCCCCGGATGGCGACGCAGGCTCCGGCCAGAACCTGGAGCAGGTCGGCCTCCTGCACGCCCGGCACGGCGAAGGGCACGGTCACCTGGGCGAGCGCGCTGTGCGCCTCGGCCCCCATGGCGAACAGGTCGGAGAGGGCGTGCTCGGCCGCGATGCGGCCGAACAGGTGCGCGTCGCCGGTGAAGGCGCGGAAATGGTCGGTGGACTGCACCAGCACCTGGCCCGGCGGCGGCTGCACCAGCGCGGCATCGTCGCCGGCGCCCATGAGCACGCCGGGGGCCTGGCCCGTGTCGAGCCCGCCCAGCACCCGGCCCAGCACGTCGCTGCCGATCTTCGAGCCGCAACCGGCGCAGCGCATCGGCGCAGCGTCGGGGCCGGTCTCCATCGGCGGCAATTCCTGATAGCGGCGCATCCAGCGGCGGTCGATCCAGTCCTTCCAGCGCCAGACCCAGTCGCCGGACGCGGCCAGTCGGCCATAGGACGCCACCGCCGTCTGCCGCCCGCCGGAGAGCAGCGACAGGAAACGGTGTTGCGGCTCGTAGGGCCGCGGCGCCTGCCCTGTCGCCACCCGGCGCAGATTGTCCGCCAGCACCGGCCCCTGGCGCACCGCATAGACCCCGGCCTTGGGCAGCGGTCGCGCTTCGAAGGCGGCGACATCGCCGGCCGCGAACACGGTCGGGTGCGAAAGGCTGGCGAGCGTCGGTCCGACCCGCACGAAACCGCGTGCATCGACCGCGAGGCCGGTTTCTGCGAGCCACGACGCCGGCGCGGCACCGGTGGCGAGCACGGTCAGGGAGCTTTCCAGCCGGCTGCCGTCGGCGAACAAGGCTGCGTCGGGCTCGATCGCGGAGAGGGCCGCGCCGGCGCGCAGCTCCACCCCGCCCGCCGCCAGCAGGACGCGCATGCGCTGTTGCACCGCCGGCGCGTGGCTCGGCAACAGGCCGTCGGCATCGGTGGCGAGCGTGACCCGCGGCGCCCGCTCGCGCAGGCGCCAGGCGATGGCGAGCGCCAGTTCGACGCCGCCCGCGCCGCCGCCGACGACGGTGATCGGCGCGCCGGAGGGCAGTGCGGCGCTGCCGGCGTCCAGGCGGGACAGGAAGCGGTCGAGCGGCTTCACCGGCAGGCCGAACTCCGCCGCGCCGGCAATCCCGTCGGTCCGGGTCACCGATCCGGTGTCGATGGAACACCAGTCGTAGCGTAAGGCGGGACGGCCCGCGATTTGCACCCGCCGGGCCTCCGGATCGAGCCCGACCGCGGGCGCATGGATCAGGCGGGCGCCGGCCATGCGGCAGAGCGGCCCCAGGTCGATATGGCAGTCCGCGTGCCGGTAATGGCCGGCGATATAGCCGGGGATCATGCCGGAATACGGCGTGAAGGCGTCGCGCGCGACGACGGTCAGGCGCACGCCCGGCTCCGGCTTCATGCCGAACATGCGCAGCACGGCGACATGGGCATGCCCGCCGCCGACCAGCACGATTTCGGTTGCGACCGGGTGTTGGCCCTGCCCCTGCACGCGCGCTCCGTCCGTGGGCTAGTTCTGCTTGGCCAGCCAGTCGGACAGGCGTTCCAGCGCCTGTTCGATGTCCGGCTGGGCAATGCAGTAGGAGAAGCGGATGGTGCGGTTGCCCCGGTCCGGATCGAAATCCAGACCGCTGGCCGACGCGATCCCCGCTTCCTCCAGCAGGCGCGACGAGAAGGCGAGGCTGTCGTCCGTCAGGTGGCTGATATCGGCGTAAACGTAAAACGCGCCGTCAGCCGGCGCGATCCGATCCAGGCCCATCTGCGGCAGCCCGTCCAGCATCAACTGGCGGTTGGTGGCATAGACCGCCTTGTTCGCCTCCAACTCCTCGCCGGCGTCCAGGGCCGCGAGGGCCGCCACCTGGCTGACGCCGGGAGGACTGATGTAGAGATTGGTGGCCAGCCGCGCGACCGAGTCCAGCAAATCCTCCGGCACGATCATCCAGCCGATGCGCCAGCCGGTCATGGAGAAGTATTTGGAAAAGCTGTTGATGACGATGGCGCTGGGCGAATAGCGGGCGGCCGTATCGGCCCGGCCCTCGAACACCAGCCCGTGGTAGATTTCGTCGCTGATCAGGCGGATGCCGCGGGCGTGGCAGGCCTCGGCAATGGCCTTCAACTCGCCCGGCGGAATGACGGTGCCGGCGGGGTTGGACGGGCTGGCGATGACGACACCGGCCACATCCGGCATCTGGTCGAGCATGTCCACCGTCATCTGATAGCGCGTTGCGGGCCCGGTGGGCACCCGCACCACCTCGCAGCCGAGCGCGGCCAGGATGTTGCGATAGCAGGGATAGCTCGGATCGGTCAGCAGGACGCGGTCGCCGGGGGAAAAGCTGGCCAGAAACGCCAGCACGAAGCCGGCGCTGGAGCCGGTGGTGACGGCGATCCGCTCCACCGGCATGTTCAGGCCGTACCAGTCCTGATAGTGGCCGGCCAGGCGCTCACGCAGCGCCGGAATGCCGAAGGACAGCGTGTAGCCCAAGACTTCGGTATCGATGGCCTGCTTGGCGGCCTCGCGGGCCATGCGCGGGGCTGGAGTACCGGGCTGCCCGACCTCCAGGTGCAAAACGTGATCGCCTCGCGCTTCGCACGCTGCCGCTTCAATCATGACATCCATCACCATGAATGCGGCGATATCGCTGCGGGGAGCCGGGGCAAAAGTCATGCCAATCCTTTCGGTTGCGGACGGGTCGGGTGGGAGGGAAAAAGGCTCATCGGCCGGGCTCGGCAATCGCGGCAAGGCCGTTGCCGTTGGGATCGGTGCCGGCGGAGCAGGACTCCGGGTAGTTCGGCAAGCCGCCCCGGCAGACAATCGCGTTGACGGCGCCATTGGCGGCCAGGGCCGACCCGAGCGGCGTATCGCCCGAAATCGTCTGCTCGGCCATGCGCTCCAAAACACCCCGGCCGGCGCCACCGGCCAGCGCGGCCAGCAGAATCTTGGTGTTGGGGTTCGTGACCAGCACCGTGTCGGCGGAAGGCCCGCCCGGAGCGGCCAGAAACAGGCCGGCGGTCAGGCGGCCGATGCCGAACGGGCGCCCCATGCCATAGACGCACGCGACCGCGTTGCCGAACCGGTCCACCACCGCGATGGAGGTCTGGGCCGCCCCCGCGGACGTGGCACCTGCGGAATCCACTCCCGATTGGGCCGGAAACGGCAGGTGCGCCAGGGTATGATTGCCGAGCGGCTGGGTGGCCACGGGTTGCGCCTCCGCCACCGCGTCGCGCCAGAGCGTCTCGTTGATGCGCAGGCCGGCCGCCGCCGCCGCCTGCCACACGGTCTGAGCCGCCGCGCCGCTATAGAACGAGCCGGCCCCCTGCCCCCGAATCTGGCCCAGCAACCCGGCAAGGTCGAGTTCCTGCACCTCGGTGCCGACCGTGCCGGCGCCGAACAGCGCCCGGGCCGCCGGATCGTCCGGCCCGGCGGCCTGCCAGTCGGCCGCGAAGGCCAGCGAGAGCTTGTAGCCGAACCGCGCCAGCGCCTCCGCCGGGCCGACCGCCTGCCGCCAGGGCAGAATCCCGAGCCGGGCATGGATGGCCGCCATGGCCCGCACCGCGGCCGGGCTGCCGAAGCGGTAGGCCTGCTGCGTCTGGTCCTTGACGTTGTAATCCAGGCAATAACCGTGCGACGCGAGGCCGGCCGAGGCGGGCTTGGTCACCGCCAGGGCGAAGAAGGTGGCCGCGGCGGCATCCCCGGCCGAGCCCCCCGCCGCCAGGACATCGCGCCCGATCAGGGCCGCCTGCGGCTCGTCGGCGACCACGCCGCCGGCAAAGCCCTGCACATAGCCTGGCGCGCCCAGATCCGGCTCGCTTCCGCACGCGCTCAAGGCCAGTGCGCCGGCCAGTGCGAGGATGATCGCCCTTGACCGCATTTCGCTCAGTTGCCATTTCATTCGGGTGACGCCCTCAAGGCGGATGGACATGATCTTCCGTACTATCTTCATTTGTCGGGCCGCCTGCACAGCGATGATGCGGCGTATGATAGCGGTCATACTGGTGACAGCGCTCACAAGCGTTGCCCTCGCCTCGAACGCCTCGGCGCAGACCTTTATCCGGGATGCAGAGATAGAGGCTACCATTCGAGGATGGGCCGCGCCACTGTTGCGTGCTGCGGGGATTCCGCCCAGGGACGTGGGCATTCACCTGGTACGCAACGACCAGTTGAACGCCTTTGTGGCCGGGGGCCTGCACATCTTTATCTATACCGGTCTGCTGCAACGCTCGGAGACGCCGGAGCAGGTGATCGGCGTGCTGGCGCACGAAATCGGCCATATCCAGGGCGGCCACCTGACCCGCTTCCGCGGCGAGTTGGAAAACGCCTCGGCGCAGTCGATCCTGTTCACGCTGATCGGCATTGCCGCGGCGGTGGCGACCGGCGATGCGCGTGTCGGCGCCGCGGTCGGCGCGTTCGGCCAGAACACCGCGGTCAAGAACCTGCTGCAATACAGCCGGACCCAGGAATCCGCGGCCGACCAGGCGGCCCTGCGGCTGCTGGATGCGACCGGCGAGACCTCGCTCGGGCTGGAGCAGTTCCTGTCGGTGCTGGGCGACCAGGAATTGCTGTTGCCGGAACACCAGGACCCGTATCTGCGCACGCACCCGCTGTCGCGCGAACGCATCGAGGCGTTGCAGGACCATCTGGCGCATTCGCGCTTCACCAACGTGAAGGCGAGCCCGGCCGACTATGAGCGGCACGCGCGGATGAAGGCCAAGCTGGATGGCTTCCTCAAGCCCGTCGGCCAGGTCTTGCGGGATTATCCGGAGAGCGATACCGGCACGCCCGCGCTGATCGCCCGCGCCGTCGCCTATCACCGCGACAACCGTCCGGACGACGCCGACCGGACCATGGCGGTGTTGCTGAAGCGCCTGCCCGACGACCCCTATATCGAGGAATTGGAAGGCCAGATCCAGTTCGAGCGCGGCAACAACGCCGCCGCTCTGCGCTCCTACAGCCGCGCGGTGACGATGGCGCCGAACGAGCCGCTGATTGCGATTGCCTATGCCCAGGCGCTGGTGGTCGCGCCGGACCGGCAGAGCCTGGAAAAGGCGGTGAAGCTGCTGGAAAAGGCGGTGCAACGCGAGCCGGACGACGGGTCGGCCTGGCGCACGCTCGGCGTCGCCTATGGCCGGCTGGACCGGCTGGGCGAGGCCGCGCTGGCGCTGGCCGAGTCCGAGGTGCGGTTCGGCCGCGCCGATCTGGCCGCGCAACAGGCGCACCGGGCGCAGAACCTGCTGAAAAAGGGCTCGCCCGCCTGGCTGCGCGCCGATGACATCCGGCTGGCGGCGGAACGGGCGCTGGAAAAGGCGAAGAACCGGTAGCGCGAGGTCTTTTCCCGCTGGCTCACCCCCTCTTCCCTGTCCTCGCGAATGCGGGGACCCATGCCTGAGAGACCAATACAGAGTCCCGTGTCCTGTGAGAAACTCTCAGACATGGACTCCCGCTTGCGCGGGAGATGGGGCAGGAGAGTCGGCAACCCGTGCCGAAAGCGAACTGAACACGCCGGCCCCTCGCCCCCTACCGCAACAGCGGATCGGGGGACCGTCAAAAGGCCGTGAGAGGCCCAATTTTGCGGTTGCGGATCGCCCCGATGCCCGCCACCTTGCCGAACGAGCCCATTGTGTCCGAATGAAGGAATGCCGAATGCGTACCGCGATTGCCGGCCTGTTGTTTGTCGCCGCCATGGCGATGGTCGCCGTGACCATGCCCGGCTTTGTGCCGAAAGCCCGGGCCGCGGACGAGGCCGAGATCGAAGCCGTCGTGCGCAAACTGCTGACCGAAAAGCCCGAAATCGTCATCGACGCCATCCGTGCCTATCAGGCAAAGGAGGAAGCGGCCAAGGCCGACCGCCAGCGCGACACGCTCACCTCGCACAAGGACACGATTTACAACAACGCCGCCGACCCGGCCATCGGCAGCCCCGACGCCAAGATCACCCTGGTCGAGTTCTTCGACTATCGCTGCGGCTATTGCAAACGCTCGCTGCAAAACGTGCTGGACCTGGTGGACGGCAACCCGGACGTGCGAGTGGTGTTCAAGGAACTGCCGATCCTGGGGCCGGAATCGCTGGCGGCCACCCGCGTCTCGCTGGCGCTGCAAAAGGTGGCGCCCCAGCACTACCGCGCCTTCCACACCGCCACCATGCGCCACCGCGGCGCCCTGACCGAGGACGCGCTGATGAAGATCGTCGCCGCGGCCGGCGCCGACACCGCGGCGGTCGAAACGGCGATGAAGGACCCGTCGGTCGACGAGACCATCCGGGCCAACCACGCGCTTGCCGACGCGCTGGGCATTCGCGGCACCCCGGCCTTCATCATCGGCGACCACGTGATCCCGGGCGCGGCCAGCCTGGAAACGCTGGAGCATCTGGTGGACCAGCAGCGCAGCTAGGCTCGGGCGGTAGGCAGGCCGTGGCTTTTGCGGCAAGGTGGCGGACTTGGACTTCCGCACCTCACGCCCGGGCCGCCATGCCGACCGAACCAGAGACTTTCGATTCCCCAGACACGTTCGATTACATCGTGACCGGCGCCGGCTCTGCCGGTTGCGCCATTGCCGCCCGCCTCAGCGAATCCGGCCGCCACCGCGTGCTGCTGCTGGAGGCGGGGCCGCCGGACACCAACCGATGGATTCACATTCCCATCGGCGCCGCCAAGGTCTTCGTCGACCCGGCCGTCAACTGGCGCTTCGAAAGCGAGCCGGTGGCGGCCCTGAACGGCCGCACGCTCTATCAGCCGCGGGGCAAGGTGCTGGGCGGGACCAGTTCCATCAACGGCACGGTCTATATGCGCGGCACGCCGGGCGACTATGACCAGTGGCGGCAGATGGGCTGCACCGGCTGGGACTGGGACTCGGTGCTGCCCTATTTCCGCAAGGCCGAGAACCAGGAACGGGGCGAGAGCGACCTGCACGGCTCGGGCGGGCCGCTGCGCGTCTCGGACATTCCGACCGAATTCGAACTGCCGGCCGCGGTGATCGAGGCCGCGGTGCAGGCCGGCATCCCGCGCAACCCGGACTTCAACGGGCCGACCCAGGAAGGCACCGGCTATTACCAGTTCACCGCCTCCAAGACCAAACGCTGGAGTTCCGCGCGCAGCTATCTGGAGCCGGCCAGGGGGCGGGCCAACCTGACCGTCGAAACCGACGCGCACGCAACGCGCGTCCTGACAGAGAACGGGCGCGCCATCGGCGTCGCCTTCCGCCAGAACGGGGGGGAGCGCATCGCCCATGCGCGGCGCGAGGTGGTGGTCTCCGGCGGCGCGTTCGGCTCGCCGCACCTGCTGCAACTCTCCGGCATCGGACCGGGGGCGCTGTTGCAGGCGCACGGCATTGCGGTGGTGCGCGACCTGCCGGGGGTGGGCGAGAACCTGCAGGACCATTTCAACACCTACATCCCCTTCCGCTGCGCCAAGCCGGTGACCGCGAACGACCTGGCCAACAGCTTCTGGCGGCGCATGGCGTCGGGGGCGGAGTATTTCGTGCTTGGCAAGGGCCTGATGGCGAACACCGGCGTCCATGCCGGCGCCTTCGTGCGCAGCGATCCGGCGCTGGAGCGGCCGGACCTGCAACTGAACTTCCTGCCCTGGGGCACCAAGGCCCGCACCGCCAAGGGGGTGGAGGTCTATCCGTTCTCGTGCTTCAGCCTGAGCCCGGTGCATTTGCGCCCGGAAGGGCGCGGCCAGGTGCAGGTGAAATCGCCGGACCCGCTGGCGGCGCCGGCGATCCGCTATGAGTTCCTGAAAACCGACTACGACCGGCAGGCCATGCTGTACGGCATGCGGCTCTGCCGGGAGATCGCCCGGCAACCGGCGCTGGCGGCCTATGTCATGGACGAGGTGGTGCCGGGCAGCCATGTCACCGACGACGAAGGGCTGCTGGAGGACGTGCGCAACCGGGCCGTCGCCAACTACCACCCGGTGGGATCGTGCCGCATGGGCACCGGCGCGGACGCGGTGGTCGACCCGCGCTTGCGCGTGCACGGCGTCGAGGGGTTGCGGGTCGCCGATGCCTCGATCATGCCGATGATCGTCGCCGGCAACACCAACGCGCCCTCGATCATGATCGGCGAGAAATGCGCCGCCATGATGCTGGAAGACGCGGCCTAGCCCGCCCGCTCCACGACGAAGCGCCCCAACGACGAAGCGCCCGACGATGAAGCGCCGGACGACGAACTGAAGGAGAACCGCCATGCGCCTCGACACCATCGCCACCATCGGCGTGATCAGCCCCGGCGATATGGGCCACGGCATCGGCCGGGCGCTCCGCGAAAGCGGCAAGCGCGTGTTGACCAACCTGACCGGCCGCAGCGAACGCTCGCGCGCGCTGGCGGCGGAAGCGGGGTTGGAGGACGCCGGCAGCCTGGAGGCCATCATGGCCGAGGCGGACCTGGTGCTCTCGATCCTGCCGCCGGCCGCGGCGGTGGCCTTCGCGGAGGCGGCGGCCGCGGCCATGGGGCAGGCCGGGCGCACGCCGGCCTTTGCCGACCTGAACGCGATCTCGCCGGCCACCTCCGCCACGGTGGGCGCTATCATCGCTGCGGCGGGCGCGGCCTATATCGACGGCAGCATTATCGGCATGACGCCCGGCAAGGGCGCGCCGCCCAGGGTGTATGTCTCCGGACCGGATTCGCAGGTACTCGAATCCCTGACGACGCCAACCATGATCTGGCGCTATGCCGGGCCGGAGGCGGGCCAGGCCTCGACCCTGAAAATGCTTTATGCCGGATTGAACAAGGGCACCTGGGCGCTGCAATGCACCATGGCCATCGCCGCGGAGCGGTACGGATTGTTCGACGCCTTCATGGGCGAGGTGGCCGGCAGCAACCCGACCCGCGCCAGGGACATGGAGGCCTGGGTCGGCTTTCTGGCCGCCGACGCCGAGCGCTGGCACCCGGAAATGGCGGAAATCGCGGAGACTCTGGCGGCCATCGGCGCGCCGGTCGGCTTTCATCGCGGCGCGGAGGAGTTGTTCCGCTTTCTGGCGACGACAGCGCTGGCGAGCGAGACCCGCCAGACCTGGGACCGCTCGCGACCGATGGCGGAGTCGGTCCGCGTGTTCGCAGATGCGCTCGCACGCGCCAAAAACTGACACCGTGCCGCTTGCCAAGGCGATCCGCTTGGGGCATTCCTGGCGCATCTGCCGCACTGTTTCAGGGATAGTCAAAAAATGTCGGACGCCGATCAGCCCCGGTTGCTGGAAGTCGAAACGCCCCAGGACCTGTTGAAGTATGTGGGTCAGGAATTGGGCATCAGCCAGTGGATCCTGATCGACCAGGATCGAATCCAGCAATTCGCCGATGCCACCAACGACCACCAGTGGATTCACCTGGACGCGGAGCGCGCGGCGAAGGAATTGCCGACGAAATCGACCATCGCCCATGGCTTTCTGACCATGTCGTTGATCGCGGGCCTGCCGACCTTCCGCATCAAGCATTCGTCCAACATGATCAACTACGGCATCAACCGGTTGCGGTTCACGAACATGGTGCCGGTCAACAGCCGGGTGCGCCTGCGCACCAAGCTGGCGGCGGCGGACGAGATGCGCGGCAATGGTGTGCGCCTGACCTGCGAGCAGACCATCGACATCGAAGGCGAGCCGCGGCCGGCGCTGGTCGCGCAGACCCTGATGGTCGCCTACGCCTGAGGCGGCCACGCGCCCCTCACCCGGGGCGCTTCCTGCCTGGACGAATGCGCGGCACAATCCGGCCGGGTACGACCCCGTCGGATTGTGCCGCGCGTTTCAATTCGGATGGGAATACAGCCGGTCGATGGCGGCGCGCCAGACGGCCTTGCGCGCCGTGGCCGAGCGGATCAGGCGGGCGCGACGGCGCACGCCGTGCATGTGCACCGCATGGGCAAGCATCAGGCCGATGCCACCCAGCAACAGGATTTGGTGCAGGGCCTGGCCATCGCCGCGGCCATCCCAGTTCAACACCGCCGCGGCGCCGATGGCGACGCAGAGGCCGAACACCAGCCAGCCGCGCAAGCGGTGGCGGCGGACGATGTTGCGTTCTTCGGCGGCCAGTTCCGACAGCGCCGCCTCGCGGATCGCGGCCTCGTCCGTGCCGCGGGCCAGCAGGGCCACGACCCTGGCCTGGGTTTCCGCGCCCAACCGCTCGCCGCAATCGGCGCGCCGCGGGGCGGTGACCCAATCCTCGCCATAGGCGGCGAGACGTTCCAGATCGCTGGCCTTGGCCAGATCGTCGGGCGAACGGAAGTCGGCGACCGGCGCGCTCTGGGTAGACACACCTGCCATGACGACCTCCGCCCCGTTCCATGAAGGCTGTTAGCGCGAGTAGAACTCGATCACGAGGTTCGGCTGCATCTGCACCGGATAGGGCACGTCCGCCAGCTTGGGCGCCCGCACATAGGTGCCCTTCATGTCGTTGTGGTCGACGTCCAGATAGTCCGGCACGTCGCGCTCGCCGGATTCGATGGCTTCCAGCACCAGCGCCATGTTGCGGCTCTTGTCGCGCAGGGTGAGCACGTCGCCGTCCTTCACCTGGTAGGACGGGATGTTGACCCGCTTGCCGTTCACCATGACATGGCCGTGGTTGACGAACTGCCGGGCGGCAAAGACCGTGGGGACAAACTTCATGCGATAGACCACGGCGTCCAGGCGGCGCTCCAGCAGGCCGATCAGGTTTTCCGAGGTGTCGCCGCGGCGGCGCACCGCTTCGTCATAGAGACGGCGGAACTGCTTCTCGGTGATGTTGCCGTAATAGCCCTTGAGCTGCTGCTTCGCGCGCAGCTGGGTGCCGAAGTCGGTCGGCTTCTTGCGGCGCATGCCGTGCTGGCCGGGGCCGCTTTCGCGCTTGTTGATCGGGCTCTTCGGGCGGCCCCACAGGTTGACGCCGAGGCGGCGGTCGATCTTGTGCTTCGCCTGGATGCGTTTGGACATGGATGTGGTCCTGTTACAGGATGATGTTTGTTGTCCCGATAGTCCTGGCCGCTCCGCCAAGGAATGGCTTCGGGTCAGGCGAGGGCGAGCGAACGGATGGCCCGACCTGCATTCTCAGGAGGTGAGACGCGGCTTATAGTGGAGCGCGTGCCGGTTTGTCAAACCGCAATACCCCCTCACCCACCGGAGCCCGGACCCATGGCCAAGAGCGACCTGCCGATCCTGGAACAACGCCGCATCGAGGCGGCCCTCGTCAAGCCGATCTACGAGGAGATGGCGGCGGCGCTGGGCGAGGCGCGGGCGCAGGAGATTCTGGGCAGCGCCATCAAGAAGCACGCCATCGCCCAGGGTCAGGCCTATGCCGACGCCGCCCGCGCCGAGGGGAGCGAGCCCTCCCTGCCCGGCTTTCGCGCGCTGCTGCCGCAATGGCAGGCGGGCGGCGCGCTGGAAATGGAGATGCTGGCGGAGACGCCGGAGCGGGTGGACTTCAACATCACCCGCTGCCGCTATGCCGAGATGTACAAGGCCATGGGCCTCGGCCATATCGGCCATCTGCTCTCATGCAACCGGGACGGCACCTTCTGCGAGGGCTACGACCCGAACATCCGCTTCGAGCGCAGCCAGACCATTATGGGCGGCGCCAGCCATTGCGACTTTCGCTATTCGGTAAAATCCGAGGGGGAGTGAGTTCGGCGGTTGTTGGCATGATGGGCCGACTGAAATCGCTACCGGCCTGAACCGCGTTGCACCCCGGACGGTGCGGAGCGCCCGTGTTCCCCGGAGGTGGCGGAGCCGCCATCCGGGGCCGGTGTCATCCTTCGAACACCGCCAGCGCCGGTGTTCGCGAGAGCGACCGATCCCGGCCCTCACCTCCGGCTCGGCCGGGAAACACCGAATGTCAGGCCTTGTGTTCCCCGGAGGTGGCGGAGCCGCCATCCGGGGCCGGTGTCTTCCGTCGAACACCGCTCACGCCGGTGTTCGCGAGAGCGACCGATCCCGGCCCTCACCTCCGGCTCGGCCGGGAAACAGCCGTGACCGTGTCGGGCGCTGCCGCTATTCTTCGCCCAGGTCCAGGCCCCAGGCGCGGCTGGCATAGCCGGTGTCGACGATGTCGAACACCACGCCGTTCGGGTCGCGGAACTTCACCTCGGTCGCGCCTTCGGGCGTATCCGGCAGGCGCATATGGTACTTGCCGCCATTGCCCTCGATGGTCTTGCTGATGCCGGCCAGGTCGTCCTCGACAAAGCCGATATGGTGCAAGCCGTGGAAATCCTTGCCGCGCTCGTCGCCGGCCTGCCGGTCGGTTTGGAATTTGAGGATGGCGAGGCTGACGGTGCCGTCGGTCAGCAGGATGGCGATGGGCGAGACCATCGACCGTGTCATGCCGAAGGTCTTTTCATAAAATCCGGCGGCCGCCTCCATGTCGGGCACGGTGATGGCGATGTGACGGAGCTTGGCCATGGCGGAACCTCCTGGGGTTGGACGGCACAGGTCGACGCGCAGCTTGGAAGGGAAGCGGGCGGCGGTCAACGGCGGAGCGGCGGCCATCCGCGTCCGCAGTCGATTGACGGGCCGGGCGCGTCGGCCGCAGTATTTCGCCACCTGCTCGTCTTCCGGGACCTCCCATGACCTACGACTACATCATCGTTGGCGCCGGCTCGGCCGGCTGCGTGCTCGCGAACCGGCTGTCCGCCGATCCGCGCAACAAGGTGTTGCTGCTGGAGGCGGGGCCGGAGGACCGCAACCCCTGGATCCACATCCCGCTTGGCTATGGCAAGAACCTGACGAACCGGGCGGTGAACTGGTGCTTCGACAGCGAGCCGGAGGTCAACGCCAACGGAAGGCGGGATTATCTGGCCCGCGGCAAGGTGCTGGGCGGCTCCAGTTCGCTGAACGGCATGGTCTATATGCGCGGCCAGCACGCCGACTACGACCTGTGGGCGCAGATGGGCTGCCGCGGCTGGTCCTACCAGGACGTGCTGCCCTATTTCCGCAAGGCCGAGAACAACGCCCGCGGCGAGAACGAGTTCCACGGCGTCGGCGGCCCGTTGCAGGTGAGCGACCTGCGCGACCACCCGCCGGTGCTGGACGCCTTCCTGGCGGCGGGGCAGGAAGCCGGCATGCCGCTGAACCCGGACTTCAACGGGGCCGAGCAGGACGGCATCGGCCTGACCCAGACCACGACATCGAAAGGCTGGCGCAACAGCACGGCCCAGGCCTATCTGAAGCCGGCCCGCTCGCGCCCCAACCTGCGGGTGGAAACCCATGCCCGCGGCCACCGGGTGCTGTTCGAGGGCAAGCGCGCCGTCGGCTATGCCTATATCCGGAACGGCCAGCCGCAGGAGGCGCGCGCCGGGCGTGCGGTCATTCTCTGCGGTGGCGCCTATGGTTCGCCGCAATTGCTGGAACTCTCCGGCGTCGGCGATGCGGAACACCTGAAGGCCATCGGCATCGCGCCGGTGCACCATCTGCCGGGGGTCGGCAACGGCCTTCAGGACCACCAGGTCTTCCGCATGAAATGGCGGCTGAAGGGCCGGCCCGGCACCTATAACGAGCGCACGCACGGCCTGACCGCGCTGGCCGAGGGATTGAAATACATCGTCGCGCGCAAGGGCGTGCTGAGCAGCCCGACCAACCCGATCAACGCCTTTTTCCGCAGCCGGCCAGAGTTGGAGACGCCGGACGTGCAGATCCAGTTCTTCCCCGGCACCTATGAATCCATGCGCGACCGCGCCCTGCACCGGGAGCCGGGCGTCACGCTCGGCCCGACGCTGCTGCGGGTGGAAAGCCGCGGCTCGGTGCATGCGAAGTCGGCGGACCCGTTCACCGATCCGGCAATCTTCACCAACGTGCTGGGCACCGACAACGACCTGCAAACCGCCATCGCCGCCATGCGCTATTGCCGGCGGGTGATGGAGGCGCCGGCCATGCGGCCCTATTACGATTTCGAGATGATGCCGGGCAAGGACGTGCAATCGGACGACGAAATGGCGGCCTATGCCCGCGAGATCGGCGCCAGCAACTGGCACCCGGCGTCCTCCTGCCGGATGGGCGCGGACGGGGACGCCATGGCGGTGCTCGACACGTCGCTCAGGGTGCGGGGGCTGGAGGGGCTGCGCGTGGTCGACGCCAGCGCCATGCCGATGGTGGTGTGCGGCAACACCAACGCCCCCACCATCATGATCGCCGAGAAAGCCGCCGACCTCCTGCTGGCCGAGGCGCTGGCGGCCTGAGGGAGGGGGCGACGGAAGGGTCGTCGCTGCGTTTTTCTTCCGCTGCCTTTCCGTCTTTCGCTTCCCTCCTTTCCCTCCCGCTTCCCCGGCCTTGAGCCGGGGGCCATGCCCGAGAGTTCCCCACAAAGCCCGGACCCTGTCGGGAACTCTCAGGCATGGGTTCCAGATCGCGAGCGGAACGGCGGAAGCGCGGATCGGCGACATCGATGGTCACGACCGGTGGAATCGAAGCCGCTGTTTCCCGGCCGAGCCGAAGGCGAGCGCCGGGACCGGTGACTTCATCCGAACACCGCCACCGCGGGTGTTCGAAGGATGACACCGGCCCCGGATCGGCGCTCCGCACCGTCCGGGGTTCATCGGCGCTCCGCACCGTCCGGGGAACACCGGCGCTCCGCACCGTCCGGGGAACACCGGCGCTCCGCACCGTCCGGGGAGCAGCGCCGCACGGCCTCAGTCGCGCGGCCCCAGCTGCACGCCGGCCATGCGCTCGTAGAGTTTGATGAGGGCGCTGCCGTCCTCTTTGTTCAGGCCATGGGCGCGGGCCATCTGGTAGACCTGTTGCGAGACCGCGGCCATGAACATGGGCACGCCCAGCGCCTTGGCGAAGGCGGTCTCCAACTCCTGGTCCTTGTAGGAAATGTCGATGGTGCTGGCGTTGGCGAAATCGCCGGAGAGATAGCGCGGCGCCATCGCCTCGAAGGTCGCGGACTGGCCGGAACTGCTGGAAATCATCTCGATCATCTGCCGCGCGTCCAGGCCGGCCTTGACGCCCAGCACCATGGCCTCCGCCACGGCGACCTTGGCGATCTGGTTCAGCATGTTGTTGACCAGTTTCATCGCCAGCCCCTGCCCCACCCCGCCCATGGGGAAGATGCGCGAGCACATCGCCTCCAGCACCGGACGGCAGGCGGCGACGGCGGCATCCTCGCCGCCGACGGCGGTGGAGAGGTCGCCGCGTTCGGCCCGGACCACGCCGCCACTGACCGGCGCGTCGATCAGGGTGGCGCCGCGCTCGGCCAGGCGGGCGTGCAGCGCCTTGACCGCCAGCGGGTCGACGGTGGCCATGACGATGACGATGTCGCCGGCCTCGGCCGTCTCGATGAGGCCGCCCGGGCCGGCGACGACGGCTTCGACCTGGGCCGTGGTCTCGACCATGCAGACGGTGCGGCTGGCCTGTCGGGCGACCGCGGCGGGGCCGTCCGCGACGGTAGCGGGGCCATCCGCGACGGTGGCGGGGCCGTCCGCGACGGTGGCGCCAAGGGCCGCCGCGGCGGCGGTCTTGGCCGGGTCGAGGTCGTGGACGACCAGCGGAAAGCCGTGTCGCAAGAGATTGGCCGCCATCGGCCCGCCCATGCGGCCAAGGCCGATAAAGCCGACGGTGTCTGCGCGCGCTGCCATGGGGAGTCTCCACCGTATCATTGCGTTCGACCGCAAGGGTCGCGGGCCGGTATCGGTGAGCATGTCACACAATCCGGGCTCCGTGGGAGAGTCTCAGGCATGGGCTCCCGCCTGTGCGGGAGAATCGGGGCGGAGTGGGGTCGGTGGAACCACGCCCCCGACGGCAGCGCGATCAAAAGGCGATGGCGTCGGTGGGTTCGATGGAAAGGCGCCGCTGCGCCCGGCCGCCCAGCCCGTCGAAGGCGCGGGCGTGGCAGGTGAAGACGATGACCTGGAACCGCTCGACCGCCTGTTCGAGCGCGTCGAACATGCTTTCCAGGCGCACGTCGTCGCAAAACAACAGGGCGTCGTCCAGCAACAACACCGCCGGCCGGCCTTGCGCCGCCAGCACGTCGGCGAAGGCGAGACGGGTCAGGATCGAAAGCTGTTCCTGCGTTCCGGCCGAGAGTTGCGCGAACGCCTCCTGCCCGGCGGTGCGGCTGAGGCCGGCGGGGCTGAACTGGGCGTTCAGCTCCAGTTCCGCCTGGCCCAGCAGGTCGCCGATATAGGGGCGAAGCTGGCGGGTGAGCGGGGCCAGATAACGCGCCTCCGCCTCGCGCGCGGCCTCGGTCAGCACGCGGTCGAGCAGTTGCAGCGCGTCCTTGTCCCGCTCGATCCGGGCGGTTTCGGTCGCGACGCGCTCCAGGCCGTCGCGCGCCTCGGCCACCGCCTCGTCCGGTCCCTTGGCCGAGGCGGCGCGGACCTGTTCTTCCAGGCGGGCGATGCTGAGGCCCAGCTTCACGATACGGTCACGGCGGTTCGTGCGCGCGGTTTCGGCCCGGTCCAACTGGGCCTGAACGCGCTGCGGCGTGCCCAGTTCCTCGGCGCTGGCTTCGAGGGCGGCGAGGGCGGCCTGGGCACCGGTCTGCTTTTGAGCCGCGGCGACGATGCGTTCGGCCAGGGAGCCGTCGGAGGCGGCGGTGCGGGCCGCCTCCAGTGCCTGGCTGGCGGCGGCATGGGTGGCCCGGGCGTCGCGCAGACCCTTGGTCGCGTGCTGGTCGGCCTGCTTGGCCAGGGCGTGCGCCTGCCGGGCATCGCCCAGGCGCTGCTGCGCGGCCTGGTGGAGGGCATCGGCCTGAATTGCCTCGGCCTTGGCCTCGTCCTCGGCCGCGTCCAGGTCTTCGGGCACGGGGTCTTCCGCCGCGTCCGGTGCCGCGCTCAGCGCCTGCAAGTCCGCCTCCGCCAGTTGCAACCGGCCGGCGAGGTCGGCGACGCCGGCGGCATCGGGCACCAGGGTCTTGGCCCGCTCGGCAGCCGACTTGGCCTCGGCCAGCAGGCCGGCGAGACGTTCCGCCTGTTCGTCTGCCTCCGCGAGGCTGGCGACGCCCAGCGCGTGCAAGGCCTCGTCCAGATCGGACTGTGCCTGCCGCAAATCCCGCTCCAGCGCATCCGCATCCCGGACCCGGGGCGCGATCTCCACATGGCCGAGCGCGCCGAGGTCGAGCCGGGCCGGTTGCAGCAGGTCCACCACCGCATCCGATGCCAGCGCGGCGCCCTCCAGGCGAACGGTGTCGGCTCCCTCCGCCGTCAAATGGAAGCGCAGGGCCGTGGCGGCGGCCTCGCGCGCCGCGGCGGCGGTGGCCTGTTTGCCGGCGAGTTCGCGCAGGCGCTTTACTCTGGCCGGGGTGCAAAGCAGCGCCTCGGCCTGCTGGTGCAGGGTCTGGCTCTTGCGCGCCGCCTCCAGCGCCTGTTGCAGCCGCTCGGTCTCGCGGCTGAGGGTGGCATGGCGCTCGCGCAGCGAGCGTTGCCGGGCAACGCGGTCGACGGTGGCCTTGGCGGCCTTGGCGGCGGCGGCGGCCGTGGTCGCCTCATCTTCGGCGGTGGCCAGGGCCGTGGCGGCCGCCGCCAGGTCTGCCGTCGCCTGCTCGGCACCCTTCGTTGCGGTCTGGAGGGCCTGGGCCAGCCCTTTGACGCCGGCGATTGCCTCCTGCCGGCGCTTGGCGGCTTCGTCTGCCGCGGCGGCCTCCTGACCGGCAAGCGAAACCGCCAGCGAGGCGGTCTCCACCTGCCCCGCCAGTTGCTGCGCCTCGGTGAGGCGGGCGCGCAAGGCCCGGATGGCCTCGGCTTCGGCGGCCTCGTCGGTGCCGCGCTGTTCGGCGGCCAGATCGCGGCGGGCGGCCAGCAGGTCTTCGGTCTGATCCGCCAATTCCCGCTGCACCTGCTCGGCAGCCGCCAGCGCGTCTGCGTACTCGGCTTGGTCGGCCAGCAACTGGCGATAGCGCCCGGTCGGTTGCGCCCGCCCCGGCGTTACATAGGCGGCCAGCGCCTCGCGCACCCGCGCCGGGACCGCGCTGCCGCGCCGGCCACCGGTCACCGCCGCGACGCCGCTGGCAGCCAGGCACTCGGCGAGCGAGTCCCGCGCGGTCTCGCTGACGGCCAATGGCTGGATCGTGTCGCCCTGGCTCGCCCAGAGCAGGCCCCACACCCCCAGCAATTCCGGCCGCATCCCGCCGCGCTCCGGCGCCTGGAAGCCCAGCAGCGTCTGCAATTCGCGCTCGGCCGCATCGCCCTCGACGCTGGTGCCGTCCGGCCGGTGCAGGACGGCCTTTTGCTGCTTGTAGAAGCGCTTGGCGAGGCCGTAGCCAGCGCCGTCCAGTTCGAACGCCACCCGCACCGCCGGCGGCGCCTCGTGCCACTGGTTCACATACTGGTTCGCGCCGGCGCCGGACAGGCGGTGGCGCTGAAACAGGGCTGCGTCCAAGGCCAGTTTCAACGTCGACTTGCCGGCCTCGTTCGGCGCGGCCAGCAGGTTCAGGCCGGGGCCCAGCCCTTCCAGCCGGTGCGGGCGGTCGAACTTGCGGAAGCTCTCCACCACCAGATCGGTCAGGATCAGCCGGCTCATGCGTGTGCCGCCTTCGCTTCCAGATAGAGCCGGGCCAGCGCCCGCCGGGCCATGGCGGCCTCCGGATTGCCGGCGTCGTCGGCCAGGGCCTGCAAGCGTTCGGCGGCAAGGCGCAGCACGCCGCCCGGCCGGTCGATGGCGTCGAGGTCGTCGGCGGTCGGCTCCGGCAACAGCCGGTCGTCGTCCCAGTCCAGGATGACTTGCAGCCCTTCCAGCCGCCGCCGCAGCCCCGTCTCCGCCTGCTCGCGCACCGCCAGCGGCACGCTGCCGCGCAGGGCGAGTTTCAGCACGAGGCGGGCGGGATCGTCGGTCAGGGAGTCGATGCGGGCGGCGAGCGCGGCGATGTCGTCGGCGTCGGCCACGGTCTCGTCGAGGCTGGCCCAGGTGTAGCGGGCGGTCCGCACCCGCTGCACCTCTGGCGGTGCGGTCGGGCCGGCGACGGCGACCACCAGCGCCTCGCCGCCGTCGGGCTCGCCGGGGCCATAGAAGCGGTCCGGTTCCGGCGTGCCGGAATACCAGGTGTTGGCGGCGATGCTGCGGGCGCGGTGCCAGTCGCCCAGCGCCAGATAGGCGAGGCCGGCCCTAGCCGCCCGGTCGGGCGCCAGCGCCTCCCGCTCCAGCACCGCGGTTTCGCCGGAGCCGAAATCGCGGATGCTGCCATGGGCGAGGCCGATGCGGACCAGACCCTCGGCCGTCGCGGCGCTGTCCATCCAGGCGGTCGGGTCGTCGCCATGGTCGCGCGCGGCGAGCGGGGCCGGCAGCAACACCGCGCCGTCGCCCAGCGCCACCGGCTCGGCCGCGCGCAGCACGCGCACATTCTCCGGCAGGCCCAGCCGGGCGAGCCGGTCCCACAGCCCTTCCGGCCGGTCCGGGTCGTGATTGCCCGGCAGCAGGTACCAGACCAGATCCCGCGCCCGCGCCATCCGCCCCATCGGCGCCTGCAACGTGGCCTCGGCCAATCCTTCGGCATCGAACACGTCGCCGGCGACGAGGACGAACGGGCAGGCGTGGTTGCGGGCGGCCTCGGCCAGCCGGTCGACCGCGTCGACGCGGGCCTGGCGCAGCAACGCCGCCGCATCGCCCGGCACCGAGGCGAAACTGCGGCCGATCTGCCAGTCGGCGGTGTGAAGGAATCGAAGCATAATCCTGCGACTATGCTCCGATTCGAGAAGCGCGAAAGGGACTTAGCGTCGCCGCCGCGCCAGTCGGGTCATGGCCATGAGCCCGCCGCCGATCAAGGCGAGAGAAACCGGCTCCGGCGCCTGGCCGCTGCTGAAGCCCGGCACGCCACGGGCCTGCTGGATGGCCGCCAGTTCCGCGTCGCTCAGCAACTCGTCATAGACGAAGACATTGTCGATCAGGCCGACCCAGTCCTCGTTGAAGCCGGGATTGCCGCCGATGAAGAGCTGGGAAAACCCGACATTGAAGTCGGTGTTGTCGACGGTGCTGGTATGGACGCCGTTGACGGTCAGCGTCATGGTGCCGGCTGCGTTATAGCGCACGGCGACGAAATCATACCCGGTCATGGCGGGCACGATCCCGGAGTTGAACACGCCCACTCCGGTGAAGGCCGCATAGGCGCCGGCCGCACTGCCGCCGCGGAAGTCGGTGCCCAGGGTGCGGTCGAAGCCGCCATTGTCGTGGCTCAGGAATTTCGCCTTGGTGCTGGTTCCCGGTGTCTTGGTCACGAACGCGCCCATGGTGAGCGTCGGATGGGTCTCTGCACGAATGTCGATGGGCAGGCCGATCATGTTGGTCGTGCCGGTCGCATCGCTGAAACTGCCGGCTACGCCGCCATCGACACCCAGTCCCGCGGCGGTAAAGCCGACCGCCGATCCGACGGTGCCATGATTGCCGCTGCCACTGCTGTCCGTGCCGTCGCTGGCTTCGAACGTATAATAACCAATCAAACCCGCGGATGCCGGCTGCATCGTTACCAGCAGGCCGGCCAGCATCAATCCTCCGATACGTTTCACTGCTCAGTCCCTTTATGAGATGATTTCCCATTACCAGGTTACATGCATTACAATCCTGCTATTGTATGTTGTGCGCAACCATGAATTTTATTCCTGTGATATGGAATCGCTCGCGCCACCCTTGCCGGCAGCGGTCGGCCATCATCCGGCCCGGACCGGCAGTTCCAGGAAACCGCGAAAGCGGGCGCGTCCGCCGCGCACGGGCTGGCCGGCGGGCTCCAGCCCGGGGAAGCGGGCCACCAGCTTGCCGATGGCCACCTGCCCCTCCATCCGCGCCAGCGCGGCGCCGGCGCAGACATGGATGCCGGTGGCGAAGGCCAGATGACGGTTCGGCGTCCGGCCGAGGTCGAGCCGTTCCGGGTCCGGAAACTCCGCCGGATCGCGGTTCGCCGCGCCGATGCAGACATGAATATAGGTGCCGGCGGCCACGGTCTCGCCGCCGATGGCACAATCGGTCGCCGCCTGACGGTTGCCCAGCTGGTTGGAACTCTCGAACCGCAGCAATTCCTCGACCGCGCCGGCGATCAGGCCGGGGTCGTCGCAGAGCCGCCGGAACTCCGCCGGGTGGCGGAACAGCGCCTCGACGCCATTGCCGATCAGATTGGTGGTGGTCTCGTGGCCGGCGTTCAGCAGGAAAATGCAGTTGTGCAGCAATTCCCACTCGCTGAGGCGGTCGCCGTCCCGGGTTTCCGCCATCAGCTTGGAGAGAATCTCGCCTTCGACCGCTGGCAGGGCGCCGGCCTTGCGGCGGCGGATCAGGTCGCGCAGATAGCGTTTGAAATCCTCCACCGCCCGGTTGCCGACCGCCAGCACCTCCGCTGAGGGCCGCGGCTCCAGCGCGCCCAGGATCGCCAGCGACCAGGCGCGCAGCGGGTCGCGCTCGTCGGCCGGCACGCCCAGCATGTCGCCGATCAGTTGCACCGGCAGGGCGCTTGCCAGGTCGCCGATCAGGTCGAACTCTCCCTTGGCCTCGGCCTCGTCCAGCAGGCGGTCGACAAAGGCCGCGACCCGCGGGCGCAACGCCTCCAGCGCCCGCGGCGTGAAGGCGGGCGCCAGCAGGCGCCGCACCCGCGTGTGCAAGGGCGGGTCGTTGAACACCAGGCTGGTGGTGTGATGCTCGAACAGGGGCGAGCCGTCACCGAACACCGGCCGGAAGGCGTCGCGCTTGTCGGAAAGAAACCGCGCCGGATCCTTGTACACGGCCTGGCAATCCGCATAGCGGGTCAGGAACAGCGACCCGTCGGCCAGGCGCTTGACCGGCGCGTGGTCCCGCAGCGAGCGATAGGTGGGATAGGGGTCGGCCAGGAAGGACGCCGGCGCGCCGGCCAGCTCGAACCCTTCGGCCAGCGCCGGATCGGAGGGCATTTTCGGTACCATCGTCTGCATTCCCTTGGACGCCAAGCGCGGCGATGCGCCAACTGGGCCGATGCTGAGATTTATGTTCGTATGCGCGCAACATCAGCAAAATCGAGGAACGTCCGTTCGTTATCGGAGGACCATTCATGGTTTCACACCCGAAATCATCGATCGGGCAGTTTTTTGAAGACTTTCGCATCGGCGCCCTGCTGGAGCACGCCACGCCTCGCACCATAACCGATGGCGACCAGGCGCTCTATACCGCCCTGTACGGCAGCCGGTTCGCGTTGCAGTCCGCCGATTCCTTTGCCCAGGCGGTCGGCTACCCCCAGGCGCCGCTGGACGATCTGCTGGTGTTTCACGTCGTCTTCGGCAAGTCGGTGCCGGACGTGTCGCTGAACGCGGTGGCGAATCTCGGCTATGCGGATTGCCGCTTCCTGGCCCCGGTGTTTCCCGGCGATACCCTGTCGGCCCGCTCGACGGTGATCGGCCTGCGCGAGAACTCGAACCGCAAGACCGGCGTCGTCTATGTGCAGACCGAAGGCCGGAACCAGCACGGCGCGCCGGTCCTGGCCTTCAAGCGCTGGGTGATGGTGCACAAGTTCGACGCCGCGGCAGCCGCGCCCCCGGCCCAGACGCCGGACCTCCTGCCGGCCGTCGCGCCGGCCGACCTGCCGATTGCCCCGCCGTTCGACGCGACCGCCTACGACACCAACCTTGCCGGGTCGCCCGCGCTTTGGGAGGACTATGCCGTCGGCGAGCGCATCGACCATGTCGACGGCATGACCATTGAGGAGGCGGAGCACATGATGGCGACCCGCCTCTATCAGAACACGGCCAAGGTGCATTTCGACCGCGTCGCCCAGAGCTATAGCCGCTTCGGCCGGCGCCTGGTCTATGGCGGCCACATCATCAGCATGGCTCGCGCCCTCAGCTTCAACGGCCTGGCCAATGCCTGCCGGATTGTCGGGATCAACGCCGGCAGCCACACCAACCCCGCGTTTGCCGGCGATACCGTCTATGCGTGGAGCGAGGTGCTGGACAAGGCCGAGACCGCCGCCCCCGGCGTCGGCGCCCTGCGCCTGCGTCTGGTCGCGCTGAAGGACATGCCGGCGGGCGATGCCTTCTCGCTCAAAGGCGAGGACGGGCGCTACCAACCGAATGTGCTGCTGGACCTGGACTACTGGGCGTTGATGCCGCGCCGCGTCGCCTGATCCGGCCCTGCCGCCCATACCCACCCCCCGAAAAGACCCGAGTTCCATGCAAAAGCCTGCCAAAGCCTTTTACAAGCCGCTGGCCATCGGTGCGCCGCAGCCCCCGCGTGAGATGCCGGTGGCGATCGAGCGCATGATCCACTTCTTCCCGCCCCATGTCGCAAAGATGCGCGACCGGGTGCCGGGCATGATCGCCAACGTGGACGTGCTGCTGGGCAATCTGGAAGACGCCATCCCGGCCGATGCCAAGGAAGCCGCCCGGGCCGGCCTGATCGAGGTCGGACAGGCCAACGAGTTCGGCCAGACCGGCCTCTGGACCCGGGTCAACGCGCTCGACAGCCCCTGGATGCTGGATGACGTCACCGAACTGGTGGCCGCCATCGGCGACAAGCTGGACGTGGTCATGCTGCCCAAGGTCGAGGGGCCGTGGGACATCCATTATCTGGACCAGCTCCTGGCCCAGTTGGAGGCCAAGCACGGCGTGCAGACGCCGATCCTGATCCACGCCATCCTGGAGACGGCCCAGGGCGTCAACAATGTGGAGGCCATCGCGGCGGCCAGCCCGCGCATGCAGGGCATGAGCCTCGGCCCGGCCGACCTGGCCGCCAGCCGTGGCATGAAGACCACCCGCGTCGGCGGCGGCCACCCCGCCTATGGCGTGCTGGCCGATCCCGATGCGGCCGCGCCCGAGGCGGCCCGCGCCTTCTACCAGCAGGATCTGTGGCACTACACGCTCGCCAAGATGGTGGACGCCTGCATGGCGCACGGGCTGAAGGCGTTTTACGGCCCGTTCGGCGACTTCTCCGACCCGGCCGCGTGCGAGGCCCAGTTCCGCAACGCCTTCCTCATGGGCTGCGCCGGCGCGTGGAGCCTGCACCCGTCGCAGATCGAAATCGCCAAGCGCGTGTTCAGCCCGCCCGCCGACGAGGTGCAACTGGCGCTCCGCATTCTGGAGGCGATGCCCGACGGCTCCGGCGCGGTGATGATCGACGGCAAGATGCAGGACGATGCCACCTGGAAACAGGCCAAGGTCATTGTCGATCTGGCCCGCCAGGTCGCCGCCCGCGACCCGTCGCTGGCCGAGGCCTACGGGCTGGCGGCGTAACGGCCGGCGCCCACCTCCCCCGCTCCCGCGATCAGCATTCGGTGTGTCCCGGACGGTGCGGAGCGCCGATCCGGGATCGGCATCATCCTTCGAACACCGTCGCCGCCCGTGTGCGCACGCCGCGACCGACACCGGACGCCCGCTCCGCAGGCTCCGGGGTGCATCGCGGCGCCCACCACCGCGCAAGGGTTCTGGTCAAGCGGCGGAGGGTCGGGTTAGGCTGAGGGCACATCCCTTCACCTCCCTCTCTGGAGTGCCGCCCGCATGCCCGGCCGCTATGACACCCACCCGGAAATGCAACCGCTGATCGACGCCCGCGCGGCGCAGAAGCCCGCCACGACGCTCGAAGACATGCGCGCGGTGTTCGATGCCGCCGCCGCGGCCGTCAAGCCGCCCCGGCCGGACGGGCTGGAAGTGCAGGACAGCACCATGCCCCGGCTCGACGGCCAGCCGGTGCCGGTGCGCATCTACCGGCCCAAGGGCCTGGGCAAACGGGCGCCCTGCGTGGTCTACATCCATGGCGGCGGCTTCATGAAGGGCTCGCCCGAGACCAGCGACAGCACCGGCTGGGGCCTGGCCGTGGACGCGCGGGCGGTCTGCGTCAGTGTCGACTACCGGCTGGCGCCCGAGCACAAGCACCCGGACCCGTTCGACGACTGCTATGGCGTCGTCGCCCATATCGCCGCCCATGCCGCCGATCTCGGCATCGATGCCAGCCGCATCGCCGTGGCGGGCGACAGCGCCGGCGGCTGCCTGACGGCGGCGGTCTGCCTCGCCGCGCGCGACCGGGCCGGGCCGGCGATCGCGGCGCAGGTGCTGGTCTATCCCTGCCTGACCGACGACCTGTCGGCGCCGTCCTTCGCCTACAATGCCGATCCGCCCGGCCTCACCACCGCGTCGATGAAACAGTACTGGGACTGGTATCTGGGCGAGGGCGTGCGCTCGAACGATCCGTATGCCACGCCGGCCTGCGCCACGGACCTGTCGCGCCTGCCGCCCACCTTCGTCGTCACGGCGGAATACGACCCGCTCTACAATGACGGCTTCGACTATGCCCGGCGGCTGAAGGCGGCCGGCGTGCCGGTCACCTACCGTTGCGCCGCGCGCTTCATCCACGGCTTCCTGCGTTTGCGCGACGGCGGGCCGGCGGCGCGGGCCGAGTTTGCCGCGCTCACCGGCTTCCTGCGCCAGCGGCTCGGCTCATGAGCGCGGACCTGTCGCTGACGCGCATGCCCGCGCGCGAGGTCGTCCAGTTGCTGGAGGTGGGCGAGGTCTCGCCGCTGGAGTTGATCGACGCGGCGCTCGCCCGCATCGAACAGGTCGAGCCCCAGGTCAACGCGCTGCCGACCCTCTGCCCCGACCGGGCGCGGGAACGCGCCCGGCGCCTGCCGGCGCGGCCCCCGAACGCCCGCGGCTGGCTCGGCGGACTGCCGGTGGCGATCAAGGACCTGATGGACGTGGAAGGCGTGCGCACCACCTACGCCTCGCCGATCTACAAGGACCATGTGCCGGAGCGCTCGCACCGCATGGTGCAACGGCTGGAGGCGAATGGCGGGCTGGTGCTGGCCAAGTCGAACACGCCGGAATTCGGCGCCGGCGGCTCCACCTTCAACGAGGTGTTCGGCAAGACCCGCAACCCCTGGAACACGGCGCTGACCTGCGGCGGCTCGTCGGGCGGCGCGGCGGTGGCGCTGGCGACGGGGGAGGTCTGGCTCGCCCACGGCTCCGACCACGGCGGCAGCCTGCGCAAGCCCGGCAGCTTCTGCTCGGTCGTGGGGCTCCGGCCCTCGCCGGGTCGGGTGACGCGCGGCACGGCCGGCAACCTGTTCTCGCCCTCGTCGGTCGAGGGGCCGATGGCGCGCGACGTGCCGGACCTGGCGCTGTTCCTGGACGCCATTTCCGGCCGCGACCCGTATGATCCGCTCACCCTCCACCCGCCGGCGGAGAGCTTTTTCGCCTCCACCATGGCCGCGCTGGCCCGCGGGCGCACCGGCTTGGCCGGCAAGCGCATCGGCTTCACCCTCGACTATGGCGGCACCGTCCCGGTCGCCCGCGCGGTGCGGCAGGTGACGGAGAAGGCCACGCTCGGCCTGGCCGATCTGGGCTGTGCGGTCGAGGAAGCCTTCCCCGCCCTCGGCGGCATTGCCGAGGCGTTTCAGATCCTGCGCGCCCAGATTTTCGTCACCAACCGGCACAAGGAAATGGCGCACCACCGCGACCAGCTCAAGCCCGACATTCTCTGGAACACCGAGAAAGGCCTGGCGCAAAGCCCGGAGCAGATCGGCTGGGCCGAGCGCGAGCGGGCGGCGTTCTACGGCCGCGTCGTGGACTTCTTCGAGACCTATGATTTCCTCGCCTGCCCGGTGGTGAATGTGCCGCCCTTCGACGTGGATCTGCGCTATGTCGACACCGTCGACGGCGTGAAGATCGAGAACTATATCGCGGGCTCGCTGACCACCTCGGCCATTTCCATGACCGCCTGCCCGGCGATCAGCGTACCGGCGGGCTTCGACGATTTCGGCCGGCCCATCGGCCTGCAACTGGTCGGCCCGCCCCAGGACGAGGCCGGCCTGCTGGCGCTCGCCGCGGTGTTCGAGGAGGCTACCGGCCTGGCGAAACTCCTGCCCATCGACCCGCGCGCCGGCGAGGTACCGCCGATTTGAGCGCGTTCACCGAACTGCCGGAGGCCGCAGCGACCGGACGGATCGCGGACATCTATGCGGAAATCCGCCATTTCTACGGCGTGCCCTATGTCTCGTCGCTGCAACGCCATCTGGCGACGCTGCCGGGCGTGCTCGAATGGGCGTGGGATGCGGTGCGCCCGGCCTTTGCGAGCGGCGTGCTGCCGGAGCGGGCCTGGGCGCTGGCGGCCGAGGTCAACCTGAGGCCGCTGCCGCCACTCTCGCCCGCCGCCCTGCGGCTGCTGGGCGTGGAGAGCGAGGCGGTCGAGACGGTGCGGCAGGTCTGCCGCTCGTTCGAGACCGTGGCGCCGCTGAACATGGCGCTGGGCGGAACGGTGCGGGCGCTGCTGCACGGCGCCGACACCAGCGGCACCCGGCCCGGCCCGTCGCCGGAGTGGCGGCCACAGCACCGCTTTCCGCCGCCGCCGGCGACCCTGGCGCTGGAGGCGGTCTCCCCGGATACGCGCGCGGTGCTGCTGCAACTCGCGACCGACATGGACGGCGAGACCTTCGTGCCCGGCCTCTATCGCCAGCTCGCGCACTGGCCGGCCTATCTGGCCCACATCGCCACGGAACTGGGCCCGGTGTTCGCCGACCCGGCGGTGACGGCGGCGTGCCACGATCTGCGCCGCCGCATCGCCGCCGCCGTGCCGGAATTCCTGGCCGTGCTGCCGCCGGCGCCGCCACCGCCCGCGGACGCCCCGGCGGATCACATCCTGGCCGCGATCGAGACCTACCAGGGCACCAGCCCGCAAATGATCGCCTTCGGCCGCCTGCTGCGCGAGGCGCTGCCGGCGTGAGGTCCGCCCGCCCCCTCGATACGGGCCTGCGGCCCTACTCGGGGTGAAGCCAGAGAGCGGTTCCACGGAAGGCCGCAAGGCAGCCGTATCGCACTCACCTCCGCTTCATCCCGAGTAGGCGCGCAGCGCCGTATTGAGGGACGCCCCACGCTCCACCCCTTCCCCCTGCCCCGCCGCGATTCGCGCGCTTGGCAGCCGGCCCCGCTGCGGGAACAATGGCGGCCTCAAACTCGCACAACAGGGAGACCCCACCCATGCCCGGACTTCTCGACGGCCATATTGCCCTCATCACCGGCGGCGGCAGCGGCATCGGCCGCGGCATCGCCAAGGCCTTTGCCCAACAGGGCGCCACCGTCATCGCGGCCGACATCAACACCGCCGGCGCGGCCGAGACCGTCGCCATGATCGGCGGCAACGCCGCCCGGGCCGAGCACCTGGACGTGCGCGACCGCGCCGCCTGCGACGCGCTCGCCGCCAAGGTGAAGGCCGAGGTCGGCGACCTCTCGATCCTGGTGAACAATGCCGGCATTGTCCGCCGCGCCACGCTGGATACCGACAACGCGCTGGGCGACTGGGACGACACCATCGGCATCAACGTCAACGGCGTCTTCAACACCACCTACGCCTTTCTGGAGCAGTTGAAGGCGACCAAGGGCCGGATCATCTCCATCGGCTCGATCCAGAGCTTCGTGCACACGCCGAACTGCGTCGCCTACACCACGTCCAAGCACGCGGTGAAGGGCTTCACCGTTGGGCTCGCGGCAGAACTCGGCAAGTTCGGCATCCGCGTCAACGCCATCGGCCCCGGCCTGATCGCGACGCCGCTGAACGAGAACGGCATCATGAAGAATCCGCCGATGCTGGAGCGGTTCATGACCCACATCCCGCTCGGCCGCCACGGCACACCGGAGGATATCGCCGGCCCTGCCGTCTTCCTGGCGAGCGATCTGGCCCAATACGTCACCGGGCATACGCTGATGTCCGACGGCGGCTACCTGACCGTTTGATCGTCGAGCGGCGCCAGGGGGTTGGCGCCGGCGGAACCCGTCGCTAGGGTCGAAGGCAACGGCCAGGACAACCGGCCGATGACCAAAAAACCGAAGGCGAGGACATGCCGAAAGCCGACCTGATTGCCGGCGTCCTGTTGATGGGCGTCGGCCTGGCCCTGGTGTTCTGGATCATTCCGATGCAGACGGACCAGAACACCGGCGCCGTCGTGCCGCCGGCCCTGCTGCCGCAGGTCTGTGCCATTGGCATCACCGTGCTGGCGGCGATCCTGACCCTCAACGCCGCCCGCGGCCGCATGCCGGAGGCGGAGCCGACCAAGCCGTCGGAATGGGCGGCCATGGTCGCCATCGTCGCCGTCGTCGTCTGCGGCGCGCTGCTGTTCGAATACGTCCATCCCGCGGTGGCCGGCTTCTTCGTCTGCCTGGCGCCCATGCTCTATATGGGCGAGCGCCGCTGGTACCTGTTGCTGGCGCTGCCGGGTGGCCTGGTGCTGGCGATCTACCTGCTGTTCTACGAGGTGCTGGGGACCGCGATCCAATGATGGACGCCCTGATCGCCGGCTTCGGCCAAGCACTGACCCCGTACAATATCGCCTTCGTCGCCCTCGGCGTCGCCATCGGCTATCTGGTCGGCGCGCTGCCGGGCCTCGGCAAGGGCACGGCGACGGCGGTGGCGATCCCCATCACCTTCTATATCGCGCCGCTGACCGCCATCGCCTTCCTGGTCGGCATTTCCAAGGGCTCGGCGGCGGGCAGTGCCGTTTCCGCCATTCTGATGAACACGCCGGGCGAGCCCTCGTCCGCGCCGACGGCGCTGGCGGGCTATCCGCTGGCCCGGGCCGGCAAGGCGCAGAAGGCCCTGAAAATGGGCCTGTTCGCCAGCGTGATCGGCGATTTCGTCTCCACCTGCGCGCTGATCCTGCTGGCCCAGACCCTGGCGGACTATGCCCTCGCCATCGGCCCGATCGAACTGGTGGCGATCCTGGCCTTCTCGCTGACCTTCATCGCAGCGCTCTCCGGCAAGTCGCTGGTCAAGGGCATGATCGCCGGCCTGTTCGGCATTCTCTGCGCCACCGTCGGGCTGGAGGTCGAAACCTCGACCGAGCGGCTGATCTTCGGCTTTTACGAACTCTATGACGGCCTGCCGCTGATCCCAGTCGCCATCGGCATGCTGGCGCTTTCTGAAATGATGGTGCAGATCGGCAACCGCCGCCGGCTGGAGGCCGAGACCGACCTGCTGCGCGGCTCCGGCAAGCCGGAGGATGCCGTTGTCACCTGGGACGACTGGAAACGCTCGGCCCGCGCCATCGTGCGCGGCACGTTTGTCGGCATTTTCATCGGCATCCTGCCGGGCCTCGGCGCCAGCACCGGCTCGTTCCTGTCCTATGGCATGGCGCGGCGGGCGGCCAAGGACCCGGAGGCGTTCGAGCGCGACGGCGCCATCGAGGGCGTGGCCGCGGCCGAGAGCGCCGACAATGCCGTCGTGCCGGCCAGCTTCGTGCCGCTGTTCGCGCTCGGCATTCCCGGCAGCGTCATCGCCGCGATCCTGATCGGCGCCTTCATCATCCAGGGCGTGACGCCCGGCCCGCTGATGTTCATCGAACAGGCAGACCTGATGCAGGGCATCTATGCCTCCATGCTGGTCGCCTCGCTGATCCTGCTCTGCATCGGCTATTTCGGCCAGAATCTGTTCGCCCGCGTCATCAAGCTTTCGCCCAGCATCGTGCTGTCGGCGGTGGTGTTTCTCTGCTGCCTCGGCTCGTATCTGCAGGGCGGCGGCATGTTCGGGCTCTACATCATGGCGATTTTCGCCGTGATCGGCTTTTTCGCGCGCAAATACGATTTCAGCTTCGTCACCTTCCTGATCGGCTTCGTCATCGGCGAAGGGTTCGAGCTGGCGCTGCGCCAGACCATCGGCCTGCTGAAGGGCACGCCGGAGCAGATTTTCGACCACCCGATCGCCATCGTCTTCTGGGCGCTGACGCTTCTGGGCGTGGTCGCGGTCGTGCGTCGCCAACGCGCTTCCTCCACCCCGGCCGCCTGAGGCCTCACAAGAAACAGGGAGACTGCCCATGCGAATCCTCAAATCCCTCGGACTGGCGGCGGTGGCCGCTGCCGGCCTGGCGCTGGCGGCACTGCCGGCGCGGGCGGAATGGCCGGACGGCCCGCTCACCATGCTGATCGGCTACAAGGCCGGCGGCGGCACCGACACCAAGGGACGCGTGCTGGCCAAGCTGCTGGGCGAGAAGCTGGGCGTGCCGGTCAAGGTCGTGAACAAGCCGGGCGGCGGCCAGGCGACGGCGCTGCTCTGGTTCAAGCACCAGAAGCCGGATGGCGACACATTCTTCTTCGGCGCGGTGTCCGGCCTGACGCTGAACCCGCACCTGAACCCGCGCCTCGCCTTCCGCTGGGACGATTTCGACTATTGCTGCACGGCCACCGAGTTCCAGCCGGCCATTGTCGCGCCGTCCTCCGCCCCGTTCGACGACATGAAGGGCTTCGTCGCCTATGCCAAGGAACATCCCGGCACGAAATACGCCGCGCTCAGCCCCTATGCCCGCATCCTGATGCAGTTGATTGCCGAGAAGGACGGGCTCGACATCAACTATATTCCCACCAAGGGCGGCGCCGGCATGGTGCAACTGGTGCTGGGCGGCCAGGTTTCGACGGCCTATTCCGGCGGCATTCACGCCCGCTATCCGGACAAGATGAAGGTCCTGGCCGTCACCACGACCAAGCGCCAGCCGCAAACGCCCGACGCGCCGACCCTGACGGAACTGGGCTACCAGGGCGCCAGCGACGCGCCCACCGTGATCGCCTTTCCGAAAGGCACCGATCCTGCCATCGTCGCCAAGATGGACGCCGCGGTCGCCTGGGCGGTGGAGCAGCCGGAGATGAAGGATATCTCGGCCAAGCTGCAAATGCCGATCAGCTATATGGGCCATGACAAGGTCACTGCCTTCGTGCAGAAGACGGACGCAGAGACGGCCGCGATGATCAAAGCCTCCGGCTACGAACCGCCGAAATAAGCCCCCCTCGGCAAGCATCGCCTTCCGGACGGGCCAGCCGCTCCGGAAGGCGCGCCGCACCAACGAAAGACCAACCGCCATGTTCCAGCCCCTTGCCGGCAAGCGCGTGATCGACGTGACCCAGGTCCTGGCCGGCCCCTACTGCACCTACCAGCTGGCGCTGATGGGGGCGGAGGTCATCAAGATCGAACTGCCCGGCCAGGGCGACTGGACCCGCCTCGGCGGCGAGGATGCGGAATTGAGCGCCGCCGGCTATTCCCTCGGCTTCCTGACCCAGAACGCCGACAAGAAATCGGTCTGCCTCAACCTGAAAACGGCAGAGGGCGTGGCGGTCCTGAAACAGTTGATCCAGACCGCCGACGTGTTCGTCGAGAATTTCAAGCCGGGCACCGCCGCCGGGCTCGGCATCGGCTATGAGGATGTGAGGGACCTGAACCCGACCCTGGTCTATGCCTCGCTCAGCGCCTTCGGCCAGGACGGGCCGCTGGGCCATCGCCCGGCCTACGACCACATCATCCAGGGCATGGTCGGCATCATGCACACCACCGGCACGCCGGAGACGGTGCCGAACAAGGTCGGCAGCCCCTATGTGGACTATGCCACCGGCCTGATGGGCGCCTTTGCCGTCGTCTCCGCCCTGCTGGAGCGGGAGCGGACGGGGGCGGGCCAGCGCGTCGACGTCGCCATGCTGGATACCGCCATGCTGCTGATGGCCTCGCTGGCGGTCTCGACCGCGGCCACCGGCACGCCGCCGCCGCCCACCGGCAACGAGGCGTTCAGCGGCTCGCCGTCCTCCGGCACCTATGAGACTCAAGACGGCCTGATCATGCTGGCCGCCAACAACGAGCGCCAGTTCCAGACCCTCTGCCGCGCCATCGGCCGCGCCGACCTGCTGGAGGACGAGCGCTTTGCCGAGCGGACGGCGCGCAAACGGAATGCGCCCGCGCTGCGGGCGGAGTTCGCCGCGCTGTTCCGCACCAAAACGGCCGCGGAATGGGAAGCCTTTCTGGACGACGCCCGCGTCCCCGGCGTTCGCGTCCGCCGCATGGACGAGGTGCTGGGCGAGCCGCAACTGGCCGCCCGCGGCCTGATGCAGCCGGTGGCGCTGGACGGGCTCGCCCGCACGGTCGCCCTGCCGAGCCTGGGCTTCAAGGCGAATGGCGAGACCACGGCACCCCGCCGCTCCCCGCCCCGCCTCGGCCAGGACACCGACGCGGTGCTGGGTGCGTTGGGGGTGGATGTGGCGGCGCTGCGGGCCAAGGGCGTGGTGTAGGACGGGACGCCTCCGCGCGCCTTGCGCTTTCCCAGGCGTGACCCCCTAGCTTTCCCGGGCTTGACCCGGGATCTCCTTCGGCGTGATCGCCGGCCCGGTCGGCGCCCGGCGCGCTGGGGATCCCGGGTCAAGCCCGGGAAAGCGCCCAAAATGGCCCAGGAGCGCCTGAGGCCTCGGAGCGGGCCGATGGCAGCAGGAGGGTGGGGCGATGCCCCTCCCCCCCAAAAGAGCCGCCTAGCGCGTCTCGATTTCGCGATAGCCGTTGGCGGCGACGCGGTCGCAGTATTCGCGGTATTGCGGCGCGGTGCCGCTATAGCGCGCGATGATGCGTTGCTGCTTGCCCTCGACATTCTGGTTGACGCCGGTCATCCAGCTATCGACCTCGGACGACAGCAGGCCATGGTTCGACCGGACGACCACCTCGGTCCAGTCGGCCTCGCCTTCCGCCGACGCATTGGCGTAGGTATAGCCATTGGTCGAGAGATAGCCGATCAGGTCGTCCACCCACTCCACATTGTATTCGATGGAGCGCGGAATGTTGCCGAGCGCGGTGTGCGGGCCGACCAGCATGAACATGTTGGGGAAATCGCGCACCAGCACGCCGACAAAGGTCTTCGGCCCGCCCTTCCACTTGTCCTTCAGCGCCTGGCCGCCGGCGCCGCGGATGTCGATCCGGTCGAAACTGCCGGTGATGGCGTCGAAGCCGGTGGCGTAGACGATCATGTCGAATTCGAATTCGCGCTCCGCGGTGCGCAGGCCGGCCTCGGTGATCTCCTCGATCGGGGTTTCGAGGATCGAGACCAGTTCGACATTGTCCTGGTTGTAGACCTCGTAATAGCCGCTTTCCTGGGGCACGCGGCGGGTGCCGAAGCCGTGCTCCTTCGGCACCAGCAGTTCGGCGACCTTGGGGTCCTTGACGCGCTCGCGGATCTTGTTGGCGACGAATTCCGACACCGCGTCATTGGCGGCGCGGTTGGTCATCATGTCCCGGAAGCCGCCGACCCACATGGAAAAGCCCGGCTCGTTGTACTGATGCTCCCAGAACGCCTCGCGCTCCGCCGGCGTGGCGTCGAATGTGTTGCGCTTGTCGGGCGTGTGCAGGAAACAGGTGGCGCTTTCCTGGCACTTGCGGAAAATCTCGTCATAGCGGGCGCGGATCTGATCCATTTCCGCCTTGGGGATTTTCTTGTTGCGCAGCGGCTTGCACCAGTTCGGCCGGCGCTGGAACACGGTCAGGCTCTTGGCGGTCTTGGCGATCTCGGTGATCGCCTGGACGCCGGTCGCGCCGGTGCCGATGACGGCCACGTTCTTGCCCTCGAACGTCACCTCGTGCTTCGGCCAGAGGCCGGTGTGATAGGCCTCGCCCTTATAGGTGTCGCGCCCCTTGATGCGCGGGAACACCGGGGCGGACAGCGGCCCGATCGCGGTCACCAGCCAGCGGGCGGTGTGGGTGCTGCCGTCCGCCAGCGTGATCTCCCAGGACTGGCTGTCGTCCCGATAGTGGGCGGAGGCGACCTTGGCCTTGAACTGGATGTCCTTGCGCAGGTCGAACTTGTCGGCGACGAAGTTGCAATAGCGCTCGGTCTCGGGCTGCGGCGCGAAATGCTCGGTCCAGTCCCATTCCTTCAGCACTTCCTCGCTCCAGGAATAGCCGTAGGAATAGCTTTCGGAATCGAAGCGGCAGCCGGGATAGCGGTTCCAGTACCAGGTGCCGCCGACGCCGGTGCCCATCTCGAACACCCGCACCTTCTGGCCCTGATTGCGCAGGCGATAGAGCTGGTACATGCCGGAAAGGCCGGCGCCGATAATGATGGTGTCATAGTCCAGCCCCGCGGCGGCGCGGGCGTCCGGACGGGTTGCGGTTGCCGTGTCCATCATCGTTCCTTCCGTTAACGCATTTTCTTCCGACAGGCTCGGATGTCATCACAAGCGCATCGGCGACCTAATACCTTTGATGTAGATCAACGGCAACGCGCCTTGCCGCCACAGCCGGCGTTGCGGCGCGTTGTCGCTTGGCCCGTCGGGCCGGTCAGAGCGGCAGGGTCACCGTCCGGCGCTGGCGCAGGCTGAGCGTGACGGCGTCGGTCCACTCCATGTATTGGCAGCCGGTGACGAAATCGGTGTGGGTGATCGGCTCGCGGCCGCGGATGGCGTTGACGAATTCCTCTTCCACGCGCCAGCCGCCCTGCCTGGCCGGGTCGATGGCGACGGCCGAGAGATCCGCATCGCCCCGCTTGCCCGCCGAAAGCGCCATGGCGCCGCCAACCGGCTGGTGCAGGCGGATCGTGCCGTCGGTGCCGAAAATGTGGACGTCGGCAAGCGACGGCATGTGCCCAACCACGCTGGAGACGTTGAAGCGCATCTGGCCGCCCTGCTCCAACTCGCCGATCACGTCGATATGGTCGGGAATGCGCATGGCGACGCGATGGCCGTCGGCGTCGAGCCGGTGCTTCACGACGCTCTGGCCGACGGCCATGACCGTCTTCATCGGGCCGACCCAGCGCATCATCGCCTCGTACCAGATGCCCATATTCATGATGTTGTTGCCGGAGAGGTCGCGGTCCTGGCGCCAGTGCACCGGCCCGCTCGCATCCGGGAAGGCGCGGGCGGCGGCGATGCGGGCGTCGACGGCGATGATGTCGCCGACGGCGCCGCCGGCCACCATCTCGCGGATGGTGCGGTCGAAGGCCAGCGTGTGCGGCGCCGGCACGATCTGGGCGACCAGGTCCGGGCGCTTGCGCGCGGCGGCCAGCATGTGCCGGGCGTCGGACAGGTTCATGGCCATGCGCGCCTCGCACATGACGTGCTTGCCCGCTTCCAGCGCGGCAACGGTGAGCGTGCGGTGCATGTAGGGCCAGGTGCCGATGCAGACCGCATCGACCTCGGGATCGGCCAGCACCTCCGGCCAACCGTCATACACGCGGGCAATGCCGAACTCGTCGGCAATGGCCTGGCCGGAGGCGCGGGTGCGGTTCGCGACCGCCACGATCTCCACGCCCGATTGCTGGCGGAAGCCGGGAATGTGGCGCGAACGGACATTGCCGCCGGCGCCGATCAGGCCGATGCGGATGGGGGAATCGGTCATGGCGTTTCGTCCTTCTTCCTAGTCTGGCGTGTCTTGCTTCGCCTGTTGTCTCTTGTGGCCGACCAATGCGGCCAGCCGCCGGTCGCGCCAGTCCTGCCGCGCCTGGTGCCGGTCCATGGGCAGGGCGGCGCGGCGCTGGCGGTCGATGTCCGCGACGAGGCCAGGCGTCCACTCGCGCGGGTCCGCCTGTTCCTTCGCCAGATCATAGTAAAGCTGGCCCAGCATGTCGCAATAGCCGGGCACGCCCCGGGCCGAGTTCAGGTCGATGGTCTCGAACGGGCCGATGAACGACCAGCGCAGGCCCAGGCCGTCGGCCACCGCCGCATCCACGTCCGCCACCGAACAGACACCGTCCTGCACCAGCCGGAACGCCTCGGCCAGCAGGGCGCCCTGAAGGCGGTTGACGATGAAGCCGTTGATCTCGCGCGTGGTGCTGATCGGGCTCTGGCCGACAGCGGCCATCAGGTCGCGGGTCCGCTGCACGAGAGCCGGGTCGGTCCACGGCGCCGGCACGATCTCCACCAGCGGGATGATGTGCGGCGGGTTGATCGGATGGGCCACCAGCACCCGGCGCTGGCCCGCCAGACCTTCGGAGAATTGCGAGGCCGGGATGCCGCTGGTGGAGGAGGCCAGCACCGTCGCCGGCGCGGCGATGCGGTCCAGGTCCTTGTAAAGCGCCGCCTTCACCTCCACCCGCTCCGGCGCGCTTTCCTGGCAATGGACGGCCCCGTCCAGGGCCTGCTCCAGGCTGTCGGCACGGGCGATGCGGGCCAGCACATCCGGCGGCGTCTCGCCGCGCAGCAGGTCGGCGGCGGCGAGGTCAGGCAGGTTGGCCGCGATCAGCGCCAGCGCCCGTTCGGCGGCGCCGTCCATGGGATCGAAGATCGAGACCGGATGGCCGGCGCGGGCGAATACGATGGACCAGGCGCGGCCGACCAGGCCGGTGCCGACAATGGCGATTTTTCGGTGGGTCATGCGGCCTCCCTTCCCGGTGGGTCACGGCGCGCGCTGGCGTCGCGAACGAACGGCCCCGAAGCGAACTCCGGGGCCGTCGGCATCGAATCCAAAGACAGGCCCGGCTCAGGCGGAACCGAGCAGCGCCTTGCGGAACACGGTCTTGGTATAGTTCGCATCCAGCGAGCGCTTGATCGGCGCCGGCGGGTTGTCGTTCACCTTGAGGTGGACGAAGAAGGTGGCATTGCCGCCCTTGATCATCGCCGCCGCGTCGGCGATCTCGCCTTCCTTGGCCACGGTGCGCACCTGCTTGATGCCGGCGCCACTCGCCATCACCGCCAGGTCGGTCGAGTGGCCGGTGTGCGAGACCTGATTGCCGGTCTCGCCGTAATGGCCGTTGTCGACGCAGACAATGCCGAGATTGGGCGGGTTCATCACCGCGACGGTGGCGAGCGCGCCGACATTCATCAGCAGTTCGCCGTCGCCGGTGACCACCAGCACGCGCTTGTCCGGCTGCGCCAGCGCCAGGCCCAGGCCCATGGCGACCGCGCCGCCCATGGCACCGGCCATGCTGTAATAGTTGGTGCCCTCCGCGCCGCAGAGATTGGCGATGTCGCGCGCGGTGCCGGCGAGCCCGGTGACGATCAGATACTGATCGGCATTCTGGATCAGTTGCGGGATGACGTCTTTGCGGTCCAGGACGAAATCGGACATGGTGCGGACCCCTTCTCTCAACCGAATTTCTTGGCGCCGATGAGCTTCTGGCCCAGCAGCACGGCAACGGATTCCTGGCTCTGGAACGCCATGGTGATGGCGGCCTCGACCGTGGGGATCACCTCTTCCGGCTTTTCCACCTTCAGGCACAACACGTCGCAGGCCTCCAGCACCGGCTGCACCGACTTGCCCATGGGCATCTGCCAGGGATTGCCCTCGCCGAAGTCGCCGCGCATCGAGAGGATGGTCAGGAACGGGAACTTGCCGAGCCGCGGCAGGCTCAGCATGTTGATGCAGTTGCCGGCGCCGGACGACTGCATCAGCAGCACGTGCTTCTGCCCGCCCAGATGCGCACCGGCAGCCATGGCGACGCCCTCTTCCTCGCTGGTGAGCGGAATGGAGTGGACATCCGGGTCGGCCAGCGACAGGTTGATCAGCACCTTGTGGCCGGCGTCGGGCACATAGGAAAACTGCGTGATGCCGGCGTCTTTCAACAGCTTGTACAGTTCGTACGGCCAGCTCGGTTCGCCGGGCGGCGGCGCGGGGATGTCGAAGGGCATGCAAGCCTCCGGTTATTCTGGAAAGGGCGTTTCGGTGGGCGCAATGAGAGCGCGTGAGACAATTTCTACCAAGAGAACGGATGGATGCTAAGCCCTCTTTCCGGAATTCGGGTCCTGGACCTTTCGCGGTTTTACTCCGGTCCGCACGCCACCCTGCTGCTGGCCGGGATGGGCGCCGAGGTGATCCGCATCGACGAGCCGGCCCAGCCCATGGCACAGGCCAAAGCCCCGCCCTTTGCGGGTGCCGCCGGCGTCGCCATGACGGAGCGGAGCCCGGATGACCTTTCCATCCATTATCTGAAGCGCAACCGGGCCAAGAAGGCCATTACCCTGAATTTGAAATCGGCGGAGGGAGTGGCGCTGTTCCGGCGGCTGGCCGCCGAAGCCGACGTGGTGTTCGAGAACTTCACCCCCGGTGTGGCCGACCGGCTGGGGATCGGCTATGCTGCGCTGTCGGCGGCCTGTCCCCGTCTGGTCTATTGCGCGCTGACCGGCTGGGGCTCGACCGGACCGGACGCGCACGAAAAATCCTATGACCCGATCGCCCAGGCCGCCGCCGGGCTCATGAGCATCACCGGCCGCAATGGCGACCCGCCGCTGAAAGCCGGCTCGCCGCTCTCGGACGGGATTGCCGGCGTGCACGCGGCCCTGGGCGTGACGGCGGCGCTGGTGCAACGGGGCGTGACCGGCAAGGGGCAGTTCGTCGACGTCTCCATGGCCGACTGCCTGCTGTCGCTGGTGCTGGACGAGCCGCTGGATCATTACGAGGCGCTGGGCCTGCCGGCGCAGCAGGGCAACCGCATTCCCCGCTTCTCGCCCTTCAACACGTTCCGGGCGGCGGACGGCTGGCTGGTGATCGGTGCGGCGACGCCCGGGCAGTGGCGCACGCTCTGCCAGTGCATGGGCGAGCCGGAACTTGCGGACGATCCGCACTGGCGCGATGTCGCCTGGCGCATCGCCCATAATGACGCAGTGGAGGCCAAGGTCAGTGCCTGGGTCTCCTGCCTGTCGGTGGCGGAGGCCGTGACGACACTGCGCAAGGCCGGCGGAATTGCCGGGCCGATCAACGGCATTGAGGAGTTGAAAGCCTGGCCCCATCTCGCCGCGCGAGGGATGTTGGCGCCACTGCACCACCCGCGGGCGGGCGCGGTTCCGGAGACGGTGGCGGCAGCGTTTCCGCTAAAATTCTCCGGCGGCCATGCGGGGTATGCGGCGCCGGCACCCTGGCCGGGGCAGGACAATGATGCGGTCTATGGGGACGTGCTGGGCCTGGACGCCGAGGAACGGACGCGCCTGAAGGCCGAGGGGGTGATTTGAGCGATAGCGCCGGCCGCAATCCGCGCCCCGTCATCGCGAGGGGCGAAGCCCAGTCATCGCGAGGGGGCGAAGCCCCGTGGCGATCCGGGCCGACATCCCCCCCCCCCGGAATGACAGCCTGTCTGGATTGCCACGCCGCCTTCGGCGTCTCGCAATGGCGATTGCAAGGCCGTGCGGGCACTCGACCTATGCCGCCCGGCTCTTGCCAAGCGCACCGGCCGCGCGTTTGACCATGGCTTTCAGCGTGCGCTTCAGGTCGCCCAGATAGCGCACATGCTCCTCCTCGATGGTGTGGCGGGCGGTGTGCTTGTACTGGCTCGCATACCAGGCCTTGCGCTCGGCGATGGCGCGTTTCATCTCCGCTGCGGGCGGCAGGGCGGCGTTCTCCAGCAGCACTTCCCGCACCCAGCGCGCCTGGTGCTCGAACACCATGTTCAGCGCGGTGTCGGTGTTGAAAAAGCCCATCAGAAAGAGCCCCGGCCAGTCCGGCGGCACGATGCGCATGTAGAGATCGAGTTCGTTGTTCTCCAGCGTCACCACTTCCGGCGGCAGGAAATCCAGGTCGATTGCGTAGCCGGTGGCGGCGATCAGCGTGTCGAACTCCTCCGCCGTGCCGTCCGCGAACTGCAGGGTCCGGCCGTCGACCCGCGTGATGCCCGGCTTCACGGCGATGCGGCGGTAGGCGATGTCCGTCACCACCGTGGCGTTGGAGGTGACATGGGTGTTCGCGGTCGGCTTCTGGAAGCCCAGCCTGGTCATGTCGCCATGCACCAGCCAGACCAGGAACCGGGTGATTTTCTGGCGCAGCTTGCGCGGAATCCAGGGGCGCTGGATCTGGGCGGTGATGTCGGTGAAGGCCCGCCCGAACATCAGCTTCGGCAGGATCACCACGCCCGAGCGCGCCACCAGCACCGTGCGGGGCGAGGTCACGCAGACGTCGCTGGCGATATCGCAGGCGCTGTTGCCGATGCCGACGACACAGACGCGCTTGCCGACAAAGGGCTCCGGCTCCTTGTAATGGTGCGAATGCAGGTATTCGCCGGTGAAGGCCTGGAATTCTGGCACTTCCATCGGCCGCGTCAGGTGGCCGGTGGCGACGATGACCGCGTCGAACTCCTGGCCGGAGCCGTCGGCCAGGTCTACCCGCCAGCGCGGCGCCTCCTGCCCCGGCGTGAATAGCGGCCGGACCCGCTCGACCTTGCTGTTGAAGCGAATGCGCGGGGTCACGCCGAAATGGTCGGCGTATTGCACCAGATACCGGTGCATGTCGAAATGGTCGGGAAAAGGTTGGGTCCGGTCGTCGAAATCCAGGTCGGAAAACCGCGTGACACCGCGCGAGGTGTTGATGTGCAGCGTGCGGTAGGCGGACGAGCGGCCGTTGTCGTTCTTGTAACACCACATGCCGCCGATCTGGCTGCCGATCTCGAACACGGTGACGTCGAAATCCGCCTCCAGCAGGTATTTGGCCGCCGCCAGGCCGCAGGCCCCGGCGCCGATCACAGCCACACGTTTGGCACCACGCCGGTTCGGGCCGGCGACCGGCCCCTGCAGGTCGCGTTGAAACACGGATTGGACATTGGTCATGGCAGGGGCTCGCTCGCAGCATCGGATTGCCCGCCGCGCCGCACGCCGCCCGGGCCTATAGACCGCCAATGCTAGCGGGACCGTCCGGAATCAAAAGGGCGCGGCCCGATGGCGTTTCGTCGCCTGCGGGCCGCGCCGGAGCGCCGGAAGCGCCGGGAGCGTATCAGGCCTTGCGGCGCGCGAGCAGGCCCAGACCCGCCAGGGCCGAGCCGAGCAACGCCAGCGGCGCGGCTTCGGGCGCCGCCACCGCGGCGATGCCGACGGTCAGGCCGTGCCATTGCTCGGATGTGTGCGTGAAGGTGATGCTGTCATGCGTGCCGAGGATGCGGACGATCCCGTGCACCTCGCCATTGCCGGTGAAGCCGGTGCCGGTACCGTTCAGGATCGGCGTGCCGCTGCCGAAAAAGCCGCTGCCATTGCTGACGATCTCGATCGGGGTGCCGAAGTCGACGATATTGCCGTTCCAGCTCACCAGCGCCAGCACCGGATCGACCACGGCCTGAGAGAAGGTGATGGTCGAGGTGCCGCCTAAACTCAGTTCCAGAATGTCGCTCGTCGGCGGCGCGTTGTCAACGTCGCCATTGGTGTAGGCGTTGCCGGTGTAGAAATTGCCCCCGCCCGAGACCTGGGCGGCAAAAAATTGCGGTCCGCTGTACGTTACGCCAACCGACGTCGCACCGGACGCAATCGTTCCGGTGGCGACACCACCGGATGCACTGGCAGCGACCCAGTCGGCCCAGTCGATCGTCACCGCCTGGGCCGACGCCGAGGCCAGAACCGCACCCGCCACCGCAATTGCCATCGTCCAACCACGCATAATCGCTTTGCTCCTGATCGTTACTGTCACTCGTTGTGTTCAATGTATTTCGGTACGCAAGATCGGTGCCAAAGTTGCAATCGCGCAATTTCAATGCCTTACCGCCATCGCATTCCCCCTGAGTGTCAGCCGGCTTTACAGATGGCCGCCTGCGTCTCCAGAATTGTACATCTCGCATCCGTTCCTCATCCCCCTCCAGGATCCGCCATGTCCGAACTGCTCGAAGCCCGCGACGGTGCCGTCGTGACCCTCACCCTGAACCGGCCCGAGAGCCTGAACGCCCTCACCTATCCCATGCTCGACGGCCTCACCGAGGCGGTCGGGCGGCTGGACCGGGACGAGACGGTCGGCTGCGTGGTCCTCACCGGCGCGGGCCGGGCCTTCTGCTCCGGCGGCGACGTGAAGAGCATGGCCCAGGGCAGCGAGGCGCGGGAGGGCTTCGACGGCCGCGCCCGCAATCTGCGCCGCCGCA
Source organism: Alphaproteobacteria bacterium (assembly GCA_020638555.1). Lineage (NCBI taxonomy): Bacteria > Pseudomonadati > Pseudomonadota > Alphaproteobacteria > Alphaproteobacteria bacterium. The sequence goes on along the minus strand of JACKII010000002.1, from coordinate 418,856 downwards.
TGGAACTCTCGCGCATGATCCACGAGGCGGCGAAACCCTGGATCGCCGCGGTCCGCGGCCCGTGCGCCGGCGCCGGGCTCTCGCTGGCGCTGGCCTGCGATATGCGGGTGGCGAGCGAGACCGCCCGCTTCATCACCGCCTTTGCCAAGGTCGGGCTCTCCGGCGATTTCGGCGGCAGCTATTTCCTGGCGCAACTGGTCGGCACGGGCCGGGCGCGCGAACTCTACTACACCGGCGGCGAGGTGCGGGCCGAAGAGGCGCTCCGCCTGGGCATCGCCAACCGGCTGGTGGCCGACACCGCGCTGGAGGCGGAGACTGCCGCATTCGCCGCGCAACTGGCCGCGGGGCCGCGGCTCACCATCGAATACATGAAGAAAAACATGAATGTCGCCGAGCGGGGGGATTTGGGCCTGGCGCTGGACGCGGAGGCGATCCACCACGCCCGCACCGGCCAGACCGAAGACCATGCCGAGGCGGCCCGCGCGTTCGCGGAAAAGCGCAAACCCGTGTTCAAAGGCCGCTAACCGCGGTTCCGCCCTTGGCAAAGGCGGCCGGAGGCGACTATCAACGGGGCCAGACCGAATCATTGCCCCAAGGACCCGCCCTTTCATGAGCGACGAGACGTTCGAACTGGCCGCCTCCTTCCCCGAGACCAGCTATGCCGACTGGCTGGCAGCGGCCGAGAAGGCGCTGAAGCGCGGCGACGTGGAAAAGGCGCTCGCCACCCGCACCTATGAAGGCTTCGCGCTGAAACCGCTCTACACGCGCGAGCGCGACGGCGGCGCGGCGGACCCGGCGGGCCTGCCCGGCCTGGCACCCTTCACCCGCGGCGCGGATGCGGCGGGGCGCACGGTCAGCGGCTGGGACATCCGCCAGACCGTCACCCATCCGGACCTGGCCCACGCCAACGCCACCCTGCGCGAGGACCTGGACAACAGCGTGCACTCGCTGTCGCTGCGCCTGGACCGGGCCGCGCTCTGCGGCGATGCCAACGGCGTGGCCGAGGGCGGGCTGCCGCTGCACTCCACCGCCTGCTGGCAGGCGCTGCTGGCAAACGTGCCGGCGGCGGCGCTGGCTTTGGAGGCGGGCGCGGGTTTCCTGCCGGCAGCGGCGTTGCTGGCAGCGGCCGGCGGTCCGGCGCCCGGCTCGCTGCCGGCGCCCGGCTCGCGGCTGGGCGCGGACCCGCTCGGAACGCTGGCGGCGCATGGCGCACTGCCGCAGGGATTGGAGCAGGCGCTGGCGGACATGGCGGACCTGGCCGCCCATGCGGCGCAGCACTGGCCGCATGTGGCCGCGGTGACCGTGGACGCCTCGGCCTATGACGCCGCCGGCGCCTCCGAAAGCCAGACACTGGCCGCGGCGATGGCGACCGGCGTCGCCTATCTGCGGGCCATGGTCGACGCCGGAATGGGCGTCGACGACGCCTGCGCCCAGATCGTCTTCCGCCTGCCGCTGGGGCCGGACCAGTTCTTCGCCATCGCCAAGCTGCGCGCCGCGCGCAAGCTCTGGGCGCGCATCGCCGAGGTCGCCGGTGCGTCCGAGCCAGCGCGGGCGGCCCGGATCGACGCGGTGACGGCCAACCGCAACCTGGCCGAGCGCGACCCCTACACCAACCTGCTGCGCACGACACTGGCCGGGTTCGCCGCCGCGGTCGGCGGGGCGGACAGCATCACGATCGCGCCCTATGACGCCGCCCTCGGCCCGGTCTCGGACGATTTCGCCCGCCGCGTCGCGCGCAACACGCAGTTGCTGCTGAAAGAGGAATCCAACCTGCACCGGGTGATGGACCCCGGCGGCGGCTCCTGGTTCCTGGAGGACCTGACGGCGAAGCTGGCGCAGTCGTCCTGGGCGCTGTTCCAGGAGATCGAGCGCGCCGGCGGCATGGCCGAGGCCCTGACCGGCGGCATGGTGGCGGGGCAGGTCGAAGCGACCTGGGCCGAGCGGCAAAAGAACCTCGCCCGCCGCCGCGACCCGCTGACCGGCGTCAGCGAATTCCCCAACATCGCCGAGGACCTGCCGGACGTGCCGGAGCCGGACCTGGCCGCGATCCGGACGGACCTCGCCGCGCGGCTGTCGTCGGCGGCGGTCACCCTGCCCGCCGCCGGCCGGGGCGAGCGCACCGCCGCGGCGATCCGGGCGGCGCAGGGCGGCGCGACGCTGGCGAGCCTGCTGGCGGCGCTGGGCGGCAATGCCACCTCCATCGCCCCCCTGCCCCGCCGTCGCTTCGGCGAGGCGTTCGAGGCCATGCGGGACGAGAGCGACCGGCGGGCGAAGCGCGACGGCCGGCGGCCGGCGGTGTTCCTCGCCAATCTGGGCGCGCTCGCCACCTACACGCCGCGCGCCACGTTCGCGAAGAACGCGTTCGAGGCCGGGGGCTTGCAGGCGCTGGACCAGGGCGGCTTCACCGATGCCGCGGCACTCACGGATGCCTTCAAGGCCAGCGGCGCGCGGCTGGCGGTGCTGTGCTCCAGTGACAAGCGCTATGGCGAGCAGGCCGAGGAAATGGCACGCGCGCTCAAGGCCGCGGGCTGCGCCTGGCTGGCGCTCGCCGGCGTCCCCGGTGAGGCGCGGGAGGCCTATGAGGCCGCGGGCGTAGACGACTTCATCGCCATGGGCGGCGACCTGCTCGGCACCCTGCAACAGGCCTGGGCGGCGCTGGATTAACCCAGCGCTCCGCACCGTCGCCGGAACCGAAACCCCTGTTTCCCGGCCGAGCCGGAGGCGAGGGTCGGGACCGGTGTCAGCCTCCGAACACCGCCCTCGCCCGTGTTCGCAAGAGCGACCGGCCCCGGATCGGCGCTTCGCACCGTCCGGGGTACAGGCGGCTCAGGCGGCGGCGTCTAGGCCGTTCGCCAGATCCATGATCTGCTCCAAAAGCGCGATGCGCTCGTGCGACGGCAGCGTGTCGTCGCCGCGGAGGCTCAGCATGTTGACGCCGACATCGCGGTATTTGCGCAGGCGCTCGCGCACCATGTCCGCCGTGCCCACCGCCTGGAACTGCGTGACCATGGCATCGGGCACCCGTTGCGCCGCCTCGTCGCGCCGCCCCTGTTTCCAGAGCGCCTGGATCGCCAGCGCGTCGTCCTGATAGCCGGCCCGCTGGAAGGCCTCGTTGTAGAAATTGGTCCGGGCCGAGCCCATGGCGCCCATCTGGAAGGCGACGCCCATGCGGCGGGCATCGATCATCTCCTCCACATTCTCGCCGATGGCGACCGCGGCGGTGGCGCAGATGTCGATATCGGCGAGCGACCGGCCGGCCTTCTCCGCGCCCTTGCGGATATAGGCCAAGTGCGCGTCCGGATGATCCGGCGAAAAGCTGGTGCCGAGCCAGCCGTCCGCCGCCTCGCCGGTGTATTCCAGCGCCTTAGGGCCGAGGGTGGCGAGATAGATCGGGATCGGTGCCGGCCGGTGCTCCAGCCGGATCGCCTTGCCCTCGCCGCCGGGCCGCGGCAGCACGTGCACCTGACCCTGGTACTGGATTTTCTCGCCGCGGAAGGCCATGCGGCAGATGTCGACCGTCTCGCGCAGGCGGGTGAGCGGCTTCGCGAACGAGACGCCCTGCAACCCCTCCACCACCTGCGGGCCGCTGACGCCCAGGCCGAGGCGGAAACGGCCGCCGGAGAGGTCGTTGAGCGAGAGCGCCGTCATCGCCGTCATCGACGGCGTGCGGGCGCTGATCTGCATGATCGCGGTGCCGATATGGATGCGCTTGGTCAGCGCCGCCATGTAGGCGAGGCTGGTGCAGGCATCGTGCGCCCAGGCCTCCGCCGACCAGACGCAATCGACGCCGAGCCGGTCGGCCGCCTGGACGAATGCGACCGCGCCGGTGATGTCGCGGGCGGAATGGCTGCCGATGCCGATGGAAATGCGCATGGGGGTTTCCTCAAGCTGTCTTCTGGGGCGTTGATGGGAGGTTAGCGCCGATCAGGCGGTCGCCGCCAGCGCCTGATCCGCCAGCGCCCCCGCCCTGCCCAGATCGTCAGCGGCGAACGGGTCCTGCGGCGCGAGGCGGGTGTCCTCCACCAGTTGCGCCAGGGCGACGCGGTTGGTGGGTTTGCCGGCCGCCTCGGCCGTGGCGCCCTCCCAGGCCATCAGCGCGGCGCTGGTGGCGTGATAGAGCGCCGTCGAGGCCTTGCGGCAGAGATGCTCGCTCTCCGGCTCGCGCGCCACCCGCTCGGCGAAATCGACCGCCTTGTCCATCAGGGTCTGGTAGCGGCCACGCACCTGGGCCGGCACGTCGTCCAGCTTCTCTCGGATGCCTTCCTGCAACTCCCGATGCGCCTCCTCCTTCGCCACCGCGCGGGTGATGATGTCGAGCGCGTTGATGTTGCTGGTGCCTTCCCAGAGCACGCCGATATGGGCGTCGCGCACCAGACGAGGATTGACCCAGTCCTCGATATAGCCGTTGCCTCCGCGGGTCTCCATGGCGGCACCGGCAACACCGATATTGTCGCGCGCGGTCTGGTATTTCAGCAGCGGCGTCATGATGCGAAGCTGTTTGCGGGCCGCGTCCTCGCCCCGCTGTGCCCGGTCCATCATATGGGCGGCATAAGCGAACATGCTGACGGCCTGGGCGGTCGGCAGCAACACGTCGAGCAGCTGGCGGCGCAGCAGCGGGAACTCCATCAGTCCCTTGCCGAAGGCACGGCGATTGTCGGCCACCGCCTTGGCCTCGTTCCAGCAGCGCTGCATCATGGCGGCGGCCCGCACGCCATGGGACAGGCGCGAGAGATTCACCTGGTCCATCATCTGCTTCAGGCCCTTGTCGGCGTCGCCCAGCAGATGCGCCAGGGCGCCGTTGAAGATGATCTCGCCGGACGCCATCGACTTGGTGCCCATTTTCTCTTTCAGGCGGGCGATGCGGTAGCGGTTGCGCGTGCCGTCCGGGCAGACGCGCGGCATGGCGAACAGCGCCAGCCCGCGCGAGCCGGCGGCCGCACCCTCCGGCCGGGCCAGCAGCAGCGCGACGTCGCCGTCGGTGTGGCTGCAGAACCATTTCTCGCCATAGAGCCGCCACTGGCCATCCTGGTGCACGGCGGTCAGTTCGATCTGGCCGACGTCGGAGCCGCCGGATTTCTCGGTCATGAACTGGGTGCCGGAGAGAAACGCCGCCGGGTCCTGGCTGGTCATACGGTCGAAATAGAGCGCATGGGTCTCGGGGTCGGCATAGCGGTTGATGAGAAAGGCCGAAGTGTCCGTCGCCGAAATCGGGCACATGAGGCCGAATTCCGCCTGCACGAACAGGTACTGGAACGCATATTTGCTGACATAGCTGAGCTTGTCGGGCCAGCCCATCACGCCCGTCCGGTTGGTCATCGCCTGAAAGCCGAAATCGCAGAAGGCGATCTTTTCCATGGCCCTGTAGCTGCCGTGATACTCGATCCAATCCTCGTCGCGGCCGAAGCGGTCGCGCGCGTGCAGCACCGGCGGGTGCCGCTCGGCCTCGCGCGCCAGGGCGTCGAGTTCGGTGCCGGCGACTTCGCCCAGCCGGCGCAGATGCGGTCGGAAATGCTCCCGCTCGTCGGCCGGCAGATAGAGGTCGAGAATGTGATGCAGCGCCGGATCGATGTCGTAGAAATTGCGGCCGCTCGCATCCGGCGCGATATAGTCGGCTGGGTTGTGCGAAGCGGTTTCGTGATAGGGAACCCAGGCGGGGGACAACGGGGACATCGGGGCACTTCCTCGGATTTGGCGTTGGGCGATCCGGCTTCGCTAGCACAATGGGGTGCGAAGGGCTATGCCGCCGGGGCTCGCGCGGCACGCAACAACGCCTCCCACCAGAAGGCAGGCGAGGCGATGACCCGCAGGCGGGCCGTCTCGCCCCGGCGCCGGGCGCGGAACGCGGCCACCACCACCGCGGCCGCCACGGTCGGCAGGCTCCACGGCCGGTAATAGCGGGCGAAGCGCAAACGGCCCGCCAGCAGATAGCGCTCGTGCCGGCCGCCGCTGGCATGGTGGTGGTGATAGACCACCGCCGCCGGCGCGAAGCCGGCGCGAAAACGACGGCCGGCATTGGCGGCGCGGGCCTGCCAGGCGGCCTCCTCGAAATAGAGGAAGAAGCGCTCGTCCATCGGCCCGACATGGTCGAGATAGGCGCGGGTCGCCAGCAGGCAGGCGCCGATGACATAGCCGAGACGGCGCTCGACCGTAGCGGCATCGTGGCGAAGGCCGGCGGCCTCGCCTTCCCCCAGATGCCGGGCGCGACCGGTCCGGGGTTGGAACCAGGCGCCGGCCAGGCACTGAACGCGGTCGGGCCGCTCCAGATAGCGCAGTTCCGCGCCGCAGGTGCCGATGTCCGGGTCCGCCGCCATCCGCGCTTGCAGGGCCGCGAGCGTGCCGGGCGCGACCAGCGTATCGGGGTTGAGCAGCCAGACGTCGCTGGCATCGCCACACGCTTCGATATGACGGAGGCCGATATTGTTGCCGGCGGCGAAGCCCCGGTTCGCATTCGCCTCGATCAGCACCAGCCGGGCGGCCGGGTCGACGGCACCGCCCTCGGCAATCCGGTGCAGGGCCAGGGGTTTCGGCTGGGCGGGGTGCCAGAGCGAACGCAGGCAAGCCGGCGCGAGGGAGCGGGCGGCCTCGCGTCCGGCGGCCCAGGCGGAAATCCGCTCGGCGCTGCCGTCGCCGGAGGCATTTTCCACCACCACCACCCGCCGCAATTCCGGCGCGTTGCGCAGCAGCGATTCGAGGCAGGGCAGCAGCCAGTCGGTGCTGCGGTAGTTAACGATGAGAACGGAGACCGGTGCCATGGCTCAGGCGGCCTCCCGCCAGGCGAACGGGCTGTCGAAGCCAGCGAAGGGGCCGGCCTGCCGGTCCTTCTCGCTGACAATGCAGGCGCCCGGCGCGAGGCCCCAGTCGATGGCCAGGGTGGGATCGTCGAACCGCACGGCCACCTCGCGGCCCGGTGCGTAAGGGGCGTCGAGCTTGTACTGCACCAGGGTCTCGTCGGTGAGGGTCGCATAGCCGTGCAGAAAGCCCTGGGGCACGAAGAGCAGCGCCCCCTCCGCCGCGCTCAGGTCCACGGCCAGGTGCCGGCCATAGGTCGGCGAGCCGCGACGGACATCCACCGCCACATCGCGGATGCGGCCGGCGAGTACGCCCACCAGCTTGGCCTGGGCGGAGGGCGGGGCCTGGGCGTGCAGGCCGCGCACGGTGCCGGCGCGGTGCGAGAACACCAGGTTTTCCTGCGCCACGCGGGCGAGCCCGGCCAGCGGGCCGGAGCCCGGCGCCCGGTAGGTCTCGGCGAGGAAGCCGCGCTCGTCCGCATGGCGGGTGGGACGGAGCAGCAGCGGACCCGGCAAGGGCAGGCGTTCGACGATCATATGCGTTTCCCTCCCGGGCGGTGGTCCCGGTCTTGCAGCAAGGCAACCAGCAGCGGCAGCCGGCCGATTGACTGGGCATAGCGGGCCACTGCCTGCCGCGGATAGGGCAGGCCGGCGCTGGGCGGCTGGCGCCAGACGCGGGCCAGGTCGCGGGCGACGGCGGCTTGCGCCGGGGCGCCGAGCCCATCCCAGAGATAGAGGCCGAGCCGGACCCGCGGCCAGGCCAGGTGCGGCCCGTTCGGTGCCAGGGCGAGCGAGCGCGCCAGCGCCCGGACCGCTCCCACCCGGTCGCCGCGATTGAGAGCGATCAGCGACAGGCGCGCCCAGGCCGACGCCTGCGCCGGGCCGAGCGCCAGCGCGCGCCGAGTCGCCGTTTCGGCCAGGGCGATCAGGCGGTTGCGCTCGGCCGGGTTCGGACTCCGTTCCGCGGCGGCGAGGGCCACCTGGCCATAGGCCGACCAAGCCCGGCCGTCGGCCCGCCGCGGCGGTGTTTGCAGCACCTCGGCCGGCGGCGGCGCTTGTCCCCGACCCCACCAGACCGCGTGGATGGACGCGACGAGCGGCGCCATCCGCCAGCCCTCCCGCAGCCGCTCGCCGCCCTGCCAGAGCAGGACCAGCGCCGCCAGCAGCACCGCCGCACGCCGGAGCGGGCAGCCCGCCTGCGGCCGGTTACCGGGCCGCCAGCCCATAACGCCCCCTCCATCCGGTTCGGGCCGGTGCGGCGCCATAGCCGGCGGCTTCGCCATAGCCGAGGCCCGCGGCGCCGGCGGCGGCGGGATCGGCGCGGGTCAGCACCGCGCCGGCCACGTGCGCGCCGGCCTGTTGCAGGCGGACCACGGCCTCGACCGCCGACTCGGCCGGCGTCGCCCGCCAGCGCACGCAAAGCAGGGTCGCGTCCGCCAGCCGGGCGTGGGCCGCGACGTCGGCCACCAGCAAAGCCGGGGGCGGAATCGAGGATCACGTGGTCAAACCGCAAGCGCCAGTCCGCCAGCAGGCCGGCCAGCACGGTCTCGTCGCCGGCGCCAGCCGCCTCCAGCCGCGCGGCGGCGGCGCCGGCCGGCAGGATGTGCAGCCCGCGCACCCGGTCGCCGGCCAGCGCCAGGGCCGCGCGGGAGCCGCCCCGCCCAGGGCTTCAGGCCAGGCCGGGCATGCGCTCCAGCCCGACCAGATGGCTGAGGCCGGCCCGCCGCACATCGGCATCGACCAGCAGCACCCGCCGCCCCTGGGCCGCCAGGGTGCGGGCGAGCGCCAGCGCGAGAGTGGTCTTGCCCTCCGCCGCCGTCGCCGCCGTGACCAGCACGACGGGGCGCCGGCCAGGCCGGAGGCGACCATGCGCAGGGCCTCGGCGATGGCGCCGAGCGGCGCGTCGGCCACCGCATCCGCCGGAGTGGCGCCGCGCCGGGCCTTCTGCTGCGGCACCGCGCCCAGCACCGGCACGCCGAGACGGACGCGCAGGGCGGCCGCCGCCCCGAACCCCCGGTCGCCCAACCCCTGCTCGCGCAGGCCCAGAAGCAGGGCGGCGGCCAGGCCCAGCAGCAGCGAGACCGCACCGAATCCGCCCAGAACCAGGGCCTGGCGCGGCTCCGACGGCCGCTCCGGCGGGCTGGCGCGGGCGATGATGCGGGCATCCGGGCGCTGGATCTCCTGCTGGTCGCCGGTCTGCTTGGTGCGCAGCAGGAAGGTCTGCAACAGGTCGCGGGCGGCCTCCGCCTCGCGCTCCAGCGCGTGCAGGCGCACCTGGGCCTTGCCCTGGTCGGCGGCGGCGGCCTCCGTGTGGCGGAGCGCGGCGCGGAGGGCCGCTTCCTGGGCCTCGGCGACGGCCACGGCGTTGCTGAGGCCGGCCACGATCTGGCGCACCTCCGCAGCGATCTTGGCCTGGATGTCCGCCAGTTCCGCCTGGACGCTGAGCATGCGCGGATGCTTGGGGCCGTATTCCTGGGCCAGTTCCGCCCGCTGCCGCAGCACCTCCACCTCCTGCTCCTTCAGGCGGTGGATCAGCGGCGAGGACAGGACTTCGGCCGCGGCGAGGGCATCGCCGCTTTGCCGCAATTCCGCCCGCACCTGGGACAGCCGGGCCCGGGCCGCCGCCGTCTCCGCCCGCGCCGTGACGAGCTGGGTGTTCAACTCCGCCAGTTGCTGGGTCGTGACCGTGGAGCCGTTGGCGTCGATCAGGCCGGTGGCGACGCGATAGTCCTCCACCGCGCGCTCCGCCTCCTCCGCCCGGGCGCGCAGGTCGGCGATGCGCTTGTCGAGCCAGGCGCTGGCCTCCGCCGTGGCTGCGTGCTTGGCCGCCAACTGCTGGTCCAGATAGGCGTCGGCCAGGGCGTTGGCGGCGTCGGCGGCAAGGCCGGCATCGTGGCCGGTCACCGCGATGCGCAGGGCGTGGCTGCGGCCGATACGCTCCACCTCCAGCCGGTCGGCGAAGGCGGCGAGCACCCGTTGCGCCTTCGCCTCCAGCCGCGCCTCCGGCGCCAGGGGCGGCTCCGGCGCGACCAGACCCAACCAGCCGGCCACGGCCGCGACCCAGTCCGCCGGCAGCGCCCGCCAGAGCGCATAGGGCGGCAGGCGTTGCGGCAGATCGGGGTTGAAATCCGGCCGGGCGGCGAGGTTCAGGCGGCGGACCACGCTGGCCGCCAGATCCGGCGCGCGCAGCACCAGCACCTCGCTGCTGAGACGCTGGTCGTCCGGGGTGGCGCCGGTCAGCAACTCCTCGAACTCCACCTTCGGCTGGGCCTCCGGATCGACCAGCACCACCGCTTCTGCCGTGTAGGAGGGGGGCCATTGCGCCACCATCAACAGGGCCAGCAGCAGGCCCAGACCGACCGCAGCCGCCACCAACCATCGCCGCCGCCAGAGCAGGCCGACAAGGGCCGGCAGGTCCCATTCGCGCTGGAGCCAGGGCGCGGACGACGGTGGCGCGCCGTCGGCGCCTTGTGGTGGGCGCGCCGTCGGCGCTCGGCGGCGGGGCGGCCGAGGCCCGGCACCGGGCGCCGGGTGGGGCTCGGTCGCGGGATGGAGCGGCGTCACCGGCGCCGGCCGGCGGTGCCTGGTGCCGACCGGGCGGCGCCCGGCGGCTCAGAAATAGCGTTCCGGAACATTCACGATATCCCCTGGCAGGACGACGGTATCCGGACCGACACCCTGTTGTTGGGCGGCCGGATCCCGGGCGCGCTGGATGCTGACGCGGCTCTGGCGGGCGCGGTAGGTGTAGCCGCCGGCGATGGCCACCGCCTGCACCACGGTCAGGCCGTTGACATACGGGTAGCTGCCCGGCTGTTTCACCTCGCCCAGGATGTAGAATGGGCGGTAGTTGGCGACCTGGATGCTGACGCGCGGGTTGACCAGATAATCCGGCTTCAGACGGTCCGCCACCAGGCCCTCCGCCTCGCGCAGGCTGCGATGGCCGAGCGCGACCTCGCCCACCAGCGGCAGGGCGATCCGGCCTTCGCCGTCCAGTTCGAACTCGCCGGAAAGGTCCTCGTGGCCGAACACGGTTACGACGATGCGGTCGCCGCTGCCGAGGCGGTAGACCGGGCGCTCGGCCCCGCCGGCGGCGGCGCCCAGCACCAGCGCCAGAATCAGCGCGAGGACGCTTGTCAGACTGCGGTCGGGCATGCGGGGTCTCCCTTCGTCATCGTTGCAGCAACACATGCAGGCCGACGACATGACGGCGCCAGCCGTGCACCGCCGCGGCGCCGTGCGAGTTGCGCAGGTCGAAGGCGTAGTCGAAGCGCAGGCGCAGAGTGCGGTTCAGCAGCCAGTCGGCCGCGAGCCCGGCGGCAAGATGGTCGTCGGTGCGGTCGAGGCCCTGAAACGCCAGGCGGCGGCCGTGCACGACGGCGCCCAGCAGCAGGTTGCGCAGCAGTTCGTGGTCGACCGTCGCGCGCACCTCGGTGACGACCAGCGACGACGCGCCGTCCGTCACGGTCGACCGCACGCCCCGGTCGCCCCGCAGGCCGACCGTGGTCAGCGGAGTGACATTGGCGCTGAGCTCGCCGCCGGCGGTGAAGCCGGAGACGTCCTCCAGGCGGGCGTCGTCCGGCTGCTCGCCGAACCAGCCGGCATAGACCTGGCCGAAGGTGATGCCGCCGGCGTCGAGCGACACCCCCGCCACCAGGGTCTGGCTGCGGGCATCGCGGTTGACGCCGCCGTCGTCGACGCGGGTGCGGAAGTCGGTGCGGTCATAGCGGCCGGCGACGAACACGCCGCCGGCGGGAAAGGCGTGGTAGTCGAGCCGGGCGAACCCGCCCAGGATTTGCCGGTCGCGGTCGTCCTGGTTCAACGTGCCACCGCCGATGGCGGCCACGTCGTTATAGTTCAGCCGCACATAGTCAGCGCCGACGCGGTAGCCGAACGCACCGCGCTCGCCGGCCAGCGCCGCCCGCGCGTTCCAGCGCCAGAACGTCACCGGCTCGGTGCCGCCATCGCCGTCCACGCTGCCGCGCTCTTCGTGCCCGTGGCCGAAGCCGGCGGTCGCCTCCAGGCGCAGACCGCGGCGAATGTCGATATAGCCCGTCGCCTCCGCCCGGGCGTCGGCATAATTTTCGCTGGAATGGCGGGCATAAATGCCGAGATCGGCGGACGCGGTGAGCGCCAGGCGGTGTCGGGCCCAGTCGGACTCGGCGCGGACGCCGGGGCTGGCCACTGCGACCGCATCGCTCTCGCCGCTGGCGGATTCGCGGAGAATGTTGCTGTCGTACCGCGCGGCGGCGCCCAGGCTCGGATAGACGCGGAACGCACCGAGCGGCAGGCCGATAGGGTCATAGTCGGTCCGTGGCCGGGCGCGGACGGTCCCCGCCGGGCCACGGCCGGGGGAGCCATCGCCCAGTTCCGGACGCGGGCGGGGCGCCGGTGCCTCCGCCGCGTGCACGGACAGGACCAGGGCCGCCGCCCAAACTGCGGCAAAGGCCAGACCGAAAATGGCTGCCGCCCGCATGTCAGCGACTCATCCCGCCACCGGTCGGAGGGTCCGGGATCCCCGGTGGCGGACCCGGTGGCACCGAGGGTCTGCCGCCGCTGCCGCCGCCAATGGTCAGGCCCGGCGGCAGACCGCCGCCGAAGCCGCCGCCGCCGCCATAGCCGCCGTAAACGGGCGCATTGGCTGCCACCGCAGCGGGCGCGCGATCCGCGTCCGAAGCGGGCCCTTCCGCCCCCTGCGGGCGCCCCGCGGCCGGCAGGCGCCCTGCGGCCGGCTCCAGACCGGCGACGTCTTCCTCCGCCGCGGCGACGGGCACGGAGGCGTCGGTCCAGAAATCCGCCGGCAATCCCGACTGCTGCACCGCCGCCAGAATCGCATCGGGTGGGGTCCCGCTTTCCGACGCAATGGCCGCCACCAGCGTCCGCGCTCGCGCCTGATCGTTGAGGTCGGTGACAATGCGCAGGCCCGTGACCGCCAGCGCCGGCGCCTCGGCGGGCCGATGGCGGGCGACATAGGCGAGCACGGCCATGGCGTCATCGGCCCGGCCTTCGTCGATCAATTGCCAGAGCACGGCCTCCAACCGGCCCGCGTCGTGGGTTGCGAGCAGGGCCGGCCCCTGGGCGCCGATGGCGACCGTGTCGCCATCCGGCAGCGCCACAACCTCCCCTTTCGGTTGTGACAATCCCGGCAAGGGAGCGCCCAGAATCCAGCCGAATGCGAGCGCGGATGCGAGTAGGGGGCGGACGGTCACCGGCAATGCCTGAACTCCTCACCACAACCTTAACGGTTGTACCGATCATTCAGACATTCGATGCCAAGCAGGTGAACAATTGGTTAATGCCGGCCCATCGTCACCCTGTCCTCGTCGTCAAAGCGGGGAACAAGCCGCCGGTTCAGGTGAAGCGGATGTGGGATTCCACATAATTCACCAGCAGGGCCACCCCTTCGTCGATGGTGAGCTGGGCCGTGTTGATGTCCAGTTCCGGGGCCTGCGGCGCCTCATAGGGGGCGGAAATGCCGGTGAAGTCGGCGATCTCGCCGGCCCGCGCCCGCTTGTAGAGGCCTTTCGGATCGCGTTCCTCGCACACTTCCAGATCGGCGCGCACGAACACCTCGTGATAGGCATCGCCGGCGGCCTTGCGCGCCCGCTCGCGGTCCGAGGCGTAAGGCGAGATGAACGAGGCCAGGCAGATAATGCCGGCATCGGCGAACAGAGCCGCCACCTCGCCGACGCGGCGGATGTTCTCGGCCCGGTCTTCGGGCGAGAAGCCCAGATTGGCGTTCAGGCCGCCGCGGACATTGTCGCCGTCCAGCACATAGACGTTGTAGCCCTTCAGGAACAGCACCTTCTCCGCCTCGCGCGCGATGGTCGACTTGCCGGCACCGGAAAGGCCGGTCATCCAGAGCACGGCGCCCTTGTGACCGTTGCGCTTCCAGCGCGCGTCGCGGTCGACCTGGGTTTCGCTGGCGGTGATGTTGGTGGAGCGCACCGTGATCAGATCGCGCTGGTTCGGATAGCCCTCCATCGAGATGGTGCCGCCGCCGACGATGCGGAAATCGTCGACCAGCACGAACCGGCCGGTCAACGGGCTCCGCACCGCCTCGTCCAGGGCCATGAGACCGCGGGCGCGCAGGGTCACCTTCGCCACCTCGCTGCGCAGCACCTCCTGCCGGCCGGTGCCGCCCAGATTCTCGGTGTCGATGACCTCGTCCACCGACTGAACCGTGACCATGTGCTCGGCGGTGGCAAGCTTGAGCTTCAGCGTGTGGCCGACGCGGAGCGGCTTGTGGCTGAACCAGAAAATGTTGCCGCGAAACACGTTGGAGAGGATGGGCGCATCCTGCTCGTGGCTGGCGACCTCGCCCCGCTCCACGAAAATCTGCTGATCGAGCGTGAAGCCGACGCACTGGCCGGCACTGCCCGATTGCGGCAGCCGGTCGGTGTTCCAGGCCTCGACCGAGCGGACTTTCGCACTCTTGCCGGACGGTGAGAAGATCACCGTATCGCCGACTGCGACCCGCCCGGTCTCGACCCGGCCGGCAATGATGCGGCGTTCGTCGAACCGGTAGATATCCTGCACAGGCATGCGGAAGGGCAGTTGGTCGTTCTGCGGCCGCGGCTCCAACTGGTCGAGCAGTTCGATCACCGTCGGGCCGGTGTACCAGAGCATGTTGGAGGCCCGCCGCACGATGTTGGCGGCGTCCTCCCCCTGGGCCGCAATCGGCACCACGGCGCGCGGCGTCAGTCCCAGCTCGCGCAGATAGGCGCGGATGTCGCGCTCGATCTCGGCGAATTTCTGATGGTCGAAATCGATCAGGTCCATCTTGGTGACCAGAACCGCCACCTGATGCGTGCCCATCAGCGACAGCAGATAGGCATGCCGGCGCGACTGTTCCTGCAAGCCTTCCTTGGCGTCGATCATCAGGAAGGCGGCCTCGGCGTCGGCGGCGCCGGTGACCATGTTCTTCAGGAATTCCTTGTGGCCCGGCGCGTCGATGATGACGTACTGGCGCTTGTGGGTCTTGAACGGGATGCGGCTCACGTCGATTGTGATGCCCTGGTCCCGCTCCGCCTGGAAGGCATCCAGCAGGAAGGCCCATTCCATGCGCTGGCCCCGGCGCTCGGAAACCGCGCGGATCTGCTGGACCTTGCTTTCCGGCAAGGCCCCGGTCTCGTGCAGCAGGCGACCGACGAAGGTGGACTTGCCGTGGTCGACATGGCCGACGATCACGAGTTGCAGCGGATGAACCCCGGACAGGGTAACGTGTGTGGCAGCGGCTGCGGACATGCTCTCTCTCGACTATGACTATTGGTAGGGAACAGCGGTTCGGGGCGGCTTACATGTAGCCGGCGCGGCGCAGGCGCTCGAACGCGTCTTCCTGTTCGTGGTCCATGGCACGGCCGGCGCGCTCGGAAACCGTCGTGGTGGTCAGTTCCTCGATGATCTCCTCGATCGTCGAGGCTTCGCTGTCCACGGGAAAGGTGATGTCCTGGTCGCCCAGCGAGCGATAGCGTTTGCCACCCTGCGAGAAATAGAGCGAGATCACCGGGATGTTCTCGCGCTGGATATACCGCCAGATGTCGATTTCGGTCCATGACAGCAGCGGGTGGATGCGCAGATGGGTGCCGGGCGGGAAATCGGTGTTGAACTGGCCCCAGAACTCCGGCGGCTGGTCGCGGAAATCCCACTCGGAGGTTTCGCCGCGCGGGCTGAAAAACCGCTCCTTGGCCCGCACCGCCTGTTCGTCGCGCCGGATGCCGGCAAAAATGCCGGTCCACTGGTATTGGTCGGTCAGCGCCTTCAACCCCGCCGTCTTGCGCGCGGCCGAGCGGGCGGCGGGCGGCAGGGTCGGGTCCATTGCCTCGGTGGGCGGGCAGAAGCCCGTGATGAGGTTCAGCCCCCATTCCTTGGCCTTCACGTCCCGGAACTCGATCATTTCCGGGAACTTCTTTTCGGTGTCGACATGGACCACCGGAAACGGCACATGGCCGAAAAAGGCCTTGCGCGCCAGCCAGAGCATCACATTCGAATCTTTGCCGAGCGACCAAAGCATCGCGATATTGTTCAGGCGATTGAACGCCTCGCGGAAGATGTAGATGCCTTCCGCTTCCAGGTAGTCGAGGTCATTCATGATACGCTGCAATCCCAAAAGGAGATCCGTTGTTGCGGCCAGCCCGGCGTTTTGCCGGCAAACGCCACCAGCACGAGGCCGACGAGACAGGGTCTTTTCGCATGGTGGAGGCTTCAAGCCTGTTAAATCAATCACTCTCTCCGCAGTCTTACGTATTGATTTCCACGGGGAGCGGGTTAGTGGTGCGGGAAATGGCATTGCAAGCTTCGCCATCCGACACAATGTTGCGCGTGGTCGCAGAGTGACGCGGGCCGGGGCAGGATCGCACGAATAGCTGGCCTGACGGTGCCGAAGGGGGTAAAAGCCCTGCATGCCTTCGTAAGAGCTGCGGCCTCACGAAACGAGCTTCCCGAATTGAGAGTGACTGGATGTCGAAAGAAGACCTGCTGGAATTTCAGGGTGAAGTGGTGGAAAAACTCCCGAACGCGATGTTTCGGGTGAAACTGGAAAACGACCACGAAATTATTGCCCGCCTCGCCGGCAAAATGCGCAAATTCCGCATTCGCGTGATGCCCGGCGACAAGGTTGCGGTGGAAATGACGCCGTACGACTTGACCAAGGGCCGCATCACCTTCCGGCACAAATAGCCCAAGCGCAGAAATCGCAACGGCTCCTCCACCGGTCTAGGATCGGGGTTGGGCTATGTTCACGGGTTGGAATGACTACTGCGTCATACTCTATTGGCCTTGTGAACAGTGCTGCTGGACACGACAACGCCTTCGGCCATCCCACCGCGCATACAGCCTCACTGGGCCAAGGCCAAACATTCTCCGGACGGGTTAGAGGTGGATTGATGCCCAAAAACACATCCGAACCGCTCTCCAGCCGGATGGCCTTGGTGGTTGGGGCTGGCCGGTCCGGTACGTCGTTCCTGACGAAGATTTTGGATGCGTCCCCGGAAGTGCTCTACCGGCACGAGCCCGACATTTCGAGGCCGAATTCCCGCATCCCCTATACGCCGAGCGCTGCGGACATTGAACGCTACCGCGATGAGGCGCGCTCCTATTTTGCCGCCCTCACCCGGCAGAGTGACGAGCGCGCATCGGGTTCCCGGCCCGTCTTCCGCAAGGCGTTCCGCTCGACCCTCGGCAACGCGATGATGCCCGGCTGGGTTTACGGTGCCAAGGCCCTCGGCAAGGCAGGCATTATATTTCATGTCCCGGACATGATTGCGCGCAAAGAGCCGCCGTTCGTGGTGATCAAGTCCGTCAGCGCAACCATGCGCGCGCCCATCTTCGCCAACGCCCTGCCGAACCTCAAGATCATTCACATCGTCCGCCATCCCTGCGCGGTCCTAGCCTCGCTGATCCGTGGTCGTGCCGCCGGCAAGATGACCGGAGAGGTGTTTCTGGAGGCGCTTTTCGCCATTCCGGAAGCCCACGACTACGGGCTGACCTACGACGAACTGGCCAAGGCCAGTTATGGCGAGCAACAGGCCTTTCGCTGGATGATCCGCAACGACTTCGCCCGGCGCCATTTGCATGGCAACCCAAACTACACCTTCGTTTCGTACGAGAAACTCTGCTGCGAACCCCAGGCGGAAGCAGAGCGGCTTTGCGCGTTTCTCGGCCTGCCGATGGACGAGCAAATTCGTGACTATATCCGTTTGAACACGGACGCCCCGGCCACGACCGATGCCAGCTATTTCTCCCTAATCCGCAACACGCTGTCGGCATTGTCCAAATGGGAATCCCAGATTTCCGCCGAAGACGCCGCCGCCATCACCAGGATCGTCGAGCGTTCGGATCTCGGGCGCGAAACGATCGCCGAATACCAAATACAACGAGCCCGCCTTGACTAAACTTTTCAACCCCTTCCAACGCGCCAAGCCCATGGGCCGGTTCCGGCTCGCCCATCCGCTGAAAGAGCCGGTGCGCGCGGTCGGACAATCCTTCGTCCTGTGGCCGGCGGCCGCCATCGCCGCGATCATGTATGCGGGCCATCTGGGCGAGGAGGAGCGGTCGGGCATCCTCCTGTTCATCCTGCAGGTGACGGTACTCTACCCGATCATCGCCGGCGCCTGTTTTGCAAGCTGGTTCCTTTTGGCCCGGGCCGGGCGGGAGCGGCTAGCGCTGCTGCCATTAATCGTGCCACTGGCGATCATGGGGGTCTGGGCGGTGACGCTCGTCCTGTTCCTGGGGCGCTATCTGGCGTCGCTGCTAGGCCATTGGGTAAATCCCGGCAGCCTGCCATAATGGCGTCATAACAGAACCAGACAGGGTCGAAGCCGATGCAGCAATCCGAGCAGATCGTCCAAGCCAAGCGCCTTCTCGACTTTCTCGAAACCCGGACGACGGCGACGGAGCCGGAGCCCTATCGCCAGCCGATCCGCGAATATGTCTGCCCGGACCACGCCGCCAGGGAACAGCGCCTGCTGTTCCGCGAGGGGCCGTTGTGCCTGGGCGCGTCGGCGGAAGTGCCGAAGCCCGGCGACTATTTCACCGACGACCTGACCGGCGCGCCGATCCTGGTCGCCCGCGGCCGGGATGGCCGGGTGCGCGCCTTTCTCAATGTCTGCCGCCATCGCGGCGCCAAGGTCGCCACCGGCTGCGGTGCCGCCAAGAGCTTTGTCTGCCCCTACCACGCCTGGAATTTCGGCCTGGATGGCACGCTGATCGGCCGGCCGGAGGAATACGGCTTCGACGGCCTGGACCGCGCCGACTACGGCCTGACCGAATTGTGGTGCGAGGAGCGCGACGGCAATATCTGGGCCTGCCCGACGCCCGGCAAGACGTTCGACCTGGACCGGGTGCTGGGGCCGGTGACGAATGCGGAACTCGCGGCCTACCGGTTCGCCGACTACCACCATTACGAGACCCGCCGCCTGACGCGGCAGATGAACTGGAAGATCTGCGTCGACACCTTCCTGGAGAGCTATCACTTTCCGAAACTGCATCGCAATTCGATTGCGCCGCTGATCCACGGCAATCTCAACACCGCCGACGTGCTGGACGGCACCACGATCCGCTGGCTCGGCGCCCGCCGCACCATTCCGACGCTGAAGGACCGGCCGGAGAGCGAATGGGACGTGCTGCGCCATCTGGTCGGCGTCTATGTGCTGTTCCCGAACGTGATCTGGACCTGGCAGTTGGACCATATCGAGCTCTGGCACATCTATCCGAGCCAGGCCGATCCGGTAAACCAGTGCACCATGCGCGTCTCGCTGTTCACGCCGGAAGAGGCGGTGACCGAGAACGCCAAGGGCCACTGGGACCGCAACATGGCGCTGCTGCTGAAGACGGTCGAGGAAGAGGATTTCGAGATCAGCGAGCAGATCCAGCAAGGCTTCCACTCCGCCGCCCAGGACGAGATCGTCTTCGGCCGCAACGAGCCCTGCCTGCACTACTACCACCGCATGATCACCGACCGGGTCGCCGCCACGGCCTGACCCCGGACCGCCACTCCGCACCGTCCGGGGAACAGGGCCGTTTCCCGGACGAGCCGGAGGCGAGGGCCGGGACCGGTGGCATCCTTCGATCACCGCCACCGCCCGTGTTCGCACGCCCCTACCAGCCGCCGTGGTCGAGCCGGCCTTCGGCGAGGCGTTGCAGGGCGTCGTGGATTTTGCGGTCGATGGTGATGCCGTCCCGCATCAGGCGCTCGCGGGTGCGCGTGCCGCGCTCGCCGGGAATGCGGATCTCGGTGACGCCCGGCTGGCGCGGCGTCGCCTTCACCGCGGCGATGCGGGCCGAGACTTCTTGCCGGTAGTCGGCCAGCGGCACGAACAGGTCCGGCTTGAAGGCGATGAACAGATAGCCGCTGATCTTGCCCGCCGGCCGGAGCCCCGCCGCCAGCGCTCCCAACGCATCCATGGCCAGCGCGAGGCCGAACCCTTTGTAGCCGTTCTCCGGCCCGCCGAACGGCAACAACGCGCCCTTGCGCGCCACGCCGGCATCGGTGGTCGGCGCACCGTCCGGGCCGAGCGCCACGCCCGCCGGGATCGCGGCACCCAGGCGGCTGCGGAATTGCAGGTCCGTGCCCATGAAGGCCGAGGTGCCCATGTCGATCACCAGCGGGTCGCCGTCGGTCGGAAAGCCGAAGGCGATGGGATTGGTGCCGAGCGCCGGTGCGGCGCCGCCGAACGGCGCCACCATGGCCGGCGCGGCGACGGTATGGATCGCCACCAGCCCGGCCTTGGCCATCATCTCGCAATAATAGGCGCTGCGCCCGGTCATCCAGGTGTTGGCGAGGCAGACCAGGGCGAGACCGTGGCGCTCCGCCCGCTCGATGGTGGCGCGAGTGGCGTGCCAGGCCGCGACCATGCCGGTGGTGTTGTGCCCGTCCAGCAGCGCGGTCGGCCCGGTCTCCTTGACCACGCTGACCGTCCGGCGCGGCTGACGGAACAGCGGGTCGTCGACCACGTTCAACAGCTTCGGCAGGCCGGAATACTCATAGCCGCACAGCGCGGCGTCCAGCACATGGTCGGTGAGCGCCCAGGCATCCTCGGCGTCGCAGCCGGCGCCGCGCATCGCCGCCTCGCCCAGCGCCCGCGCCGCGTCCACCGTCAGCCGGATGCGGCCGGCGGCCGTCTCGTCGTTCGCCATATCGGAGGTCTCGCGCCCTCAGTCCCGCGCCGACTGGGTTTTCGGCACGCCCGGATCGGCGGCCTCCGTCCCGTCCTTCGCCCGGACGTGGTCGTAGTTTCGCCGGGTGAACCAGAGCATGTAGTCCATATACGAGATCGGCTCGTATTTCGGCGGATTGTCGGGGCCGCTACAGGTCGGCAGGCAGGCCATCGGGTAGTCGATGTTCGCGTCGAAAAAGAACGGGATCGCATAGCGATCCGCGCCCGGATTGCGGTTGATGGCGCGGTGCGGCGTCGACAGGAAGCGGTGGTTGGTCCACCGTCGCATCATGTCGCCCGAATTGACCACGAACGCGCCCTCGATCACCGGCACGTCGATCCAGTTGCCCTTGGGCGTGCGGATGGCGAGCCCCGGCAGGTCCGCCTGGGCCAGCATGGTGAGGAAGCTGGAATCGGTGTGCGGCGCCAGCCCGTACTGGTCCGCCTCCCCGGCCTCGCTGGGCGGGTAGTGGGAGAGGCGTAGCGTGTATTGCGGGTCGTCGAACGGCTCCTTGAACCAGTCCACCGGCAGGTCCAGCGCCAGGGCATAGACCGGCAGCATGCGCAGGCAGAGATTTTCCAGCGCATCCATATAGGCCGTCACCGTGGCGCGGAAGTCCGGCAGGTCGGCCTCCGCCGGCCACTGGTTCTGGCAGCGATAGCGCTTGTTCGCCAGCACGTCCGGGTGATCCGGCGGCATGTCGCGCTTCAGGAAAAAGGCCTCGACCAGGTTCGGCTTTTTCGCCTGCTCCACCTGGCTGGCGCGGCTGACCGAACTGTTGACCGGCATGTAGCCGACATTGTGCTCGTTCGCCCGCAGCGCGAGTTTCCGCTCCAGCGGCTGGGCGTGGAAGCGCTTGGAGGCCGCAAAGACGTCGCGGATCAGCGCGAGCGGCACGTCATGGCCGGTCAGGTAGTAAAAGCCGACCGTCTCCAGCGCGTCGCGCAGCGCGTCCGCCAGCGCTGCGAGCGCCCCCGGTTCGCCCCGCAGATAGGGGCCGACATCCAGCACCGGGATCATTTCGTCTTCGGTGGGCGGGGCCGAGGGGGCGATGACCGAACCGCTATCGGGACTCATGGGAACATTCTCCGGCTTGGCTGCGCTGGGCGTGGTCGAAAGTATAAGCTCCGGTTCCCCGTTCGGTCCAGGATCGTGGCGGGCGCAGGCTTGCGTGCGTACTGGCTACGGCGCATGCTGGATCGGCGAATGGTAACAATTCGTAGCCGCTAAGCGATAATCCGGAAAACTTCCGGAAAACCAAGTCGCAGCAGGCAGAGGATGGAAGAGGAAGAACGATGACTGGCGGCCCGCCTTCGGCTCTGGGTCAGACCGCGCGGCTGTTGCAACGATGCGAGTTGCTCGAATCGTTGAACGACCACGATCTGAAGGCGCTAAGCCAAATCTGCCGCTCGCGCCATGTCGACCGCGGCACGCTGATTTTCGGCCGCGGCGAGCCCGCGGAATCGATGATGCTGGTGGTAGAGGGCCGGGTGCGCATCAGTTCCGTCTCCCTCGAAGGGCGGGAAGTCATCCTGAACGAAATCGGCCCGGGCCAGTCCTTCGGCGAAATCGCCCTGCTCGACCATGCCGAGCGCACCGCCGACGCCACAGCGGTCGAAGACACAAAGCTGTTGGTGCTCTACCGCCGCGAGTTCGAGCCGTTCCTGCGGGCGCGGGTCGATCTGTGCCTGGAATTGATGCGCCTCCTCTGTTTCCGCCTGCGCCGCACCACCGAACAGGTGGAAGACCTGGCCTTGCGCAGCCTGGAATCCCGGCTGGCGCGGGTCATGCTGGCTCTGGGCGAACAGGCGGGTGTCGCAGAAACCCATGGCGTGCTGCACATCCCCCTCGCCCTCTCGCAACGCGAACTGGGTGAGATCACCGGCGCCACGCGCGAGAGCATCAACAAGACCTTCCGCCTCTGGCGCGACATGGGCCTGGCCGAATTGCAGGGCAAAATCTTCGAGGTCAGGGACCCGCAGGCGTTCGGCGCTCTGGTCGACCGGCTCTGAGGCAAGGCGGCATCGCCCGTGCGCGGCGGTCCGCGCCGTTCGGCGACCGTGCGCACGGGTGTTGTGAGCGGAACGCACGGTCCCGCTCTGGCCCTGCGGCCGTGCCTGCCCTAGGGTCTTCCCCGTCCCCAACCCATTGAAAGGAGGACCGGAGCCGTGGCCCGTATCGAAGACCTGCCGCCCGAATTTGCGGCCCATTTGCTGAACCTGCCCTGCGAGGACATGGGCGAGACGCCCTGTGTTGCCGGCCCGCCGCCAAGCCGGCGCCGGGTCGCGATCATCTCGACCGCGGGCCTCGGCCGGAAAAGCGATGCCGGCTTCGGCGTCGGCGACGGCGACTATCGCGTCATCCCGGCCGACCTGCCGCCGGGCGAGCTCACCATGAGCCATATCTCGGTCAACTACGACCGCACCGGCTTCCAGGAAGACGTCAACATCGTCTTCCCCATCGACCGCCTGCGCGAACTGGCGGCGGCGGGGGAGATCGGCTCGGTGGCGGATTTCCACTATTCCTTCATGGGCGCGTCGGACCCCAAGCTGATGCAGCCCGCCGTGGAGAGCCTGATCGGCCCGCTCAAGGCCGATGGCGTCGACGCCGTCGTCCTGATCCCGGTCTGACCGAACTGCACCCGCGCCGTGAGCGCGATCGGTCACTACCTGGAACGGGCCGGCCTGCCCACCGTCTCGATCAGCCTGGTTCGCCTGCACACGGAGAAAATGCGCCCGCCCCGCGCGCTCTGGGTGCCGTACGAACTGGGTCGCCCGCTGGGCGTGCCGAACGATGCGGCGTTCCAGACCCGCGTGCTGCGCGCCGCCCTCGCCCTGCTGGAGCGCACCGACGGGCCGGTGCTGGCGGACCATGCCGAGGACGCGCCGACCCGCGCCGCGGACGACGAGGGCGACGCCTGGGTCTGCCCGGTGAGCTTCCCGGCCCCGGCCGGCGAGGAAACGCCCGCCGCCGCCCTGAAGCGCGAGATCGCCAGCCTCAAACCCTGGCAGGCGCTGGCGGAGGAGCGGCGCGGCCGCACCACCTACGGCCAGTCCGGCCTCTCCATCGACGCGGCAGCCGACTATGTTGCCGGTTTCGCCGCCGGCGGAGCCACGGACTCGCCATTGGAAGGCGTCGCCGCGGCGGAGGCGTTCAAGCGCATCACCCACGATCTTCAGGCCTTCTACCAGGAAGCCGCGACGGCCCAACCCGGCCATGGCGGCAGCCATGTGGACGTGCTCGACTGGTTCTGGGGCCAGACCCGGGCCGGCAAGCTGTTGCTCGCCTGCCGGGACCGCGCCAGCGCCGGAGAGGACAAGAGCCTGAAATTCATCGCAGACCGCCTGCTGGTGCCGCAACTGGCACGGGCCCGGCTCAATCTGTAGCGCGCGGGGCGGTGGCGGCGCGATGCATCCGCGTCGGATGTGGTGTCGACAAACCCGACCTTGGGGAAATTACGTAGTTCGCTGAATTACGCAATTTGCCCCGATGGGATATCGATTGGAAATCGGCCCTCGGGAGAGACACGCGCATGCCCCGCCCCCCTGCGACCACATTCGAGCATTTGCAGTATCACGCCGCCATCCAGCCCGACCGGGTGGCATTGATCCTGGACGACGGCGAGATCACCTATGGTCGCTTTGCCGCCGATGCGATGCGTTTCACCAAGGCGCTGGCCGAATTGGGCATCCGTGGTGGGCAGGTCGTCACCATCCATCATCCCCATTTTTACATCGAATGGCTGCTGACCATAGGCTGTGAGAATCTCGGTGCGGTGTCGGTATCCGACAATGCCAGGAACTGGAAGCAGGCCGGCTATCTCTACCAGCATGTGGACGTCGGCTTGACCAACGCGGCCGTCGATGATGAGCCGCCGTTTCCCTATCACTGCCTGACGGATGACTGGGCCTACGCCGTATTGCGGATGGATTTGGCGCTGGCGCAGACGCAGCCGGTGACGACGCCGGACCTGGACGCCCTTGTGCGGATCACCCGGTCATCCGGATCGACGGGGATTCCGAAGTTGATTCCGCGAACGCGGAGGAACCAAGAAGCCTACATCACCGAATGCATTCGCATCATTGGCCTGACCGCCGCAACGCGTCTCGTCCTTGTCGGGGCGACGTTCCACATCAACCCCATCCTTGTCCGTTGCCAAACTTGCATTTGCCTGGGTGCAACCGTGCACAGGGCTTCCGATCCCGCCAAAGCCATCGACCGACAAATCCCCACTCACATATGGATGCTGACGGGCCTGATCGAATGGCTTGTATCCGCCTTGCCCGAAGAGAATCGGATTTACCCAAAATTAAGCATTGAACTCGCCGGGTCCGCACTGTCCATTCCCCAAAAAACACTCGTAACATCCAAATTGACGGAAAATATCTTAACATTTATGGGGAGCAATGAAGCTACATTCCTCATGAAGATGATGGACTCCGACAATGGCTCTGTCGTTTCGGGCGTTGATCTCGAATTGCACGACGAATACGGCGCACCGGTTCCAGACGGCGTTGCCGGCAGGATTGCCGTCCGCACGCCCAGCATGATCGACGGCTATTACAAGAGCGAAGAAGAAACCGGGAAATGGTTCCGCAACGGCTGGTTCTACACCGGCGACGCCGGCATCATGACCGGCCCGCGCAAGGTCCAACTGTTGGGGCGTGCCGACGACATGGTCTTCCTGGGCGGCGTGAAGGAGTCGCCCCTGGTTCTGGAAGACGTCCTCAGAACCGGGTCGGGCGTCAGGGATGCGGCAGTGGTTAGCATCAAGGCAAGCGACGGCGGCAACCTGGTTTGCGTCGCTCTCGTTCTGGCCGACAATGCCGACTTGGAGACGGTCAGGGCGGAAATTCTGACGCGCTGGTCTATATTCCGGGCCAGACTCATCATTACGGCCGTGAACGACCTGCCCCGCACCGAGAACGGCAAGGTCAGCCGCGCCAAGGTGCGCGACTTTTTCCGGCAGCAGCAGGGCATTGCACCCGCGACCGGGTGAACCGGCCCTCGCACGGGCGCAGCTCAATCTGTGGCGCGTAATTCGGTGGCGGCCCCCGTGTCCGCCACCGCTCCCCCTTCCGCAAACGCCTTGCCGGCGAGCGCCAGGGCGTCGGCGCGGCGCATCAGGGCCTGGACGTCCTGGCCGAGGCGGCTCCAGTCGCGCTGGGCCTTGGCGGCGAGGTCGGCCAGAGTGGCCGCATCGGCCGCCAGTTGGGTGGCCTGCGCCTGCATCGCCGCCGTGTTCGCGGCAAAGCGCACGTCGCGCAGCACCGCCGCCAGCGTGTTTAGCAGCGGCCAGAGCGTCCCCGGCGACACCAGGAACACCCGCGCCCGCTCGGCGGCCTCCACCACCGGCCGGCACTCGCTGTGCACCGCGGCGAACACGGCCTCGGACGGCACGAACATCAGCGCGAAATCCGCCGTCTCGCCGGCGCGGATGTATTTGGACGCGATCGCCTCCACATGGGCGGCGACGTCCCGGCGGAAGCGCCGTTGCGCCACGGCCGCCGCCTTGGCGTCGCCCTGCGCCGCCTGCCAGGCCTGGTAGCCCTCCAGCGGGAATTTCGCATCCACCGCCACCGGCCCCGGCGGGAATGGCAGGCGGATCAGGCAATCGGCGCGGTACGGTCCCAACGCGGCCTGCATGCGAAAGGCGGAGGCCGGCAACAGGTCGGAGACCAGCCGCTCCAACTGCACCTCGCCGAACGCGCCGCGGGCCTGCTTGCTGTCCAGCACCCGCTGCAAGGCGCCCAGCGCCTGGCCGACGCCCTCTTGCTGCCGGGTCAGGCCCGAGAGTTGGGTGCGCAACGCCGCCGCGTCCGCCGCACCGCGCCGCTCGCCCTCGGCCGCCCGCGCGCTGACCCGGTCGAGCGAGCGGGCCAGCGTCTCGCCCAGCGCGCGTTCCTGCGCCTGGAGGCGCTGCTCCAGCGCCGCCTCCAGGCGGCCGTCGCGGCGGCCGGATCGGCCGAGCCAAAAGCCCAGCACCAGCGCCGCCAGCCCGGCCAGCCACGGCCAGGCCTCCGCTAACGGCATGTTGAGAGATGGCCACGCGATCGTCTGCATCCTTGACCCGGAGGGATTCCCACCATAGCTAGCAACAGATTCGCCTGGAGGAACCCATCGGAATGTCCCTGTTGCCCATCGTCATCGCCCCCGACCGCCGGCTGAAAACGCCGTGCAAGCCGGTCGAGCAAATTGACGATTCCGTCCGCACCCTGCTCCAGAACATGCTGGAGACCATGTACGAGGCCCCCGGCATCGGCCTCGCCGCGCCCCAGGTCGGCAGCGACCGGCGCGTGATCGTCGTCGACGTCGCGCGCGAGGGCGAGGACCCGCGGCCGCACAAAATGGTCAACCCGACCGTTACCTGGGCTTCCGAAGAGGTGATCCTGATGAACGAGGGCTGCCTGTCCCTGCCCGAAATCTTCGTCGACGTGGAGCGGCCGGACCGAATCCGCGTCGCCTATCAGGACGAGAACGCCGAAGCGCACGAGATCGAGGCGGACGGCCTGTTCGCCCGCTGCATCCAGCACGAGATCGACCATTTGGACGGTGTGCTGCATGTGGACTATCTGAGCCGCATCAAACGCGAACTGACCCTGCGCAAGCTGGCCAAGGTCAAACCCGAACTGCTGCGCGAGCAGGCCGAGAAGCTGGGCCGGCAGAAGGCTTCGTAAGGCGGGACTCATGGCGCTCCGCATCGTCTATATGGGCACGCCCGACTTCGCCGTCGGGCCGCTGGCGGCTTTGCTGGACGCGGGGCACGAGGTGTGCTGCGTCTATTCCCAGCCGCCACGGCCGGCGGGCCGCGGTCACAAGCTGCGCCCAAGCCCGGTGCACGCCTTCGCCGAGAGCCACGGCATCGAAGTCCGCACCCCGCGCCGCCTGCGCGCGGCGGAGGACCAGGCGGCCTTTGCCGCGCTGCGGGCCGATGTGGCCGTGGTCGCGGCCTATGGCCTGATCCTGCCGCAACCGGTGCTGGACGCGCCGCGGCTTGGCTGCCTCAACATCCACGCCTCGCTGCTGCCGCGCTGGCGCGGCGCCGCGCCGATCCAGCACGCGATCCTGGCGGGCGATGCCGAAACCGGCGTCACCGTCATGCAGATGGATGCGGGCCTGGACACCGGCGCCATGCTGCTCCGGGAAGCCGTGCCGATCACCGCGGCGACCACCGCCAGCAGCCTGCACGACGCCCTGGCCGCGCTCGGCTGCCGCCTGATCGTGGACGCGCTCGGGCGGCTGGAAGCCGGGACGCTCACGGCGACGCCGCAACCGGCCGAGGGCGCGACCTATGCCGCCAAGCTCACCCGCGAGGACGGCCGGCTCGACTGGCGCCGACCGGCGGTCGACCTGGAGCGTCAGGTGCGCGCGCTGACGCCCTGGCCCGGCACATGGTTTCTGCATGGCGATACCGTATTGAAGGTCTCGGCGGCCGAAACCGTGTCGGACGCCACGGGCGCGCCCGGCACGGTGCTGGACGACTCCCTCACCATCGCCTGCGGCACCGGCGGCTTGCGCCCGACCCGAATTCAACGCCCCGGCAAGGCCCCCATGGCCGCGGCCGACCTGCTGCGGGGCTATGACCTGCCGGCCGGGACTCGCCTGGACCTTCCCTCCACCCCGCTTCCCCCCGAGCACACGGCGTAGCCGTCGGATCGAGGCCCCATCGAGACGGGCCTTCGGCCCTACTCGGGATGAAATGGTCAACGTACGATCCGCTATGCCCCGCTACCGCCTCACCATCGAATACCATGGCGGCGCCTTTGCCGGCTTTCAGCGCCAGGAGGGCGTCGAGACGGTGCAGTCGCGCCTGGAAGCCGCCCTCGAAACGCTCGACGGCGGCCCGGTCACGGTGGTCTGTGCCGGCCGCACGGATTCCGGCGTGCACGCGCTGGGCCAGGTGGTGCATGTGGATTTGCGGCAGAACCGGCCGCCATGGATCGTGCAGAATGCGGTCAACCACCATGTGCGCCCGGCCCTGATCTCGGCCCTGGACTGCGCCCTCGCCCGCCCGGACTTCGACGCCCGGCGCAGCGCCATCGGCCGCGCCTACCGCTTCCGCATCCTGAACCGCCGCGCCCCGCCGGCGCTGGAACGCGGCCTGGTCTGGCATGTGGGCACGCCGCTGGACGCCGAGGCCATGCACTGGGCGGCGCAGCGCCTGGTGGGGCGCCACGACTTCACCAGCTTCCGCGCCGCCCAGTGCCAGGCAAAGTCGCCGCTCAAGACGCTGGACCGGCTCGACGTCCGCCGCCGCGGCGAGGAAATCTGGATCGAGGCGGAGGCGCGCAGCTTCCTGCACAACCAGATCCGGATCTTTGCCGGCACGCTGAAACAGGTGGGCGACGGCAAGTGGACGCCGGACGATGTTGCCGCCGCGCTCGCCGCCCGGGACCGGGCCGCGGCCGGCCCGACCGCGCCGCCGACAGGGCTGTATTTTCTGGAAGTGCGCTACCCGCCGGAGGCGCTACGCCCCCCCGATGATCCCGCGGGCGATGAACAGGACGATGGCTAGCAGCAGCCGGGCGCCGATGATCATCGCCGCCACGCCGGCGTCGATCCGCAAGGCATTGCGCGCGACGAAAAACTGGTACGAAAACACCCACACCACACCGGCAAAGAACAACAGTCCGCCGATGGCGCCGGGGATCACGTCCAGGGCCCGCAACACGACAACCAGCGTCAGCAGCCCATCCTCGAACACGCTGCACCAGTTCGAAGCGGCGATGTAGCGGCAGTAGAACTGCATGCGGTCGATGGCGGGCGCGATTTCCAGCATCGCCACCGGAAACAGCAGCCAGCCGACCACGAACAGCGCCACCTCGGCCAGCATTTCCAGAGCCCCCGGAAAACCGCCATAGTCGAGCAGAACCGTGATCACCATCATCGGCAGCGTTATCAACGCGGCCTGGAAGCTGTACCAAAACGCTGCCTGGGTGTTCGCGATCTCGTCGACGGCCTGCCCCTCGCGCCGCGCCAGACGGAAGGCGACCCACAAATGCTCCTGGAGTGTCGTCGCCGCCACCAGCAGCCCCTATGCCCGCGCGAACCAGGTGTCGAGGAAACGGCGGTAAATCCGCGTCAGGCCTTCCAGTTCGTCGAGCCGCACCTGCTCGTCGACCTTGTGCGCCCATTCGCTGATCAGGCCGAACTCGATCACCGGGCAATAATCCTTGATGAAGCGCGCGTCCGACGTGCCGCCGGTGGTGGACAGGTCCGGATCGCGGTTGGTCTCGGCCTTGGCCGCCGACGCAACCAGGTCGGAGAGCGGGCCCGGCGGGGTGAGGAAGCTCTCGCCGCTGACCATCACCTCCAGGTCATAGGGGAAGTCGACCCGGTCGAGCCGCTCCCGCACCCAGGCTTCCACATCGGCCGAGGTGTGCAGGTCGTTGAAGCGCACGTTGAAATGCGCCTTGGCCTTGGCCGGAATCAGGTTGTGGGTCGGGTTGCCGACATCCACCGACGTGAGTTGCAGCGAGGTCGGCTGGAAATGGTCCGAGCCCTCGTCCAGCGGCTCCGCCGTGATCTCGTTCAGCATGCGGACCAGCGGGTGGATCGGGTTTTTCGCCTGGGCCGGATAGGCGACATGGCCCTGCACGCCGTCGACCCGCAAAATGCCGGATAGCGAGCCGCGCCGGCCGATCTTCAGCATTTCGCCCAGATGGTTCGGGTTGGTCGGCTCGCCGACAATGCAGGCGCCGAGTTTCTCGCTGCGGTCGGCGAGCTTGGTCAGCATGCGCTTGGTGCCGTTATGGGCCGGCCCTTCCTCGTCGCCGGTGATCAGGAAGGCGATGGAGCCGTTGGCCGGCGGCCCTTTCTCCTCCAGATAGCGCCCGACGGCGGCGATGAAGGCCGCGATCGCGCCCTTCATATCCACCGCGCCCCGCCCGATCATCACCTTGTTTCCGTCCGAGCCGACAATGTCGGCGGCAAAGGGCGGGTGGCTCCAGTCGTCGGGATTGCCGGGCGGCACCACGTCCGTGTGCCCGGCAAAGCAGAGCGGCGGCGCATCGCTGCCGAGCCGCGCATAGAGATTGTCCACGTCCGGCGTGCCCGGCGTCGAGAACGGCATGCGCTCGCAGGCAAAGCCCATGGGCTCCAGCGCGCGCTCCAGCACGCCGAGCGCGCCCTCGTCGACGGGGGTGACGCTCGGGCAGCGGATCAGGTCCTGCAGGATTTGGACCGGGTCGGTGGCATATCGCATGGCCGGCGGGCCTCCCGCCCTCAGTCGCGCAGCAGGTCGTTGATGGAGGTCTTGGCGCGGGTCTGCTCGTCCACGGTCTTGACGATGACGGCGCAATAGAGGCTGGGCTTGTCCGGCCCCTGCGGCAGCGAACCCGGCACGACGACCGCATAGGACGGCACGGTGCCGATGTGGATCTCGCCCGTGTGGCGGTCAATCACCTTGGTGGACGCGCCGATGAACACGCCCATGGAGAGCACCGCGCCCTCGCGGATGATCACGCCTTCCGCCACTTCGGAGCGGGCGCCGACGAAGCAATTGTCCTCGATGATCACCGGCTCCGCCTGCAACGGCTCCAGCACGCCGCCGATGCCGACGCCGCCGGAGAGGTGGCAGTTGGCGCCGATCTGGGCGCAGGAGCCGACGGTCGCCCAGGTGTCGACCATGGTGTTCTCGCCGACATAGGCGCCGACATTGACGAAGGACGGCATCAGCACCGCGCCCTTGGCGATGAAGGCGGAGTGGCGCACCACCGCGCCCGGCACGGCGCGGAAGCCGGCGGCGGCGAATTCCGCCTGGCCCCAGTTGTCGAACTTGCTCGGCACCTTGTCGAACCAGGTGGCGTTGCCCGGCCCGCCCTTGATCGGCGCGGAATCGTTCAGGCGGAACGACAGCAGCACGGCCTTCTTGCACCACTGCCGCACCTCCCACTCGCCGCCGATCTTCTCGGCGACGCGGACCTTGCCGCTGTCCATGGCGTCCAACGCCTCGTTCACGGCCTCGCGCACCGCGCCCTGGGTGCTGGCGGAGATGGCGGCGCGGTCCTCCCACGCCTGATCGATGGTTTGGGCGAGATCGGCAAACGAGCCAGCCATGGCGGGAACGTCCTCTGGTCAGATGTCGGGGCATGAATGTCGCGGCGGAACTTGGCGGAGCGCCAGCCCCCTGTCAACGACATGCATCGCCGGTCGAACGGCAGGCATTTGCCCGCTTTTGCAGCGCGCAATGCACAAAATAAACGCAAAATACTTGCGTCAATATTACCATCCTTACTGACATTTTATATTATATAATTGCAAATGATGGGAAGTAACAATTTCCCTAATTGCCAAATATGGACGCATTTGCACATGCTCGTGACACGATTCGCCCAAACCTTGGGCACTCTCTCCGCCGCGGCGACCTGCCTGCCGCTGCTGGTGATCGCCGCCGGCGCCGCGCCGGCCCTGGCCGAGGAGGCCGGCCCCACCATTCCCGGCGAATTCTCCGCCAATGTCGCGCTGACGACCGACTACCGCTTCCGCGGCATCAGCCAGACCGACAAGAATCCGGCCATCCAGGGCGGGTTCGACTACAGCCTGGCCATTGCGGACCCGATCAGCCTCTATGCCGGTATCTGGGCGTCCAATGTCGACTTCCAGGATGGCGACCAGGCGCAGGTGGAAATCGACTATTACGGCGGCGTCACGGCCGAATACATGGGCGTCGGCATCGATGTCGGCCTGATCTACTACACCTATCCGGGCGCCTCGTCCGGGCTGGACTACGACTATTTCGAAGGCAAGATCGATCTCAGCTACAGCCCGATGGATGGCCTGACACTGGGAGCTGGCCTCAACTATTCGCCGGACTATTTCGCCTCCAGCGGCGATTTCTACTACCCGCATCTTTCGGCCGAATACACGCCCGAACTGGGCTTGCCCCTGCCGCTGACCTTGTCGGCGACCTATGGCTACAACTCCATCGACGACGAGGCCGCGTTCGGCACCCGAAGCTACCACGACTGGAGCGCGGGCATCGCCACCAGCTACAAGTTCATCACGCTGAAACTGCAATACATCGACAACGACCTGAACGGCTCCATCGGCGACCCGACGGCGGTGTTCACCGTCAGCGCCAGCTTCTGAGCGCCCTCCCCGTTTTCGCCCCGCCGGCCGCGCCTCAGCGGCTGGCGGCGGCGGCTTGCAGCCAGCGGGTCAGGTCCTCGGCGATATAGTGGATGTGGTCGCAGGCGGGCGTCGGCCCCGCATTGGCGCGCTCGTTCTCGACCCAGACCGTGGTCATGCCGATCTGTGCCGCCGGCGCCAGGTTCCGGGCCATGTCCTCGAAAAAGATGGAGCGCTCGGGCCGGACGCCCGTGGCCTTCAGAAACTGGTCATAGGCCGGCATTTGCGGCTTCGGCACATAGTCGGCGGCGGCGACATCGAAGATGTGGTCGAAATGGGCGGAGACACCCAGCCGGTCCATGATGTCGACCGCGTATTTCACCGTGGCATTGGTGAACACCACCTTGCGCCCCGGCAGTGCGGCGATGGCCCGGTCCAATGCCGGTTCCGGCTGGATCTGGTCCAGGTCCAGGTCGTGGACGAACTCCAGAAACGTATCCGGCGCCAGGCCGTGCTCGATCATCAGGCCGCGCAGCGTCGTGCCGTGGTCGGTGCTCCACTGCGCCCGCAATTGCTGCGCCTGCTCGCGCGAAATGCCCAGCGTGCGCTGCAGATACAGCTCCATTTTCGCGCCCATGGCCGGGAACAGGTCGTATTTGCGCGAGCAGTAAAGCGTGTTGTCCAGATCGAACACCCAGCAGTCGATATGGTCGAGATCCCCGGATTCCGGATGCGTGCGGCGCATGAAAGAAAAACCTCAGTTGCCTTCGACGAGGCGGTGATAGCCGAAACGGCCATGTCTGACCAGTCGGCCGTCCCGCGGACCGGACACGATCCGCTGCGGGCGCCGGCGGACCATTGGTATTTGGGGTGATTCCGCCCCTACCGCAACACGGCCACGGTTTTCTTTTCCACCAGGGCAAAGTCGATCTCCGCCCCCAGGCCGGGCTTGTCGATGGCGTGGACCAGGCCATTGGCGTCCGGCGCGGGCTCGTCGACCAGGCCGTATTTCTGCGCCTCGGCCGGCATCAGCACCTCGAACAGCTCGCAATTCGGAATGGCCATGGTGACGTGCAGGTTGGCGACATTGTTCAGCGAGTTGCCGCCATGGTGGATTTCGTAATTCATCTTGAAGGCCTCGGCCAGATGCGCCGCCTTGAGAATGCCGGTGATGCCGCCCTTCACCGCCACGTCGCCCCGCAGATAGTCGGTGGCCTGGGTCAGCAGCCAGGGGGCGTAGGAATAGAGGCCGCCGGGCGAATACTCGGTCGCCATGATCGGTATGCGCAATTGCTGGCGCAGCTTGATGTAGTTGGTGAGGTCTTCCTCGTCCAACGGATCCTCGTACCAGTAGAAGCCCAGATCCTGGATGGCGAGCCCGACCCGCAGCGCCTGCGGGTAGTCATAGCACCAGGTCGAATCGAGCATGAGCCGGTAGTCGTCGCCCACCGCCTCGCGCACGGCCTTGCAGACCGCAATGTCCTGCTCCGGCACCGTCGGGGGATGGATCTTGTAGGCGGCCCAGCCGGCATCGCGAATCCGGACGGCCTCTTCGGCATAGGCCTGCGGCGAGGCCAGCACGGCGCTGGAGGCATAGGCGGGGCAGGACGAGCGAAACCGGCCGATCAGGTCGCAGATCGGCAGGCCGGCGGCCTGGCCGGCAATGTCCCAAAGCGCCACGTCCACGGCGCCGATGCAGCGCAGCGTCGTCATGCGCGCGCGGCGGTACATGGCCTTGTAGAGCCGTTCCCGCTCCAGCGGGTTCTGGCCCATGACGATGGGCTTGAGATAGGCGATCAGCGACTGCCCGTCCATCTGGCCGCCGCGGGAGGACGAGCCGAGAAAGGCATGGCCGGTCAGGCCCTGATCGGTCTCGATCCGCAGCAGCCCCATTTGCGAGGAACCGCCGAACTTGCCGGTGTGCTGGCCGTACTGGGTCGCCGGGATGTCGTCCCAGGCAAACAGGGTGAGCGTGACGTCGGTGATTTTCATGGGGCGCGGTCCTCCGTTGCGGGTGGCCCCGCCATTGAAAAGCCTTCCCGCCGCGACCGCCAGACCCTTCATCGGGACCGTTCACAAGGGACCCTGCCGAGCGGCGCCCCGCGTGCGCCGCCGGGCGATCCGCACACACTGTGACGGCGGTCACCGGGTACAATCGGGCAAACGCGTATGGTGGCCGGGTCAGGAGTGAGACCGGACGTCGAACGGTTGGGGCTGGGACGCTTGGCGACTCAAGCCGGCGATCGGCCCCGCTGTTTGGCGCGCGGCGGAGGCGAACAGCCTCCGCCGCAACCGGCGCTCAGAGCAGCGCATTTGCGACCAGCGAGATGCCGACAATCAGCAGCGCCATCCACGCCACCACGGCCATTTCGGCGGCGACGGAGATCGAACCGCCCGCCGCAGCGGGGCGCCCGCCGAACAGACGCTTCATCGGTCGAAAAGCGAACACCGCGGCCAGCAGGCAAAAGACACCCACGAGCGCGTAAACGAACGGATTGGCATAAGACGGCATGACGTGTGACCAGGAGCCGGGCGAACCTACCGCTCAAGGCGCAGCGACACCCGCCGCTGCGCACGGTTTCCATTCCGGCTTGCCGATCATTTCTCCCCGAACCGGCAATCCGCAACAGGATTATCAACCCAGCATCCCCGCCGGGTCGACAGGACCGAAACGGCGGCTGTGACCAACATTGGCATGGGCGCCCGCGCCCGCCGTCCCTATACTCCCAGCCGTCACATCGTGCTACAAATCGGTACCGCAGCCACGGAACAAGGAACCGCCATGCGCCAGGATTGGGCCGACCACCCGCGCGAGTCCCGGAGCGTCGCCATCGCCCGCCTGGCGAGGCGCGCGCGCCATGCCGCCGCGGCCGAGATGTCGGGCTTCTCCGCCGCGCGGGCGCCGGCATGACCTCCGCTCTCACCCTGACCGGGCTGGAAAAGGCCTTCGGTGCCAAGCGCGTGCTGCAAGGCGTCGACCTGGAAGTGCCGCAGGGCGCCACGACGGTGCTGGTCGGCCCCTCCGGCGGCGGCAAGACCGTGTTGCTGAAATGCGCCGCCGGCCTGTTGCGGCCGGATGCCGGCCGGGTGGACGTGCTGGGCGAAACCGATGTCCGGCACTGGCGGGATCTGCGCCCGCGCATCGGCGTGCTGTTTCAGCAAAACGCCCTGTTCGACGGCATGAGCGTCTGGCAGAACGTGGCGTTTCCGCTGCGCCGACAGGGCACCCTCGCCGGTCCGGCGCGGGAAAAGGCGTTTCACCTGCTCTCGCTGGTGGGGCTCGACGCCCGGGCGGGCGAGGCCGCACCCAGCGCGCTGTCCGGCGGCATGCGCAAGCGCGCGGCGCTGGCCAGGGCCGTGGCGGGCGACCCGGACCTGTTGCTGCTGGACGACCCCACCGCCGGCCTGGACCCGGTGCTGGCCGCCAGCATGGAACAGTTGATCCGACATCTGGTCCGCCGCGAGGGCGCCTCGGCGTTGATCGTCACGGCGGACGTTCACGACCTTGGCGCACGCTTCGACCATGCGGCCATCCTGGATGCGGGGCGGATCGTCTGGCAGGGTCGTGCGGCGGACGCCTCGGCCGAGCGGCATCCGTTGATGGCGGCGGCCTGATCACCGGAACCTGGCGCTGCCGAGGACCGACGGCACATCGCCGTTCAGATCGATGGCCAGGATGATCCCGTCGCCCGGCGCAAGGTACAGTTCGCTCAGATCCAGGACGTTGTTGCGGTGGGTGATGAGGACAAAGGGCGGTCCGCCGTAATAATCGGCGAGAAACAGCCCGAATTCCTGTCGTTGCCGGCTGCGCGTCAGGGGCGTTTTCAGCAGGTCCTGCAACAGGGGCTGGATCGAGACCTTCCCCAGGCCCAGATCGATCCCCGCCTCCACCGCGGCGCAGGACGGGCTCGTGAACACGGGCGCCTTGTCGAGCCCCGCCGCCCGCAGGCGCTGGCCGATGCGCCTGGCCTTGGCCTTGCCGGCGTCGGTTAACCAAGTCGTGCCGCCGCAGTCGGATACCGCCCCCGCATCGGGGACCGACCGATCCACCGTTTCCGGCTCGATCAGCATCAATGTCCGGCTGGGAGTCTGCAAAGCCTCCAGCCCGGGCTCCGTCGCCCAGGCCGAAAGCGGAGCCAGCACCGCCAACGCCCCCATGATCCACCGCTTCACCGCAACCTTCCCGCGCAACATCTCAGGGTAGTGCCTATCCCTACCACCCTGTGTCAACGCTGCCCAGGCCCCGGGGCGCGTTGGGCCTTGCCATCGAACCGCGTTGCCGGTAACTTTCGACCAAAGTACTAGAACAGTGGAGAAAAGGATGGCGCGCATCGCGGTCGGTGGGTTCCACCACGAGACCAACACGTTCGCGCCCACGCGGGCCAGTTTCGATCATTTCGAGCGGACCGACGGTTGGCCGGGGTTGCTGCGGGGCACCGCCATGCTGCCGACGCTGGCGGGCAAGAACATTCCGCTGGCCGGGTTTGCGGCGGCGGCACAGTCGGACTGGGAATTGCTGCCGACGGTCTGGTGCAATGCCAGCCCGTCCGCCCATGTGGAGGAAGCCGCCTACGAGCCCATCGTCCGCATGCTGACCGAGGATCTGGCGGCGCTGGGGCCGGTGGACGCGGTGTTCCTCGACCTGCACGGTGCCATGGTCTGCGAACACCTGGAGGATGGCGAGGGCGAATTGCTGCGCCGGGTGCGCGCGATTGTCGGGCCGGACGTGCCGATCGTCGCCAGCCTCGACCTGCACGCCAACGTCACCGCCGCCATGGTCGAGCACAGCGACCTGCTGGTCGGCTACCGCACCTACCCCCATGTTGACATGGCGGAGACAGGGGCACGCTGCGCCGCCCTGATGGCCCGCATCTTCCGCGAGGGCAAGCCGGCCAAGGCCTGGCGCAAGCTGGACTTCCTGATTTCGATCAACTGGCAGTGCTCGCTGGTGGAGCCGGCCCGCTCGGTCTACCGCGCCATGGCGGAGGGCGAGACCGGGGCGATCTGGAGCCTGTCCTTCACCCCCGGCTTTCCGCCGGCCGACATCACCGACTGCGGGCCCGCTGTCCTGGCCTACGCCAGTTCCTCGCCACGGGCGGAGGCGGCGGCCGAGGCGGCCGCGTCCACCATCGCGCTGCAGGAGGACGAGTTCGACGGCGGCTATTTCACGCCCGCCGGCGCCATTGCGGAGGCGAAAACGCTGCTGGAGCAAGGCGTGCATCCGGTGGTGATCGCCGACACGCAGGACAATCCCGGCGGCGGCGGCGACGGCAACACCGCCGGCATGCTCGCCGCCCTGGTGGCCGAACGGGCGGAGAACGCCGTGCTCGGCCTCTATATCGACCCGGACGTGGCGGCGAAGGCGCATGCGGCGGGGACCGGCCGCGAGATTTCCGCCTGTTTCGGCGGCTTCTGGCCCGGCGACGAGAAAATCTGCCTGCGCGCCGAGGTCGAGCGCCTCGGCGACGGCCGCTTTCACTGCACCGGCGGCTTTTATGGCGGCAACGACATGGATCTGGGGCCGATGGCGCTGTTGCGGCTCGCGGGCCACGACATCCGCGTCGTGGTCGCCAGCCGCAAGGTGCAGGCCGCCGACCGGGAAATGTTCCGCCATGTGGGCGTGGAGCCGAAAGACGCGGCGGTTCTGGTGCTGAAATCGTCGGTGCATTTCCGCGCGGATTTCACGTTCGATGGCGGCGAAATCCTGATCGCCACCGCCCCCGGCCCGGTGACGGCAGACCCGGCGGAACTGCCCTACCGACATCTGCGCCCCGGCGTGCGCCTGGGGGCGAACGGGCCGGTGCATCGAAGCTAGGCCACTTGCGGTAACGGTTGCCGCACTCTCCTGCGCAAGCGGGAGCTCATGCCTGAGCGCTTCTCAGAGGACACGGACTCTGTGTTGGCCTCTCAGGCATGGGTCCCCGCTTCCGCGAGGACAGGGAAGAGGGGGTGGTGAGCCAGCGGGGGAAGACTCCTCTCCCGGCCGCCGCGACTGCCCGGCACGCAAGCACCGTGTACCCCGGACGGTGCGGAGCGCCGATCCGGGGCCGGTTGCGGCGTGCGAACACGGGCGGACGGGGTGTTCGAAGACTGACACCGGTCCCGGCCCACCGCTCCGCGGCGGCCGGGACACAGGGGCGACCGGCCGCGGTCCCGATCCGGCCTCAGACCGGGATGCCGCGGCGCGCCAGGTTCGCCATCAGCGCCCGCGCGCCGAAGCGCCAGGGCGGCGCGTCGGTGGTGAGGCCGACCCTGTTGACCAGCCGCCCCAGTTTCGGGCTCGCGATCTCGACCCAGTCGCCGCGCTTGTGGGTGAAGCCCTGGCCCGGCGCGTCGCGGTCCTGGATCGGCGCGAACAGGGTGCCGCACATCAGGAAGGCGCCGTCCGGATACTGGTGATGCGCCGACAGCGTCTGCGCCGCCAGGTCCAGCGGGTCGCGGCTGATGGCGCGCATGTCGCTCGCCCCCTCCAGCACGAACTGGTCCTCGCCGGAGACTTTCAGGGTCAGGTGCGCCGCGCGGACGTCGTCGATGCCGAAACTCTCGTCGAACAGGCGCAGAAAGGGCCCCAGCGCCGCGCTGGCGTTGTTGTCCTTGGCGCGGCCCAGCAACAGCGCACTCCGCCCCTCCACGTCGCGCAGGTTGACGTCATTGCCCAGCGTCGCGCCCACCACCTCGCCCGAGGCGGCGATGGCGAGCGCGATTTCCGGCTCCGGATTGTTCCAGGTGGAGTCCGGATGCAAGCCGATCATGGCGCCGACGCCGACGGCGGCCATGGGCGGGGCCTTGGTGAAGATCTCGGCCATCGGGCCGATGCCGACCTCCAGATATTGCGACCACGCCCCCATCCCGATCAGCTGGGCCTTGAGCGCGTCGGCCTGGGCCGAGCCGGGAACGATGGCGGCAAGATCGGCGCCGATCTGCTGCTGGATCGTGGTGCGCAGGGCGGCGGCGCGGGCGGGGTCGCCCTTGGCCTGTTCTTCGATCACCCGTTCCAGCATGGAAATGGCGAAGGTCACGCCGGCGGCCTTGGTCGGTTGCAGGTCGCTGGGCGCGAGAAAATGGGCGCCCCGGCGGCGGTCGGGCGCGCTCTCCGCCAGCAGGGCGGCGAGGTCGCCGATGGGCTCGCCCGCGGCATGGCGGACGCGGGCGGCACGGTCAGGCGCGTTCAGCACGTCGGCCATGGTGGGAAAGGCGCGGGTGATGTCCACCACACGGCCGCCGTCGATGCGCACGACGCTGGGGCCGGCCACGGGCGCGGGCCGCCACACCCGGCCGACGAGCAGGCCGTGATCCTGCGGCAGGATCGCTTCGGGCGAGAGGGCGACGGTCATGGGCTCAGGCGTCCTTCAAATAGTCCGGGTCGGTCAGTTGCCGGGCCAGGTCGGCGAAATCCACCGCCTCCGCCATGTAGTAGCGCCGTTCCGGCAGGGCCGGCGCGCGGGTCTCGCCGTATTCGGAGGGACGGTCGACATAGGCGGCGGCGAGGCCGGCTCGGACGGCGTGTTCCAGGTCGCCGTCGGCATGGGCCGCGACCATGACGGTTTCGTGCGGGGCGCAGCCAATCAGGCGCGGCGCGGCGAGATAGGCCGCGCGCTCCGGCTTGTAGGCCGGCAGGAACTCGCAGGAGAGAATACCATCCCAGCCGATGCCCGCCGCCTTCGACGACGCCACCACCGAGCGCCAGGAGAGCACCGTCAGCACCGTCACCGTGTAGCGGCTGCGCAGGGTCTCGATCGCCGCGGCGGCATCCGGCCAGGCGCGCAGCACGTGCCAGGCGCTCGCCAATTCGTCCTTCTGCCGTTCGCTCAGAAAGGCCGACGGGAAGCGCGGCAGCACGTGGTCGAGGGCGAGCCGGTGCAACCGGTCGGAGTTGTGGCGCGGCAGGCGCCCGGCCCGCACCTCGGCCAGCAGGCGGAACATGGTGCGGCGCCAGTCGTTGGCGAAGGCGCGGGCATCGACGCCCGGCAGCATCGCCGCGACGGCCGGCGCGATCGTGCCGTGCCAGTCGAACACGGTGCCGCCGACATCGAAGGTCAGCGCCTTGTAACGGTGCCAGGGCGGGCTCATGCGGGCCAAGTCCTCTTTTCGGATCGCGCGTTTGCCGTCATCCTAGAAGCTCTGCCCCCGCCTTTCCACCGTCGAGGCCCGCCTTGTCCCTTCCCGATCGCGTTCCCGTGCTGGTGGTCGGTGCCGGGCCGACCGGCCTCGTTGCCGCGCACTTGCTGGCGACCTATGGCGTCGAAACGCTGCTGGTGGATGCGCTGCCCGAGCCACTGGACATCCCGCGGGCGGTCTCGTTGGACGACGAGGGGTTGCGCACGCTCGACGCCTGCGGCCAGGCGGAGGCGATGCTGCCGCAACTGCGGCATTCGGAGGGCTCGCGCTATTATCTGGAAGGCGGCGTTCCGTTCGCCGAGGTCGGACCGGGGCCGATGGAATACGGCTGGCCGCGGCGCAACATCTTTCACCAGCCGGACCTGGAGCAGACCCTGCTCGCACGCCTGGCGCAGCGGCCCGAAGTGTCGCTGGTGCGGGGCGTCACGCTCGCCGGCTTCCGACAGACGGCGGAGGCGGTGAGCGCGACGCTGCTGCACGAGGGCCGGCCGCACCCTGTCCGCGCCGGCGTGCTGATCGCCGCCGATGGCGCGCGCAGCACGGTGCGGGGCCTGCTGGGCGCGCGGCTGGAGGGCGACACCTATCCGCAGGACTGGATCGTGCTCGACCTGGCCCGCGATCCGAACGACGAGCCGGTGTCGCAATTCCATTGCGACCCGGCCCGGCCCTGGGTCTCGATCCCGACGCCGTTCGGCGGCCGGCGCTATGAGTTCATGCTGCTGCCGGGCGAGGACGGGGCGGAGATGGTGAAGCTGGCGACCCTGCAACGGCTGCTGGCGCCGATCCGGCCGCTGGCGGCGGAGGACATCCTCCGCGCCGTCATCTACACCTTCCACGCCCGCGTTGCGGACCGCTGGGGCGAGGGCCGGGTCTGGCTCGCCGGCGACGCCGCGCACCTGACCCCGCCCTTTGCCGGCCAGGGCATGAATGCGGGCCTGCGCGACGCGCACAACCTGGCCTGGAAAGCGGCCATGGTGGTGCGGGGCGAGGCGCCGCCGGCGATCCTGGCCAGCTATGTGCGCGAGCGGCGCGAGCCGGCCCGGGCGATGATCCGCCTGGCCGTCGCCATGGGCGAGATCGTCATGCCGCTGGGGCCGGAGCAAAAACAGTTGCGCGACGCCACATTGCTGGGCCTGCAACGCTTCCCGGAGGCGCGGGACTGGCTGTTGCACATGAAATTCAAACCGAAGCCGCGCTATGACGGCGGCCTGTTCGTGGACCTGGGCGCGCCGGAGCAGCCGCCGGCCTCGCTGGTCGGCGCGATGGTGCCGAACCCGCAGGTCGAGCGCGCTGACGGCTCGGTCGTGCGGCTGGACCGGGAGTTGGGTCCCTGGTTCGCCCTGATGGGCCGGGGCACCGAGCGGCCCTGGCCGGCCCGCGGCCCGGACCCTTACGCGCTCCAGCCGCTGCGCGCGCACCGCGACCAGTGCGTGCTGGTCCGCCCGGACCGCTATGTGGCCGCCGCCGGCGAGACGCCGGCAACCGTCGCGGCCGCCTGGCAAGCGCTGGTGTCCGGCGCCTAGGCTGCGCCACGACAAAGCGGGTTGCCGAAACCGCTCGGATCGGGCTCCACCGGGCAAAAAGACGGTTGTGGTGCCTCGTCATGAACCGGCCGCCAAGGGCTCGGGTTTGGCAGACCCTCGTGGTAGCGGCGGCGGTTATCGTCCCCGACGAACGCCTCTATCGGCTGCTTCGGATGCCCTGGCAGGAAGGGGCTCCCCTGCTGGATTTGGGTCTCCCCAGTCTGGCACCGGTGCTTGCCCAGAGGGAAAACGATATTGCCTGGGGGCAACTCGCCGCTTACTCTCTTTCGTAAGATGTTCAATGAGTATTGGGGGATATATCCTAGTAACACCACAGTAACCACCGGCAGTTTGGAGTGGTTCTTATGCCTATTTTCTTAGATCACCCCATCAAGATTCCTGTTTCCGTCAGCGGTTTTTTTCTTCTTACCATTGTCCTTGCGCCAAGCGCGCCGGCCCATGCCATTCCACCGTTTGCGCGCCAGACGGGCCTGGAATGCAGCGCCTGCCATACCGTCTATCCGCAACTAACCGCTTACGGACGGCAATTCAAGATGAACGGTTATGTCGATGGGGATGTCGACACGGCCCTCTACAAGAAAATCGGTGCATGGCTTCAAGGATCCTTCACCCGCACGAACAAAGGCCAATCCGGCGGGGCCGCGCCGGACTTCGGCGAGAACGACAATTTCGCATTGGACCAGGGCAGCCTGTTTTTTGGCGGGCGGGTCATCGACAAGGTCGGAGCCTTTGTGCAAGGCACCTATGACGGCATCGGCAAGGCCTTTGCCTGGGACAACATCGACGTGCGATTTGCCAACCGGGGCACGGTTGCGGGCGAAGACGTCGCTTACGGCGTCAGCCTCAACAACAGCCCGTCCGTGACCGATCCGTGGAACACGACTCCGGTCTGGTCGTTCCCGTTCGACGGATCGGGACTTGCGCCAACGCCCGCAGCCTCGCCCCTGCTCAAAGATGGCCTCGGGCAGATCGTGATTGGCGCGAGTGCCTTTGCCGACTGGAATTCGAGCATTTATGGCGAGGTCGGCCTCTATCACACGCTGCCCCGCAACATGATCAACGCGCTGGACGTCAGTTCCGACGGCGCCCCGAAATCGAACGGGCTCGCACCCTATTGGCGGTTCGCATGGCACCGCGACGACGGAACGAACAATTTCATGGTGGGCACGTTCGGCCTCTACGCTTCGCTCTACCCGAACGGTGAGAAGAGCGCCGGCGCGGACCGCTACACCGACCTGGGCTTCGATGCCCAGTACCAGTATGTCGGTGACCGCGACAGTGTCACCGTACGCGGCACGCTGATCCATGAAATGCAGGACTTGGCGGCGTCGGCCACGCTGGGCGGTGCCGACAGTGCCACCGGGGCGCTCAACAGTGCCGATGCAAGCATCGCCTACCTCTATGACGGGACCTATCAGTTCAGCCTCGGGGCATCCCATCTGTGGGGCGGCTCCGACGCCGCGCTCTACGGCACGCCCAGCGGCTCGCCGACGAGCACCAGCTTTACCGCCCAGATCGACTGGCTGCCGTTCAACAAGGAACCCTGGTCGGTTTATGAGTGGTTCAACCCGCGCCTGTCGCTCCAATACGTGCATTACACGCGCTTCGACGGCAGCAGCGGCAATGTGGACGGGACCGGGCGCGATGCCTCCGACAACGACACACTCTTTCTACTCCTAACGGCGACGTTCTAAACGCATAGACGGGCTAAACGCATAGACGGGCTAAACGCATAGACGGGGATCTACCGTCCAACAACGCAAGCGACACAGCCGCCCCGAGCCGGAAGACGACAACCTTCCAAACAGAACCAACCGGAGAGAGAAGACGGGGCGCAGATTCGCCAGGCTCGACTTGGCCGACGAGCCCGAAATTCTCTCGCTCGCATCGACCCGGATCGGTCCATCGGCAGCCGCGCCAGAGGACGTGCAAAGGATACCGGTGTCAAACTGGGGCCGCGGGCGGCGCGAGGCTCGTGGACCCGATCCAACGGTTCCTATACCAT
This sequence comes from Alphaproteobacteria bacterium, assembly GCA_020638555.1. NCBI lineage: Bacteria > Pseudomonadati > Pseudomonadota > Alphaproteobacteria > Alphaproteobacteria bacterium. The sequence continues at coordinate 374,679 of JACKII010000002.1, read as the reverse complement.
TCTCGGACCCGGACCTTGAGGAGGACTTGCACTATGATCCCGTCCCGGTGTCCCCTCGCCATCGTCATGCTCCTCGCCGGTCTCAGCGGCCCGGCATTTGCCCAAAATCCCCGGTCCTGCACCGTCACCGGGATGGAGGGCGAGGCCCGTTACGGCGTGAATGGGGTGTGGCAACCCCTCAAGATCGTCACGCAGCTTCCCCGCGAGGCCAGGATCAAGACCGGCCCCAAGGACCGGGTCAAGATCGCGTGCAACGACGGCATCACGGTCACGATCGGCGTCGCGACCGAGCTCGATATCCAGGATCTCGCCAGCCCTTCCAGAAGCATCTTTTTCCGGCTGGTCGACGGGGTCGTTGGCCTGGTCGCGCCGGGTCGGGGCTGGGACCGCATCGAGGTCCGGACTCCGCTCGCCATCGCCTCCGCCCGCTCGACCGAATGGCTGGTCGAGACCGCCGCCGGGGCGGAGACCGCGGTGTTCGTGCGCGATGGCAGGGTCGCCGTGGCGCCGGCCGACGGCACCCCGGTGGACCTCAACGCCGACGAAGGGGTCACCATCGGACGTGACGGCACGGCCGGCCCCGTGAAGATCTGGGGTGCGGCGCGGATCGCCCGATCCGTCGACGCCCTCGGCATGGGATGGCGATGACCCCGGCGTCCCGGCGCCGGCCGCATATCCCCCGGCGCCATCTCGTCCTTGTCGCCGTCGGCGCGCTGGTGTTCGCGCTCTGGCGCGTGTTTGCGGGAGATCCGGTCACGGACCTGGCCGAGGCCCGCCTGCTGGATCTCCGCTTCCGGCTGCGCGGCCCGATAGCACCGCCGGATTCCGTCGTCATCGCCGCCATTGACGAGGCGGCCATCGACCGGCTCGGCTGGTCCCCTCCTCCTCGCGCGGCCATCGCCGCGGCGGTGCGGACCATTCTCTCCGCCGGGCCGCGCGTCGTCGCACTCGACCTGTTGTTCCTCGACCGGACCGATGCCGATGCGGCGCTTGCGGCCGCGCTGGCGCCGGGCGACCGCGTGATCCTCGGCACCGCCGTCGGCAGCGCCCTCCGCAATCCGGCAACGGAGCGACCGCCCGGCCTCGTTCGCGCGCTGCAACGAAGCGTGTTCGGCGTGGTGATCGACGCCCCCGCGAGCGGCGGCCCCGCGAGCGCCGGCCCCGCCCCCCGGCTGTTCGCACCGCTGCCGGAGATTCTGGGCCATGCGACCCTCGGGCATGTCAACATTTCCCGTGCCGACGACACCGTGGCGCGGGAAATTCCCCTGGCCCTCCGGATCGGCGCGCAAGGCTATCTCCCCGCCCTTTCGGTCGAGGCCGCCCGCCGCCTCCTGAACCTCACCCGGGGCGAGGTGGCGTGGCAGCCCGGCCGGGGGCTCCGCCTCGGGCCGCGCGAGATCGGGACCGACCGTGCCGGCGCGGTGCCGCTCGACCATTACGGCCCCGGCGGCACCATTCCCACCGTCAGCCTGCTGGACGTGCTCGACGGACGAGCGCCCCCGGCGGTCTTCCGGGGCCGGGCCGTCTTCATCGGCGCGTCGGCAGAAAGCCTGTCGGACCGTTTTGCGACCCCGTTCGGCACGGATACGCCGGGGGCCGAGGTGCTGGCGACCCTGACGGCGAACCTCGTTGCCGGCGACCTGATCCGACACGGCCCCCGGACCGCCGTGCTGGGCACCGCCCTCGCCATTGCCCTGGCCGTGGCGCTCTTCTACGCCGCGCGGGCACGATCACCGGCGATGGCCCTTGCGATGGCGGCAGCGGTCTGGCTCGCCGGCGCCGCCGCCGTTCAACTGGCGTTCGAACGGGGCAATCTCTGGCTGGACGCCACCGCGATCCTGGCGACGCTGCTGGGCGCCAGCGCCTGGTGCATGGCGCAACGGCTGCGGGCGGAGCGGCGCCTCGCCGTCCGGCTGGAGATCGAGCGGCACAATCTCTCCCGCTATCAGTCGCCGGTCCTCGTCACCTATCTGAGTGAAGGCGCAAGGCCGGCCTTCGAAGGCCGAACGCAAGACGCAGGCGTGCTGTTCGTCGACGCCGCCGGCTACACAACGCTGGTGGAGAAGGCCTCCCCGGCCGAAACCGCCGCGTTCCTGCGCGAACTCCACCGTCTCTACGAAGACTGCGCCACGGACCATCGCGGCGTGATCGTCAGTTTCGAGGGCGATGGCGCGCTGATCGTTTTCGGCCTGCCGGACCCCCGGCCGGACGACGGCGCGTCGGCGCTCATGTGCGGGCTGCAATTGCTGAACGCGGCAACCGGTTTCCGGTCCGAAGTCTTCCCCGGCCAGCCGCTTCGCCTCCGGGTCAGCGTGCAGTACGGGCCGGTGACGGTGGCGGTGCTGGGCGGCAGGGATCACGCGCAGATCACGATCACCGGCGACACGGTCAATGTCGCGAGCCGCCTGCAAGACATCGCCAAGGCGCACGGCGTGACCTTCGTCACCGGGCGGCCGGCCATCGACGCGGCCAGGGCCGCGGGCGCCGAGGTGACGGGCCTGTTCGCCCGCCTCGCCGAAGAACCCATCCGCGGACGCAGTCAGAGCGTCGAGGTCTGGGCGCCCCAATCATAGGGGAATGTTCGCGCGTTTTCGGTCCTGGTTGAGCCACTCTCCTGCCCCATCTCCCGTGCAAGCGGGAGCCCGTGCCTGAGAGCTTCTCACAGGACACGGACTGTGTATTTTCCTCTCAGGCAGGGGTCCCCGCCTCCGCGGGGACAGAGAAACTGGGCTGGTGAGCCGGCGGGAAAAGACTCCGCTCTAAGCGCTGTGCGGCGGCGTGTTTCGGCCCGGCATGTTTCCGGCGGCGAGCCTCAACCCAGTTGCTTGAAATTCAGCTTTTGCGCCAGCAGAACCGCCTGGGTGCGGGAATGGACGTTGAGCTTGCGCAGAATCGCCGAGACATGCGCCTTCACCGTCGATTCGACGATGTCCAGTTCGTGCGCGATCTGCTTGTTCAGCAGGCCCTCGCCCAGCAATTCCAGCACGCGCAATTGCTGCGGGGTCAGCGAGGCGAGCGCGGAGCCGATGCCCTCGTCGGCCGCGGCCGGGGGGGCATCGTCTTCCGGCCAGTGGCCGTCGCCCGCCAGAACCGCCGCGATGGCATTCAGCATGGTGGCCGTGTCGTCCGCCTTGGAGACGAAGCCCGCCGCTCCCGCCGCCCGGGCCTCGCGCCGGTAGGGCGGGTCGTCATGCCCCGTCACCACCAGGATCGGTACGCGCGGAAAGGCGTTGCGCAGCCGGATCAGGCCGGTAAAGCCATCGGCGCCGGGAATGTTCAGGTCGAACAGCACCAGATCCAACGCGGCTTCTCGCGCCAGAATGCCCTCTGCCGATGCGATATCGGACGCGTGCAGCACGGGGCGGTCCGGATAGGCCCGCAGCAACGCTGTTTCAAGGGCGGCGCGGATCATCGGATGGTCGTCGACGATCAGAAAGCCTGCCATAATTTCTAGCCTCGGTTGGTTCAGGACGATTGCGATTATAGCAATGCAGGGGAGCTGGATGCTACTTTAGCCCAAGTGTGAACCCTAGGGGCAATTCGCGGCCTGCCCATTCGCCATTCGTCGTAAGAGGCCGCGCCGCCGGCGCGGCGGCCTGCCCGCCGTCCGGCCGTGCAGCCCTCTTGGTTTGCAGCGGGGAGCGGGGCTAGAATGCCGGCCGACGAGGCCGCCCCGCCGGCCCTCTCCATTTTCCCGCCGAACACCAGACGGAGCGAACGCCCGATGCCTTCCCCCAATCCCTATGACGTCGTCGTTGCCGGCGCCGGCAACGCCGCTCTGTGCGCGGCGATCAACGCCCATTTGAACGGCGCCCGCGTGCTGGTGCTGGAAAAGGCGCCGGAGGACGAGAAGGGCGGCAACTCCTATTTCACCGCCGGCGGCTTCCGCTTCTGCCACACCGGGCTCGACGATGTCTGCCAGGACGTGATGCCGGACCTGACGGCGGAGGAGCGGGAGAAAATCATCCTGCCCTCCCATGACCGGCAGTTCTTCTACGACACGCTGATGAAGGTCACGCACCACCAGGCCAACGAGGAACTGGCCTGGATCCTGATCGACGAGTCCCGCCCGGCCATGGCGTGGCTGCGCGAGAACGGCGTGCGCTTCATTCCGATGTACGGCCGCCAGTCCTACGAGGTGGACGGCAAGCAGCATTTCTATGGCGGCGTGAACATCGAGGCCGTGGGCGGCGGCGCCGGCCTGGTGACCTTCCTGCTGGAGCGTGCGGCGAAGCTGGGCATCGAAATCCGCTATGGCACCGGCGCGACCAGGCTGATCCAGGATCAGGACTACAAGATCAGCGGCGTCACCGTGCGCGGCCCGGACGGCTATGAGGACATCCCCACCCGCTCGGTCGTGCTGGCCTGCGGCGGGTTCGAGAGCAACCCGGAAATGCGCGTGCGCTATCTGGGGCCGGGCTGGGATCTCTGCCGCGTGCGCGGCACCCGCCACAACACCGGCGACGGCATCAAGATGGCGCTGGACATCGGCGCCCAGGCCTATGGCAACTGGAGCGGCTGCCATTCGGTCGGCTGGGATATCTCGGCGCCGCCCTATGGCGACCGCTGGATCCTGGACAACTTCCAGAAGCATTCCTACCCGCTCGGCATCATGGTCAACCTGAACGGCGAGCGGTTCGTGGACGAGGGCGAGGACTACCGCAACCTCACCTATGTGCGCTTCGGCCGGGCGATCATGGGCCAGCCGCACCGCACGGCGGTGCAGATTTTCGACCAGAAGACCGTCCACCGCCTGCGCGACGAATACCGCATCCGCGAGGTGACGAAGGTCGAGGCCAGCACGATCGAGGAACTGGCCGAAGGGCTCGACATCAATCCCGCGAAACTGCGGGCGACCATCGACGCCTACAATGCTGCCTGCGGCCCGGCCGACGACTACAACCCGGCGGTGCTGGACGGCGTCACCACCAGCGGCCTGAATCCGGACAAGACCAACTGGGCGCTGCCGATCGACAAGCCGCCCTATGTCGCCTACGTCACCACGACCGGCATCACGTTCACGTTCGGCGGCGTGAAGATCAACGACAAGAACGAGGTCCAGGACATCACCGACCGCTCGATTCCCGGGCTTTATGCCGCGGGCGAACTGGTCGGCGGCCTGTTTTACGAGAACTACCCCGGCGGCACCGGCCTGATGAGCGGCGCGGTGTTCGGCCAGCGCGCCGGCAAGTTCGCGGCGGACTACGCCCGCACCCGCAACTGATCGTTCGCGCCATCGCCCGGCCATGGCACACGGGTGGAAGGCCGCAATCGCCGACAGCGGGACACGGGCCGTCTCGCTGTCGGACATTTCGTAGCGATTGCGGTGGCAGGGGGGATTTTGGTAAACCTTGCCGTGCAAAACAGTCGGGTATGACGAGCGCCCCGTTGCGGAGCCCTGCGGTTTGGGCGCGGTTTGGCGGGTGCACGAGGATCGGTTTCGAATGATCGACGTTGTGACATTGGCGGTGAGCCTTGCCCTGCTCGCCTATATCCTGTTTCGGGCGGTCATTCTGGACAAGAGCCTGCCCTGGTTCGGGCCTCCGACCGGCACCGAGGCGACCGGCACCGAGGCGACCGGGACGACGCCGGACCGGCGGTCCGTCCAGTCGCCGTCTTCGCGCGCCAAGACACCATCGCCCGCCCGGCCCGGCCGGCGGTTCCAGCCGCGCTTCAACGGGCCTGCGCGCCCATGAAGGACATCGTCCTGGCGCTCTTTTCCCTGGGCGTGATGGCGCTTGGCATGGCGGCGCCGTTCGTGCTGACCCTGGGATACTTTTGGGCCAGCATCCTGAAACCGCAGAATTTGGCCTATGGCTTTTTCAAACCCTTGCCGATCGCGATGATTCTGGCGGTCTCGGCCGTGCTGACCTATTTCGTGGTGGACCGGCGGGCGCCGCCCAAGTTCACGGCGCTGCATATGCTGATGGGGCTGTTTGCGCTGTGGGTGACGCTCACCACCTTCAACGCCTTGTATCCGCAACAGGCTTGGTGGAAGTGGAACTGGGCGTTCAAGGAGATTGCGTTCGCCTGCTTCATTCCGTTCGTCATCCGCACCCGCATTCACCTGGAAGCGCTGTTGTACGTTCTGACCGTCGGCACCGTGCCGCTGGTGGCGGCGGCCGGGTTCAAGGCCATCCTGTCCGGCGGCGGCGGCTATGGAGAGATCGAGGTGGCCGGCCAAAACAATGTTGGGCTTGCGGAAAGCAGTATGTTGGCGATGTTTTCGGTGATGGCCATCGTGATCGTGCTGTATCTGCGCAAGCACACGCTGATCATGCCGCGCAACTGGATCGCAACGGTTGCGGTGGCGGGATATGTTGTGTTGTGTCTGGCGGCGGCCGTGGGAAGTTTTGCCAGGACCGGGCTGGTGGCCTTTGCCGTCATGGCGGCGGTGACGTGGTGGTTCTCGCGCTACAAGATTCGCCTGTCCGTGGTGTTCCTGGTCGTCGCCGGTATTGCGCTGATGGCCTTGCCGGAAGCCTGGTATGCGCGAATGGATACCATCCTTCATCCCGCCGCGGATACCTCGGCATCGACCCGGCTGGAAGTCTGGGGCTGGACGCTGCGGTTCGTACAGGAACACCCGTTTGGCGGCGGGTTTTTCTCCTATCTGGCGAACCTGGGCTTCATTCCGGGGCAAGGACGGGCGCGGGCGTTCCACAGCATTTATTTCGAGGTTTTGGGAGAGCATGGCTATGTGGGGCTTGTGATCTTTGTCAGTATTCTGTTGGTCGCTATGAAGATGTCGTATGGCATTTACCGACGAAATAGAGGGAATGCGGAACTGATATGGTTGTCAGATCTGGGGAGAGCAGTGTTGACTTGCCTTCTTGTATTCGCGTCGGGCGGTGCATTTATTGGAGTTGCATTTCAGCCATGGGCATATTTATTATCTGCAATGGTTATAATGTTACGATCTTATGAAAAGAGATATCATCTCTCTAGAAATTCTGTGGCGCTTCAGGGGGGCGGCCGTGATGTGGTCGATCCCAAACTTTCTTTAACCTAGAGTATTTTCCGTTCGTCTTGGCTCACTTCGGACGTTCTAGCATTGTGTGTTGACGCCATTTCCGAGCCGCCTCGTGATGCCACTGCGCTCGAAATTGCTCTCGCGCTTTCCCGCCTGGGCTGGGATGGGATGAACCGATTGGTTCAGGGTGAGCCCTACGCCGCCGTCATCTCGTCGGCGATGTCGTCCCGGCGCGGGTCGCGCAGGCCGGTGCGGCCGTGGTGGCGGTCGGCGACCTTGTAGCCGAGCGCATCCTCGGCAATCACGATTTTCTGCACATTGGCCGAGCCCTCGCCGGTGAAGAACAGGTCGGCGTAGGATTTCAGCCACGACACCCGGTATTCCAGCGCCATGCCATAGCCGCCGAAAATCTGCTGCGCCTTGTCCCCCACCAGCTTTGCCGTTTGCGAGGCATGGACCATTGCCAGGGCCGCAATGCGGTTCGAGGGCAGGTTCTCGTCCCCGGACTTTTCGATCGCGTCCATGTGCGGGTTCACTTCCCGCTCCATGAACGCGTTCACGGTGTCGCGGATCTGGCGGACATGGTCGGGGTGGAGTTCGTCCATCGTGCGCAAGCCTTTCTGGCGGATCAGTCCGCGTCGGCCGGTTTCGCGAACGCCGGGTAGAGGTTGACATAGCCCTTTTCGACGCGGTTCTTCGCGTGCTTGGCGGCGGTTTCCCGGTCCATGGGGATGAAGCCATGGCCCTGGACCAGCCGCTGCATGAACGCGGCGCGCGCGGTCACGGCAATGGCGTCGTGCAGCGCATGCTCGTCCCAGCCGGCGGCGAACACCGCGTCGGCGTCGGCCTGGGTGACAGCGTTCGGCGTGACGGCGAGCTTGTGCACGAATTTCAGCAGTGGCCGCAGTTTCTCGTCCACCGGGGCCGTGTCGATGTCGGCCAGCAGCGCGTCGAGCAACCCCTCCTCGATGCCCCAGGCATAGGCGACTTCGGAATGGGCGACATAGACGAACTCGCAGCCGGCGGCGCCGGCCGCCAGCGCAAGGATCAGCTCCCGCTCGGCCTCGGAGAGCGGCGAGGGGCCGTTCATCAGCGTCTGGCTCATCTCCGACCACGGCCGGTAGAGATCCGGGTAGGTGACGAACACCTTGGGCGGGCCGGCGGTCTCCCGCATGGATTCGAAGAACGGCATGGGCGCTGTTTCCCGGGCAAGGGTTCGCTGTTTTTTTCAGTCTCCCCCCGTTACGGCAGCCGGTCAACGCCGGCCGCACGTCCCGGCCAAGGCGCTGGTCGGCGGCGCTGGTCGGCGCGGCCGGGAGTGTCGCGCGGGCGGGAGCGCAAACGTCCGCCGCCGGATCAGCGCAATGCGAAAATCTCCCGGTGAAACCGCTCTTCGACCGGCAGCCCGTGCGCGGCGAAATCGGCCCGCAAGGATGTTCCGAAGCCGCCGGGGCCGCAGAACCATAGGCTCGCCTCGCGCCAGTTCGGGACCAGATCGCGAATGCGCTCGCCGGTCAGGCGGCCATGCTTCGCGTCGATCAGCAGGTGGAGCCTGACCCTGGCGACCCGCGCGTCCGCCGACAATCGCTCCAGCGCACGCTCGTCGACCTCCCGCGTGGTGTGAAACAGGTCGATTTCGGGCCGAACGGTTCCCGGCTCCTCCGACGCCAGCTCCTTGAGGCGTGCGATGAAGGGCGTAATGCCGACGCCGGCTCCAACCCAGATCTGGTGCGGCCTGCCGTCATCGAAGGTGAAACATCCGTACGGCCCTTCGACCGTTATCGTCTGCCCGACCTTCAGCCGGTCCACCAGCCCGGTCGTGTGATCGCCCAGTTCCTTGGCGATGAAGGTCACTTTGGGGTCGTTCGGGTCCCAGGCGGAGGCAATGGTGTAGGGATGGGCTCCCTCCAACGCGCTGGAGGTGGCAAAGGCGAACTGCCCGGCCTTGTGCCCGGCCCAGCCGGGGCCCAGCTTCACGACCGTCTCCAGCGACCGGACGCCCTCATAGAAGCGCTTTTCCGCAATCTCGCCCGGTACGCGCCGGCCGGCCCCGATCCGGCCGAAAATCGAGAGGATGGCGGCATAGCTGCCCCATAGCAGCAGCACCCCGAGGACAATTCCCAGGGGCGTCGGCCACATCGCATAGTCGAGCAGGACGACGGCGTGGAAGACGAGCACCAGGAAGGCGGCCGGCACCAGCCGATGGCTGTAGCGGAACCAGCGATAGGGGATCAGATGGATCAGCGCGATCAGCAAGAGCAGGACGACCGCATAGAACGCCCATTCGCCCAGCCCCTCGGCGGTGCCGCGGAGACTGCCGAGAAAGGCCTGCACCGGATCGTCGATCTGGGGCCGCGGCCCGCGTTGGGGCCGGGCCAGAAGGCCGAGCCCCACCGCCCATTTCGGCACTTCCGACCAGAGCCAGTGCACCACCGCCAGGGTCAGCGCGCCGATGCCGAGCCATTTGTGCAACCGGTATATCTTGTCGAGCCCGCCCAGCCGCGCTTCCGGCCATTTGGGCCGCAGCGACAGGATCATCGCCAGTCCCATCGCCCCCATCGCCATCACGCCCGTGACCTGGATCATCGAGGCGCGCAGGGCGAAAAAGTTCGGGGCCGCGAACACCGCCAGATTCAGCGACAACCACAGCAGCGCGAGCGCGCCCCAGAATCCCCAGAACAGGCAAATATTGGTTCGTGACATGCCGAAGCTCTCTCCACGCTATCGGGGTGCGATGGGCATCACCTTCCCGGAACGCTCGCCCCACCTCGCGCCTTGCCGGGCACGGATGACTTCGGGTTTCCCCCCGGTTCTGTTCGAGCGCGACGCGCCGACATGCGACCGACCCGCCCCCCCGCGACGCGGCGGAAATCCGGGGCTTGGCGCGATCGTCGCCATTGCGCAGCACCCACAAGGTCGGTAGCGAGATGCCGTTCTGCAAGGGCACAATCGTCGCCGCTCCCGCCCGGCGCAGACCCCGGCCATGGCCCGCGCCGCTTCCGGCAAAACAGCCTGCGTCTCAAGAGCCGAATAGCGCTGCGAAAAGACAATGTTGCACGAATTGGACCAATTCAAAACGAGCCGCTGCGACCATTCCGCGAAGAAAGCGCTGTTCGTCGTGAAATCTGCCGCTAATCTTCGAGACTGGCGTTTCGAACGGGCGGATGGCAGCAAAGGAAGCTCCCAATGTCGTATTTTGATCTTGGCTCCTACACACGGACCGTCACCACCGCGTCGCCCGAAGCCCAGGTCTGGTTCGACCGCGGCCTGAACTGGCTGTTCGGCTTCAATCATGGCGAGTCGATCAAATGCTTCCGCAAGGCCGTGGAGCACGATCCGGAATGCGCCATGGCCCATTGGGGCATCAGCTATGCCAGCGGGCCGAATTACAACATGCCGTGGGATCTCTACGACCCCAAGGGTCAGCGCATGGCCCTGGAAGCGGCGTATGACGCCATGCAAGATGCGCTCGCGCATGCCGGCAGCGTCACGCCGATCGAACGGGCGATGATCGAGGCGCTGACCGTCCGCTATCCGGCGCGGGAGCCGGCGGACGACATGATGCCGTGGAACAAGGCCTATACCAGGCGCATGCGCGAACTGCTGAACGCCCATCCGAACGATCTGGACGTGCGCTCGGTCTTCGTCGAGTCCATCATGAACGAGACGCCCTGGCGCATGTGGGATCTGGAAACCGGCGGCCCGTTCAAGGACGCCGGTACGCTGGAAGCCGTCGACACCATGGACCATGCGTTTGCGACCATGCCGGGCGCGTGGGAGCATCCCGGCCTGTTGCACCTGTACGTCCACCTGATGGAGATGTCGCCGCACCCCGAAAAGGCGCTCCGCGCCGGCGACAGGCTGCGGACCATCATGCCGGACTCCGGCCATCTGGTGCATATGCCGACCCATATCGACGTGCTCTGCGGCTTTTACCGCGATGTCATGGTCTATAACCAGAAGGCGCTGGAGCCGGACCGGCGCTTCCTCGCCTATTCGGACGATCCCGGCATCTATCTGATGTACGTGATCCACAATTTTCACTTCGCGATCTATGGCGCCATGTTTCTCGGCCAGTACACGCCGGCCATCGCGGCGGCGGAGGAGTTGATCGCGCGCGTGCCGGAAGCCGTGCTGCGGGTCGAGTCGCCGCCGATGGCCGACTTCCTGGAAGCCTACCTGACCATGAAACAGCACGTTCTCGTGCGCTTCGGCAAATGGCACGAGATCATCGCCCAGGACCTGCCGGAGGACCGGGAGCTGTATTGCTCCAATGTCGCGATGATCCACTACGCCAAGGCCGTGGCGCATTCGGCGCTGGGCCATGTCGCGGCGGCTGAGACGGAAAAAGCCAACTTCCTGGCGGCCAAGGCGCGGGTGCCGGACACGCGCAGGGTGCACAACAACACCGTCCTGGACCTGCTCGGCATTGCGGAGGAGATGCTGAACGGCGAGTTGGAGTACCGCAAGGGCAATTTCGACGTTGCCTTCGACCATCTCCGCCGGTCGGTCGCGCGCGACGACGCCCTGCCGTATGACGAGCCGTGGGGCTGGATGCAGCCGGCGCGCCACGCGCTCGGCGCGCTGTTGCTGGAGCAGGGGCGTGTGGAGGAGGCGGAGGCCGTCTACCGCTCGGACCTGGGGCTGGACGGCAAGCTCAGCCGCGCCTGCCAGCACCCGGACAATCTCTGGTCGCTGCATGGCCTGCACGAATGCCTGATCCGGCGGGGCGAGACGGTCGAATCGGTGCTGATCAAGCAACGGCTCGATCTGGCCGCCGCCCGTGCGGAAGTGCCGGTCAAGGCCTCCTGCTTCTGCCGCCAGGTGGCGATGGCGGCGGAGTAGGCGCAGCCCGGGCCGGCCTGCCGGATGGCGCCGCGCCCATAAGGCCGTTGGCGAAACTCCGGGCGGCCCTTGATCGCGGGTGGGCGCTGGCGGCCCGGTCCGGGTTGCTGCTACAGTTGCTGGCGGCGAGGCGCGGACCGGTACCCGATGCCAACAGAACCGCAAATGCTTGTTATACTGCCTGTTATCGCGTGCGTCCTTCACTTTGAGCCGGAATGGAATTGCGTCCAGATCGCTCCCCCAACGAAATCCTGGCCGCCCGGGACATCACCCGAATTTACGGCGAAGGCGCGGCGGCCGTGCACGCCTTGCGCGGCGTCGACTTCGATTTGCACGGCGGCGAGTTGTTGGTGTTGCTGGGGCCTTCCGGCAGCGGCAAGTCGACCTTGCTGAACATTCTGGGCGGCCTCGACGCGCCCACCTCCGGCCATCTGTATTTCGAGGGGCAGGAGCTTTCCATGGACGACGACCGGGCCATGACCCGCTACCGGCGGCAGCATGTCGGCTTCGTCTTTCAGTTCTACAACCTGATGGCCAGCCTGACGGCGGAGGAAAACGTGGCGCTGGTGACCGAGATTGCCGCCGACCCACTGCCCCCGGCCGATGCCCTGGCGCTGGTCGGCCTCGCGGACCGGCGCCGCCACTTCCCGGCCGAACTTTCCGGCGGCGAGCAGCAACGGGTCGCGATTGCCCGGGCCATCGCCAAGCGCCCGCGCATCCTGCTGTGCGACGAGCCGACCGGTGCGCTCGACATTCAGACCGGCGTGCTGGTACTGGAGGCGCTGGACCGCGTGACCCGCGAAATCGGCGCCGCCACCGCCCTGATCACCCACAATGTCGCCATTTCCGCCATGGCGGACACGGTGGTCTCCATGGCCGACGGCCGCATTGTCGAGCGCCGGCAAAACGCCGAACGCGCGGCGCCGGCCGATATCCGCTGGTGAGGGCATGCCGGTCCTGACCCGCAAAATCCTGCGCGATCTCTGGCGCATGCGCGGCCAGGTGATCGCGGTGGCGCTGGTGGTGGCGTCCGGGGTGGCGCTGCTGATCATGTCGCTGTCCGCCCTGAACTCGCTGCGCACCACCACCGACGCCTATTACCAGCGCTACGGTTTCGGCGAGGTCATCGCCGGCCTGAAACGCGCGCCGGAGCGGCTGGCGGATCGGATCGCCGCCATTGACGGCGTCGCAATCGTCGAAACCCGCATCGGCGCGTTTACCACCGCGGAAGTGCCGGGCGTCGCCGAGCCATTGGTGGTGCAACTCCTGTCCTTGCCCGATCACGGTCCGCCCCGGCTGAACCGCCTGGCCCTGACCTCCGGCCGGCTGGTCGAACCCGGCCGGGACGACGAGGCGGTGGTGCTCGCCCCGTTCGCCAGGGCACACGGGCTTGTCGTCGGCGACCGGCTCGGCGTGCTACTGAACGGCGCCAAGCGGCAGGTGAAGATTGTCGGCCTCGCCCTGTCTCCCGAATTCGTCTACGCCCTGGCGCCCGGCGCGATCATGCCGGACGAGGCCCGGTTCGGCGTCGTCTGGATGGGGCGGACGGCGCTGGCCGCGGCCTATGATCTGGACGGCGCCTTCAACAGCGTCAGCCTGACCCTGGCCCGCGGCACCGACCCGCGCGCGGTGATCGACCGGATGGACCGGCTGACCGATCCTTACGGCGGCACTGGCGCCATCGCCCGCGCCAACCAGATCTCGCACTGGTTCCTTTCGAACGAGCTGGAACAGTTGCGCACCATGGCGACGATCCTGCCCGCCGTGTTCCTGATGGCGGCGGCCTTCCTCACCAACACCTTCCTCGCCCGGCTGATCGAGGTGGAGCGGCGCGAGATCAGCCTGATGAAGGCGTTCGGCTATCGCAATGCCGAGGTGGGGTGGCACTACGCCATGATGGCGCTGGCCATGGCCGCGCTGGGCGTGCTGATCGGCTGGGCGGCCGGCCTGGCGCTCGGCCGCTGGAACACCGAGATGTACACGGCGTTCTTTCAGTTCCCGTTCCTGACCTTCAACCCGGGCGGCGCGGGATTTGCCATCTCCGCCGGCGTCAGCCTGGCCGCCGCCCTGGTCGGGGCGCTGACCGCTGTCCGCCGCGCGGTGGCGCTGCATCCGGCGGAGGCGATGCGTCCGCCCATGCCGCAGGGCCATGGCGGCTCCCTGCTGCCCGAGACGGTGACCCGTCGCCTGGACCATCCCACCCGGATCATCCTGCGCCAGATCGCGCGCGCGCCGGTCCGCTCGGTCAGCACGGTGGTGGGCGTGTCGCTGGCGGTCGCGATCCTGGTGATGGCGCTGCAATGGCGGGACGGGATCCAACGCCTGGCCACCAGCCATTTCATCGAGTCCCAGCACCAAAACGTCACCATCGGCTTTTTCGAGCCGCGGCCACTGTCGACGCGCCATGCGCTGGCCCGGCTGCCGGGGGTGTTGGCGGTGGAGCCGGAGCGGGCCGCGCCCGCTGACTTCACGGTCGGGCTGATCCGGCACCGCGGCGCGCTCCAGGGCCTGCCGGAGGGCGCGCGGCTGCAAGTGATCCACGACGTGCGCGGCTGGAACTGGCCGGTGCCGCGCGGCGGCGTCGTGCTGGGCACCGTGCTGGCGCGCAAGCTGGGGGTCGGGATCGGCGACCGTGTCACCGTCCATATCCGCACCGGCACCCGGCCGACCCTCCACCTGCCGGTGACGGGCCTGATGGAGACCTATATCGGCACGCCCGCCTATGTCGACCTCGCCACGCTCAACCGCGCGTTGGGGGAAGGAAGGGTGCTGGAGACCGCCAACCTGCTGATCGACCCGGCCCGGCGGGCCGACCTGCTGCGCAAGCTGACGGAACTGCCCGGCCTTGCCTCCGTGACCCTGCGCGACAATGCGCTGCGCAAGCTGTACGAGACCCTGGGCGACACCATCCTGATTTTTTCCTCGATGTTCGTCGGCTTTGCCGGCGTGCTGACCATGGGCGTGCTCTACAATGCCGTCCGCGTCGCGCTCTCCGAACGGGGGCGCGAACTGGCCACCCTGCGGGTGCTGGGCTTTCGCCGTGGCGAGATCGCCTACATCCTGCTGGGCGAAGCCGCCATTCTCACCCTGATCGCCCTGCCGCTCGGCTGTCTGGGGGGCTGGGGCATGGCCTGGCTGATCGTCCAGAGTTTCGAGACGGAATTGTTCCGCCTGCCCTTCGTGGTGGGAGAGACCGCCTATGCCAACGCGGTCATCGCCGTTCTGGTGTCCGCCGTGCTGGCCGGCCTCCTGGTGCGCCGCCGCCTCGACCGCCTCGACCTGATTGCCGTTCTGAAAACCCGAGAGTGACCGCCATGTCTCCCGTGTTCCGCCGCATCGCTTTCTGGGCCGTTCCGATCGGGCTTCTGGCCGTGGGCCTCGGCTTCGCGCTGCGGCCGCAATCGGTGGCCGTCGACATTGCGACGGTCGCCCAGGGGCCGCTGATCGTCACCGTCGAGGAACAGGGCGAAACCCGCATCCGCGACGTGTTCACGGTCTCCGCGCCGGTGCGCGGCCGGGCGCTGCGGATCGACATCGAGGAGGGCGACGCCGTGATCGGCGGCGAGACCGTGGTGGCGGAGATCGAGCCGATCGAACCGGAATTCCTGGACGCGCGCACGGCGGCGGAGGCGCGCATGGCGGTGGTGACCGCGGAGGCCGGTGTCGGCCTGGCCGAGGCCTCGCTGGAGCAGGCGCGGGCCGAGCTGGACTATGCCTCGGCCCATGTCGAGCGTATGCGCAAGCTCAGCCAGACCAACACGGTGTCCGCCAGCGTGCTCGACGATGCCGAGCGCGCCTTCCGGTCCCGCCAGGCCGCGGTCGCCACGGCCCAGGCGGCGGTGCGCATGCGCCAGTCCGAACTGGCCGCCGCCCGGGTGCGCCTGCAAAACCCCGGCGAGCCGCTGCCGGACGGCGACGGCTGCCCCTGCATCCCGATCCGCTCGCCCGTCAGCGGCGAGGTGCTGCGCGTGCTGCACGAAAGCGAGGGGGTCGTGGCCGCGGGCGAGCGGCTGCTGGAAGTCGGCAATCCGCGCGACCTGGAGATCGTGGCCGATTTCCCGTCCGCCGACGCCGTGCGCATCGAACCCGGCCAACGGGTCATCGTCGACCAGTGGGGCGGCGACCGGCCGCTGAACGGCAAGGTCCGCACGGTGGAGCCCTATGGCTACACCAAGGTCTCGGCCCTGGGCATCGAGGAGCAGCGGGTCAATGTCATCGTCGACCTGACCGACCCGCCGGAGGTCTGGCGACGCCTTGGCCACGGCTTCGAGGTGGAGGTGCGGGTGGTGCTGTCCGAGAGCGAGAACGCGACCACCGTGCCGCTCACCGCGCTGTTCCGCGAGGGCGAGGCCTGGGCGGTGTTCGCCGTGCAGGAGGACCGGGCCGTGCTGCGGACCGTGCGGCTCGGCCATCGCAACGACCTGGATGCCGCGGTTGTGGCGGGGCTGGCGCCGGGCGACCGGATCATCCGCTATCCGCACGACGCCATCCAACAGGGCACGCGGGTGCACCAGCGGTGACGGCAGAGCCCGAGCGGACGGCGGCATGCCGGTCCGCGCCGATGGTTGAAGCGATTTCCGGAGCGGAGTCTTTTCCAGCCGGCTGACCAACCCAGCTTCCCTGTCCCCGCGGAGGCGGGGACCCCTGCCTGAGAGACAAACACGGAGTCCATGTCCTGTGAGAAGCCCTCAGGCATGGGCTCCCGCTTGCGCGGGAGGTGGGGCGGGAGAGTGGGGCAACCAGGACCGAAACCGCGCTAACATTCCGCCGCGCCGCGGCCGAAGCAGTAGTCGACGAAGGCGCGCAACTCCGCCGGGCGGATGGGCTTGGTGAACCGTTCGACACCCAGCGCCGCCGCCCGCTTGGCCGTTTCCTCGCCGCGGTCGGCGGTGGCGAGGGCGGCGGGCACTCCCGGATAATCCTCGCGCAGCAGTTCGATGGCCGTCAGGCCATCGATGGCGGTGTCCAGGTGATAGTCGGCGATGACCAGGTCCGGAACCGCATCCTCGTCCGCCAGCCATTCCGCCATTTCCTCGTAGGAGGCGGCGGTCAGCAGCGGGCACCGCCAGCGCTCGAACAGCATTTTCATGCCCTTGGCGATCTCCCGGTCGTTCTCCAACAGCAGAACGAGACGGTTCTCCCAGTTGTGGGCCGAAACGGAGGCCAAAGGGGCCGCGGTCGGCACGATCGCCTGCGGCGGCGCGGACGGCAGGGTGACGCGGAAGCAGGTGCCCCGCCCCGGCCAGGACCGGAGCCGGATGGTGTGGCCGAGCAGGTCCACCGCCCGCCGGACGATGGACAGGCCGAGCCCGGCGCCGGTGGCCGCCTGCGAATCCAGGTAGGTGCCGCGACGGAACTCCTCGAAAATCGCCTGCTGGTCCTCCTCCGGAATGCCGGGTCCGGTGTCCCACACTTCGATGCGCCAGTCGCTGCCATCGCGCCGCGCGCCCAGAACGACGCGCCCTTCGCGCGTGTATTTGACCGCATTGGTCAGCAGGTTCAGCAGGATGCGCCGCAGCAACGCCTGGTCGCTACGCACCCAGGCGGAGGTGGGGACGGCCCGCAATTGCAGGCCCTTTTCGGCGGCCAGACCGGCGACGGAGTGAACCAATCCCTCCAGCACCGGCTGCACCGCGAAATCGGAAACCGTCGGCTGAATGGCGCCGACATCCAGCTTGGAAATCTCCAGCAGCGCGCCCAGCAGATCCTCGACCGACTGGAACGCGCCCGCCAGCCCATCCAGGGTCTTGACCGCCGCTTCCGGCAGGGCGTTGCGCTCCGCCTCCAGCGCGCTGACATACAGGCGGGCGGCGTTCAGCGGCTGCAACAGATCGTGGCTGGCCGCCGCCAGGAAGCGGGTCTTGCCCTGGTTCGCCGCCACCGCCTCGGCGCGGGCGAGTTCCAGTGCCTCCGCCGCGGCCTGGCGCTGCCGCACTTCCCGCTGCAGGCGCAGGTTCACCGCCACAAGCTGCTTCGTTCGCGCCTCGACCTCGGCCGCCAGTTCCTCCCGGTGCCGCTCCAGGGCGCGGCCGGCGCGGCGGTCGGCGGTCACATCGGAAAAGGTGATGACGAAGCCCTGGTCCGGCATGGCCCGGAACGCCGCTTCCACGACCGTATCGCCGGGATACTGCAAATCGACCTGCAAGGGCGGGCGCGGGCGGCGGCGGCGGATCCACTGCCGCACGGTCCGCGCGGTGGTGCGTTCGATCTTCGCGCGGTGCAACACCATCAGTCGGATCAGTTCGCGCACAGGCATGCCGCGGCGCACGGCGTAATAGGGCAGGTTCAGCACCTCGCAGGCGCGGCGGTTCCAGATCACCAGCTCCCGGCGCGCGTTGAAGACGCTCACCCCCTGGGCGATGTTGGTCACCGTGGAAGCCAGCAAGGCCGCGCTCTCGGCCTCCGCCCGCAGGCGCCGGGCTTCCTCCTGCTCCATCACGCCCGTGATATCGGTGCAGATGGAGACGGTTCCGCCCTCGGCGGTGCGGATGTTGTGGACCTGCACGATGCGCCCGTCGCGAAAGCGGTGCACATAATCGCCGCGCGGGGAGCGATGCCCCTGGATCATCGATTCCACCCAACGGTCGGGATCGATGTCCGCCTCCTCGATCTCGCGCAGGCGCACCGACTCTTGCAGCAGCTGGCGGTAGGGCACGCCGGGTCGCAACAGCGATCCGAGCGCGCCCCACAGGTCGTAATGGCGTTGATTGAACAGCGACAGCCGGTCGTCGGAATCGTAGAGCGCCAGCGCGCCGACCTGGGCCATCAACAGGTGATTGAACCACGGCATGCGCGCCAGTTCGCGCTCCATCGCGGCGATGTCGATGGCGGTGTAGGACGACCAGGCCTTATAGGTGTTGGGCGGTGTCACGGATTTCCCTTCGGCGACAGGCCTTTTCCGGCGCGCCCATCCTATCATCGGCCGCCGTCCGGGGACGAAACAAAGTTGTCCGGCGGTTGTGTCGGGGTTGTCGGGGTCGTCGCGGGCTTGGCGCCCGGCGGCGCGCTGGCCCGATCCCCGAACAGACGCCGCAACAGGCCGGGGGCCAGTGCGGTCAGGGGGTTGACGTTGAACGCCGGCTGTTCCAGCGATCCGGTGGCGCGGTAGTTGGCGGCAAACAAGCCTTCACCGCCGGTCAGCACATTGCCGATCAGGGGGATCGCCTGCAACACGCGGCTGACCGAGTAGACCGGAACGATGGCGCCGCTGATATCCAGCACCTCCTTGTTCAGGTCGATCCAGCCCTGAAACGTCGCGCCCAGTTCACCGCCCGCGACCCGGCCTTCCTCCAGCATCAAAATGCCGTTGCTGAGCGAAAAATCGGTGTCGAGCTGATCGATCGACCAGGCCCGCTTTTCGCCCGGCAGGTCGGCGCCGCCGCCGAACAGGCGCATCAGGAACGGCGCCTCGCGGAACAGGCCATCCTGCAACAGCACCGTCCCGTCGATCCCCTCGCCCGCGCCCAGCATCTTGGCCTTGACCGTGAGGCGGCCATTGTCGATCCGCTCGGACACGCCGAGCGCGGCCAGCAACGCGCCCGCATCGCTGGCGCTCAGGCTGGCCGTCCGGTTCGGCCGCAGTTCGGCCAGCACCGTGCCGCCGCCCTCGGTGTTCGCTGCAAGCTGGACGGTATGGGGCTCGCCTTGCTTGAGCGACACCGTGCCGTGCAACCGGCTGAGCGGCCGGCCACTGCCCACCTGGACCGCGCCGATATTCACGTCCAGGTCCAGGGGCGGGTCGTCGCCCGGGTCGGCCAAGTCCGCCTTGGCATTGTCCTTGCCCAGGCCTTTCAGCAAGGGGCGGGCATCCAGCCGCGGGCCGGCAATCGACAGGCGATAGGCGTCGCCCACGCCGGGCCGGGCCAACAGGGTCAGATTGGTGCCGCCCTCCAGGCGGAATTCGCTCAGCCGCACGGTCGGGGCGGCCGCGCCCGCCCATTCCGCATCGCCGGCAAGGCTGAGTTGCGGGGCGGTCAGGCGGAAATTGTCGACCCGCTCCAGCTTGCCGCCGACAATCCGCACCCGGGCGTTCAGGCCCGCATACTCGCCGGCCGGGCTGGTCCAGTCCAGCAGCGGGAAGGCCAGTCGCGCCTTGGAGAGGTCGGCGGCGACGTCGATCACCGTGCCGGCGCTGCGTTGCTCCGTCACCGTCATGTCGATGCCGGCGGGGCCGTTCAGGATGTCGGTCGAAAACGGAAAGCTCACAAAGCCCAGCGTCTGGCGCGTCTTGTTGTCGAGCGTGGTGTGCAGGCGGAACCGGCTTCGATAGGGCGCGTCGGCGGCAAATCGCAGATCGCCGTCCAGCGTCAGCGGCGCGCCTGCCAACGCGCCCTTGCCGTTCAGCTTCAGCGCTGTCTTGTCGACGTCGAACCGCATGTTCGCCCCGGTCAGATCCTGGCCGAACGCCGCATTGGGCCAGACCAGATTGCGGGTCTGGCCGGTCGCGCCGATGTCGATGTCGTCGACGGCCAGGTCGGCAATGGGGGGAAAGGCCGCCGTCAGCGTCCCGGCGACGGTCCCGGCCAGGCGTCCCGGCTCCAGGTCCAGGTACCGGGCGAACCGCAGCGGCGGCCGGTCCAGGATGGTCATCAAGTTCCGGGCAGGGCCGGCAATGTCGAACGAGACCTCGGTCCGCTCATAACCCTTGCCCTTGTCGATGCCGGTAAAGCGGGCCAGACCGCCCGTGATCCGCATGCCGCCGCTTTCGCCGCCCTGCACGTCCGCCTCGAACAGCTTCTCGGTCATGTGGGCATTGGCGGAAACGCCGGTCGCCGGCGGCATTGGCGGCCAGTAGACCAGATCCACGTCCGTCAGCGGCATGCGCAGGTCGAGCCGCACGTCTTCCGGCTCGGGCAGGCCCTTGGCATCCGGCAGGCGGAAGGTCACGGTCCCCTTTGCCGCGCCGGTCTGGCCCTTCAGCACCTGGTCGACGACCCAGACCCGGCCGCCTTCGCCGACGCCGATCGGCCAGAGCCGCTTCAGGTCCGCCACCGCCAGCGGGCTGAGCGCAAGGTCGATCTGCCCCGCCCCGCCCTTTTCGGCCTTGCCGACCGCGCGGATTTCGATATCCGGTGCGCCCGGCTGGCCCGGCAGACGGACGTTCAGGGCGCGCAGGTCGATTGCCCGCCCTTTGGAGCCAATGCGAAGATCGAGAGTGCTCGCGCCGACCGCGAGCGGCTCCGGCAACACGCCGGGCAGCGAAACCATGCCCGGTTCGGTGCGCACGAACGCGCTCGCCTGCTCGATACCGCTGCCGATGCGCACCGTGGCGTTGATGTCGGCGAACACCGCCAGGTCGATGCCGTCCGGAACGCCCATGCCCGGCATTGCCCCGGCGAGCCAGGACAGGCGCAGCCCGCTGGCGGAAAGCTGGGCCCGCGCCTGATCGGCGCCGTGCAGGGCGCCGAAGCCGCGAATGCGCATCTCGCGGCCGGTATGCCGGACCATCAACTCGTCCAGTTCCAGCGCCCGGTCGGCAAGCCGCAGATGGCCGACCGCCCGCGCCGCCTCGAATTCCAGCTTGCCACCGGTGGCCGGCAGCACCAGCCGCCCCTCGCCGACCCGGAGCGCGAACTGGATATCGGACGGTACGGTCCGCGCTTCGAACTCGGTGGAGAGCGCGCCGCTCACCGCCCCCGTCCAACCGATGGTATTGCGAAGGCCGGGCACGATATCGAAGACGAGGCTCGGTTGCAGGCGGTTCAATTGAACGCTCAGCCGGGCCGGGGCCGCAGGGGACGGATGGCCGTCCTCGTTTGCGGTCATGGGGGCCGGCGGCAGGGTCAGGCTCCATTGCGCCTGGCCGCCTTGCGCCGCGCCGGGGGAGACCGCACCCGGCCGGGTGAAGCCGACCTGCCCCTCCCACTTGAAGCCGGCCGGATCGTTCAGCAGGCGCATGCTCGTGTCTTCGGTCTGCCAGGCAAGCCCGTACACGGGATCGATCACCCGAAAGGTCAGGTCGGACAGGTCCACCGATTTCAGATGCCGCAGGTGCGCGTCGGTCTCCAGCAGACGGCGCAACTCCGTCAGGCGAACCGGATCGGCTTGCTCGGTTTCCTTGCGCGACACCAACAACTCGACCCCGTCCGGGCCGCGCCGGGCGGTCACCACCAGGCCTTTCGCCACCACGCGTTCGGGCGCCAGAATGCCGTCGCGGACAAAGGCCGATGCGCTGAGGCTGATTTCGGCCGCCGGCAGAACGGCCAGGGTCTGGGCCGGCTCGCCCTCCCCGGCCGCGCGTTTCACCGTCATATCCTCGGCCTCCAGCACGAAGGCCAAGCCCTCGCGCCGCAGCCGGAACCCGCCGATGGTCACGCGCATCGAGCCGTCGGCGGCGGACAGCGCCTGTTCGATGGCCGGAATGGCAAACCGCAGCGACACCGGCTCCTGCGCGGTTCGCCAGGCGACGAACACGGCCGCCAGCACCAGGACGGTCATGGCGCCCACCAGGATGCGCACGACCCAGCCGACCGGCCCCCGTCTCGAAGCCAGCCGCATGCGTTTCGCCCATTGCAAACCTGGTCGCATTCGCGCCCTTTACCTCTGCGCCCGTTCGGGCCCAAAACCCCGGCGGTCTCTAGACGGTTAGACAGGTATATCTAGGATAAGCGACATGTTTTGCGATCACATTGGCGAGATGCCGCTACCAGCCGACGCAGAGCAGGGCGCCACCGGGTTAGAGCGATGGCTGGACGCCCTGGGCAAAATCGACGCGAACCGGGCCGCCGAAGCGCTTGCCTCCGAATCGGTACGGGCGCTTCTGACCGGTATTTTCGGTTGCAGCCCGTTTCTGGCCGGCGTCGCCCAGCAGGAACCGGACTATTGTTTCGCCCTGCTGGCCGACGGACCCGATGCCGCCTGGCCGGACGCGCTGTCGCCCCTCGACCCGCCGCCGGCGTCGGAGGCGGAGGCCAAGCGCAGCCTGCGCCGCGCGCGCCGCCGCGCCGCCCTGGCCGTCGCCATTGCCGATGTCACCGGCCATTGGTCCCTGGAACAGGTCACCCAGGCGCTTTCCGATACGGCGGATGCCTGCATCGAAACCGCGCTGGCCTTCGTCCTGACCGAGGCCGGCAACCGGCGGCGCGTCGCCCTGCCGGACCCCGACCACCCCACCCGCGACTGCGGGATATTCGCGCTCGGCATGGGCAAGCTGGGCGCGCACGAACTGAACTATTCGAGCGACATCGACCTGATCGTCCTCTACGACCCGGACAAGGTCCCAACCAGCCGGCCCGACCGCCTGGGCCAGGACATGGCCCGCCTGACCCAGCAATGGGTGGCGCTGTTGCAGGACCGCACCGCCGACGGCTTTGCCTTCCGCACCGATCTGCGCCTGCGCCCGGACCCGGCCTCGACGCCGCCCGCCATCACCGTGCGCGCCGCCGAAATCTATTACGAGAGCACCGGCCAGAACTGGGAGCGCGCGGCCATGATCAAGGCCCGCGTCGTCGCCGGCGACCGGGTGGAGGGCGAGGCGTTCCTCGAATTCCTGACCCCGTTCGTCTGGCGCCGCTCGCTGGATTTCTGGGCGATCCGCGACATCCATTCGATCAAGCGCCAGATCAACGCGCACCGCGGCGGCAGCGCCATCGCCGTGGCCGGCCACGACATCAAGGTCGGCCGGGGCGGCATCCGCGAGATCGAGTTCTTCGCCCAGACCCAGCAGCTTATCTGGGGCGGGCGCCAGCCGGCGCTGCGGGTCAAACCCACCTGCAAGGCGCTGGACGCGCTGGTGGGCGCCGGTCAGGTGACGCCGGATGCGGCCCGGGAACTCCAGGCCTGCTACACCTATCTGCGCCGGCTGGAACACCGCCTGCAAATGGTCGCCGACCAGCAGACCCAGAAACTGCCGGACGCCGCCGGCCTCGACGCCATCGCCCGCTTCATGGGCGAGGCCGAGACCGCGGCCTTCGTCGCCCAGGTGCGCGCCACGCTGGAGACGGTCGAAGGCCATTACGCCCTGCTGTTCGAGGACGAGCCCGACCTGGCGGTCGAGGGGCTGGGCAATCTGGTCTTCACCGGCAGCGACCCCGACCCCGGCACGCTCGAAACCCTGGCCGGCCTGGGCTTCCGCAATGTCGAGCGGGTCGATACCGCCGTCCGCGGCTGGCATCACGGCCGCATGGCGGCGACGC
Organism: Alphaproteobacteria bacterium; assembly: GCA_020638555.1. NCBI lineage: Bacteria > Pseudomonadati > Pseudomonadota > Alphaproteobacteria > Alphaproteobacteria bacterium. Next base: position 350,727 of record JACKII010000002.1, on the reverse strand, counting down.
GCTCCAACCGCTCGCGCCAGTTGCTGACCGAACTGATGCCGACGCTGTTGCAGACCATCGGCAACACCGCCGACCCGGACGAGGCGTTCGGGAATTTCGACCGCTTCCTGCACGGCCTGCCCGCCGGCGTCCAGTTGTTCAGCCTGTTCCAGACCCATCCGGACCTGCTGTCGCTGGTGGCGGAGATTTGCGGCTCCGCACCGCTCTTGGGCCAGCACATGCAACGCCGGCCGGCCGTGCTGGACGCGGTGCTGACGCCCGAATTCTTCGCGGCCCTGCCCGACAGCGCCGCCCAGGGCAAGGCACTGGAGGCGCTGCTGGCAGAGGCGCGCGACATGCAGGATACGCTCGACCTCGCGCGGCGCTATGCCAGCGACCTGACCTTTCAGGTGGGCGTCCATCTGCTGCGCCGCGAAACCGCGCCGGACGGGGCCGCAACCGTGCTGTCCGCCCTGGCCGACCACACCGTCACTGCCATGCTGTCCGCGGTCCACACCGCCTTTGCCGAGCGGCACGGCTATCTGCCGGGCGACGGCATGCTGGTGCTGGCCTATGGCAAATGGGGCAGCGGCCAGCTCAACCCGTCGTCGGACCTGGACGCCATCGTCCTCTATGACGCGCCGTCGGTGCTGGAGCAAAGCGACGGCGTCAAGCCCCTGGCCGCCGCCACCTACGGTGCCCGCCTGACCCAGCGCCTGGTGACCGCACTGACGGCCGAGACCGAAAGCGGCCGCCTGTTCGAGGTCGACCTGCGGCTGCGCCCGGACGGCGACAAGGGGCCGCTCTCGCCCAGCCTCGAAGGGTTCGAGACCTATCTGCGCAACGACGCCTGGACCTGGGAGCATCTGGCCCTGGTGCGGGCGCGCGCGGTTTGCGGGTCGGCGGCGCTGCGCGGCCGCTTCGAGGCGGTGCGCCGCGAGGTTCTGGCCCGCCCGCGCGAAACCGCGGACCTCGCCGGACAGGTCGACCACATGCGCAACCGCATGGCCGCCACCTTCAAGGGCCAGAGCCCCTGGGACGTCAAGCATCGCCGCGGCGGCCTGGTCGACACCGGCTTCCTGGCGCAGTTCCTGGTGCTGGCGCACGCGGCGGCCGTCCCCGATCTGCTCGACCCGCGCGACACGGCGGGCATCGCCGCGGCCGCTGCCAGGGCCGGGATCGTCCCGCCCGATTGCGCGGAGGCGCTGGCCGATGCCGAAGCGTTCTGGCTCGGCCTGCAAACCCTGATGCGGCTGACCGGCGCCGACGGCGCGCCGGAGCGGTTGGAGCGCCCGGCGGTGCAGGCGGTGATCGCCCAGGGCCTGGGCCTGCCGGACCTCGCCCGGGTCGAGGCCGACGCCAACCACCATGCCGAGGCGGTGATGCGCCTCTATCGCAGCCTGATCGGCGGGGAGTGAGCCCGGCGGGACTGAGACCGGCGGGCCGCCGCAACCGTCAGCGCGGCAGTTTCGGCCGCAGCGGGTTCGGGGCCTGCGAATAGAACAGCAGGCCAATGATCTGGCAGCAGGCCAGTGCGGCAAACGTCAGGCGGTAGCCATCCTCGGAACTCGCGCCCAGCGTGTGGGTGAAGACGTCATAGGCCGCCCCGCTGGCCACCTGAAACACGAAAATACCGCCGATCATGAAGATGTTGGTGGTGGTGATGACCCGCCCGGCCAGTTCCGGCCCGAACAGGCTCTGCGCGTGGGCGATGACCAGCGCGTGCAATTGCGAGACGCTGGCGAAGGCGGTCAGCAGCGCCAGCGTCGGCCAGAAGCCCAGGCCCGGCAGGCAGGCCAGCAGCGTCAGCATGGTCACCTGGGTCAGCACGCCGCCCGCCACCACCAGCTTGCGCCGCCCGGTCCAGCGGTCGAGCGGTCCGTAGATGACGCCGCCCAGATTGAGCGCGATCAGCAGCGCCATCACCGCATTGCCCAGCTGGGTCGCATCCAGATGAAAGCGCCCGCGCAGATAGACGCCGGACAACAGGCCGATCACGCTGACCGCGGGGCCGACCGCGGTGATGCTGAACGCCGCCAGCCACAGAAAGCGCCGCTGGCGCACGATGGTGAGAATGCCGCCGAAGCTCTGCAACACGCTTTCCGGCGCCCGGTTCTTGCGGGTGGACAGCGGCCCCTCGCGCACCACCAGGCTCACCAGGATGACGATGACCACGGTCATCACCGCCAGGCCGGTGAACACCGGCCCGCGGCCGACCTCCGCCAGCAGAATCGCCAGCGGGGTGGAGGCGATCAGCACCGAGGCGGTGCCCGGCAGCGCCTGGATGGTCGCCGCTGCCGTGGTGAAATTCTTGCGGTCGACCCAGCCCAGCAGGAACACGTAGAGGCCGCTGACCACGCAGCCGAAGCCGGAGCCGATCATGGCGCGGGCGATGGTCAGGGTGGTGACGTCGTCGCTCCAGGCGAACAGCAACATGCCGATCACCGCCAGCGGCGTCAGCACCGCCACCGCCCACACCGGGCCGAACCGGTCGAGCAGCACGCCGGAGACCGGCTGCGTCGCGGCGGAGGCAAAAAACATCGACCCGATGATCAGGCCGAGATCGCTGGCGCTGAGGTGCAATTCCAGACTGAGGGCCGGTGCGATGACGGCGCCGCCCATGCGGTGCATCTGCGCCTGCACGAACAGCAGCGAGTAGACGGCGGCCATGCCGACGACGAAGGCGAAGGTCCGGTTCATGGGGATGGCAGAGGCGAGACCTGACGGAAGCGGGCCTCCTGTCTTACCGCGCTAAAGCCAGCGACGCCAGCGCAACAGCCAGACACCGGCAATCGCAATCGCGAGGCTCAGCACCGACAGGGCGACGAACCCCCAGGGCGTGTCCGACCAGGGAATCCCGCCGACATTGGCACCGAAGACCGCCGCCAGCAGGTTGAGCGGCAGGAAAATCGCCGCAACCAGGCTCAGAAAATAGCTGGTGCGGGCCATTTGCGCATCGCGCATCGAGTCGATCTGGTCCTGCAATACCGTTCCGTATTCGGCCAGGGTGTGGACCGCCTCGGCCACGCGCTGCATTTCGTTGGCGACCTGGCTGTAGTCCTCGCCCAGGTCCTTGGACAGGCTTTGCGCGGTGAGCTTGCGGAAATCGGCCAGCGCCACGCTTTGCGGCAGCATGTAACGCCGCAACAACACCGCCCGCCGGCGCAGGTGACGCAACTCCGTCTGCAAGGGCGGAATTTCCACCCGCCCCAGCGTGTCATGGGCCAGAAGCTGTGCCTCCACTTCCTGGGAGGCTTCGTCCATCACCAGGATGGCCTCGCGAATGCGCGCCGCCAGACGCTCGGCAATGTGCAGCACGATGGCATAGGGCTCGGCCTCGATCTCGCCGGCGGCGAGCGCCTCCCGCGTATCGGCGGCGGCAAAGACCCGCCGCAGCGTCGTGCTGTAAACCGCCCCCTGTCCGATCCAGATGCGGACCGAGACCATGTCCTCCGGCTGGGAGCCGGGATTGACGTTGACGCCCCGCAACAGCAGCAACACGCCGCCTTCGAGCGCGGCGCAGTTCGGCCGGGTTTCGGGGGCGCTCAGCGCCTCCCACACGTCTTCGGGCAGGCCTGCGAACGGGCAGGGCTCGCCCAGGACGATGCGCGCATGGTGCCAGACCGACGCGCCCTCGTCCGGCCAACGCTGCAATAGCTCGACCATTGCCCGTCCCGCCCTTGCCTCAGTGCGCCAGGATCTGCGAGAGGAACAGCTTGGTCCGGTCGTTCTGCGGGTTGTTGAAGAACTCTTCCGGCTCGTTCTGCTCGACGATCTCGCCCTCGTCCATGAAGATCACCCGGTTCGCCACCTGCCGGGCAAAGCCCATTTCGTGCGTGACGCAAAGCATGGTCATGCCGCTTTCGGCCAGGTCCACCATCACGTCCAGCACCTCCTTGATCATTTCCGGGTCCAGCGCCGAGGTGGGCTCGTCGAACAGCATGATGCGCGGCTGCATGGCCAGCGCCCGGGCGATGGCGACGCGCTGCTGCTGCCCGCCGGACAACTGGCCGGGATATTTGTCCGCCTGTTCCGGGATTTTTACCCGCTCCAGCAGGCTCATGGCCAGGGCCTCCGCCTCGGCCTTGGGCATTTTGCGCACCCAGATCGGCGCCAGCGTGCAGTTCTGCATCACGGTCAGATGCGGGAACAGGTTGAAGGACTGGAACACCATGCCGACTTCGGAGCGGATCTGGTCGATGTTTTTCAGGTCGTTGGTGAGCCTGATGCCGTCGACGATGATGTCGCCTTCCTGGTGCTCCTCCAGCCGGTTGATGCAGCGCACCAGGGTCGACTTGCCGGAGCCCGACGGTCCGCAGATGACAATGCGCTCGCCGCGGGTCACCTGAAGCTCGATATCCTTCAGCACATGGAAGGTGCCGTACCATTTGTTGACGCCGTGCATTTCCACGGCAAAGGCTTGGTCGGTCATGCGGGTTGGGCCTTTTTCCGGTTACCGGCGCTCGCCTCGGGCCAGCCGCTGTTCCAGCCACAGCGAATAGCGGGACATGGCAAAGCACGAAACGAAGAACAAAACGGCGATGAAGGCGTAGAGCTCGATCTCCAGCCCCATCCACTTGGCATCGGCATTGATCGCCCGGGCCATGCCCAGCAGGTCGAACAGGCCCACCAGCGAAACCAGGGTCGTATCCTTGTAGAGACCGATCGACGTGTTCACGATGCCGGGGATCGAGATGCGCAAGGCCTGCGGCAGCACGACGAAGCCCATCATCTTCCAATAGCCGAGCCCCAGGGCCGACGCGGCCTCGTACTGGCCTTTGGGAATGGCCTGCAGGCCGCCGCGAATGACCTCGGCCATATAGGCGGAGGCGAAGAAGCAGACCGCCACCACGACGCGGACGTAATTGTCGATATTCATGCCTTCCGGCAAGAACAGCGGCAGCATCACATTGCCGAAGAACAGCAGCGTCACCAGCGGCACGCCGCGGATGAATTCGATGAACACGGTGCAGAGCAGGCGGATCACCGGCATCTGGCTGCGCCGGCCGAGCGCCAGAACGATGCCGAACGGGATCGACACCGCGATGCCGGTCACGCCCATGGCGAGCGTCAGCAGCAAGCCGCCCCATTTCGGCGACTCCACGTATTCCAGCCCGCCAATGCCGCCATAAAGCAGCACATAGGCGAGGAACGGATAGACGCAGACGAACCACAGGCCGTATTTGCGGCCCGGCGCCTTGTCGTAGAGGCCGAAGAACAGGGCCACCGCCAGCAGGACAAAGGCCAGCACGGCCCGCCAGTACTCGGCCTCCGGGTAGAAGCCATAGATGAGTTGCTTCCAGCGCACGGCCACGATCGGCCAGCAGGCGCCGAGCATGTCGCAGTCGTCGCGGCTGACACCCTCGAAGGTGGCGGAGAAGAAGGCCCAGTTCAATAGCGGCGGAATGGTGATGTAGAGCAGCAGCAGCGACAGCAGGGTCAGCGCCGTGTTCAGCCAGCCGGAGAACAGGTTCGCCCGCATCCAGCCCAGGAGGCCGGTGGTGGCGACGGGCGGCGGACGGCTGGCTTTCGGCACCCAGTGGGCGGCGCTTCGGGTCTGGTCGGTCATGATGGTCTGCCCTCCCCCGCCCTAGCGCTCGACCAGGCGCACGCGCGCATTGTACCAGTTCATGAAGCCGGAAATCGCGAGCGAGATCACCAGGTAGGTCGCCATGGTGATCGCCATGCACTCGATGGCCTGGCCGGTCTGGTTCAGGGAAATGCCGCCGAACACCGCCATCAACTCGCCATAGCCGATGGCAAAGCCCAGCGAGCTGTTCTTGGTCAGGTTCATGTACTGGCTGGCGAGCGGCGGAATGATCACCCGCAGCGCCTGCGGTACGATGACGAACCGCATGGTCCAGCTTTGCTTCAGGCCCAGGGCCGCCGCCGCCTCGCGCTGGCCCTTGTTGACCGACAGGATGCCGGCGCGGACGATCTCGGAGATGAAGGCAGCCGTGTAGAGCGTGAGCGCCAGCAGCATCGCCATGAATTCCGGCGCAATCTGCATGCCGCCGCGCAGGCTGAAGCGGGTCCGCTCGGCGAATTGCCAGTCGAGCGGCGCTCCCGCGGCCAGATACACCAGCAGCGGCACCCCGACGACCAGGCCGATGCCGAACCAGATGGTGGGAAAGGCCTGCCCCGTCGCATCCTGACGCTTGTGCGCCCAGCGCCCGACCAGCCAGGCGGCGAGCGCGCCCGCGACGAAGGCCACCCCCACCATCCAGAATTGCTCGCCCAGCACCGGCGCCGGCGCGAACAGGCCACGATTGTTCAGGTAAAAGCCATCGGCGAACCGGAGGCTGTCGCGAATGTGCGGCAGGCCCAGAAAGACCGTGTACCAGAAGATGATCTGCAACAGCAGCGGCACATTGCGGGTGAACTCGACATAGCAATAGATGATCTTTTCCAGCAGCCAGTTTCCCGACAGCCGCAACACGCCGAGCAAAAACCCCAGCAAGGTCGCCAGAATGCAGCCCAGCGCCGAAATCAACAGCGTGTTCAGCAGGCCGACGAGATACACCCGTCCGTGGGTGGATTCCGCCGAATAGGGAATCAGCGTCATCTGGATTTCGAACCCGGCCGGCTGGTCGAGAAAGCCGAACCCGGTGGCGATATTGCGCTGGTGCAGATTGTGGACGGTATTGGCGATCACAAAGGCGATCAGGGCCGCCAATACCCCCATGACCAGGGTCTGGACCAGTATCGCGCGAAACCGCCGATCGTTCCAAAACGACCCGCTGGCCGCCGGTCCGGCCATCAACGTATTACCGGCCACTCCCGTATCTCCCGTCGCTCCCGCGTCGCCTCGGACCAAGCCCTTTGGCAGCGGCCACACCACCCCTCATGAAACGCGAAAGGAGGAGCCCATGACCAGGCCCCTCCCCTCGGCAAGCAATTCAGACGCCCATGATCCTAGCGGAAGGGCGGGGCATAGAGAATGCCACCTTTGCTCCAGAGCTGGTTCAGGCCGCGCTCCAGACCAATCGGCGTATCCGGGCCGATATTGCGGTCGAAACTCTCGCCATAATTGCCGATTGCCTTGATGATGTTATAGGCCCAGTCCTTCGACAGGCCGAGCATCTCGCCATAATTGCCGCTCACCCCCAGCAGCCGCTGCACTTCCGGGTTCGGCGAGTTTTTCATCTCGTCGACATTCTGGGAGGTGACGCCCAGTTCCTCGGCGATGATCATGGCGTTCAGGGTCCAGCGCACCACGTCGAGCCACTGGTCGTCGCCCTGACGCACGACGGGACCCAGCGGCTCCTTGGAGATGATCTCCGGCAGGATGATATGCGCCTTGGGGTCGTCCATCTGCGCACGGGTCGCCGCCAGACCGGATGCGTCCGTCGTGTAGACGTCGCAACGGCCCTGCTCATAGGCCGGCCGGGCTTCCGAGTTGGTCTCGATGGCCACCGGCTCGAATTTCATGCCGTGGGTCTTGAAATAATCGGCGAGGTTCAGTTCGGTCGTCGTGCCGGTCTGAATGCAGACGCTGGCGCCGTCCAACTCCGTGGCGCTTTTCACGCCCAGATCCTTGCGGACCATGAAGCCCTGGCCGTCGTAATAGTTGACGCCGGCGAATTCGAAGCCCAGCTGCACGTCGCGGGTGAACGTCCAGGTCGTGTTGCGCGACAGCACATCGATCTCGCCCGAAGCCAGCGTCGGGAAGCGCGACTTGCCGGTGGTCGGCGTGAACTTGACCTTGGTCCTGTCGCCGAAAATCGCGACGGCGACGGCGCGGCACATGTCGACGTCGAAGCCGGACCACTCGCCCTTGTCATCCGGCGCGGCAAAGCCGATCAGGCCGGTGTTGATGCCGCAGTCCAGATAACCCTTCGCCTTCACGTCATCCAAAGTGCCTGCGGCGGCACTGCCAGCCATCACTGCGATTCCTGCCGCCAATACCAATAATCTCTTCATTCCCATTCTCCCATTCAACCTTGATTAGATTTCGCACGGACCCAGGGGGCATATGGCTTTGTCATCATCGCGCATCCCCTCACGGAAAAACAATATGTCGAAGTGCTAGGAAGTGACGCAATCGCCCCAACAAGATCTGCGTCTTTCGTCGAAGGTACCCATAGCCGTTGTCGAGCGCACTTGGCAAATGCTACCCTTTTTTGGATGGTTCAAGGAGTGGATTGCGGCATTTTCGCCGGATCATGGTAGACGAGCCATCACAAACGGGAGACTCCAACGCATGCTCAAAACCCTGTCCCTTGCCGCCGCTGCTGCGGCGTTGGTGGCAAACGTGGCGTATGCCGACATCGTAATCGCCACTGCCGGCCCGATGACCGGGCAATACGCCAGCTTTGGCCAGCAGATGAAAGCCGGCGCCGAAATGGCTGTGAAGGACATCAACGCGGCCGGCGGCGTGCTCGGGCAGATGCTGAAACTGGAAGTCGGCGACGACGCCTGCGACCCGAAGCAGGCCGTGGCGGTCGCCAACCAGATGGTGAACAAAGGCGTGGTGCTGGTGGCGGGGCATTTCTGCTCCGGCTCGTCCATCCCGGCATCGGCGGTCTATGACGAGGAAGGCATCGTCCAGATCTCGCCCGCCTCCACCAACCCGAAGCTGACCGACGAAGGCGGCCCCGGCGTCTATCGCGTCTGCGGCCGCGACGACCAGCAGGGCATGGTCGCCGGTCAGTATCTGGCGGATCACTACAAGGGCAAGAACATCGCCATCGTCCACGACAAGACGGCCTATGGCAAAGGCCTGGCCGACGAAACCAAGGCGGCGTTGGAAAAGGCCGGCGGCACGGTGAAGCTCTATGAGGCGATCACGGCCGGCGAGAAGGATTATTCCGCCCTGGTCACCAAGCTGAAGGCCGAGAAGATCGACGTCCTTTATCTGGGCGGCTACCACACCGAAGCGGGCCTGATCGTGCGCCAGATGCGGGCGCAGGGCCTGGACACGCAGCTGATTTCCGGCGATGCGCTGGTGACCCAGGAATTCTGGGCGATCACGGGCGATGCGGGCGAAGGCACGCTGATGACCTTCAGCCCCGACCCGCGCAAGAACGCGGTCGCCGCGCCGATCGTGGCCGAATTCCGCAAGGCCGGTGTCGAGCCGGAGGGGTATGTGCTCTACACCTATGGCGCGGTGCAGGCCTGGGCGCAGGCGGCGGAGAAGGCCGGCAGCACCGACTTCCAGGCGGTGATCAAGGCGCTGAACGGCAACCAGTTCGATACCGTCCTGGGCAAGATCGGCTTCGACGCGAAGGGCGACGTGACCGCGCCCGGCTACGTCTTCTACAAATGGCACGACGGGAATTACGACTACGCCAACTAGGCGCTTTCGGCACCGATTGACCCACTCTCCTGCCCCATCTCCCGCGCAGGCGGGAGCCCATGCCTGAGAGCTTCTCACAGGGTACGGACTCTGTATTGGTTTCTCAGGCATGGGTCCCCGCTTGCGCGGGGACAGGGAAGCCGGGCTGGTGAGCCGGTTGGAAAAGAATCCGCTCTAGTCGCCTTTTTCCCATAGGCATGAAGACGCCCCGGATGGCCGACCGCCATCCGGGGCGTTGCCTTTCGGGTCAGGCGCCGCTGCGCGGCAGGCCCGGAATATGGCTCAGGATCGAGGCGGCGAAGGCGCCGTCCACGCACAGATTCTGGCCGGTGACATAGCCGCTGTCCGGCCCCAGGAAAAAGGCGATGGCGTTGGCGATGTCCTGCGGCACGCCCACGCGCCCGGTCGGCACCAGCGCAGCGCGCGCGGCAGCGACCGAATTGTCCCGGTACACGCTTTCGCTCAACGGCGTGCGGATCATGCCGGGCGAAACGCAATTGACCCGGATGCCGTCCGGCGCCCATTCCTGCGCCAGCACCTCGCACAGGATGATGGTGCCGGACTTGCTCATGGAGTAGGCGCCCATGCCCCGGTGCGGCCGCATGCCGGACATGGAGGCCACCGCGACGAAGCCGCCGCCGCTGGCCTTCAAATGCGGATGCGCCGCCTTGGCCAGCAGCCAGTTGCCGCGCAGGTTGATGTTCATCACCCGGTCCCAATCGGCCAGCGCCAGTTCGGCGAGCGGCGACGGCGCGGTGATCCCGGCATTGCCGACAACCGCATCCAGGCCGCCGAAGGCGCTCACCGCATCCTCGACCAGTCGTGCCGGCACCGCCGGATCGCTGAGGTCGCCGGTCAGCACGATGGCCTCGGCGCCCAGGCCGCGCAGCTCGTCCACCAGCGCCTTGACGTCGTCGGTCTCGCGCACCTCGCAGGCGGCGATACGGGGTTTCTGGCCGCGGGCGAGCGAGTCCCGTGCCAGTTTCAGGCAGGTGGCTCCGCCGATGCCGGGGCTGGCCCCGGTTACGAGTGCACGCATGGTCGTTCCTTTTTCCCGTTGCGGCGACCGCTCTCGGGCGGCCCGTTTCTGACTGCCGCATTGTGGGCGCGGAGATCGCCTTGCGTCCAGGCTCGGAACGCGTCCGTCAGCCGGGCAGGCCCAGCAGCCGGCCATAGCCCGGAACCGCATCCTGGATCCCGGACGCCCGCAGGCAACGCCACAGGCTCGCCTGGTTGGCCGTGACGACCGGCCGGCCGAGCGCGCGTTCCAGGGCCTCGATCACGGCGACACAGCGAAAGCCGGTGCCGGCGATAAAGACACTGTCCGCCTCCGCCGGGCAGGAGGCGACGATTTCGCCATAGAGCGCCGCCACGTCCTGGGCAAAGCCCTTGCCATGGGCGTAGAGGTCCTGCGGCGCGATATGCCGCCAGCCCTCGCCCGCATCGTGGCGCAGATGCCCGGCCGGCCGGAAGCCCTGGCCCGAATAATACGAGACCGCCGCCGCGACCGTGCCGTCGCCGAACCAGGGCGGCAGCACCAGAAAGGGCCGCGCGGCACCGACCGCCCTCAGGCCGGCGACCGTGTCCCGCCCGTTGGTGGTGATCGCCACATCGTCGCCCAGGATGCCGTGCATCGCGGCCATGGCGGCGTCATCCCAGCCCTCGCCGCCGACGACGCTGCTGGAGGTATGGCCGATCACCACGGCCGCGAGCCGCATGGCCGCGAACTGCCGGCAGCCACGGGCCAGGTCGTCGCAAAGATCGACGCCGGAGCGGTCGGCCCGCCACGGTGCCCAGGGCGCCCTGGCGGTGACGCGCGCGGCGTGGACCGAAACGCCCGGCGGCGCCATGGCCCACCATTCGGCCTCCGGCACCGCCTCCGAGCCGACGATGAACATTCCGATGCGGGCGCGCTCGCCCCAGTTGTCGCGCTGGAAGCCCGTCATGGCCCTATCCGTTCTTCCGGAAGGGCGAATACTCCATCAGGATCTCCATGTCCTCGCCCACCGCCTCGCGCTCGCGGCGCAGGAAATCGGCGACGGCCCGGCGGAAACCGGGATGGGGAATCCAGTGGGCGCTGTAGGTGGGGCTCGGCAGATAGCCGCGCTGGATCTTGTGCTGGCCCTGCGCGCCCGCCTCGACCGTTTTCAGGCCGTGGGCGATGGCCCAGTCGATGGCCTGATAATAGCAGGCCTCGAAATGCAGGTGCTTGAAGCGCGCGAGCCCGCCCCAGTTGCGCCCGTAAATCGTATCGGTCCCGACCAGGTTCAGGGCGCCCGCCACCGGTTTGCCTTCGTACTCGCAGAACACCAGCACGACCTTGTCGCGCATGCGCTCGTGCAGCAGGGTGAAGAAATCGCGCTTCAGGTAGTCCCAGCCCCATTTGCGGTCGGTGGTGTTGCGATAGAAGCGGTAAAAGGCGTCCCAGTGCTCGGACTTCAGGTCGTCGCCGTTCAGCGCCCGGATCCGGACGCCGGTGGCCGCCACCGCCTCCCGCTCCTTGCGGATATTCTTGCGCTTGCGCGACGACAGCGCCCCCAGGAAGTCGTCGAAACTCTCGAAACCCTGGTTGTGCCAGTGGAATTGCTGGCCCTGGCGTTGCAGGAAACCGTGCTCCGCCAGGGCCAGCCACTGGTCTTCCGGCAGGAAATTCACATGCACCGAGGACGCGTCGTGCCGATCGCACAGTTGGACCAGCCCGGCCGCGAGCGTCGCCGTCACCCGTTCGCGGTCGGCCTCCGGGTGGATCAGCAGGCGCGGCCCCGGCACCGGCGAGAACGGCACGCCCGCCACCAGTTTGGGATAATATCTGCCGCCGGCATTCTCGAACGCCTGCGCCCAGCCATGGTCGAACACGTATTCGCCCTGGCTGTGGGATTTCAGATAGGCCGGCACGGCACCGACCAGACGCCCGGCCTCGTCCTCCAGGATCAGGTGCTGCGGCCCCCAGCCTTCCTCTTCCACCGCCGAGCCCGACTCTTCCAGCGCCGAGAGGAAGGCGTGGCTGACGAATGGATTGTCCGGCCCGGCGCAGGCATCCCAGCGGGCGGCGTCGATCTCGGACAGGCGATGGAGGATTTTGAGGGTAACCGGCGTCTCGCTGCCGTCGGGCATGGTTCGGGTTCCAGCGTTCGGCTTGGTCGGGCGAGTGTGCCGCCAAAGCGCGCAAAAGTCTATGCCGCCTCGGGCCCCCAGATATCGGCGGCATGCTGGATCACCAGCGTCGCCAGCGGCCGCGAACGGCCGCGCAAGGGCAATTCGGCCGCCGGGTAGCGGGACGGGTCCAGCCCCGCCGCCTCGGCGACGTCCAGCGAGATCACGGCGTCGGCCTGGAACTGTTTCGTCAGCGGCTCCAGCCGGCTCGCCACGTTGACCGTGTCGCCGATGGCGGTCAGATGCGCCGCGGGGCCATAGCCGATCTGGCCGACGATCACCGGCCCCACATGCACGCCCATGCCGATGCGCAGCGGCTCGCGCAGCTCGCTCGCCAGGTCGATGTTCAGCACGTCCAGCTCGCGCGCCATGGCCTGCACCGCCGCCAGCGCCTGCCGGCAGGCGGTGCCGCGGTCGGTGTCCAGGCCGAACAGGGCCATCATGCCGTCGCCGACAAACTTGTCCACATGGCCGCCATGCGTCTCCACCTGCTCCACCATCGCCTTGAAATACTGGTTCAGCAGGAAGACGACATCATAGGGCAGGCGGTGCTCGGCCAGATGCGTGAACGAGCGGATGTCGCTGAACACGATGACCAGTTCGCGCTCGACGCCATAGCGCCGCGCCTCGTCGTCGCTGAAAACGTTGGCGGGGCTCGCGTTCGGCAGCAGCGGCGTCACTTCCAACGGGCCGGTGACGACGATCTGGCAGGCGAGCCGCACCCCCGGCGGGGCCGAGACCCGCTGCAACACCCGCTCCTCCGCTTCCGACGGCGGCGGCAGGCGGTCCGCCCCGGCGCCGATCCGCACCCGACAGGTCGAACAGCGGCCGCGACCGCCGCACACCGAGGCATGGGGAATGCCGAACCGCCGGCTGGCCTCCAGCACGGTGATGCCGACGGGCACGGAAATCTTGCGCTCGTGCGGATAAGACAGGGTGATGTCGCCCCGCCTCGCCCCTGCGACCCGAACCGCCCGGACCAGAGCCAGGCTGACGAGGAAGGCCACAATCACCCAACTCACCCGATTGGAGACCGTATCGACGAACGCCTGTGCCGCGCCGGGCACGAAATTCGTCCGGCGGAACAGGTCCGGCAGCCAATCGGGGTTTTCCTCGACCAGGGTCCGCACCTCCTGGCCCATGTCGGCGAACCCGGCAAAGCCCAGCGCCGGCAACAGCACCGCAGCGCCCAACAGCCAGGGGCGCACCAGAGGATAGAACCGGTACAATCGGGCCCAGTAGTGCACGCCGAGGCAACCATGCAGCCACACCACGGCAACGAGCCAGATCATGTCCCAGCGGCTGCCGGGCCAGGTCATCAGGGTGACGAGTGCGTATCGGTCGTCATAGCCCAGCACCTCCTGGCCGATGCGGGTGGCAATCACGTGATCGGCCAGCAGCAGCGGGATCGAAAGCCCCAGCCCCAGTTGCGCCCATTGCCACAAGGGCAGGCGCAGCGTCTTGCCCGCATACAGCTTCGCCAGCGCCAGCGTCACATGCACCAGCGCGCTGCCCGCCAGCAACACGGTCCCGCCCCATCCGTCCCAGAACCCGACGAAATAGAGACGGGCGGCCTCCGCATCCGCCAGCGACCAGAGGCCGATCGCGTGATTGGCCAGATGCGAGGCCGCAAAGACCATCAGCACCAGGCCGCTCCACAGGCGCAGGCGCTGGACCCAGTTGCCCTGGAGCCCCGCGCCCGCGCCCTGGCGCGTCGGATCAGAGCCCGTGCTGTCGGACCAGATCGGCAAGGGATGTCTCGGGCCGGGCCCCCATATGACCGATGATCTCGGCGGCACACAGGCCGCCAAGCGCGGCGCACGTCGCCCAATCCTTGCCCTGGGTGTAGCCATAGAGGAAGCCCGCGGCATACAGGTCGCCGGCACCGGTCGTGTCGACCACTTTCGGCACCGCCTGCGCCGGCACGCTCACCTGCTCGCCGTCGGCGACCACGACCGAACCCTTGGCACTGCGGGTCAGCACGCCGACGCCGGTGAAGGCCGACACGCGCTTGGCGGCTTCCTCGAAGCTGTCGGTCTGGAACAGCGCGGTGATCTCGTGCTCGTTCGCGAACAGGATGTCGATATGGTCGGCGATCAGTTCCAGGAACGTGTCGCGGTGGCGCTCGACACAGAACGGGTCGGAGAGCGTCAGCGCGACCTTGCGGCCGTGCGCGTGGGCGATCTCCGCCGCATCGGCAATGGCCGCCTTGGCGCGGGGATCGTCCCAGAGATAGCCTTCCAGATAGGTGACCTTGGCCCGGGCGATCAGATCGGCGTCGATATCGCTCTTGTCCAGTTCGGTGCAGGCGCCGAGATAGGTCATCATCGTGCGCTCGGCATCGGGCGTGACGAACACGAAGCAGCGCGCCGTGCTCTTGCCGGTCGTGGCCGCGGCGGAGGTGAAGGCGACGCCGCCGGAGCGGATGTCATGGGCGAAAATCGTACCCAGCTGGTCGTTGCGGACACGGCCGATATAGCCGCCCTTGCCGCCGAGTGCGGCGACGCCGGCGATGGTATTGGCGGCGGACCCGCCCGACATTTCCATCGCGCTGCCCATTTTCGTGTAGATCGCCTCGGCCTGGGCCTCGTCGATCAGGGTCATCACGCCCTTTTCCAGGCCGTTGTCGCGAATGAAGGCATCGTCCACATGTGCCAGCACGTCGACAATCGCATTGCCGATCCCGACGACATCGAGGGTCGCTTCAGTCATTTCTTCGTTCCTGACGGTCTTACGGAGAAGATATAGCGAGCGGCGGACGCTACAAGACAAAGCCGCCCGACCACAACGTGACGGGATGACAGCCGGTCCCGTTGCCAGCCGGCCGCAGGCGAGTAGCATGCGCCCTCCCCACGTTTCAGGATGACCCTTTATGCTGACGGATATTCTCCGCGTCCTCGCACAACTCGACGACAAGCGCCTGCTGCGCCCCGTCCTGCTGGGCTTCGTCGCGTCCGCGATCACGCTGGCGGGCCTGGTCGCCGTTTCCGCCTGGCTCCTGGGCGGCATCGACACCGGCGGCGACGGCTGGTTCGGCCGCCAGTTGGAGGCCCTGGGACTGGTGGAGATTCTCGGCTCGTTCGCGGTCGGCGTGCTGGCGCTGCTGTTGTTCCCGGCCGTGGCCCTCACCATCCAGAGCCTGTTCCTGGACAGCGTCTGCGATGCCGTCGAGGCACGCTATTACGCCAACACGCCGCCGGCGCGCGAAGTTCCGATCGTGGAAGGCGTGCTCGCGGCGGTGAAGCTGACGGTGCTGGTGATCGTGGTCAACCTGGTGCTGCTGCCGGTCTATCTGATTCTGATGCTGCTGCCGCCCACCGGCCTGATCCTGTATTTCGCGGTCAACGGCTATCTGGTCGGCCGCGAGTATTTCGAGACCGTCGGCCTGCGCCGCCTCACCCTGGCCGAGGCCAAGGTCACCCGGCGGCAGAACCGCATGATGATCTGGATGGATGGCGTGCTGCTGGTGCTGCTGTTCACCGTGCCCTTCGTCAACCTGGCCGGCCCGACGCTCGGCACCGCCTACATGGTCCACCGCTTCCACCGCATCTGGTAGGGCCGGTGGCAGAACCGGGGCGCGGCTAGGCCTCCACCACCTTGGCGTCGAAACAGCAAAGGTCGGCCACCGCGCATTTCACGCAGTCGGGCTTGCGCGCCTTGCAGACATAGCGCCCGTGCAGGATCAGCCAGTGATGGGCGTGGCGCTTGTAGTGGTCCGGCACCACCGCCTCCAGCCCCTTTTCCACCGCGAGCGGCGTCTTGCCGGGCGCCATGCCGGTGCGGTTGGCGACCCGGAACAGGTGGGTGTCGACCGCGATGGTCGGCTCGCCCCAGTAATTGTTCAGCACCACATTCGCCGTCTTCCGCCCGACCCCCGGCAGCGCCTCCAGCGCGGCCCGGTCGCGGGGCACCTCCCCGCCATGCTCGGCAATCAGCTTCTCGGCCATGGCAATGACGTTCTTCGCCTTGGAGTTGTAGAGGCCGATGGTCTTGATGTGCGCCTTCAGCCCCTCCTCGCCCAGCGCCAGCATCTGCGCGGGCGTCGAGACCCTGGCGAACAGCGCCCGCGTCGCCTTGTTCACGCCGACATCCGTCGCCTGCGCCGACAGCGCGACGGCGACCAGCAGCGTGTAGACATTGGTGTATTCCAGCTCCGTCACCGGCTCCGGCGTGCGCTCGGCGAGGCGGGCGAAGAAGGCTTCGATCTTCTCGGGTGTCATCGGGGCCAGGGTCCTGGGGTTCCGGTCGGGCATGGGGCGGACCGGCGGACGCTAGTCGATTTTCTGTCGCGGCCCAACTTTTCCGTTTGAGCCGGCCCCGATGTGCGCTATGAGGCCCGGTATGACACAGCAACAGCGACGACGACAGACCTCGCATCGCCCCGCCTGACGGACCGGGGGCGTTTGCCCGTGCGCGTGCAGGGGGCAAGGCTCCGGGTCCCGTACCCTCCGCGATTTTTTCCTGTTTCTGTCGGACGCTGTTCTCATGGTTGCCATCCTTCCCACCGCCCCTGCCCATTCCGCCCGGATCCAAGACCTGCTGGACCGTAGCTTCGGCCCGAACCGGCACGCCAAGACCAGCTACCGCTTTCGCGACGGCGTCGACGAGGTGGCCTCGCTCGCCCGGGTCGCGCTGTACGAGGGCCGGCTGATCGGCTCGATCCAGTACTGGCCGATGCTGCTGGAAGGCGAGACCGTGCTGCTGCTGGGGCCGCTCGCGGTCGAGCCCGACTGGGCCAACCGGGGCATTGGCCGGGCGCTGGTCGCGGCCTCGCTGGCGGCGGCCGCCGCCGAGGACTGGCGGCACGTCTTTCTGGTCGGAGACTTCGACTATTATCGCCGTTTCGGCTTCCTGCCCGCCAGCAATTGGGGCGTGTCCATGCCGAACGAGCAGCAGCACCGGCTGCTGGCCCGCTGCATCGGCGACGCCCTGCCGCCGGCCGCCGGGACGCTTCAGCCGACGGCGTCCAGCAGCGCATCGATCTCCGCCGCCGCTGCCCTGCCCAGATAGGCGAGGAGATTCGCCCGGGCCAGCGGCCGAATCGGCGATCGTCGGGCCTCGGGCGCCGGCCAGGGCGCGAGCGCGGACAGCAACAGCGCCTGCTCCGCCCGCTCGGCCTCCAGCTCGGCCGCCAGAACGGCGTGCCGGGTTGGCTCCGCCGTCCTTGCGAGGCCGGCCCAGTCGGCCTTCAGCCGCCGCCGCAGACCGCGCAGCGGCGCGACCGCGGCCGCATGCCAGCCGGCAATGGCCCGTTCCGCCCGGTCGCACGCGGCACGATCCAGGCTCCGCCCCCGCTCCGCCGCCCACAGGCACAACAATGCCAGGTTCACGTTCGCGCCCCGTCGCTCCTGCCAATCCAGCATTTGTGCAGCGACTTCGGGAAGAGCGTAAATGCGCAGGGCAAATGTCCAAAACCCGTCCACAGGATCAATCGTCTCATCCACGGTTCGTCATCGACTCCCGTAATTCGGTCAGGTTAGAATGCAACACTGCGGCATAGCCAATTGCTGCGGTTGCTGTTGAGAAGTGCAAAACCATGCATGGAGCCCCCATGGCAGATGACACCGGGATCAGCAAGCCGGATCAAAAGCTGGAAATGCTTCGCGCCGAACATCGCGACCTGGATTACGCGATTGCGACCCTGACCGAACACGCCCCGTACGATCAGGTTCAGGTGCAACGGCTCAAGAAACGCAAGCTGTCCCTGCGGGACGAGATCGAACGGATCGAAGGCTTTGCCCGACCCGACCTGATCGCCTGACCGCCCGAAACGGGCAGTTTTCGAGGGTATCGATGCGAGCCGGTCGTGGCTCGCGATGGTGAGTGTTGTTGCCACAGATCAATCAAACCGACGCGGCCGCCTTGGTTGGCATCGTGATGGGCAGTCAGTCGGACTGGCCGACCATGCGCTTGGCCGCGGAAATGTTGGACGCTTTGCAGGTGCCGTACGAGGCCCGCATCGTCTCAGCCCACCGCACGCCAGACCGGCTGGTCGCCTATGCCAAGGCGGCGAAGGACCGGGGGTTGCGGGTGATCATCGCCGGCGCCGGCGGCGCCGCCCACCTGCCGGGCATGGTCGCGTCCATGACGCCGCTGCCCGTCCTCGGCGTGCCGGTGCAAAGCCGGGCGTTGAGCGGCTGGGATAGCCTGTTGTCCATCGTGCAGATGCCCAAGGGCATTCCCGTCGGCACGCTCGCCATCGGCGAGGCCGGGGCCGCGAATGCCGGCCTGCTGGCCGCCGCCATGCTGGCCACCACCGACCCCGCCCTGGCCGAGCGGCTGGACGCTCTGCGCCAGGCGCAGACCGACGCCGTGCAAGAGGCTCCGTCCGACTCATGATCGCCCCCGGTGCCACCATCGGCGTCCTTGGCGGTGGCCAACTGGGACGCATGTTCGCGTTGGCCGCCGCCCGCCTCGGCTATCGCGTGCACGTGTTCGCGCCCGAGGCCGACAACCCCACCGAACAGGTTTGCGCCGCGGCCACGCACGCCGGCTATGACGACACCGCAGCCCTGAAGGCCTTCGCCGCGGCCTGCGATGTCGTCACCTACGAATTCGAGAACGTGCCCGTCGACGCCGCCGAGACCATCGCCGCCACCACGCCCGTGCGGCCCGCGCCGGACTGGCTGCGCGTCGCCCAGGACCGTCGCCGCGAAAAGGCCTTCGTCCAGGCCGCCGGCGCCGAGGTCGCGGCCTACAAGGCCATCGCCACCGCGGCCGACCTGACCCAGCCCGGCCTCTCCTTCCCCGGCATCCTCAAGACCGCCCAGAGCGGCTATGACGGCAAGGGCCAGGTGCGGGTCGCCGATGCGAGCGACCTGCCCGCGGCGTGGGAGAGCCTGGGTCGCGTGCCGTGCGTGCTGGAGGCCGTGGTGCCGTTCGAGCGCGAACTCTCCGTCATCGTCGCCCGCGGCGCGGATGGCAGGGTGCAATGCTTCCCGCCAGTGGAGAACCGGCACGAGAACCACATTCTGGCAGAAACCATCGCGCCGGCGCCGGTTGCCGACAGCGTCGCCGCCAAGGCCGTTGCCCTGGCGGAGTCCATCGCCCGGCACGGCGATCTGGTTGGGCTGGTGGCGGTGGAAATGTTCCTGCTGCCGGATGGCGGCCTGCTGGTGAACGAGTTGGCGCCGCGGCCGCACAATTCGGGCCATTGGAGCATGGATGCCTGCCAGACCGACCAGTTCGAGCAGTGCGTGCGGGCGGTCTGCGGCCTGCCGCTCGGCGGAACCGCGGTGCTGGCGCCGGCGCGCATGCGCAACCTGCTGGGCGACGCCGTGGATGACTGGGCCCGCTATCTCGCCGACCCGACCGCGCACCTGCATCTCTATGGCAAGGGCGAGGCGCGGCCGGGGCGCAAGATGGGGCATGTGAATTTCGTCGACCTGCCGCGGCGCTGAGGCCGGTTCCGCCCCTCTGGGCCGTGCCGGCCATCGTCTATGTTTCCTCCCATCCTCCCGGTATAGTTTTCCGACCGTCCAATCATCGGGAGGACCGCCGGGATGATCGTCCGAATTTTTCAAGTCACCGTTCAGGACGGGAAGCGGGCAGAGTTCGAAGACTTCTTCCGCAACACGGCGCTTCCGCTGATGAAACGCCAGCCGGGGCTTGTGTCATTGACCGCTTCGGTGCCACGACCGGAAACACCCAATGACTTCAGTATGGTGATGGTCTGGAAGGACCTGGAGGCCATGAAGGCGTTCGTCGGCGAAGACTGGCAATCGGCGCACATCCACCCGGACGAGGCCGAACTGGTGAAGGCACGCACGATCAGCCATTACGACCTGGCCGAGTCCTATACCGCGCCTTGACCCTTCGCATTGCCCGGCAAGGGCGGTATGACTCCGGCAAGAGTTCGGAGAAACAGGATCTGACGTCATGACCGCCCCTCGCCCGCGCCCCGTCTGGCGCTCCATGCTGTTCGTCCCCACCACCTCGGAAAAATTCATCGAGAAAGCGCCCGGCTCCGGCGCGGACGCCATCATTCTCGATCTGGAGGACGCGGTCGCGCCCAACGCCAAGGACGCCGCCCGCGCCGCCCTGCCCGGCGTCGCGAAGCGCCTGGCCGCCCAGGGCCTGGACGTCACCGTCCGCATCAACCGCCCCTGGCGGCTGGCGGTGAAGGATATCGAGGCCGCCGTCTCCGAGGACGTGGTCGCCCTGCTGCTGCCGATGACCGACACCGCCGCCCATGTGAAGGAGGTCGCCCAGGTCGTCTCGGAGGTGGAAGCGGAAAAGGGCCTGCCCCAGGGCCACACCTTCCTCTGCCCGCTGATCGAGACGGCGGAAGGCTATCTGAACGCCCGCGAGATCGCGTTTGCCAGCCCGCGCATGATCTCGCTGTCGCTGGGCTCGGAGGATTTCGCGCTCTCCATGGGCATGGAATCCTGCCCGGAAACGCTCTACGGCCCGAAGCAACAGATCATCGCCTGCGCCCGTGCCGCCGGCCTGTCGCCGGCGGGCTTCATCGGCTCCATCGCCGAATTCCGCGACATGGACAAGCTCTACGAGGTGTTCCGCAACTCCAAGCGCGCCGGCTTCCGCATGGCCAGTTGCATCCATCCGAACCAGGTCAAGGTCTGCAACGAGGTCTACGGCCCGTCGGAAGCGGAAATCGCCCAGGCCCGCAAGATCGTCGACGCCTATGACGCGGCACTCGCCGCGGGCCAGGGCGCGATCACGGTCGACGGCATCATGGTCGACGTGCCGGTGGCCGACCGCGCCCGGGCGGTGCTGGCGCTGGCCGACGCGCTGGCGGGCCGCGGCTGACACGCGACAAAAGGGCGAATTTGCCCCACCGCAAACGGTCATGCCGGGCGCTTAAGTAAAGAGGCGAATTCGTCCCTTGCCCACCCGCCCGGAGTTTCCTGCGTCATGGCCGACCGCAAACAGTCCGGCAATCCAACGTCACCCCGAAATCCGTTCGCGGCGGTTTTCCGTCACGAGAACCTCGACCGCACCTTGCGCGCGAACGAGGCGCGGCTGACGCAAGGCGTTTCGCCCACCGCTATCTCCGCCGCCTGGTTCGACTGGCTGGGACTGCTGGCGCGCTCGCCCGGCAAGCAAATCAGCCTGATGCAACAGGCCTGGTTGCAGGCCACCCGGCTCGGCTTTTTCGGCTGGCACGCCATGCGGAACGAACCGGCCCCGCCCGTGGTTGCGCACGATCCCAACGATCACCGGTTCCGCAATGGCTACTGGGACCGCTGGCCGCACAACGTCCTCGCCGAGAGCTTTTTGGCGGTGGAGCAATGGTGGACCAGCGCCACGTGCGGCATGCGCGGCATGCAGGGCCAGCACGAGGAGCAAATGCGCTTCCTCCTGCAACAATGGCTCGACGTGTTCGCGCCCACCAACGTGCCCTGGCTGAACCCGGAAATCGTCGAACGCACCCAGGCCGAAGCGGGCCACAATCTGGTGCGCGGCGCCGAGCAATGGCTGAACGACTGGGAACGTCTGCTCTCCGGCGAGCCGCCGGACGGCACCCATGCCTTCCGCGTCGGCGACACCATCGCCTGCACGCCGGGCCGGGTCGTCTTCCGCAACGACCTGATCGAACTGATCCAGTACGCGCCCGCCACCGAGACCGTGGCGGCGGAGCCGATCCTGATCGTGCCGGCCTGGATCATGAAGTATTACATTCTCGACCTCTCGCCGGAGAACTCGCTGGTCAAATACCTGACCGAACGCGGCCACACCGTGTTCATCATCTCGTGGAAAAACCCCGGTGCCGAGGACCGGGACACCACCCTGGACGACTACCGCACCCAGGGCGTCATGGCGGCGCTGGATGCGGTCGGCGCCATCTGCCCCGGCCGGAAGGTGCACGCCACCGGCTATTGCCTCGGCGGCACGCTGCTGGCGATCGCCGCCGCCACCATGGGGCGGGACGAGGACGACCGGCTGGCCAGCGTCACCCTGCTGGCCGCGCAGACCGACTTCGCCCAGGCCGGCGAACTGATGCTGTTCGTGGACGAGGCGCAGCTGGCCTATCTCGAAGACCTGATGTGGGACCAGGGCTATCTGGACACGCAGCAAATGGCGGGCGCGTTCCAGATCCTGCGCTCCAACGACCTGATCTGGTCGCGCATCATCCGGCAATACGTGCTGGGCGAGCACGAGCCGATGACCGACCTGATGGCCTGGAACAGCGACCAGACCCGCATGCCCTATGCCATGCACAGCCAGTATCTGCGCGCCCTGTTCCTGGAAAACCGCCTGTCCACCGGCCGGTACGCCGTCGAGGGCCACATCATCGCCCTGCGCGACATCCGCCTGCCGATTTTTGCGGTCGGCACGGAGAAAGACCACATCGCGCCCTGGCGCTCGGTCTACAAGGTGAACCTGCCGACGGACACGGACGTCACCTTCGTCCTCACCAGCGGCGGCCACAATGCCGGCATTGTCAGCGAACCGGGACATCCGCGCCGGCATTTCCAGATGCTGACCCGCCGCCGCAACGATCGCTATGTCGACCCCGACACCTGGGCCGCCATGGCGCCGCATTTCGATGGCTCCTGGTGGCCGGAATGGGAGGCCTGGCTCTCGTCCCAGGGCAGCGCCGAGCGCACCGCACCGCCGGCGATGGGTGCGCCGGACAAGGGCTATCCGCCGCTGGAGGCCGCGCCCGGCACCTATGTGCACATGCGGTGACGGCAGCGGGGCGACCGCAAGGGCCGGCCTGATCTGAATCAATAGCCCCGATGGCGCCTTCGACTATGATGGCGCATATTGTCGGGAGAACCGTCGATGCTGACCCTGGAAGACTGCCTGGCGCTCTGCGAACTGACCCGCGAAGAAATCGACGCGATTGCGGAGCACGAACACCTGCCCGAAACCCTGGCGATGGAGATGGGCGAATATCTCGTCCACACCGTCGACGGCCAGAAACGCATCCGCCGCATGATCGAGGACGATATCGCCGAGGCGCAATCCCGCGGCGACCATCGGCACTCGGCGGCGCTGAAACTGGCGCTCAAGCACTTCTGCGAGTACCACAAGGACGCCTGAAGCGCGGCGTTAGAGCGGTTTCTTTTCCCGCTGGCTCACCAGCCCGGCTTCCCTGTCCCCGCGGAAGCGGGAGATGGGGCCGGAGAGTGGGGCAACCAGGACCGAAAACGCGCTAAACCCCCAGCACCCGCAGCTTCGGCCAGGTGTCCGCCCAGCCCTTGGCGCGCACGCGCTGCCGGTAGGTGCCCAGGCGCTCGCCGCGGAACATGGGGCCGGGCTGGAGGCGCAGGCCCAGCAGGTCGCCGACGCCGAGCGGCGCGTTGATCTGCAAGCGGCCAGCGCGGTCCAGCGCCACACCCACCGCCGTCGGCGTCTCCACCCAATGGCACATGGCGTCGGCCGACGAAAGGAACGGCCGGAACCCGTTCACATGGTGCATGCGCGCCTGGTTGCGCACCTGCCAGGCGTGTTGCGGCAGCCATGCGGCGAGACGTGCTTCCAGCGCCTGCTCGTCATAGGCCGCGTCCGGCGCATCCAGGAAGAACAGCACGTCCACGTCGGCGAGCGGCGTCGGCGCGGCATAGCCGTGCAACCGGTCCCAGACCGCGTTGCGCACGAAGCCCGCCGCCACCCAGCAGTCGCGGAGCCCCAGGTCCCGCACCGCCCGCAGCACGTCCCGCTGCCATTCGCTGGCAAGGGCCGCTGCGACCAGATGCGGAACCGGCTTCTCCACCCACTCCATGGGACGGGTGCCCCTAGCCGCGGAGCGTGCCGCCCGTGGCCTTCTCCACGGCCGCGACCACCTTGGCGCCCAGCGCCTCGATCTGCTCGTCGGTCAGGGTCGCCTCGCGCGGCTGGTAGGTGACGGAGAGCGCGAGCGACTTCTGCCCCTCCGGCACGCCCTTGCCGGTATAGACGTCGAACACGGAGACATCGGCGACCATCGCCTTGTCCGCCTGACGCACCGCCCGCACAACGGCATCCGACGCCACGCCCGCATCCATCAGGAAGGCGAAGTCGCGCTCCACCGGCAGCAACGCCTCCAGCTTCAGCAAGGGCCGGGCCTTGCCGCCCTTGGCGCGCGGCTGCGGGATGCGGTCCAGGAAGCATTCGAAGCCGCAGACCGCCGTATCCAGGTCGTAGTCGCGCAGGATCGCCGGGTGCAGCACGCCGAACGTGGCCAGCACCATCTTGCCGAGCCGGATCGAGCCACTTTGCCCCGGATGGTACCAGGTCGGCGCTTCCGCTACGATCTGAGCGTTGGCGACGGGCGCGCCCGCCGCCTCCAGCGCGGCCAGGGCGTCGGCCTTGGCGTCGAAGGCATCGACGGCGCGCGGCGCCTCCGCCCAGTGGCGCGGGCCGGTCTGGCCCCAGCGCAGGCCGGTGGCCATCAGGTCCTGGCCGGTGTGGTCGGTCTCGCGGTATTGCGGCCCGACCTCGAACAGGCCGGCGGAGCGCTGGCCGCGGTCGCGGTTGCGCCGGGCCGCATCCAGCAGGTTCGGCAGGATGGACGGCCGCATCTGGTTCAGTTCTTCGGAGATCGGATTCGCCACCGTCAGCACATCCGCGCCGCCGCCGAATTTCAGCGCCTGGGCCTTCGGCAGGAAGGAGAAGGTCACGGCCTCCAGCAGCCCCAGGCTCGCCAGCGCGCGACGGGCGCGCGGACGGCGCGCCTGCGGTTCGGTCATGGCCGGCTGCGGCAAGGTGGTCAGGCGCGGCAGCGGCACGATCGGAATCGCGTCATAGCCGTGGACGCGGATCACCTCCTCCACCAGATCGGCCTCGCCATGCACGTCCGGCCGCCAGGAGGGCGGCGAGACCTGAATGCCGTCATCCACCAGGTTCCAGCCGAAACCGAGCCTGGTCAGCGTCTCTTCCGCTTCCTGGCGCGAGACGTCGACGCCGGTCAGTTCCAGCACCCGCTGCGGGCGGAAGTGATAGGCGCGCCGCCATTGCGGCTCCTCGCCGGCGATCACCGGCTCGCTCGCCTCGCCGCCGCAGAGTTCGATAATCATCTGCGCCGCCGCCTCGGCGCCGCTCACCAGCGACTGCGGGTCGACGCCGCGCTCGAAGCGATAGCGCGCGTCGGAGTGAATGCCCAGCTTCCGGCCCGTCGCCGCCGTGCGCAGCGGATCGAACCAGGCGCTTTCGACGAACACGTTGACCGTCTCCTCCGAACAGCCGGAGGGTTCGCCGCCCATGATGCCGCCGAACGCCTCGCCCAGCCGCTCGTCGGCGATCATGCACATGGTCTCGTCGGCGGTGTATTCGCGCCCGTCGAGCGCCAGCAGCGTTTCGCCCGGCCGGCCAAAGCGCACATGGATGTCGCCATGCACCTTGTCCGCATCGAACACGTGCAGCGGCCGGGCGCGATCGAAGGTGAAATAGTTGGTGATGTCCACCAGCGCCGAAATCGGGCGCAGGCCGATGGCCTTCAGCCGCCGTTGCAGCCAGGCGGGGCTCGGCCCGTTTGTCACGCCGCGGATATAGCGGCCGACGAACATCGGGCAGGCGTCGCCCGCTTCCAGATGCACCCGAAGCGGCGAGGCGAACGCGCCCGGCACCGGGTCGCGATAGGGCTCCGGCTTCATCCGACCCAGGCCCGCCGCCGCCAGGTCGCGGGCGATGCCGCGAATGCCGGCGCAGTCGCCGCGATTCGGGGTCAGGCCGATCTCGATCACCGGATCGTCCAGCCCCATCACCTGGGCAAAGGCTGTGCCCACCGGCGGGTCCTGCTCGGTCAGGTCAATGATGCCGGTGTGGTCGTCCGAGAGTTCCAGTTCCCGCTCGGACACCAGCATGCCGCTGGAGGCCTCGCCGCGAATCTCCGCGGCTTTCAGCGTGATGCCCGTGCCGGGAATATAGGTGCCTTCCGGCGCGAACACGCCTTTCATGCCCGTGCGCGCGTTGGGAGCACCGCAGACCACCTGGATCTCCCCATCCGCGGTCTGCACGCGGCAGACCCGCAGCCGGTCGGCATTCGGATGCTGTTTCGCCTCGATCACATAGGCGACCTTGAACGGCGCCAGCGCCGCGGCGGGGTCGGTGACGCTGTCCACCTCCAACCCCAGCATGGTCAGCGCCTCGCAGATCTGGTCGAGGCTTGCGGTGGTCTCCAGATGGTCTTTCAGCCAACCAAGCGTGAACTTCATCGGGCGAGCCCTCCCAGCAGGCTCGGCACGTCCAGCGGCATGAAGCCGTAATGGCGCAGCCAGCGCAGGTCGCTGTCATACATGGTGCGCAGGTCCGGGATTCCGTATTTCAGCATGGCAATGCGCTCGATCCCCATGCCGAAGGCCCAGCCCTGATAGCGGGTCGAGTCGATGCCGCAATATTCCAGCACCTTCGGATGGACCATGCCGGAGCCGAGGATTTCCAGCCAGTCGTCGCCCGCGCCGATGGTGAGGCCGCCGCCCTTGCGCGAGCAGCCGATATCCACCTCGGCGCTGGGCTCGGTGAAGGGGAAGTGCGAGTTGCGGAAGCGCACCGGCAGGTCGTCGATGCCGAAAAAGGCACGGCAGAACTCGATCAGCGTGCCCTTCAGATGGCCCATATGGGTCGACTCGTCGATCACCAGCCCCTCCACCTGGTGGAACATGGGCGAGTGGGTGGCGTCGTGGTCGCTGCGGAAGGTGCGGCCCGGCACGATGATCCGGATCGGCGGTTCCTGGGTCAGCATGGTGCGGATCTGCACCGGGCTGGTGTGGGTGCGCAGCACCGGCCGCGAGCCGTCCGCGTGCTCGGTCAGGTAGAAGGTGTCCATCTCCTGGCGGGCCGGATGCTCTTCCGGGATGTTGAGGGCGGTGAAATTGTGCCAGTCGTCCTCGATATCCGGCCCTTCGGCGATGACGAATCCCATCTCGCCGAAAATCGCCACCAACTCGTCCCACGCCTGCATCAGCGGGTGCAGCCGGCCTTCCGGCTGCGGCCGGACCGGCAGGGTCACGTCCACCCGCTCGCGCGCGAGGCGGGCTTCCAGTTCCGCCGCCTCCAGCGCGCCCTTGCGGGTTTCGAGGGCGGCGGCGACCTCGTCCTTCAGCGCGTTGAACGCCTGGCCCGCCGCCCGCCGCTCGTCCGGCGGCAACTGGCCCAGCGTCTTCATCTGGTCGGTGATCGCACCCTTGCGACCGAGGGCGGACACCCGCACCTCGTCCAGGGCCGCGGTCGACGCCGCGGCCTCCACCTGCGCGAGGAGAGATTCGCGCAGTTCGTCGATGGCTATGGCCATGGAATCGGCTCTCCAATGATCGGATCAGGGCGGGTTGTCACGCCTTCGGCGGCGAAGGGCAAGAGACGAAATGCAGCGGCCCCTTCCAATCGTGCCCGCACCCTTGCCGCAACAGGCCGGCGCCGCTAGCTTGTCGCCGCTGAAGGCCCCGGCAGACCCGAAAAGCGAGCGCACCGATGGACGTTATCCTGATCCCGCTGTTGAACATCCTCTCCACCGTGATCAACATCTATATCTGGGTCATCATCATCGGTGCGATCCTGAGCTGGCTGGTGGCGTTCAACGTCGTCAACACCTCCAACCGCGCGATCTACATGGTGGGCGATGTCTGCTATCGCCTGACCGAGCCGGCGCTGCGGCCGATCCGGAATTTCCTGCCGAATATCGGCGGCATCGACCTGTCGCCCATCGTGCTGATCCTGATCCTGATCTTCGCGCGCGACGTGTTCCGAGGCCTGGTCTATGCCGGCTATTGAGCCCTCGCCGATCTCGCCCGCGCCGGAGGGTTTGCGCCTGGCCGTGCGGCTGACGCCGGGCGCCAAGGCCAACAAGCTGGAAGGCGGCGAGGTGGATGCGGCCGGCAAATCCTGGCTGCGCGTCCGCATCTCGGCGCCGCCGGCCGATGGCCAGGCGAACAAGGCGCTGGTGCAATTCCTGGCCAAGCGCTGGCGGCTGCCGAAATCCGCCATTGCCATCGTCTCCGGCGCCTCGGCCCGCAACAAGATTCTCGCCCTGGAGGGCGACCCCGACCATCTTCGCAGCCTGATCGAGGCCGATCTATGACCGCCACCCGTATCGACGGCAAGGCCGTCGCCGAATCGCTTCGCGCCCGCGTCGCCGCCGCCGTTGCCCAGATGGGCGTCAAGCCCGGCCTCGCCGTCGTCCTGGTCGGCGAGGACCCGGCGAGCCAGGTCTATGTGCGCAGCAAGGTCAAGGCGTGCGAGGAAGCCGGCATTGCCAGCTTCCACCACACCCTGCCGGCCGAGACCGGCCAGGCCGACCTGCTGGCCCTGCTCGACCGGCTGAACGCCGACGCCGCCGTGCACGGCATCCTGGTGCAACTGCCCCTGCCCGGCCATATCGACGAGCAGACCGTGATCGAGCGCATCGACCCGGCCAAGGACGTGGACGGCTTCCATCCGGTCAATGTCGGCCGCCTGTCGCTGGGTCTGCCGGCGCTGGAGCCCTGCACACCGCGCGGCTGCATGATCCTGGCCCAGAGCGTGCGCCAGGACCTGACCGGCCTGCACGCGGTGATCGTCGGCCGCTCCAACATTGTCGGCAAGCCGATGGCGCAGATGCTCCTGGCCGCCAACTGCACGGTCACCATTGCCCACTCCCGCACGCGCGACCTGCCGGCGGTCTGCCGCGAGGCGGACGTGCTGGTGGCCGCGGTCGGCCGGCCGCAGATGATCCGGGGCGACTGGATCAAGCCCGGCGCCATCGTGCTGGATGTCGGCATCAACCGCATCCCGCGCGAGGACGGCAGCGGCAAGACCCGTCTGGTCGGCGATGTCGCCTATGCGGAAGCGGCGGAAGTGGCCGCCGCCGTCACGCCGGTGCCGGGCGGCGTCGGCCCGATGACCATCGCCTGCCTGCTGCGCAACACCGTGATCGCCGCCGCCCGCCTCGCCAGCGAGGCGGTCCCCGCGGCCCTGGACGCCTGAGCCGCTGCTTCCCGGCCGAGCCGTAGGCGAGCGCCGGGACCGGTTGCTCTCGCGAACACCGCCACCGCGGGTGTTCGAAGGATGACACCGGCCCCGGATCGGCGCTCCGCACCGTCCGGGGAACACCGGCGCTCCGCACCGTCCGGGGAACACCGGCGCTCCGCACCGTCCGGGGAACAGCCCGCGCGCTGCGGCGGCCTTGGGGCAGCCGTCAACCGAGCAGCCCTCAACCGGACGGCTATTGCCGGTCCGGCGGCAGGACCGCCCGCAGGCGGATCAAGGCCACTTCCGGCGGACAATTGTGCCGGCGCGGCATGCCGGAGACCCCGGCGCCGCGGGTGGTGTAGCCCCACATCGCCCCCTCCCGCCACAAGCCGCACGCCAGGTCGGGGCGGCGTGTGTTGCGAAAGATGGGCCGGCCCCGCGGCAGGCAGATCTGGCCGCCATGGGTGTGGCCGCAGAGATAGAGATCGGCACCGCCGGCCGCGGCGGCGGCCGCCAGTTCGGGCGCGTGCGCCAGCACGATCCGGAACCCCTCCCCGCCTGTCGCCAGCGCATCCCGCAAGGGCCCGTGCGCCTGCTCGTAAGGGTCGTCGAGCCCCGTCAGGCGCACGGTCGCCCCGCCATGGGCGACAACCGCCTGCTCGTTCACCAGCAGTCGCCAGGAGGGCTCGTCGCGCAACGCCCGTGCCAGCCGGGCCGAATCGTAATTGCCCAGGGTCAGAAACACCCCGTGCCGGCTGTCGACGCCATCGAGGATCGGCACCAACGCCGCCACCACCGCCGCCGCCGGCGCGGTATAGCGCGGGGCATAGTCGCCGGTCAGCACGCAGAGATCGACCCGCAGTCCGGCCACGGCCGCCGCTATCGCCGCAACGCCGCCGGGCAGATAGCCCAGATGCAGATCGCTCAGATGCAGGATGGAAAGACCGTCCAGGCGCGGGTCCAGCCCCGGCACCGGCAGGTCGAGCGGCGCGACGCGCACGTCCAGCGCCTGGATACGGCCGGCGGCGTGCTGGCCGATCAGCCACAGCCCGGTCTCGAACAGCACGTTGCGGAGCGGCCGCCACCAGCGCCGCCGCAATCCCGCCAGCCAGAACCGCGGCCGGCCCCGCGTCAGCCCGGGCGGCAGGCGCCGGGCCGCGGCCCAGGCGTCGAACGCGGCGTCATCCAACCGCCGCCCCCCGAATCAGTCCGCCAGGCCGTCCCAGAATTCCTTGACCTTTTTGAAGAAACCCTCGGTGTGCGGATGCGAGCCCGCCTCGCCGGCCTCGTCGAACTCGCGCAGCAACTCCTGCTGGCGCTTGGTCAGCTTGACCGGCGTTTCGACGCGGGACTCGATGAACATGTCGCCGGCGCCGCGATTGTGCAGCCGCACCATGCCCTTGCCGCGCAGGCGGAACTGGTGGCCGCCCTGGGTGCCGGCCGGGATGTTCACCTTGACCCGGTTGCCGTCGATGGTCGGCACCTCAATCGAGCCGCCCAGCGCCGCCGTCACCATCGGGATCGGCACCTCGCAATAGATGTCCGCGTCCTCGCGCTGGAAGACCGGGTGCTGCCGGATGGAGATGAAAATGTAGAGGTCGCCGGACGGTGCGCCCCGCATGCCCATTTCGCCTTCGCTCGCCAGGCGAATCCGCGTGCCGTCGTCGACGCCCGGCGGAATGGTGACGTTCAGCGTCTTCTCGCGCCGCACCCGGCCCTGCCCCGAACAGGCGGAGCACGGATCGGAGATCATCTGTCCCGCACCCTGGCAGGTCGGGCATGTGCGCTCGACCGTAAAGAAGCCCTGCTGCGCCCGCACCCGCCCGGCGCCGTGGCACATGGGGCAGGTCTTCGGCGGCGCACCGCCTTCGGAGCCCGACCCGTCGCAGGACTCGCACGCCACCTGGGTCGGGATGGTGATCGTCGCCTGCTTGCCCGTATAGGCTTCCTCCAGCGAGATCTCCATGTTGTAGCGCAGGTCGCTGCCGCGCTGCGGCCCGCCGCGACGGCGCCGCCCGCCCAGATCGCCGAACATCTCCTCGAAAATATCGGCGAAGCCGCCGCCGCCGCCGTTGAAGCCGAAACCGCCCCCCGGATGGCCGCCGCCCTGCTGGCGCTGGGTGAAGGCCTCGTGGCCCATGCGGTCATAGGCAGCGCGGTTGTTCGCGTCCTTCAGAACGTCATAGGCCTCGTTCAGCTCCTTGAACTTGGCCTCAGCCTCCGGATTGTTCGGGTTGCGGTCCGGATGGTACTGCATCGCCAGTTTGCGATAGGCGGACTTGAGTGTCTTCTCGTCAGCGCCGCGTTCGACGCCCAGCACGCTGTAATAGTCGCGCATCGGTTACTCCAGGAACGACCGGATGGCCGGACATGCGAACACCCCGAACGAATGCCGGGGTGTCGCAGTGTGGCAAGCCTGATGCCGAACCGCCAGCATCAAGCTACGGGGTCAAGCGGATTTCTTGTCGTCCTTGACTTCTTCGAAGTCGGCATCGACGACGCCTTCGTCCGCAGCACCCTGGCTGCCACCGGCGGCACCGCCGGCGTCGGCGTCGCCGCCTTCGCCCTGCTGCGCCTTGTACATGGCCTCGCCCAGCTTCATCGAAGCCTCGGTCAGCGCCTGGGTCTTGGCCTCGATCTCGGCGGTGTCTTCGCCGTCCTTGACGTCGTTCAACGCCTGCAGGGCCGCCTCGATCGCCGTCTTGTCGCCGGCATCCACCTTGTCGCCGAACTCGGCCAGATTCTTCTCAACCGAGTGAATCAGGCTTTCGGCCTGGTTCCGCGCCTCGACCAGGGCCCGGCGCTGCTTGTCCGACTCGGCGTTGGCCTCGGCGTCCTTCACCATCTGGTCGATGTCGGAATCGGACAGACCGCCGGACGCCTGAATCCGGATATTCTGCTCCTTGTTGGTCGCCTTGTCCTTGGCCGAGACGTTGACGATGCCGTTGGCGTCGATGTCGAACGTCACCTCGATCTGCGGCACGCCGCGCGGCGCCGGCGGAATGCCGACCAGATCAAACTGGCCCAGCACCTTGTTGTCGCCGAACATCTCGCGCTCGCCCTGGCCGACGCGGATGGTCACCGCGTTCTGGTTGTCGTCGGCGGTGGAGAACACCTGGCTCTTGCGGGTCGGGATCGTGGTGTTGCGGTCGATCAGCCGGGTGAACACGCCGCCCAGCGTCTCGATGCCCAGTGACAGCGGGGTCACGTCCAGCAGCAGCACGTCCTTGACGTCGCCCTTGAGCACGCCGCCCTGGATCGCCGCGCCGATGGCCACGACCTCGTCCGGGTTCACGCCGCGGTGCGGCTCACGACCGAAGAACTTCTTCACGGTCTCCAGGATTTTCGGCATGCGGGTCATGCCGCCGACCATGACGACCTCGTCGATCTCGCCGGCGGTGACGCCCGCGTCCTTCAACGCCGCCTTGCACGGGCCGACGGTGCGCTGCACCAGGTCGTCGACCAGCGCTTCCAGCTTCGCCCGGCTGAGCGAGACGTTCAGGTGCTTCGGCCCGGTCTGGTCCGCCGTGATGAACGGCAGGTTCACTTCCGTCTGGGTCGAGGACGACAGTTCGATCTTGGCCTTTTCCGCGGCCTCTTTCAGGCGCTGCAGGGCCATCTGGTCGTTGCGCAGGTCGATGCCCTGCTCTTTTTTGAACTCGTCGGCCAGATAGCCGATGATGCGCTGGTCGAAATCCTCGCCGCCCAGATGGGTGTCGCCATTGGTCGACTTCACCTCGAACACGCCGTCGCCGATCTCCAGGATGGAGATGTCGAACGTGCCGCCGCCCAGGTCATAGACCGCGATGGTGCCGGAATTCTTCTTGTCCAGGCCGTAGGCCAGCGCCGCCGCCGTCGGCTCGTTGACGATGCGCAGCACTTCGAGGCCGGCGATCTTGCCGGCGTCCTTGGTCGCCTGGCGCTGCGAGTCGTTGAAATAGGCCGGAACCGTGATGACCGCCTCGGTCACCGGCTCGCCCAGAAACGCCTCGGCGGTTTCCTTCATCTTCTGCAGGATGAAGGCGGAAATCTGCGACGGCGCGTATTTCTCGCCCTGCGCCTCGACCCAGACATCGCCCGCGTCGGACTTCACCAGCTTGAACGGGGTCCTTTCGTCCTGAATCTTCGGGTCGTCGAAGCGACGGCCGATCAGGCGCTTGATCGCGTAGAGCGTGTTGGCCGGGTTCGTCACCGCCTGCCGCTTGGCCGCCTGGCCCACAAGGCGCTCGCCGTCCTTCGTGAAGGCCACCATCGACGGGGTCGTGCGGGCGCCTTCGGAGTTTTCGATCACGCGCGCATCTTTACCGTCCATCACCGCGACGCACGAATTGGTCGTGCCGAGGTCGATGCCAATTACTTTTGCCATTGACTGTTAAGTCCTTTCCGTCATCGGCGAGCAGGCGAGGCCTGATGGATGCCAGCGCATCGCCCGCCCCCTGGAGAGGTCCAGAGGAGTTGAGAAAATCAAGGCCGATCACGCCTTGTTGATGGCCATATAGGCAGGCAAAATCAGCGGTTCAACAGCGGACTGAACCCCATTTCCGCCATGCGGCGTCGCGCGCACGCCGAAATCGTGGCAATCCGGGAAAACCATGATCGTCTCGGCCAGTTACCGCACCGATATCCCCGCCTTCTATGCCGCATGGTTCGTCCGTCGATTGGCCGCCGGAGAGGCCTGGGTGACGAATCCCTATGGTGGCAAGCCCTATCGGGTATCGCTGGCGCCGGACGATGTCGACGGCTTCGTGTTCTGGACCCGCAACATCGCCCCCTTCCGGGACGCCCTGGCCGCGGTGGAGGCCATGCGCCGGCCCTATGTGGTGCAATACACCGTCACCGGCTATCCGTCCGCCCTGGAGGCCGGCGTGCCGCCCGCGGGCCATGCCGTCGCCCAGATCCGCGAACTGGCCGCGCGCCGCGGCCGGGCGGGAACGGTCTGGCGCTATGACCCGATCCTGTTCACCAGCCTGACCCCGCCGGACTGGCATCGCGCGGCCTTTGCCCGCATCGCCGATGCCCTGGCGGCGGCGGTGGACGAGGTCACGGTCTCGTTCGCCACCATCTACCGCAAATCCGCCCGCAATCTGCGGCTCGCCGCGGCCCGGCACGGCTTCGACTGGCCCGAGCCGACCGCGGACGAACAGCGGGCGTTTCTCGCCGATCTGGCCCTGATTGCCGCCGACCGCGGCCTGCGCCTCACGGTCTGCTCGCAACCGCATCTGGAGCAACCGGGCGTTGCCGGCGCGGCCTGCGTCGACGCCGACCGGCTCTCGCGCATCGCCGGCCACGCCATCCGGGCGCGTACCAAGGGCAACCGGCCCGGCTGCCTTTGCGCCGAAAGCCGCGATATCGGCGCCTACGACACCTGCGCCCACGGTTGCGCCTATTGCTATGCGGTGCGCGACCACGAGAGAGCGCGACAAACGGTGCGCCGGCACGACCCGTTGGCCGAACGGCTCGGCTGACCCACATCCGTGTAGCGAGGAAGCGCCGACTTCACGGCGGGCACCGGTGTTCCGCACGAGCCCTGGCGACCTGCCCGCGTCATCGAGGAGATCACGCTTATGAACCTGCAAGACAAAGCCTGCATCGTTACCGGCGCCGCCCGCGGCATTGGCGCGACGATCGCCAAACGCTATGTCCAAAGCGGCGCCAAGGTCGCCATCGCCGACCTGAACCTGGGATCGGCGCGGGAAACCGCGGCCGAACTGACGAAGATGGGCCCCGGTTCGGCCATCGGCATCGCCATGGACGTGACGGACGAGGCCGCCGTGAACGCCGGCGTGCAGACCGTGGTCGACACCTGGGGCCGGGTGGACGTGCTCGTCTCCAACGCGGGCATCCAGATCGTGCACGAACTGGTCGATTTCCCCTTCAACGAATGGAAAAAGCTGCTGTCGATCCATCTCGACGGCGCATTCCTGACCTCGAAAGCCTGCCTGCCGCACATGTACACGCAGGGCGGCGGCGCCATCATTTTCATGGGCTCGGTCCATTCCAAGGAGGCCTCGCCGCTGAAATCGGCCTATGTGACGGCCAAGCACGGCCTGCTCGGCCTCGCCCGCGTCATCTCCAAGGAGGGCGCCAAGCACGGTGTCCGCGCCAACGTGATCTGCCCCGGCTTCGTCAAGACGCCGCTGGTGGAAAAGCAAATTCCGGAACAGGCGCAGGAACTGGGAATTTCCGAGGAAGAGGTGGTCAAGACCGTCATGCTGGGCGGCACGGTCGACCACGAATTCACCACCGTCGAGGACGTGGCCGAGGTGGCGCACCTGTTCGCCGCCTTCCCCACCAACGCGCTGACCGGCCAGTCGCTGGTGGTCAGCCATGGCTGGTTCATGGAGTAACGGCCCCTACCCGGAATTTGGCAAAGGTATCAACGTCATGGCTGAATTGATCGTGATTGGTTACGCTTCCGAAGCAAAGGCCGAAGAAGCGCGGAACGACTTGTTTCAAATGGCCAAAGAATACCTCATCGACGTCGGCGACGCAGTCGTCGCCACTGCCGACGATAAGGGAAAGGTCAAACTCAATCAGATGGTCCATCTCTGGTCCATCGGCGCCACCACCGGCGCCTTTTGGGGGCTGCTGATCGGGCTGCTGTTCCTCAGCCCCCTGTTCGGGGTCCTGGCCGGAGCGGCCGCCGGCGCCGTTTCCGGCGCGTTGAACGACTACGGCATCAATGACGACTTCATGAAGAACGTCGCAAAGGTCCTGAAACCGGGCCATGCCGCCCTCTTCATCATGGCGAGGCAGGTCAACAGCGACCGCGTGATCTCCGAGTTGGCGACACACGGCGGCGAGGTGCTGCGGACCAATCTCGACACCGGTCAGGAGCACAAGCTGCGTGAGGCCTTCGCCAAGGCCCAGGCCGCCGCCAGCGAGCAGCAAAAGGGCGCCTGACCCGCCAACCTCCGGTGGTCAGGGCTGGCTGTGGTTCATGGCGTAACACCTGACCCCCGCCCGCGATCCACGGAAACCGGTGTTCCCCGGCGGTGCGGTGCGCCGATCTTGTTCCCCGGAGGTGGCGGAGCCGCCATCCGGGGCCGCTCGCGGCGTGCGAACACCGGCGAGGGCGGTGTTCGATGAAAGACACCGGCCCCGGCTCGGCGCTCCGCACCGTCCGGGGAACAAGATCGGCGCGCCGCACCGTCCGGGGAACAAGATCGGCGCGCCGCACCGTCCGGGATACAGCGTCGGTTCGGGTCAGGCCGCCAGCTCGCCCGCCGCCGCCTCGCGATAGAGGCTGCGGCCGGCGACCTGTTCGAAGCCGATGCTGGCGATGTCGTCCAGCAGGATGCCGATCTCGGTCTTGCGACCCGCCCGCACCGCCGCGTCGACCAGCATCTGAAAGAACACGTCCCGCTGGGCATGGCTGCCGCCGACCTGGTGCAGGTCGCGGCGCACCGGCCAGATCAGGTCCACCACCTTGCCATAATCGCCGGCGCGGTGCGCCGCCATGGCCTCGACGACCGGCGCGCCCACGGTCTGGGTCACCGCGCCGATCGTGCCGACGGCGCTGCCGGACTGGCGCATTCCCGCAACCAGGGTCTCCACCAGGTCGAACCGCCCCACCGCCGCCAGCGCCATGGCGTCATGGGCGCTGCTGAACGGGTTGGCGTGATCGTGGACGCGCCCGGCGCAGATCTCGGCAATGGTGTTCCAGCGCTCGCCGACATCGACGCCGCGCAGTTCCAGGCGCATCAGCAACGAGGCCACGTTCTGCAGGTCGATGGTCGCGTCCGGCATGGCCTGGACCAGCGGCGAGTTCGGGTTGCGCACCTTGGTGTCGAGCAGTTCGAGAATGCGGTCGTACTCGTTCCGCTCCAGCAGGAACAGGCAGAGATGCCACCAGCAATGGTGTGCGATCTGGTTGACCCGGCCCCAGTTGCACGACAACCCGCCCAGGAACGAGGCGCCCTCGTCCGCCCGGCCCTGCATCACCAGCGTGTGCGCGACCGCATGGGCGCCCCAGGCGCTTTCCGGCTCTCGCTCCACCGCGCCGCGGCCGCAACGTTCGGACATGGCATAGTCGCCGGCTTCCTCGTTCGAGAAGGCGCGCACGGCCAGGAAATGGCCGTAGTCGAGCGTGTCCTCGGTCCAGGCGGGCGCGGCGCGCTCGACAATGTCGCGCATCCAGCGGCTTTCGCCGCTCCAGAACAGTTCGAACTGCGCCAGCCGGTGCACCAGCAAATCGGTCGGGTGTTCGGCCAGATGGGTTTCCAACTGCGAGACGCCGCCCTGCAAATGGCCGGAATCCGCGGTCGCAACCGCGCGCGCCATCGCCTGTTCGCGGGAAGAGGCATCGCCCAGATACGGCTCGACCTCGGCCAGCAAGGCCCGCACCGCCGGGTGGAATTTCTCCGAGCGCGCGGCGTGCAGGATCCAGGCCTTCAGCAGCTTCGGCGCCGGAAATTCCGGGTCGGCCTCGATCGCCGCGTTCAGATGCGCCATGGCATCGGCACGCCAGGCGACGAACGACCGGGCGCCCGCGTCGAACGCCTCGGCGGCGGCGGGGTTCGCCGTCGTCATCGCAAAACCGTAACTGTCCGTCATTCCGCTCATGGTGCGTTTCCTCTCTGGTTCTTTGTGTTCTGGAATCATCCGTAACCGTGCGGCCGCCGGCCCTAGCGCCGCGCCGCGGCGGCGCGAAAGGCGGCGATGCGCTCCTTCAGCCCCGGCACCGCAACCGAGCGGGCCAGCGCGGCCATGTCCGCATCGCGGGTGTCGGGACGGGTGACATCGGCCAGGGCCGCGGTCACGGAGGCGCCCAACTGGGTGTAGGACTCGGCGAAACGGTCGATTTCCGCCGGCCAATCCTCGGCCGGCACCAGCGCATCGACCAATCCCAGCGCCCGGGCCTCGTCGTCCGCCACCGGCCGGCTTTCGATCTGGATCTGGCGGGCCGC
Organism: Alphaproteobacteria bacterium; assembly: GCA_020638555.1. Taxonomy (NCBI): domain Bacteria; kingdom Pseudomonadati; phylum Pseudomonadota; class Alphaproteobacteria; species Alphaproteobacteria bacterium. The sequence continues at coordinate 312,558 of JACKII010000002.1, read as the reverse complement.
GACGGGGCCGATGCGATAGGCGAGCCGCCGCGTCCCCAGCACCACGCCGAAGCGCGGCCCCGGCATCTGGAACCGGACGCCGGGCGCGGCCACCACGCGCATGGCGGCGGCGGCCAGATCGGCGCCCGCGCCCACCGCCCGGCCCTGCACCAGGGCCAGCACCGGCATCGGCGCGTGAAACACCGCCTGCAACATCTCCTCCACCTGCAAAAACCGCAGGGCGAGATCGCCGTCGGTCAGGCGTTCGAAGTCGCCGAAGTCGAAGCCGGCGCAGAAATGCCGGCCCTCGCCCCGCAACACCAGCGCCCGCGCACCCTCGGCCGCGGCCCGGTGCACCGCGTCGCGGATGCCGTCCGCCATCTCGCCCGAAAGCGCGTTGGCCTTTTCCGGACGCGCGAGCGAGACCACGGTCACCCGCTCCCGCACATCCACGCTGACAGAGTCGCTCATGAAACAGGGTTCTCCGGTGCGATTACGAGCGTTTGTATTGCAACAGGCCGCCGGTGAGCTTCGGCGGACGGGCGCGGATGGCCTCTTCGATGGGCTCGGTGCCCCAGCCGGGACGGTCCGGCACCAGCACATGGCCGTCCCTGAACTCCGGCGCATGGGTGAACAGGTCCGTCTCCCAGGGCAGACGGTCCACGTCGATCTCCATGATGTGCAGGTTCGGCACCGCGGCGGCGAACTGGATGTTCATCATGCTGCACAGATCGCCATAGAAATTGTGCGGCGCGATGTTGATGTCGTGGGCGTCGGCCATGGCCGCGATCCGCATGGACTGCCAGACGCCGTTCCAGACCGCATCGATAATGGCCACGTCCATCGCCTGCGCCTCGAAATAGGGCAGGAAATTCTTCAGGCCGATCAGCGTCTCGCACGAGGCGATCGGGTGCGGGCTGTGATCGCGCACATAGGCCTGGGCCTTGGGGTTGTGCGTGTCGACCTCGACCCAGAAGAAGTCGAAATCCTCGAACGCCCGCAGGAATTTCAACAGGCCTTCCGGCTTCGCGTTGAAGTTGATGTCGATCAGAATGTCCATGTCCGGCCCGGCGCCGTCGCGCAGCGCCTCCAGATGCGCGCGGACATTGCGGATCAGCTTGCGGTCGATGGGCAATTGCGGCTGGTAGGGCACGCCGAAGCCGGCCCGCCAGGCATAGGGGTTGCCGTCCTCGTGAATGAACAGGTTGGTCTTGAGCCCGGTGAAGCCGCGCTCCGCCGCCTCCGCCCCGGTCGCCTTGACCCCGTCCAGGTCGGTCACCGCCGGCGGGTAGTAGCCCGGGTGGTTGATGCGCCAGCTGGGGCAGTGGGACCAGTAGACCCGCACCGCATCGCGATGCTTGCCGCCCAGCAATTCGTAGCAAGGCACGCCCAGCGCCTTGGCCTTGGCGTCCAGCAGCGCGTTTTCCAGCGCGCCGATGGCCTGGCCGATCACGCTGCCGGGGGCCGGCCGGGTGACGCTCTGGGCCAGTTGCACGAAACGCTCGTGCGCGCCCACGTCCTCGCCGACCAGCCGGCCGGCCAGCTTCTCGATGATGGTGCCGACGCCGGGCGAGCCGAAGCTCTCGTCATACTCGCTCCAGCCGACAATGCCGGTGTCGGTCGACAGCTTCAGAAAATAGTAATTGCGCCAGCCCGCGTCGCACACGAGCGTTTCGACATTGGTAACCTTCATGCCTCGCCTCCCTTGGCTCCGATCGGCGCCGGGGTCGTGCCGGCACCCGCACGACCCCGGTTTCGCCTGTGGCGGCCCCCAGCGCAAGCGCCGGGTGTTCAATCCCAGCGCAAGCGCCCGGCTTCAATCCGAGCGCGAGCGCCCGGCGTTCAATCCCGGCGCAAGCGCCCGGTGCTCAATCGCCCGCGGCGCTGTCCCGCGGCGCCTGGCCGCGATTTTGCCGGCGCTGGTCACCAACGGCCAGCAGCCGCTCCCGGTCTTCCGGCCGGATGCGGTTGTAGCGCTCGCGCCAGTCGGGGTCGGGCTTCCACTCGAACGGCGAGCGCACGGTGGTCCGCGGCCCCGCCGCCGTTTCCAGCAGGGACAGCGCCAGCCGCAGCGTCTCGGTCTGCATGTCCGGCGTCCAGGGATGGCCGCACGGATTGCCGAGCGGGAAGTCCGAGAACACGAACCGCGCGACGCCGCAATGCTCGACGATATCCTTGGCCGAGCCGATGACGACGGTGGGAATGCCGTTCTCTTCCAAATGCCGGGCGATCAGACTCACGGTCTGATGACACACCGGTCAAAGGGCGGTCAGAACGGCGGCGTCGACCCGGTCCTCGCGCAGCCGGCGCAACAGTTCCGGTGCGTCCTGCTCGTTGGTCTTGCGGTGGCTGTAGTCGGTGGGCGCGCCGTGGAAGCGCGGCGCCAGCCGGCCGATCACCCCTTCCGCCGCCAGCCGCTTCGCGGCCTCGGTCGGCAGGAAGGTCTCGCGGTCGTCCGTGTGGGTCGATTCCTTGTCCCAGGCCAGGTCGGTGTCGAACGTCGCCGGCGGATTGTCGACATCGCCGGACCAGACATGCTTGCGATTGCGCTCGTCCCGGTTCGAGAGGTCGGGCGGCCCCGCCGTGGTGATCAACGCCACCGTGCACTGGGACAGCGGCTTTGCCAGCCGGGTGAACGGCGCCGTGTCGTGATGCGCCCACACATAGTCGTTGTCATAGCCGAGCGCGCGATAATATCGGCGCGTTCGCTCCATATATCCCACCGGAGGCCCGGCAGTTTGGCCAGCCACGGTTTTCTCCTTCCAGCAATTTCGGCCCCCATACCGCCGCCATGCAGCAGCCCACTGCCGGCAGTTGTCCCACAGATCGCCGAAAATCCGGAAGGAAATTTTCTCTTCGTGTGCGCGAACGCCGCTTCCGCCCCGGACACGGCGCGAAACCGCTGCATCCGGCTCGCCGCTTCGGAGTGAGCCGGCGGGTGATAAGGCGCACGGGCCCCTTACACAGGACAAGCCCGCACCGGACAGACGGTAAGTTAACGCAAACGCTTCAAGCACTTGGTCTTGCGCAGAAAGACCCCCGCAAGAAATCTTCCGTCGTTTGTCGGCTGCGCAGCAATCTTCGTCTTGATCATATTCACCCACATATCTTAGTATGTACCCTATCCTGGTGTCGCGTTCAGTTTCGGGGCCGAGGGTTGGGTGATGGTTGGCCAGAGGGAGGCAGGGCTATGAATGCGCCGATTTTGCCAGAAGATGTTGTTAACACTTATATTTCTGGAAATCAGCAAAACCCGGACCTGACGACGCTTGCCGATGGCAGCTATGTGGTGGTCTGGCAATCAGCCGGCCAGGATGGCAGCAGCAATGGCATTTTCGGCCAGCGCTTCACCTTCCAGGGCGAGCGGATCGGTGCCGAGTTCCGGGTGAACGCGACCGTTGCCGGCAATCAGTACGCGCCGAAGATCGCCGCGACGGATGACGGTGGCTTTGTCGTGGTCTGGGCTGGTCCCGATAGCTCCAGCGACGGCGTGTTCGGCCGGCGGTTCGACGCCATGGCCGCGGCGGTCGGGGACGAGTTCCGGATCAACCAAACCACTTACGCCGGCCAAATCGACCCCGACGTGGTCGGCCTGTCGGGCGGCGGCTTCGTCGTCACCTGGTATAACGAGTACGAGGATGGCCTGGGCTACACCCGCGATGTGCACGCCCAACGCTTCGATGCCATGGGCATCGCGGATGGGGCGGAGGTCGCGGTCAACACCACGGGCGCCGGCGTCAGCAGCACGCAAAGCGATGCGGCCATTGCGGTGATCCAGGCCAGCGCGGCGGCGAACGGCCTGCCGGGCGGCGGATATGTGGTCGCCTTCACCGACGGCAACGGGGCGGACGGCAGCGGCTATGGCGTGTTCGCGCAGCGCTATGCCCTCGACGGCACGCCGCTGGGCGCGGAAATCCAGGTCAACACCACAACGGCCGGTACACAGTACCAGCCGGTCGTCGTCGGTCTCGCCGCCGGGCGGTTCGTGGTGGTCTGGACCGACCAGAACTCTGCCGATGGCAACCGCTACGGCGTGTTTGCCCAAGTGTATGAGGGCGACGGCACGGCGGTCGGGGCCGAGTTCCAGGTCAATGTCGAGACGTATTACTATCAATCCGAACCGAGTGTGACCGCAACCGCCGACGGCGGTTTCCTGGTGGCGTGGCAGTCGGGCCCCTACGCGCCCGCCAATGACGGCAGCGGCTATGGCATCAAGGCGCGATCGTTCGATGCCGACGGTGTCGCCACGTCCGATGAGTTGCTGGTAAACGAACAGACCAGCGGCGATCAGACCGGGTCGGCCCTGACGACCCTGTTCGATGGCACGGTGGTTGCGACCTGGACATCGGCGACGTCGGGAGAGGCCGGCGACGGCTCCGGCAATGCAGTGGTGCAGCGCCTGCTCGGCGATCCGCTGACCTTCGTGCCGCCGTCGGCCCGACCGGAGGTCGAGGCGGTCTCCAGCGTCCGCACATTCGCGGAAAATGCGGTCAATGCCACGCCGCAACTGCTCGACGCCGATGGCGCCGCGGCGGTGTCCGACCGGGATTCGGCGAATTTCGACGGCGGGCGGCTGATCGTTTCCTCGTCGCTGGTCGACCAGATCGACCGGGCCCAGTTCCCGTTCCAGGACGAGGACGGGCAGGACCAGTTGGGACTCGACGCCAGCGGCCCGGTCGGCATCAGCGGTGCCGACGTCAGCGTCGGCGGCACGGTGGTCGGCACCATTGTCAGCGATGGCAGCGCCGGCAGCGACCTGATCGTCGCCTTGAACGCCAACGCCGATGCCGCGGCGGTCGAGGTGCTGATCGAGCACCTGACCTACCAGAATCTGTCGGACGATCCGCGCGCCTCCAGCCTGATCTCGATCCTGCTGGAAGATGGCGACGGCGCCACCAGCGATCCGGTGCTGGTGACGGTGACCATCGTCTCCGAGCCGGACCTGCCCGGCCTCGCCGGCGACGAGGAACGGGTCAACACCTATCGCGACAGCGACCAGTCCGACCCGCGCGTCGGCTTGCTGGCGGACGGCGGCTATGTCTCGGTCTGGACGTCGTACGGCCAGGACGGCGGTACGACTGGTGCCTATGGTCAGCGCTACGACGCGAGCGCCCAGCCGGTCGGCGAGGAATTCCGGGTCAACGAGACCGCCGGAGGCAGCCAATATGCCCGCGACGTCGCCGGCCTGAGCGACGGCGGCTTCGTCACGGTCCATTACGACAGCAATGGCACCGGCCTGCGCCTGAACCGCTACGATGCTGCCGGCAACCGCATCGTCACCGAGGAGGCGGTCGAGACCCAGGGCAGCGGCACGCAGGAAGGTGGCCGCATTGCGGCCTTGAGCGATGGCGGTTGGGTGGTGGCGTGGTGGTCCGAGACGTCCGGCGGCGCCGGCGACGGCAGCGGTCGCGGTGTCTTTCTCCAGCGCTGGGCGGCGGACGGAACCCGGGTCGGCAGCGAGACGCTGGTCAACCAGCAACTGGCCGGCGATCAGATCGCCAATGATATCGCTGGCCTGAACGACGGCCGCTATGTCGTGACCTGGGAGGACCGGGATGCCGTCGGCGGCGATGGCGACGGCTCTGCGGTCAAGGCCCGGATCTTCGGCGCCGACAACACCGCCGAAACCGACGAGTTCCTGGTCAACACCTATACCGCCAGTAACCAGCGTGGTGCCTCTGTCGCCGTGTTGGCGAACGGAGAATTCGTCGTTGCCTGGCACTCTTACACCCAGGACTCGTCGGGCTACGGCGTCTACTACCAGCGCTACGCCAGCGACGGCACTCCCCTCGGCGAGGAAATCCGGGTCAATGAGTCCGTCGGGTCCGATCAGCAGAACCCCGCCATCGTGGCGCTCGACACCGGTGGCTTTGCGATCGCCTGGTATCAGGCTTACGAAGACGGTGTCGGCTATGTCTATGACGTTTTCGCCCAGGTGTTCGACGCCGACGGCAGCCGCGTCGACAGCGAATTCCGCCTGAACACCGAGACCTCCGGATTCCAAAACCAGCCGGCGCTGGTGGCGCTGGCCGATGGCGCGTTCGTGGCGCAATGGGCGTCGCAGACCTCCGGCAGCGCGGGCGACGGGTCGGGCTATGGCATCTTCCAGCAGATCGTCGGCGACCCGGCGGACTTCCCCGGCTCCAACGACCCGAACCTGACCGGCCTGGCCACCAGCCGCGCCCTGGGCGAGGACGAGGCGGAAGCCGGCGCGCTGCTGTTCCCGAAAGGGCTGGTGACGCTGACGGACTCGGATTCCGCCGATTTCGAGGGTGGCCGGCTGGAACTGCGCCGTGTGACGGTGAATGCGGACGCCGACGGCTACAACCCGCCGGACGACAACGGCCAGGACAATCTGACGATCGCAACCAGCGGCGCCATCGCCATTGTCGGGGCGACGCTGCAAGTGGGCGGCGTCGACGTGGCGACCGTCGTCTCCGACGGATCCGACGGCAGCGACCTGGTGCTCGACCTGCTGGCCGGCGCGACGCCGGAGCGGATCGAGCAGGTGCTGCGGGTCGTCACCTACCAAAACCCCAGCAACGATCCGGAAGCGAGCCGCGCCTACGAAGTGCTGCTGCGCGATGGCGATGGCGGCGAGTTCGGGCCCGAGGCGGTGCAGATCACCATCGCCCCGACGCCCGACACCGGCCATGCGGAGTCGGGCGGGGGTGAGGAACAGGTCAACAGTTTCTGGTCCGGCAACCAATCGGATGCGGAAGTCGCGACACTGGCCGATGGCGGCTGGGTCGTGGTCTGGACATCGGCCCTTCAGGACGATGGCGGTTACGGCGTCTACGCCCAGCGCTACACCGCGACCGGCGAGCGCTCCGGCGGAGAGTTCCAGGTCAACGAACTGACGTATTCAACGCAAGACGATGCGAGCGTTGTCGGCCTGGCCGATGGCGGATTCGCCGTCGTCTATCACAGCTATGCCACCGACGTCAGCTATGGCGACATCGTCCTCCGCCAGTTCGATGCGGCCGGGAACCCGTCTGCCGAGGTGACGGTCAACACCTCCACCTATCGCTATCAGGAAAACCCATCGATTGCGGCGCTGCATGCGGCCGACGGCGGCGGCTATGTCGTGACCTGGACCGACCGCCAGAGCGTCGATGGCGACGGCTATGGCGTGCTGATGCAACGCTTTGCGTCCGATGGCATGGCGGTCGGCGGCGAGACGGTCGTCAACACCCAGACCAGCAGCACGCAATACCTTTCCGACGTCACCACCCTGGCCGACGGCCGCTATGTGGTGACGTGGAGCGCCTATACCTCCGGCGGGTCCGGCGACGGCGACCGTTATGGCGTCTTTGCCCGCGTCTTCAATCCGGACGGCAGCGAGGCCGTCGGCGAGTTCCAGGTCAACACCGGCACCGGCGGCGACCAGCTCAATTCCTCGGTCGGCGCCACCGCCGACGGCGGGTTCGTCATCGCCTGGGAGGACCGCAGCGGCCATGACGGCAACGGTTACGGCGTCCTGGCCCAGCGCTATGACGCATCGGCGACGGCGGTCGGCGGCGAGTTCGTGGCGAACGAGCACCGCTCCGGCACCCAGTCCAATCCGGATGTGATCGGGCTGAGCGATGGCCGCTTCGTCATCGCCTGGACCGACACCAGCGCGCCGGCGCCGGACAACAGCGCCGACGGCGTGTTCGGCCAGATGTTCGCGGCGGATGGCTCGCGCATCGACGGCCAGTTCCTGATCAACGAACAGACCTCGGGGGATCAGGTTCAATCGCGCCTCGCCGCACTGCCGGATGGGAATTTCGTCGCCACCTGGGCCTCGCAGACCTCGGGCAGTGCCGGCGACGGCAGCGGCTATGGCGTGTTCCAGCGGGTGTTCGGCGATCCGGCCGACTTCTCCATGGCCGCCGCGCCGGACGTGCTGGGCCTGCCGACCGCGGTCACATTGGCCGAGAACGCCGTCAATGCCGGCCTGGTGCGCCTGGACCCGGACAAAACCGTGGCCTTCATGGACCCGGATTCCGCCGATCTCGACGGCGGCGTCCTGACCCTGAGCGTCTACAACACCTATGACCGGGTGGAGGAGTTCGGCGGGCCGGATGGCCCGGCGCAGGACCGATTGGGCCTGCTGGCGGGGGATGTCGGCAATGGCGACGTGCAGATTGCCGGGGCGGATGTCTCGGTCGACGGCACGGTGATCGGTCAGATCACGTCGGACGGCAGTGACGGTCAGCCCTTCTCGATCCTGTTCGATGCCAACGCGACACCGGAAGCGGTCGAGGCGCTGCTCGGCAATCTCGGCTACGGCAATGCGTCCAGCAATCCGGCGGCGCTGCGCCAGTTGAGCCTGGAGATCTCCGACGGCGACGGCCAGGCGATCCGCACCCGGTTCATCGATGTCTCGGTCACGCCGGAGGCTGACACACCGTGGGAGGCCGGCGCCGAGCGGCGGGTCAACGCCCACACCCAGCGGGATCAGTACGGCCAGCAGATCGTCGAACTGACCGACGGCAGCAAGGTGGTGGTCTGGCACTCGCAGTACCAGGACAACAATGGCGAAGCCAGCTGGGGCGTGTTCGGCCAGATGTACGCGCCGGACGGCGCACCGGTCGGCCGGGAATTTCCGATCAATGCGACCGAGGTGGGCTATCAGGCCTGGCCGGCGATTGCCGCCACCAGCGATGGCGGCTTTGTGGTCACCTGGTTCAGCTACAATCAGGATGCGGGCGTCGACGATTACGGCATTGTCGCCCAGCGCTTCAACGGCACCGGCGGCACCGAGGGCGGGGAGATCCTGGTCAACACCTCGGTCGCGGGCCATCAGCAGTATCCAAGCATTGCCGCGTTTGCCGACGGCGGCTTCGTCATCGCCTATCAAAGCGATCACGACAGCGGCGCCGGCGTCACCGACGGCAGCGGCTCCTCCATCCTGGCGCAGCGTTTCCTTGCCGATGGCACGCCGGATGGCGCGGAAATGCTGGTCAATGGCACACAAACCAGCGGCAGCCAATCCGATGCGGACGTCGCCGCGCTGAGCGACGGCATGGGCGGGCATGGCGGCTTTGTCATCACCTTTACCGCCCCGACCTCCGGTGCGAACGGCGATGGCGACGGCGAAGGCGTCTTTGCCCGGCGCTATGACGCCAGCGGCAATGCCGTCGGCACCGAATTCCTGGTCAACACCACGACGGCAGGCAGCCAGAACAGCGCCGCCGTCGCGGGCCTGACCGATGGCGGCTATGTCGTCACCTGGTATGCGAATGGTGAGGTTTGGGCGCAGCGTTACGATGCGGCCGATGCCCCGGTCACGAGCGAGTTCCGGGTCAACACCAACCTTTCCGGCACCGACAACGGGCCGGATGTCATCGGGCTGGCCGATGGCGGCTATCTGATCGCCTGGAGCGACAGCAGCGGTCAGGATGGCTCCGGCTGGGGCGTGATCGGCCAGCGGTTCGATGCCTCGGACGCGCGCATCGACGGCGAGTTCGTCATCAACCAACAGAGCAACAGCACCCAGCAATCGCCGGGCCTGACGGCGACGGCGGCGGGTGGGTTCGCGGCGGTCTGGGATTCCGAAACCAGCGGCTTCGCCGGCGACGGCGACAATCAGGGCATTTTCCTGCGGGAGTTCGGACCGGGTGCGGCGACGGCCGGCACCTCCCCGGCTTTGGGCGACACGGTTCGCGCCCAGACGCTCTATGCGGACAATGTGACGGCCGGGCCGGTCGTGCTGGACGATGGCGTGGCCTTTGCCGATCCGGACAACGCCGATTTCGCCGGCGGCCTGCTCGAAGCGTATTACACGTCCGGCGGCCGGGCACAGGATCAACTCTCCATCGTCGATGGCGGACCGGTCGCGGTGGTCGGCAACTCGGTGCGGTATGACGGAACCGAAATCGGCCTGATCGACGGCATCAGCGACGGCCAGGACGGCGCCAATCTCGTCATCGCCTTCGATGCCGACGCCACGGCGGCGAAGGTGCAGGCGGTGTTCGAACATCTGGCCTTCGGTTCCACCGACAGCGCCGCAAACGTCGCCGGCACCGCGCGCGGCATCGGCTTCCGCATCACCGACGGCAGCGGCGGCCAGACCGAGCCGGACTCGTATTATGTCTCGATTGCGGCCGGCACCGCGCCGGTGCCGACCGGCCTGGCCCTGAACGACTGGGGCCTGAGCGAGAACGAGCAGGTCCGGAATTTCGGCGAGGCCAGCGAATCGGCGCTGATCCTGGTACCGGCCATGCTGGATGAGCATGTCGACTTCGACGACCATGCCGGCACCACCTTCAACGGTGGCTATCTGTTGTTCGGGGAGTCCGGCTCCTCCGACGTGGCGCAACAATTGTCGGTGCGCGACCAGGGCACCGGAGCGGGCCAGATCGGCTTCGACGGCACCACGGTCAGCTATGGCGGCCTGGCCTTCGGCACGGTCAATGCCACCTCGAACGGCGTCAACGGCCAGGATCTGCGGATCGACTTCGACACCGACGACGCGACACCGGAAGCGATCGAGGCGCTGGCCGAGAACCTGACCTTCGGCCTTTCCGGCGGCACGGCCGACTACAATCCGGACCTCCGGCTCTATGTCTACAATCAAGCCGGGCAATCGGCCTATGCGGGCCAGGGCGTGCTCGGCATCGTCAACGATGTAGTGGATGTGGCCGAGGCGGCCTCCGGCGAGGACCGGCAGGTCAACACGCACACGGCGAACGAACAGACATCGCCCGGCATCGCGGCTCTGGACGACGGCGGCTATCTGATCGTCTGGCAATCGCAGTACCAGGACGTTCCGGCCAGTAGCGATTACGGCATTTTCGCCCAGCGCTACACCGCGGCCGGCAGCCAGATCGGGCCGGAAATCTGGGTCAACGATATCGCCGCCGGCTCTCAGGGCGACCCGCGGGTTGCGGCCCTGGCCAACGGCAACAGCGTCGTGCTGTGGGCGGAATACAGCGGCCGCGATGGCAGCTATTATGGCCTCTATGGCCAGCTTTTGGACGCGGACGGCGACAAGGTCGGGGGAGCCTTCCTGGTCAACGAGGTGACTGCCGCCTACCAATATACGCCGGATGTGGTCGCGCTGGATGGCGGCCGGTTCCTGGCGGTCTGGACATCCGGCTATTACAGCGGTGCCGGCGACGGCAGCGGCTACGGCATTTTCGGGCGCGTGTTCGATGCGAACGGCGCACCGGAAGGCGGCGAGTTCCAGATCAACACCTCCACCGCCGGCGACCAGTATTATCCGCGAGCCGCCACCCTGCCGGACGGCGATGTGCTGGTGGTGTGGGAGGACCGCGGCGGCAGCGATGGCAACAGCTATGGCGTGTTCGCCCAGCGAGTGGATGCCAGCGGCAATCTGGTGGCGTTCGACGGCTCCGACCTGGGCATGGCCGCCTCGGACGAGCGGTTGGTCAACACCACCGTCAGCGGAGCGCAGGACCAGCCGCGCGTCGCGGCGCTCGAAACGAGCGCCACGCTGCCAAGCGGCGGCTTCGTCGTGGTCTGGCAAAGCCCGGACGGCAGCGGAGATGGCATTTGGGGCCAGATCTACGCCCTGGACGGCACGCCGCAAGGCAGCGAATTCCGGATCAACCCGCAGATTTCATCGGCGCAATCCGATGCGGCGGTGCACGGCACGCCCGATGGCGGCTTCGTCGTTTCCTGGAGCGATGCCAGCGGCTTGGACGGATACGGCACCGGCGTCGTCGCCCAGCGCTTCGCCGCCGACGGCAGCACGGATGGCCCGGCCTTCGTCGTCAACTCGGACCACATCTACACACAGGAACAGTCCGACCTCGCCATCCTGGCCGACGGCAGCCTGGCCATCGCCTGGCGCAGCGATTCCTATTCCAACTCCCAGGGCGACGGCTCTGCCGGCGGCATTTTCCACAAGCTGTTCGACCAGCCGGCGCTGCCGGCGGGCGCCATGGCACCGGTGCTGGAGGGTTTCGAGACCGCCGGGACCTATGACGAGGCCGACGTCAACGCCGGCCTGCAATTGCTGGATCGCGACGGCCTGCTGTCGCTCACCGACATGGATTCCGCCGATTTCGACGGCGGCACCGTGTTTCTCGCCCGGGTGGTCGGTTCGCACGGCACGATCGACAACGGGTATTCGGTGCAGCAGGACCAGGCGGCGGAAGTGCTGGGCATCGTCACCGATGCGGTGGTGACCGTTGCCGGCGACCAGGTCTCGGTCGGTGGCACCGCCATCGCCACCGTGGTGCAAGACGGCAGTGGCGGCGCGCCGCTGGAACTGGCCCTGAACGCCAGCGCCACGCCGGAGGCGGTGGAAACGCTGATCGCCCATCTGGGCTATGCGCACACCTCCGACGACCCGCTCTACCAGCGCGAATTGCTGTTGCAGGTCAGCGACGGCGACGGCGGCTCCACCGGCAATCTGGTCAAGAGGGTCACGATCGCGCCGGAACAGGACCTCGCCCTGCAGGGCCAGGCGGACGAGGCGCAGGTCAACACCTTCACCACCGGCAGCCAGCAGGCGGCGGCAGCCGCGCCGATCTATGACGCGATGGGCCAGCAGACCGGCTATGTCGCGGTCTGGCAGAGCGACAACCAGGATCGCCCTTACGACGGGGCCAGGGGCGTCTATGGCCAGCGCTACGACCTGAACGGCGACCCGCTCGGCACCGAGTTCCAGGTGAGCGCGCACACGGAAGGCGGCCAGTATCAGCCGGCGGTCGCGGGCCTGGTCGGCGGCGGCTTCGTCGTCGGCTGGTACGACGACAGCGGCGCGCATCCGGCCGGCCTGCCCTTGGGCGAGACCAGCGGCGGCGTGTTCGGCCTGGTATTCGCCGAGGACGGCAGCCGCGTCGGCGACGAGTTCCTGATCGACGACGTCACCGCCGGCACCCAGAGCGAGGTCGTGCTGTCCGGGCTGGCCGACGGCGGCTTCGTGGCGGTCTGGAGCGACGCGAACGGCCGCGACGGCAGCAACAACGGCGTCTTCGCCCGCGGGTTCGATGCGGCGGGCGTGGCGCTCGGCGCCGGCTGGCAGGTCAATGGCGAAACCGCTTCCGACCAGTTCTCGCCGTCGGTCGCGACGCTCGCGGACGGCCGCTATGTGGTGACCTGGCAGTCCGCGACCTCCGGCAGCGCCGGCGACAGCAGCGGCTATGGCGTCTTCGCCCGCATCTTCGCCGCCGACCACACGCCCCAGGGCGGGGAGTTCCGGGTCAACACCGCAACGGCCGGCAGCCAGACCCAGGCCGAGGCAGCGGCATTGGCGGACGGCGGTTTCGTCGTCGTCTGGACCGACCAGAACGGGCTCGATGGCTCCAGCTATGGCGTGTTCCAGCAGCGCTACGACGCGGCCGGCGCGGCGGTCGGCGGTCAGGTGCTGGTCAACGACACGGTCTCCGGCGCCCAATACCAGCCGGACGTGATCGCCCTGGCCGACGGTGGCTGGGCGGTGGCCTGGCGCAACGACAACGGCACCGACGGCTCCGGCACCGGTGTCTTCGCGCAGGTGTATGCCGCCGACGGCGCGCGCCTGGACGGCGAATTCCAGGTCAATGTCGAGGCCTCGTCGACACAGTACCAACCGGCCCTGGTCGGCCTGCCGGGCGGCGGCTTTGCGGCACTCTGGTCGTCCACCACCAGCGGTACCGCCGGCGATGGCAGCGACTACGGCATCTTCCAGCGCCTGTTCACCGCACCGGGCGAGGTGGCAGAGTCCGCCGCGCCGATGCTGATCGGCCTGCCGGCCTCCGTGAGCTTCGACGAGGCCGACGTCAATGCCGGCCCGCAATTGCTGGCGCCGGTGCTGGCATTGGGGGACTCGGATTCCGCCGATTTCGACGGCGGCATGCTGACGGTCTCCATGGTCGAAAACGACCAAGTGCAGGATCAGTTCGCGCCGCCGGACAACGGCGCCCAGGACCGGTTGTCGATCCTGACCGAGACGGGGCACCCGATCCAGGTCTCGGGCAGCGATGTCAGCCATGACGGCACGGTGATCGGCAACATCGTCTCCAACGGCCAGGACGGCGCCCATCTGGCAATCGCGCTCAACGCCAATGCCACGGCGGCACGGGTGGAAGCGCTGCTGGAGCGGATCGGCTACGCCAACGCCTCCGACGATCCGAACACCGGCCGCCTGGTGGCGATCCAACTGACCGACGGCGATGGCGGTTATCTGCGCGAAACCATCCAGGTTACGATCACGCCACAGACCGATGGCTTGGCCGCGCTGGACGACGAAGTCCAGACCAACGCCTACACACCGGGCAGCCAGACCGACAGCCATATCGCGGCGCTGGCCGACGGTGGCTATGTGGTGACCTGGACCTCGAACGGCCAGGACGGCAGCGGCGACGGCATTTTCGCCCAGCGCTACGATGCGGCCGGCGCCCCGGTCGGGGGGGAGTTCCAGGTCAACACGACGGCGATCTCGACCCAGACCGATGCCCAGGCGGTGGGGCTTGCAACCGGCGGCTTCGCAGTGGCCTGGCGGGACGATTCCCGGACCTCGACCGCGCCGGATTATGACGAGCGGATTGCCGTCCAGACCTTCGACGGGCTGGGCGCCAAGGTCGGCGGCGAGACCTACCTGACCGGCGCCGACAGCTACGACCCGCGCAACCCGGCCCTGGTCGCGCTCGACGGCGGTGCGTTCGCCGTGCTTTACGAGGCGCGCGACAACGGCACCGGCATCGGCAAGATCGTCGGCCAGCGCCTGAACGATGCCGGTGGCCTGGTGGGCGCGGAGTATGTGGTGGCACCCGCCGGCGCGACCGACGTGGCCGCGCCGCATGCCGCGCAACTGGCGGACGGTTCGCTCGTCGGCGTGTTCGCCGCGCGCGGGCTCGACCATGGCGGCGACGGCAGTTGGGGCGTGTTCCTGCAGCGCGTCGATGCCGGCGGCTTGCCCGTGGGCCTGCCGACACAGGTCAACACCATCGAGCGCGGCGCCCAGTACGAGGCACGGGTGGCCGCAACCGCGGACGGCGGCTTCGTCGTCGTCTACCGCTCCAACCTGGGCGACGATTTCGGTTCCGTAAACAGCTCCAGCTATGCCGGGGTCTATGCCCAGCGCTACGACGCCATGGGCGCCAAGGTCGGTGGCGAGTTCCTGGTCAACGAACAGGTGGACAACGCCCAGTACCATCCCGATGTCGTCGGCCTGCCGGGCGGCGGCTTTGCCATCGTCTACAGCGACAACAACGGCACGGATGGCTCGGGCGACGGCGTCTATCTGCAACAATACGATGCCGACGGCCACCGGATCGACGCTCCGGTCCAGGTCAACCAGGCCACCGGTTCCACCCAGTACCAGCCGGCCCTGGCCGTGCTGGCGGACGGCTCGCTGGCGGTGTCGTTCAGCGCCAACACCAGCGGCGAGTCCGGCGATGGCAGTGGCTATGGCATTTTCCACCGCCGCTTCGGCGACCCGGCGACCGCGGGCAGCCAGGCCGACCCGGTGCTGGACGCGGTCAACCCGACCGTCGCCTATGACGAGAACACGCTGAACGGCGTGCCGCAGCTGATCGACGCCAACGGTGCCGTCGCCGTTTCGGACTCGGATTCCGCCGATTTCGACGGCGGCTCGATCCTGGTTTCGAACGTGGTGGCGTCCTCGCCGCTGATCGACCAGATCAACCCGCCGGACGACCTGACCCAGGATCAGCTCGGCCTGCGCCAGGCGTCGGGCATCACCATCGCCGGCGTGACGGTATCGGTCGACGGCACCCCCGTCGCCGTCATCGTCCAGACCGGCCAGAACGGGCTGCCGTTCGAACTGGCCCTGAATGCCAACGCCTCCGCCGGCATCGTCGAGCGGCTGGTGGAGAACCTGACCTATCGCAACATCTCCGACGATCCGCTGGAAAGCCGGCAGATCCGCATCCAGATCACCGATGGCGATGGCGGCGCCTCCGACCCGGTCGTGGTCGAGGTGCAGATCACGCCGACGCCCGATGCGGCCGTGCCCGTGGGCGGCGAGCAGGTGGTCAACACCTTCGACAACGGCAACCAGGACAATCCCGCCGTGGCCATGCTGCCCGGCACCGATGGCGACTTCGTCGTGGTCTGGCAGAGCTACAACCAGGATGCCGGCGTCAACGACGAGGGCGTCTACGGCCAGCGCTTCGACAAGAACGGCAACGCCCTGGCCCGCGACGGCAGCGGCCTCGCCGACGGCGCCACCGACGAGTTCGCGGTCAACACGACGCTGACGGCAGGCTCTCAGTCCGACCCGCAGATCGCGGCGTTCAGCGACGGCAGCTGGATCGTCACCTTTACCGACAGCGAGGCCGACGGCTTCTGGAACGGGGTCTTTGCCCAGCGCTTCAACGCCGACGGCACGCTGAACGGCAGCGAATTCCCGGTGCCGACCAACACCGACTATCACCAGCATGGCAGCGATGTCGCCGTGCTGGGCGACGACAGCTTCGTCGTGGTCTGGCAGGCCTATCCGGGCGGCGATTCCGGCGACGGCAGCGGCTATGGCATTTTCGGCCAGCGCTTCGCCTTCGACGGCACGGCCCAGGGCGGCGAGTTCCGGGTCAACAGCCAGACACTGAACGACCAGGACAATCCGGCCATCGCGCCGTTGACCGACGGCGGCTTCCTCGTCACCTGGCAGTCGAACGGACAGGATGGCAGCAATTACGGGGTGTTCGCCCAGCGCTATGACGCCACGGGCACCGCCGTCGGCGCCGAATTCCAGGTGAACACGACGACGGCGAACAACCAGCACCAGCCGCAGGCGACGCTGCTGGAGGACGGCAATCTGGTCGTGGTCTGGACCGACGACGCCGCCGACTTCAGCTCTTCCGGTATCTTCGCCAAGATCATCGCCCCGGACGGCACCCCGGTCACCGACGAGTTCCGCGTCAACGACCAGCGCACCTACTACCAGAACGAACCGGATATCGCCGCGCTGGACACCGGCGGCTTCGTCATCGTCTGGACCGACCACAACAGCACCGACGGCAACGGCCAGGGCGTGTTCGCGCAGCAGTACGACGCGGCCGGCGCAAGGCTCGACAGCCAGTACCAGATCAACACCACCACCAGCGGCAACCAGAACCAGCCGGCGGTGGCCGGCCTGCCGGAGGGCGGCTTCGTCGTCACCTGGAACGGCTCGGTCATGCTGCAGGTGTTCGGCAATGCCGCGCCGGCGGTCTCGCCGGTTGCGGCCATGGGGCTGGAGGACACGGCCATCGTCCTGGATGCCGCCGTGTTCGACGCCGGCTTCGACGACCCGGACGGGCAGACCTTGCAGGCGATCCGCATCGACACCTTCCCCGCCGACGGCAGCCTGACGCTGTCCGATGCCCCGGTGGTCGCCGGGCAGGAGATCGACCGCGCCGACCTGCTGGCCGGCAATCTGGTCTATCAGGGCAACCCGAATTTCAACGGAAGCGACCAATTCGACTGGAGCGGCTCCGACGGCATCCGCTTTGCCGGCAGCTCGGTCGCGGCCCGGATCGACGTCGCCCCGGTCAACGACGCGCCCGGCCTCGAAGCGGGGGCCGACACCAGCGTCAACGAGGGCAGCGCACTCGCCCGCTCCCTGACGCTGAGCGACCCGGATACCCAGACCCGCAGCTTTACGGTCGACTGGGGCGACGGCAGTGCGGTTTCGCTGTTCGAGTCCGACTCTCTGACCCCGGCGCTGCCCGGCCATGTCTATGCCGGCGAAGGCGTCTATACCGTCACCGTCACGGTCGACGACAACGCCGGCGAGGCGAATTCGGTCGAGACCGACAGCTTCACCCTGGAAGTGGTGAACGCCGCCCCGGTGGCCCGCAACGACCATGTTGCGGTCAGCGAGGACGGCCCGGCGCTCGCCGGCACCGTGTTCGCCAACAACGGCTCCGGCGCCGATTCCGACCCGGGCGGCGATGCGTTCGCCGTGACCGCGGTCAACGGCGTCGCCATGGCCGTCGGCACGCAAATCGCCCTGCCGAGCGGTGCGCTGCTGACCCTGAACGGCGACGGCAGTTTCGCCTATGACCCGAACGGCCAGTTCGAGTCGCTGGCGGATTACCAGAACGGCTCGGACAGCTTCGCCTACACGATCGCGGACGATGGCGGCCTGACGGATACGGCAACGGTCTTCGTCACCATCGACGGCCAGAACGACCAGCCGGAGCCGCAGGACGACGCCTTCGACGTCAACAACGACGCGACGCTGGCCGGCAATGTCCTGGCCGACAACGGCAGCGGCCCCGATGGCGACCCCGACGCGGCCAACACGCTGACGGTGACGGCGGTCAATGGCATCGGCATGGCCATCGGCACGCAAATCGCCCTGCCAAGCGGCGCCCTGCTGACCCTGAACGGCGATGGCGGCTTCGACTACGACCCGAACGGCGCCTTTCCGGACGGCGGCGTCGACGGCTTCGACTATACGGTCGAGGATGGCCGCGGCGGCAGCGCCAGTGCCACCGCCACCATCGCGGTGAACCACACCAACACCAACCCGACGCCCCAGGACGACTCCGTCTCGACGGATGAGGACACGGCGCTGACGGGCGACCTGTTCGCCGACAACGGCAACGGCCCCGACACCGATCCGGAGATGGATTCCCTGACGGTCAGCGCGGTCAATGGCAGCGGCGCCACTATCGGCACGGCCCTTGCGCTCGCCTCCGGCGCGTTGCTGACGGTGAATGGCGACGGCACCTTCGCCTATGACCCGAACGGCCAGTTCGAAGCCCTGGGCGTCGGCGACCAGGATACGGACAGCTTCACCTACACCGTATCGGACGGCAATGGCGGCAGCGCCAATGCCACCGTCACGGTCACCATCGACGGCGTCAACGACGATCCGATGGCCCGCAACGACTCGAACGGCACGGACCAGAACACCGGCACGGCCGGCAATGTCCTGACCGACGGCACGCCGGACAGTGATCCGGACGGCGACGTGCTGACGGTCGATCGCGTCAACGGCTCGGCGCTGGCAGTCGGCGTTGCGACCGCAACCGGCGGCGGCGGTCTGGTCACGATCAACGGCGACGGCAGCTACAGCTACGATCCGAACGGCGCGTTTGCCTATCTCCAGGCCGGGACCCATGCCTTCGACCAGATGTCCTATCGCATCGACGATGGCCATGGCGGCACCGACACGGCGACCCTGACCATCCGGGTCGATGGCCTCGCCGACGATCCGGTGGCGAGGGACGACGACCTTTCGGTGGTCGAGAACGGCTCGATTGCGGCGAACGTGTTTGCCGACAACGGCCACGGCGCCGACAGCGATCCCGACAGCGGCGACAGCAAGACGGTTCTGGCGGTGAATGGCGTGCCCGGCGATGTCGGCGCGCTGCTGGTGCTGGGGTCCGGTGCGACGGTGCGCATCACAAGCGACGGCGGCCTGACCTTCGACACCAATGGCGCCTATGACGGCCTGTCGACGGGCGAAACCGCGGTCGAGACGGTGCAGTACACGCTGCGCGATGGCCTGGGCGCCACCGACACGGCGACCGTGACGATTACCGTGAACGGCGCCGGCCTGGCGCCGGAAGCCCGCGACGACGCCTTCACCGCGGCGAGCGCAAGTTCCGCGGTGACCGGCAATGTTCTGGACGACAACGGCCACGGCGCCGACAGCGATCCGGACATGGACGCGATCACGGTCGCCAGCGTCAACGGCGTTGCCGGCGATGTCGGCAGCGGGATCGTGCTGGCGAGCGGGGCCTTGCTGACGTTAAACGGCGACGGCAGTTTCGCCTACGACCCGAACGGCGCCTTCACCGGCCTTGCCGACGGCGAGCCCGGCAGCGACGGCTTTACCTACACCCTGACCGACGGTGAACTGGCCTCCAATGCGGCCACCGTCACCATCGCCTTCACGGGCGAGAACGACGCGCCGGTGGCGCGGGACGACGATGTCTCCACCCTTGCCGATGCGCTGTTGCATGGGGACGTCACGGCCAGCAACGGCCACGGTTTCGATTTCGACCCGGATGCCGGCGACAGCTTCACCATCACCGCCGTCAACGGCAATGCCGGCGACGTCGGCCAGCCGATCACCCTGCCGAGCGGCGCGCTGCTGACCCTGAACGCGAGCGGCAGTTTCGTCTACGATCCGAACGGCCAGTTCACGACTCTCGGCCTGGGCGAGACCGGCAGCGACAGCTTCACCTACACGATCGCGGACAGCCTCGGCGCAACCGATCAGGCTACGGTGAATGTCAGCGTGACCGGCTTCCTGCCGAACCTGACCGTTGCAGATGTCGTTCTGCCGAGCGGCCTCGGAGAGCAAGCCGTCCTGGCGCACTACACCATTGAAAACAATGGTGCCGTCCCGGCCACCGGCGGCTATGTCGAGCGGCTCTATCTCTCCACCGACGGCACGCTGGACGGCGGCGACACGCTGTTGCGCTCGCTCTCCTTTGCCGGCGATCTGGCGGCCGGCGGGTCGTACAACCGTTCGGTACAGGTCGACCTGCCGGCGGAGCCGGGCGACTATCGCCTGCTGGTCCGGGTCGATGCCGAAAACGCGATCGCCGAGATCGACGAGGGCGACAATATCGGTGTCAGCGCGACCGCAAGCGTCGCCGCCGCCTATGAGGCGGCGATCCTGACGGCCCCGACCACGGCACCGATCAACGGCTCGGTCATGCTGACGGGCCGCGCCACCCAGATCGGCGGCACGACGCCGGTCCCGTTCGAGTTCGTGACCATCGAGGCGGAGACGGGCGGTTTTACCCGTGCCTTCCATGTCCTCAGCGATCTGGACGGCAATTTCAGCTTCGCTTATGTGCCGCTGCCGGGCGAGGCCGGCGAGGTCACCTTCACCGCCCGCCATCCCGGCCAGCCGAACGAAGATGCGGCACCGGAGGCGAGCACGCTGCTGTTCGGGATGACGCTGGCCAACAACGACCAGGCCGGCAGTGTGATCGAGGGTCAGTCGGTCGATTTCGACTTCGTGCTGAGCAATGTCGCCGGCCTGGACCTGACCATGCTGGAAGCGCAGCTGATCGGTCTCGCCCCGGAACTGACCGCCCATATCAGCGCGCCGGCGATGCTGGCCGGCAATACCGACGCCGCGGTCACGGTGACGGTGACGACGCCGATGGATGCGACCGTCACCGCCGACGACTTCACCCTGCGGCTCACCAGCCAGGAAGGCGCCGTAGCGGAGGCCGATGTCAGCCTTGGCATCATCGAGGCCATGGCCCAACTGGCGGTCGATCCGGCCAGCCTCGTCCGTGGCATGGTGCTGGGCGACCAGACCTTCGTCGCGTTCGACATCACGAATGTCGGCGGCGCCGACAGCGGCCCGATCAGCATCGGCCTGCCGGGCGGTGCCGACTGGCTGCACCTGTCGTCGCCAGCGGTGATCGGCAATCTGGCACCGGGCGAGAGCGCGACCGCGACCCTGTCGCTGCTGCCGGATGCGGACCTGCCGATCGGCCTCTATGGCAGCGCCATCCAGGTGAGCGCGGCGGACGATATCGTCAACCTGCCGTTCACGTTCGAAGCCGTTTCCAGCGCCACCGGCGACTTGGCGATCAGCGTCGTCGACGAGTTGTTCTACCTGACCAGCGAAATGCCCAAGGTCAACGACGCCACGGTCACGGTGCGCAACGCCCTGACCGACGCGCTGGTGGCCGAGGACATGGATGTCGACGGCGATGTCACCTTCGCGGACCTGCCGGAAGGCTATTACGACATTGTCATCGAGGCTGACGGCCATGACGATTTCGCCGCGACGATCTATCTGGAAGCGGGCGACACGCACGACCTGACGGCCTTCTTGTCGCAGCAAACGGTCAGTTACAGCTTCACCGTGCGCGAGATCGCGATCGAGGATCGCTACGAGATCGAGATCGAAAGCACCTTCGTCACCAACGTCCCGCAGCCGGTGGTGACGATGGACCCGCCGGTGTTCGATCTCTACGAGTTGCAGCAGGTCGGCGACGTGATGCAGATCGACGTCACGCTGACCAATCACGGCTTCATCGCGGCCGAGGATGTGCGCCTGAACCTGGGCGAGCATCCCTATTACGACATCGCGGCGCTGGTCGATTACCTGCCGTCGCTGGAAGCCAAGAGTTCGATCACCATTCCGGTGACCATCACCCGGGTGGCCGACGGCGATCCCGCCCCAAGCCCGACCATCACGCCGTCGGCGTCGGAAGGTCTGCAATTCTCCGCCGATCCGACGGCCGAGCCGACCCTTGACGGCGCCGGCCTCGACGTTTCGCCGGCGGCGGGCAGCGTGCCCTGCACGATCAGCGGCGACATCTATTACACCTTCCCGTGCGGCCCCAATGAGGTCGGCAAAACCATCCATGTCGGCTACATCAATGTCGATGTGGACTGCCCCGACGGCGGCTTGGGTGGCCTCGGCGGTGGCGGTGGTGGTGGTGGCGGCGGTGGTGGCGGCGGTGGTGGCGGTGGTGGCGGTGCTGGAAACTACATTGCCAGTTCCGTGCCCGTCATTACCGTGCAGGAACTTTGCGATTTCCTGAAGGTGATCTTCGATTGCGAGGACCTTGTTCCGCAATCTCCGTTGATCGCAACGCTGCTCGACGTGGCGGAATTCCTGGCCACCGGCAACAAGGAAGGAATCGTCGCCACCGTCTCCGATGTCCTCGGCACCCTGGGCGCGATCGGCGATGCGCTTGGGGGCGCGTCGGCGACGCCCGGCCCTGCCGCTTCGGCCATCAAGCCCAGCGAGGCGCTCGGTCTGATCGGCGATGCCGCCAAATGCGCCAAGGCCGTGGGCGAGGCCCTGGACCAGGACGCCCTGACCCGTGCGGCCGGGGCGGTTGAGGATGCCGCCAATTCCATTCCGCAACCGCTACAGGACCTGGCGGATGACCTCGCCGCGCTCGGCGCAAGCCCCGGCATCGCGCCGGCGGCCGGCGGCATCGACCCCGCCCTTCTCAACGCCATCGCCACCGCCAACGACGCGTTCCAGGCGGCGGCCGCCGGCGTCGGCAGTGCCGAGGACGTGCTGACGCTGCGCCCGTTGGCCTCTGCGCTCGACGGCGCAATCCAGGACTTCTTCGATGCGGCGGCTGCCAATCCGGACGTGATGCTCACCCAGGCCGCGCTGGACCAGCTCGAAGCGGCCCAGAACGCCCTGCAGGGCTTCAAGTCCGACATCATCCAGTTGGAGCCGATCGTGATGGAGGTCGGCCGGGCCCAGGACGGCCTCGACACGCTGGAAGCGCTGTATTCCAACCTGTTCGGCGATGACACCTGGCTCGACGTGATGGGCGACCCGCAGGTCGATGCCTGGTTTGCCGAAGTGTCCGCCCGCATCCAGGCCAATGACGGCATCGGCAATCGCCTGTCGATCACCGACCGCGATGCCCTGCTGGCCATGGACCTGCCGCCGGAGGTCGCCGGTGGCCCGGCGCTGGCGTTCATCGAGCGCTGGAACCGGTCGATCGACAGCTACGACAGCAACGCCTTTGACGCCTCCGATGTCGGCGCCACCGACAGCATCGATTTCCTCGCCGGCGATCTTCTGCAAAACGCCCTGGACGCGCTCGACGCCGCGGAACTGGCCGCCTTGCAGGCGGGCTATGCCACCCTGCCGGAGGCCATCAACGCCCATCTCAACTCGGGCGAGGACTATTTCAACACTCTGGACGAGGGCGTCTGCGCCAAGGTCCGCATCCAGATCAACCAGGATGCCGTCCTCACCCGGCAGGCGTTCGAGGCGACGCTGGAGATCGAAAACGACGGCACGGTCGACCTGACCGGCCTGGAAGTCGTGATCGAAATCCGCGACGGCTCCGGTGCCCTGGTCGGGGAGAACGTCTTCGGCATTCAGGATGCCGTGCTTGGCGGCGGCCTGACCGCGGTCGACGGCACCGGCCTGCTGGCTGCGGGCCAGATGGGCTCGGCCACCTTCACTATCATCCCGAGCCGCCTCGCCGCCCCGGACGAGAACACCGGCTATTCCATCGGCGGCCGGCTGCGCTACACCGAGAGCGACAACGATCTCGACATTCCGCTGGCGGGAACCCAGGTCACCGTTGCGCCGCAGGCGGAACTGAGCCTCGACTATTTCCACCAGCGCGACGTGTTCTCCGACGATCCGTTCACCGACGATATCGTCGAACCGGCGCATCCGTTCGCGCTCGCCGTGCTGGTGCAGAACCACGGCAATGGCGACGCCCAAAATCTGTCGATCACCTCGGCCCAGCCGAAGATCATCGACAACGAAAAGGGCCTGTTGGTCGATTTCGAGATCCTGGGAACCGCGGTCAACGGCAATCCGGTCCAGCAGACGCTGACCGCCGACTTCGGCGACATCATGGCCGGCGACTCCGGCATTGCGACCTGGCTGTTGCAATCCAGCCTGCAGGGCCATTTCGAGGACTACGAGGTCTCGTTCACCCACGTCAACAATCTCGGCATCGAGGAATTGTCGCTGATCACGGACGCGGAAATCCACGAACTGATCCAGATCGTGGCCGATCCGACCGCCGGTTCCGACGGCCTGCCGGACTTCCTGGTCAACGACGTCGCCGACGCGAACTTCACCCCCGACACGCTCTATCTGAGCGACGGCCGGGTCGAGAGCGTCTATGCCGGCATTGCCGGCGCCCTCACCCCGGTCGTGGCGACCGCCGCCGGTCACACCCTGACGGTGAACGTGGACGTACAATGGCTGGCCGGCTGGGGCTATGTGAAGTTCGACGATCCGGGCTTCGGCGACTACCGCATCCAGTCGGTGCAGCGCTCCGACGGCTCGTTCCTCCTGGACGACAACGCGTGGCAGACGGATCGCACCTTCCCCGCATCGGGACGCCCAACCTACGAGGACAAAATCCATCTGTTCGACCATTCGGCCGCGGATGGGACCGAAACCTATACGATCACCCTGGTCGACCCCGATCCGGGCGATCCGCCGGTGGCCTATGACGATGCCGTGGCGGTCGGCTCCACCGGGTTCCTGACCGGCGATGTCCTTGCCGACAACGGCAATGGCGCGGATCAGGACCCGGACGGCGACGCGATCGCCGTGACGGAAGTCAACGGCATTGCCGCCCAGGTCGGCACGCCAATCGCGCTCGCCTCCGGCGCGCTGCTGACGATGCAGGCCGATGGCACTTTCGCCTATGATCCGAACGGCGCGTTCGACCATCTGGCCTTCGGGGCAACCGGAACGGATGGCTTTGCCTACACCATTGTCGACGATGGCAATGACGGCACGGACATGGCGACGGTGACGGTGACGGTGACCGGCAGCAACCACGCCCCGACCCTGGACGCGATCGCGGCGCTTGCGGTGACCGAGGGCTTCGATACCGCCCTGTTCACCCCCACCGCCGAGGATGCCGACAGGGACGGCCTGACCTTCAGCCTGGGCGGTGTCGACGCCGGCGCGTTCAGCATCGACCCGATGACCGGCGAGGTCTCGTTCGCGAACCCGCCCGATTTCGACATGCCGACCGATGACGGCACCGACAACACCTACAACGCCACGGTCATCGTCTCCGACGGTATCGCCTCGGCAGAGGCCGCGTTCAGCGTCGAGGTGCTGGAGGATACCGGCGCCAGTATCATTGGCCCGGTCGATCTGATCGATGCCTCGGATACCGGCGTCTCCCATACCGACGACATTACCAGCGACCTCACGCCCACCATCGCCTTTGCGGCGGCAGCGGGCGCCATGGTGGAGATCGACTGGGACGATGGCTACGGCTTCCGCTCCGCCGGCACCGGCACCGGCCTGTTGCAGGAGGAAACGCTGCCGCTCACCTACACGGCGTTGGGCCCGAAAACCATCGCGGTGCGGGTGAGCCATATGGGCAGTGTCGCGACCGAGACCCTGACCATCGACGTGGTTCTGCCGGACCCGACCCACCAGGGAACGCCCGCCGGCAACGAGGATATCCCCGGCAGCGCCGACGCCGATGTGTTGGATGGCGGCGGCGGCTTCTGGGACCGGTTGCTGGGCGGCGACAACGACGACACCTATATCGTCCACCTGCAACAGACGGCACTTGGAGAGGCCACCGGCGGCGGTCACGACACCGCGTTGCTGCTGGCCGACACGTTCACCACCTATTCGGAGGTGGAGGAATTCGTGCTGCTGGATGGCGCCCGGCAACTGACCGCCAACCGCTACGACAACACCATCTACGGCAATGCGGAGGCGAACATCCTGCAGGGCCGGGGCGGCAACGACCACATCCATGGCGGCCTGGGCAGCGACACCGCGGTCTATGTCGGCCAGCGAGCGAACTATGACGTGTCCGAGAACCCCGACGGCAGCGTCACGGTGACGACGCTGACGGGGCCGGACGGGACGGACACGCTGGAAAGCATCGAATACCTGCAATTCGCCGATGGCCGGCTGTCGACCGCCGACGCGGTGGCCGGGGCCGGCTTCCCGCCGCCGCCGATGCCGACGCCGGACACGGTGCCGACGGCGACGATCACCGGCACGCCCGCGGGTCATGAAGAGGTGCAAGGCACGGCCGGCCCGGATGTGATCGACGGCGGCGGTGGGTTCTGGGACAGGCTGATCGGCACGGACGGCAACGACGCCTATCTGGTCAGCCTGCAACAAACCCAGGTGGGGGAGAGGGTCGGCGGCGGCTATGACACCGTGTACACGTCGGCGCCGTGGCTGAACGTGTCAAGCGAGGTGGAAGCCTTCGTGATGCTGGACGGTGCCGTGGGGCTGACAGCCAACCGCTACGACAACCTGATTTTCGGCAATGCCGCCGACAATGAGATCAAGGGCGGCGGCGGTGACGACGAGATCGACGGCGGCGACGGCTTCGATATCGCGCTCTTCCCCGGCAACGCGGCCGATTTCGATATTGCCTACGACCCCGACGGCGTCACGGTGTACGTCACCGACATGGTCGGCAGCCAGGGCCGGGATACGCTCCGCGATATCGAGGTGTTGCGCTTCAGCGATGACGACGTTCCGGTTGTCTTCCCGATTGCGGCAGCCGACATGGTGGGATGATTGCGGGCGCGCGTCGTCCAAACGCACCGCAATGGTTTGGCCAGTGTCGGGGCCGCTGGGGCGACCGGAGCGCCCCACCCGGCCGCGCCCACTCCGAGAGTCAGCCCTCGCGGGCCTTGGCGACCGCGGCGGCCCGCGCCGGGGCGTAGGCGGCGAGGCCGGTCATGGCATGGATGGCCTGGCTGACGTCGAAATGCCGGGCGAGGCCGCCGCGGGTCACCCGCTCGACCGGCCCATCCGGGTAGCCGAGGCCCAGGCAGCAGGTCCGGTCCATGTCTTCCGCACTGGCGAGCCCCTCGTCGATGAAGCGCAAGGCGTCGTTGTATTTCGGACGCACCAGACGGTCGACGATGCGGCCCGGCAGGTCCTTGCACACCACCACGTCGAAGCCGGCGGCCTCGAACACGGCGCGGGCGGCCGCCAGCGCCGCTGGGGCGGTGGCCGGCTGGCGCACCAGTTCGATCAGGTTCGAAGGCGCATCGCTGCCATTGCGGTAGCGGGCGAAGCCGACCGCGTTCGAGCCCTCGCGGCCGCTGTCCTCGCCGGTGTGCACGCCCAGGCATTCGGTGTCGAGTTCGACCAGGACGGCGGCCCTGCCGGCGTCCGGCGCAAAGCCGCCGCCCAGATGGACGGTCACCGCGCCATCGGCGCCCGCGCCGTCGAGGAAGACATCGCCCGCCGGGAAGGAGCGGCTTTCGCCGGCGCTCTGGATCGCAAAGGCCGGCGCGGACATGGCCTTCTCCGCCGTCAGGCCCGTCAGGAAGCCCCGGCCCGACTTGTTGCCGAGCTTGCCGGCCGCCACCATGCGGCGCAGCAGCGGCGGCACGGCGGCGCGCGGGTCGTGGGTGATCGGATAAAACGCCTCGCCCAGCAGGATTTGCGTGTCGAGGCCGATCAGGTCCAACAGCGTGCACGGCCCCATCCTGTAGTCGAGGCCGGACTTGATCGCGGTGTCGATATCCTCCGGCGTCGCGAGGCCCGCTTCGATGGCGCGGATGACGTCGTTGTTGAACGGCACCAGCAGCGCGTTGAGAATAAACCCCGGCTTGTCCTGGGTCTCGACCGAAAGCTGGCCGGCGGCCTCGGACCAGGCCCAGGCGGCGGCGAAACTCTCGTCCGACGTGTTGAGGCCGCGGGACATCTCGATCAGCTTCATCACCTGTGCCGGCAGGCAAAAATGCATGCCGACCACCCTGTCCTCGCGGCCGCAGCCGCCGGCGATCTCGGTGATCGACAGGGTCGAGGTGTTGGAGGCGAACAGCGTCTCCGGCTTGCAGAGGGTGTTCAGCGTGCCGAACAACTCCCGCTTGACGGCCAAATTCTCAAAAATCGCCTCGATCACCAGGTCGCAATCGGCCAGATCGGCGAGGTCGGTGGTGGACTGCATGCGGGCGAGTGCGGCGTCGCGCTCTTGCTCCGTCATGCGACCGCGCTCGGCGGCGCGGCCGAAAAAGGTCTCGGCGGCGGTGTGCGAGCGCGCCAGCGCCTCGGCCGAGAGGTCGAAACAGACCGTCTCGAAGCCGCCGCGCGCCGCGACCAGCGCGATGCCCGCGCCCATGGTGCCGCCGGCGCCGCAGACGCCGACCTTGCGGATTGCCGTCATTTGACCCTGAAGCTCCGTCCGATGAGTTGGCGATGGATCTGGTTCGTGCCTTCCCAGATCTGGGTGATCTTGGCGTCGCGCATCAGCCGCTCCGCCCGGTAGTCGCGGCAATAGCCATAGCCGCCGTGAAACTGCACGCATTCCAGCGCCATTTTCATGGCGAGGTCGCTGGCGCGCAGCTTGGCGATGGAGGCTTCCATGCCGAAATCGGTGTCGCCGCCATCGACCAGGTCGGCGACATAGTCGATCCAGCGTTCCAGCAGCAGCAATTCGCTGCCGAGATCGGCGAGGGTGAACTGGTTGCCCTGGAAATCCAGCACCTTGCGGCCGCCCTGCTCGCGCTCATTGCCATAGGCGACCATGTCGTTGAAGGCGGCCCGCGCGATGCCGCGGGCGTGCGCCGCAATCGACGGGCGCGACTTGTTCAGCGAGGCGAGCAGGATGCCGAGGCCATCGCCGGGCTGGCCGATCAGATTGGCGCGCGGCACCCGCACCCGGTCGAAGGCCAGCGCGCAGGTGGACGAGCCGTTATGGCCCATCTTGCGCTCCTTGCCGACGACGCTGAAACCGTCGGCGCCCTTCTCCAGGATCAGCACCGAGATGGCGGCGCGCGACTCGGCGATTTCGCTCCACTTGCCGAACAGCAGATAGAGGTCGGCCACGTCGCCATTGGTGATGAAGGTCTTGGAGCCGTTGACAATGATGTCGTCGCCGTCCGGCGTGAACGAGGTCTTCATGCCGGTCGCGTCCGAGCCCGCCGTCGGCTCGGTGATGGCGAGCGAGCCGAGCCCGCCCTCGGCGATGCGCGGCAGCAGGCGCTCGCGCTGTTCGTCATTGCCGAAGTCGATCAGCGGCTTCATGCCGTGGAAGGTGGTGGCGTAGATGATGCCGGTCGACGCGCATGCCTCGGCAATGCGCGAGACGATCTCCAGATAAAGCTTGTAGCGCATCGGCGCGCCGCCGAACGCCTCCGGCACGAACATCGTGTTCAGGCCAAGGGCGTTGATCGCCTCGACATTCTCCCACGGGAAGGCGCCGGTCTCGTCGATGCGGGCAGCGTTGGGGGCGATCACGTCGTCCACCATCCGTTGCACCTGGTCCAGCACCTGACGCTCGTCCTCGGACCAGTTGCGGGCGGCGGCGACTTTTTCCAGCAGTTTCATCAGTGGTTGATCCCCTGGGCGCCGTCCATATAGACGGTCTCGCCGGTCAGGTAGTCGAGCCTCTCGACAAAGATCGCGGCGACCATGCGGGCCACGTCCTCGGCCTTGCCCGGCGCGCCGGTCGGGATGCGGCTGGCGAGATAGGCCTTGACCTTGTCGCGGGCGAGGAAATCCTTGTTCAGGTCGGTCTCGATATAGCCGGGCGCGATGTTGACAACGCGGATGCCGTCCTTGGCCCACTCCACCGCGAGGCAGCGGGTCATCGCCGCCACCGCCGCCTTGGAGGCGCAATAGGCGAGATTGTCCGGCACGCCCATGCGGTCGAAGAACGAGCCGATATTGACGATGAGGCCGCCCTGGTCCTTCAGGTGCGGATAGACCTCGCGCGAGCAGACCATGACCGCGGTCGCGTTCAGCGCCATGGTTTGCTCGTAGGTGGCGGTCTCCAGCCGGGCGGTCGGGCCGTGAATGTGGACGCCGGCATTGTTCACCAGGCCGGCAATCGGGCCTTTGGCGGCGATGGCGGCGAACGCGGCCCGCAGTGCCGCCTCGTCGGTCACGTCGCAGCGCATCGCCTCGCCCGCCGCGGCGGTGCCGGAGCGCGAGAGCGAGACGACGGCATAGCCGCGCCGCACCAGCTCCGTGGCGATGGCGGCGCCGATGCCCTTGGAGGCGCCGGTGACGATAATCTGGCCGTCAGCCATGCCGGCGCTCCGGCACGGCAAGCGAGGCTTGCATGGTCTAGCCCTTTTCCTGGTAACGGATGGCTTCGAGCCGGAAACGGCCGTCCTTGACCATTTCCACCAGCTCGCGCTTCAGGATTTTGCCGCTGGCGGTCAGCGGGAATTCGTGGGTGGCGGCGAACCATTCCGGCATGTCGAACTTCGAAAGTCCCTCGGCCGCCAGGTGTTCCAGCATCGCGTCTGCCGAAAGGTCGCCGATCACCGCGAGGCCGACCCGCTCGCCCAGCCGCTCGTCGGGCACGCCGAAGGCAGCGGCCTTCTCGACCCGAGGATGGGTGAGCGCCAGCGACTCGATGCGCGAGGGGTAGATGTTGTGGCCGCCGCGGATGATCAGGTCCTTGATCCGGCCCTCGATCCGCAGATTGCCGGCGGCGTCGAACGAGCCCAGGTCGCCCGACAGCAGATAGCCGTGGCGGTTGAACGTGTCCTCGGTCGCGGCCTGGTTGGCGAAATAGCCCAGCATCATCGCGGCCCCCCGCCCGCCGATATGGCCGGACCGGCCCGGCGGCAGTTCCTCGCCCGGATGCTCGGGGTCCCAGATGCGCACCTCATAGGCCGGGCCGCCGCGGCCGCAGGTGGAAATCCAGACCTCTTTGGAATCGTCCGGATGGGTGTACTGGTGCGACGAACATTCGGTCATGCCGTAAATGTTCTGCGGTGCGATGCCCTGGTCGACAAAGGCCCGCGCCACCACCTCCGGGATCGGCGAACCCGCCATGTAGAAGATGGCGACCCGGCCGAGCCGCGGGATGGCGCGGCGCTTCTGTTCCGCCAAGATGTCCATGGCGTGCGTCGGCACGCCCAGCACATAGGTCGCTTGCGTTTCGACGATCCAGTCGAGCTTGCTCAGGCCCGCCGGCGGGTCGTCCGTCACCATCTCGCCGCCGCAGACCAGCCATTGCGCGATGGCGACCCAGGCGATGTGGTGCGAGAGCGGGCTGAGCGACAGGATCACCGTGTCGCTGGACAGGCCCCAGTCCCGCACCAGG
Organism: Alphaproteobacteria bacterium; assembly: GCA_020638555.1. Taxonomy (NCBI): domain Bacteria; kingdom Pseudomonadati; phylum Pseudomonadota; class Alphaproteobacteria; species Alphaproteobacteria bacterium. The sequence continues at coordinate 281,188 of JACKII010000002.1, read as the reverse complement.
TCGCGGGCGTTGGCCAGCAGCGTGTTGCAGGAATGCATGACGCATTTCGGCCGGCCGGTGGTGCCAGAGGTGAAGGCCAGATAGACGACGCTGTCCGGATTGTCATGCACCGGCCGGCGCTCGCCGGTCGGCGCGGTCGGCATCGTCCCCGGCGTGTAGACCTTTTTCAGGAAGGGCAGGTCCGCCAGCAGGGCGTCGAAGTCCCGGGCCGCCCGGTCGGCGCCCCAGCCGGCCTCCGTCACCAGGGCGCGGGCGCTGAGTTCCGTCAGCAGTTCGACAATCTCGGCGCAGGTGAAGGTGCGGTGCAGCGACGGGTTGCAGGCAATGCCCTCGCGCGAGCAGGCGAGGAAGGTGACGATCGCCTCGGCCCGGTTCGAGAGCCAGAGCGCGATGCGGTCGCCCGCCGTGATGCCCCGGCCGGCCAAGTCGTCGGCCATGGCGTCGACTCGCGCCTTCAACGTCTGCCAGTCGAGCCGCTGGCGGCCGTCGCGCAACGCCGCCGCGGCGGGCGCGCGTTCGGCATGCACCGCCATCAGCGAATAGAAGGTGTCGCCGGTCCAGAGGCCCTTCTCATAATAGACCCGCGCCGCCTGCGGGTCGTGCAGCGTGAGAAACGGCTTCATGGCCGCGCCCTCAGTGGCCGAAGGTGTCGGGATCGGGCTTGCGGCGCTCGTTGAAGCTCTTGTTGACCTCTTTCGCCTCGTCCGTGTCCAGGTACTGGCGCAGCAGGAGGTCGTGGGTCACGCGCGACAGGCCGGCCACACCGCCATGCCGGGCGAGGAAGGCGTGCTTGATCGCGGCCAGCGCCACCGGGCTGCGGTCGGCGATCTCCAGCGCCAGTTCGCGGGTCTTCGCCTGCAACTGGTCGTCGGGCACGACCCGGTTGATCAGGCCCATCTCCTTGGCCTCGGCGGCGCTGATGCGGCGGTTGGTGTACCACATCTCCTTGGCCAGCTTTTTGCCGATCAGGTCTTCCAGATACCAGGTGCCATAGCCGGCATCGAACGAGCCCATCATCGGCCCGACCTGCCGGAACACCGCGCTTTCCTTGGCAATGGTCAGGTCGCAGACCGCTTGCAGCACATTGCCGCCGCCGACCGCATAGCCGTTCACGCTGGCGATGACCGGCTTTTGCAGCTTGTCGATGGCCTCGTACATTTCCAGGGTCGGCAGCACGCCGGCATAGAGCTTGGTCTTCTCCATGCCGTCCTTCTGGCCGCCGATGCAGAAAAACTTGTCGCCGGCGCCGGTCAGCACGACGACGCGGGTGCGGGTCTCGCGCCGGATGCCCTCGATGCAGTCGCGGATTTCGTGGCACATGGTCTCGGTGAACATGTTGCCGTTGTCGGGCCGGTTGATGGTGATGGTGCCGATCGGGCCATCTTCCTCATAGAGGATCTGGGTAAAGTCCATGGGGGCGTGTCCTTGCGGGTCGTGGGGCGGCCGGTGGCGCGCGACCGACCGTCGTTGTGACGTCTCTCGATCCAGGGCGCCAATGGGCCGGCCTGGCGGGATGGCGGCATCCTAGGAAGGGGCGCCCCCGAGCGCAAGCGGCCGCCGCCTACCGGCGGCGGGACTGCGCAGAGCCCCCCAAAAGCACCGCTCCCCGCCCCGGACACGCCGTCCGCGCCGCCACTCCATCCCCTGCGGGAGCAGACCCGCCGCGACAGGCCCCCGCCGTAGGACGCTACGCCGCCGCAGCCACCTCTTCGCGCCCGAACAAGCTGTCCAGAACCGGCCCGTCCTCGGCCGCCGGCGCCAGGGGATCGCGCGGCGTCAGCTTGTGCTCGACCACCATGCGCGCCAGTTCACGCCGGCTGAAATCGCCCGTTCTGGCCCCGATCCTGTCCGCCTCCCACGCCAGGAACACGGCCGAAACCGCGTTATAGAGACCGCTGGCCGCACGGCGCACCTCGGACTCGGCCGCGCGATCGCTGGCGACCGCCCGGGTCAGGCCGGCCGCGCGCGCGAACGCGGGCCCCAGACCGGCCCGGTCGTCGATTTCCGAAAGCAGGTCGCCGACATAGGCTTCCAGGGCATCGAGGGCGCCGGCGCGACGGGTCGCGCGGGTCACGTCCAGGGCGACGATATTGCTCGTGCCTTCCCAGATCGAGCCGAGATGCGCATCGCGGAGCACGCGGGCGTCGGACCATTCCTCGATATAGCCGCAGCCGCCGCGAACCTCCATGGCGTCGCCGGCGACCTTGCGCGCATCGCGGCAGGTGCGGAACTTGATCAGCGGCGTCAGGATGCGCAGCGCCTTTTGCGCCGCCGCATCGCCGGCGTCCGCGCGCTCCAGCACACGGGCGGTGTGAAAGACCATGGCGCGGCCCTGCTCGGCGGTGACCAGCATCTTCGCGATCTGGCGGCGCATCAGCGGCAGGTCGATCAGGCGCTGGCCGAACGCGGTGCGGTTCCGTGCGATGAAGAGCGCCTCGTTGACGGACCGCCGCATCAGCCCGGCGGCGCGCACGCCGTTGGAGAGGCGGGACATGTTGATCATGTCCGTCATCTGCTTGAAGCCGTTTCCGGCCTCGCCGACCAGATAGGCGACCGCGCCTTCCAACACCACCTCGCCGCTCGCCATCGAGCGCGTTCCGAGCTTGTCCTTCAGGCGGAGAATGCGCCAGGCGTTCTTGGAGCCGTCCGGAAGATGGCGCGGCAGCAGGAACAGCGACAGGCCCTTGGTGCCGCCCTCGCCCCCCTCCGGCCGGGCCAGGACCATGGCGAGCCCGGCGTCGGGGTTCGAGCAGAACCATTTGTCGCCATAGAGCTTCCAGTCGCCGCCCTCGAACCGGGCGACGGTCTCGATCGCGCCGACGTCGGAGCCCGCGACCTGCTCGGTCATGAACATGGCGCCCTGGGTCAGCGCTTCCATGTCCTGTGTGGTCAGGCCGTCGATATAGCGGGCGATCAGGTCGTCGTCGCCGAACTTGCGCAGCGTGCGGGTCAGGGAGTCGGTCATGCTGAGCGGGCAGCACAGGCCGAACTCCGCCTGCACGAACAGATAGGTCAGGCCGTATTTCACCAAGGGCGGCAGCGGCGCGTCCGCGCCCAGCACGCCGGCCCTGTGCGACATGGCGGCGAGCCCGAACCGGCCGAAGGCAACGTCTTCCAGGGCCACATAAGCCGGATGCTTCTCGATACGCTCGTCATCGGCCCCGTTGCGGGCACGGATATGCAAGACCGGTGGGTTCTTGTCCGCGTCCAATGCCAGGCGCTCCAGGTGGTCGCCGGCAAGCCCGCCCATGCGCTGGAAGTGCGGCTCGACCGCCTTGCGGATTGCGGGGGCAAGATACACGTCGAGCAGGTCGGCGAATGCCGGGTCGCTCGCATACACATTGACCCCGCGGCTGTCGGGGATATTGCGATGCACATTGCGGGTGGCGGTCATGGCGGCGTCCTCCTGGTTGGGATCGCCGGGAGAATGCAAACAGCGTGATATTATTTCCAATACCTTTATCGTATAATTTCATACCAAAAATCGTATGAGGCTCCCCGATGGCGATTTCCCTGAGGCAGTTGCGCCACTTTCTCGTGCTGGCCGAGGAGCTGCATTTCGGCCGGGCCGCGGAACGGCTGCACATCTCCCAGCCGCCATTGAGCGCCAGCCTGCGCAATCTCGAAGAGGAACTGGGGACGCAGCTCATGGAGCGCGGCGGCAAGTCGGCCCGGCTGACGCCCGCCGGCGCCGTATTCGCCGATCGCGCCAGCCGCATCCTGAACCAGCTCGACGCGGCGAAGGAGGCCGCGACGCTGGCCTCGCTCGGTGCGACCGGATCGGTTGCGATCGGGTTCGTGCCGTCGATGATCCTACGCAACCTGCCACGCCTGCTGACGGAGTTCGAACAGTCCCATCCGGATATCCGCCTGCGCATCGAGGAAATGAACACGTCGAGCCAGATTGAGCGCCTGCGCGCCCAGGATATCGACCTGGGTTTCATCCACACCGTGCCGCCGCCGGACGGCATGGCGGCGCTGGAATTGGAGCAGGAGCGGTTCGTGGCCTGCCTGCCGCGCGGGCATCGCTTGGCGGGACGCAGCCGCATCGCGCTGGGCGAACTGGCGGGCGAGCGCGCGCTGGTCTTCTCGCGCGACTATGCCGCCCATTATCACGACCGCATTGTCGGCCTTTTGCGCGCCGCCCATGTGGAGCCGCATCTGGATTTCGGCATCCGCAACTGGTTCACGGTGCTGGCGCTGGTGGCCCAGCGCATGGGGGTGGCGCTCGTCCCCAGCTCCCTCGCCCGGTGGGAAACGGGCGATGTCGTGTTTCTCGAAGTGCGGGAGGCCGAGGCCCAACATGGCGTCGCCGTCGTCTGGCGCGAGGGCGAGCTTTCGGCCTCCGCGCGCTTCCTGCTCGCCGCTGCCCGCACATTCTATGCCTGTTAGAGCGATCACGAAGCGGAGGCGGCCGGCCGGGCTCTGCTATGGCAAATACGGCATGTGCGGGGGGCCGAGTTGCCGCCGCAGGATGCGCTGGGCGTCCTGAACGAATTCGCAGAGCATGGGGCGCGTTTCGCGCGGGTCGATAATGTCCTGCCCCGTCGCCTCGGCCGTGCGGAACGGGCTGGCGATGGCGGTGAGCCGCGCCTCGATCTCCGCACGCTTGGCCTCCGGATCGTCCGCCGCCTCGATCTCGCGGCGATAGGCGGCGGCGGCACCGCCCGCAATATGCATGGAACCCCAATTGGCCGAGGGCCAGGCATAGCGCCGGAACATGCCGGTCGGCCGGTGGTGGCACTGGCCGGCCACGCCGTACATGCGGCCGACAACGACGGTGCACCAGGGCATGCGCGAGAGGCAGACCATGCTCATGAGGCGCGCGCCAGCCCGCTCGATCCCGCGCTTTTCCTGTTCCAGCCCGACGTGAAAGCCCGGCTCGTCGCAGAGCGAGATCAGCGGCAGGTGGAACGTGTCGCAAAGCTGCATCAGCCGCATGACCTTGTTCCCCGCCGCCACATCGGTCGAGCCGCCGCGAACCATCACATTGTTCGCCATGACGCCCACCGGATAGCCGTTGATCCGCGCCAGCCCGGTGACGCGCGACCGGCCGTAGAGAGGCGAAATCTCGAAGAACGTGCCCTGGTCGACCACCCCGTCGATCAGGGTTTTCACCTTGTAGGGATAGCGCCGGTCGCGCGGCATCAGGGTGAGCAAGGCCTCGTCCCGGCGATTCGGATCGTCGTCCGTCTCGACCCGCGGCGCCATTTCATGCACGTTCGACGGCAGATAGGACAGCCAGCGGCGGATCTGCCGGAACGCGTCCGCCTCCGTCTGTGCCAGATTGTCGATACAGCCGGAAACACGGGTGTGGATGTGGTCGCCGCCCAATTCCTCCTTGGTGATGTCGACGCCCAGAGCCGCCTTCACCACCGGCGGCCCGCCGGGGAAGATCTGGCTGATCCCCTTCACCATGACCGAAAAATGGCTGAGCGGCGCCTCCACGGCGGGCAGTCCGGCGACGGACCCCAGCACGGCCGCCGCGACCGGCACGGCTTGCAGCATGGCGACGTCGTCGCGGCCATACGAATTGCCGTCGGGCAGGTAGGTGCGGCCCAGGACCTCAAACCCGCGGACACTGCCGCCGGCGGCGTCCAGCAACCGCAGGAACGGGATTTGCCATTCCAGCGCGCGCTGGCTGGCACTCGGTTCCGCACCCAGCGCGCCGCGGGCCGCCCCCGCCCCGGAACCGCCGCGGACCGTGAAATCGCCCGCGGCGACCACGACCTTGCGGCCGTCGACCTTGGCGATGCCCTCGACCATGCCCTTCGGCAGGAAGTCGACCAGATCGCCGTCGCCGTCGTATCGGGGCTCGCCGACCAGGTGCTTGAACTCGCGAAACGAGCCCTCGTCGATCATGGCGGCAATGCGCTCGCGCGCCGTCAGCTTGCCGGTGTCGTGCTGGCGTTGGATCCGCTCCGGCCCGCCCATGCGCTGCATCAAGGCGCGGCGGCGGTTCAATTCGTCCACTTCGGGCTGCCAGGAGTCGTGCTCGGACATGGCCGGGAATCCCTTCGCGAAGGCGCTGCGATGGCCGATAGCCTGCCGCCAAACCCACCGCCGGGCAAGGCTTTGCAACCCACCCGACATGGCCGCATAGTGTGCAGAACGGTAAATATGGGATGGAAACGATGACGAACGGCCAGGCCCTTGCCGGGGTGCGGGTGCTCGAATGCGCAGGCGGCGTTGCGGGCGCCTATTGCGGCAAGCTCTTTGCCGACATGGGGGCGTACGTGGCGCGGCCGGCCGCCGAAGGCGGCGACGCGCTGGCGGCGCAACCGCTGGCGCTGGAGGCCCCGCAAACCGCGGGGCTGCTGCACCGCTATCTGAACGCCGGCAAAGCCCAAGCCTCGCCCGAAGGCCCCTGGGACATCGTCATCCTGGGCGAGGACACGGACCGATCCCTGTGCCTGCCGGAGCCCCGCATCGCGACGCTGGACATCTCCTGGTTCGGGCATGACGGCCCCTATGCCGAATGGGCCGGCAGCGATCTGGTCGTGCAGGCGCTCAGCGGCATGAGCCATCCCTGCGGCCCGGTGGAAGGCCCGCCGACCTTTCTGGGCGAGCACCAGGCGACCATGGTCGGCGGCGTCGCCGCGTTCTGCGCCGGGGTGGCCGCCTTGATCGGCGGACGGCAGCCCGCCGGGCCGGCGGTGCTGGACGTCTCGATTTTCGAGGCGGTCATCATCATGTCGGAGTTGCAGATGGCCAATGCCGTCGCCCTCGCCATGCCGATCCCGCGCCTGGGCGTGAACCGGTACCTGCCCACCTGCCCGCTTTCCATCCACCGCTGCCGCGAGGGCTGGATCGGCATCACGCCGCTGACGCCGGCGCAATGGCAGAGCTTCTGCGACATGCTGGGGCTGGCGGACTTCCGCGACGATCCGGACCTGTTGCCGGCGCGCACGCGCTACCCCCACGCCGACCGGATCGAGCCGGAATTCGACCGCGTGTTCCCGACGAAAACCGCCATGGAATGGGCCGCGCTCGGCCGCGCGCACAAGGTGCCGATGGTCATCGTGCCCGACGCCCAGGGCATTCTGGATCATCCGATCTTCCAGGCGCGGCAATCCCTGGCCCGGTTCAGCGCGGAGGGGCGCACCTACCGGGTGCCGCGCACGCCGCTGCGGCTGGAGCGAACACCGCCGCGGCTCGACCTGGACTCGCCGCCATCCTCGGAGGCGAGCGCGCCGCTGCCGGCCGCCGGCGATCCCTTCGCGCCATTGGCCGGCATTCGCGTTGCCGATTTCTCCATGGGCTGGGCCGGACCGCTGGCGACGCGGATGCTTGCCGACCTGGGTGCGGAGGTGATCAAGATCGAGGCCGGGCGCTATCCCGACTGGTGGCGCTCCGTCGATTGGTCGCCGGAGGCCATCGCCCGCGGCCAGTACGAGGAAAGCCACCATTTCTCGTTCATCAATCGGGGCAAACAGTCCCTCAGCCTCGACCTGACGCACCCGGACGGCCTGCCATTGGCCAAGCAGCTGGTGGCGGAAAGCCAGGTGGTGGTGGAAAACCAGGCCGCGGGCGTGATGCCGCGACTGGGCCTCGGCCATGACGCGCTGAGCGCGGGCCGGGACGATCTGATCATGCTGTCGATGAGTGCCTTCGGTTCCGGCAATGCCTGGTCGGACACCAGGGCCTATGGCTCGGTCTTGGAGCAGGGATCGGGCGTGCCGTCCTTTGTCGGGCGGGAGGGCGACCCGCCGACCATGGCCCATGTCGCCTATGGCGACCCGATCGGCGGCATCTATGGCGCGGCCTCGCTGCTGGCCGCGCTCTATCACCGGCAGCGGACCGGCGCGGGGCAATGGATCAACAACACGCAGATCGAGGCGATGCTGCCCTTCACCGCCGCCCCGGTGCTCTATCGGCAGGCCATGGGGCGCGAGCCGCCGCGGCGCGGAAACCGCCATCCCCGGTTCGTTCCGCATGGCATCTTCCCCTGCCGCGGCGCGGACTCCTGGCTGGCGATCGCGGTGACGGACGAGGCCGGCTGGCAGGGGCTGGCAGACCACATCGGACGCAAGGACTGGCTCGCCGACCCGGACCTCGCAACCCCCGACGGCCGGCGCGCCCGCGAAGCCGGGATCGAGGCCGGGATCGCCGAATGGACCCGCCGGCAGGATGCCAGTGCCGCCGCAGCAGACCTCCAGGCGCTGGGCGTCTCGGCCGCGCCGGTCCTGCCGCTGCACGGGATCGCGGCCGATCCGCATTTGCGGCACCGGGGCTTTTTCTACGATGTCGAGCGGGCCCATATCGGCCCGGAACGCCAGGGCGGTCTGCCGTTTCGATGGAACGGCGTCCGCTATCCGATGCGCGGCACCGCCCCCTTTCTGGGCGGCGATAGCGAACGGGTGCTTCGCGACGGTCTCGGGCTGGATGCGGCGCACTTCCAACGGCTGCTGGCCGACGGCATCGTCAGCCTCAAGCCGACGAGCCTCCGCTCCTGAAGCGCATGCCGGCGCGGTGAGATGGCCCCCTGCGGGGCGCGACGGGCATCGAGCGGCCCGGGACTTGTTGCAGCCGATCCGCGAGCGCGGCCGCTCTACGCTTCCGCCTGCGCAAATTCGAGCGCTTGCGCCGCGCGTTTGGTGAGATCCTGCTCCAAAAACAGCGCATGGCTGAGGCGGAAGTGGTGGCGCGCCTTGTCCCTGTGCTTGCGCGCCCGCGCGATCAGGCCAAGCCGCAGATGGACATGGGCGATATAATGGCCGCGTTCCTCCGGGCACTTGGCAAGGAACGCGTTGAGATAGCCCTCGGCGCGGCGCACCGCGCCGATGCGCAACACCGCAATCGCGACCAGATCCCGCAAGCCGAATTTTGGTTTCGGCCCGCCCTCGTCTTTCGGCTCGATTCCCGCAATAGAAAGCAATATCAATGCTCTATCAAACAATGACTGAAGATTGACCTCCGCAATCCCCTTTCGGCCGAACATCGACTGGCAGGATTGCAGTTCGGCCCAGCCTTTCGCGACTTCGCCGGTTCGGATCAAATAGCCGCCAAACAGGCGACCGCGACAGACATGCTCAAGCACCTGATCTTCGAATTCCCGCGCCCTGTCCGCATGGGGCAACAGGCATCGGGCATTCCAGCCGGGCTGTCCGTCCCTATAATCGACCAACAACAGCGAGATGGCCGCCACGCGCCGCGCGCCGGTGTCCGGTATCGAATACCGGAACGACTCCCGAGCCGCTGCGGCGAAGCCCTGCCAGTCTTCCTGGAGCGCCCGCACCATCAGCAGGGCATTGCTGCCAAACGAAATCGCGCGTGCGTTGGCATTGGCATGACCGTAATCAACCAAACTTGCGCATATGTTTGCGGCTTCTGCAATCTCTCCCTTCATTCTATAAATGGAGGCCCCATAGAAATCGCACACCGATATCAAGTGCTCGTCACCGTTTTGATAAATTTTAGAGCGTATATCACGATAAAGCTCTAAAATTCTTTCCCTGGGCCAATGATCCGCATGGAGATAGGCCACCATGGTCGCGACATTCGCCCATAACAACTTATGTTTGTCATTCAGGATCTTCGCCATCTCCACCGCCTCATTGGCGTAGCCGATGGCGATGCCGTGTTGGCCCGCGAACGAGCGTCCGAGCGCCTGGAGCGTCATGCACATCGCGAGGGAACCGGTGGGGCCGCCTGACCGCAACCGCGGCAGATGCGCCTTCATGATCGCGTTCAGCCGGCGGAAATCGCCATACACCTCCAGCGTGCGCCCCCACAGAACCAGCATTTCCCCGAACGCGTCCTCTGAGACCAGATCCGGTTGAGCGTCGATCAGGGCGAAGGCGTCCGACAGGTAATGATCGGCCTCTACCACCGCATAAATGCCGAACACCCTCTCGGCTGACTTCCAAAGATAGAAGACCGCTTTGCCCGCATCTCCGCATTCCTTGTAATGATACGCCAATTCCTCGGAATATTCGGAGATCGCCCGGTCATCTTCCGTATCCAGCGCGCGAGCGACCACGCCATGCACGTCCTTGCGTTGGGCCGAAAGGGCGCTTTGTTCGATGGCCATGCCGAAGAGCGCGTGGGAGAAGCGCCACCGGCGCACGCCCCCCTCCCCTGCGGGCTCAATAAGTCCCACCTCCGACGCCGCGGCAATCGCCGCACTGGCGGCCCCCGCATCGTCATAGCACCGCGCCAGGAACCGTTCCGAAAACTGCCGTCCCCTTGTGGCCGCCGCCAGCACATGCGCCTTCGCCGAGCTGTCGAGCTGGTCGTAACGGCTGAGGATCAAGTGTTGCAAATTCCCCGCGGTCGCTTGCGTTTCCGCACGTCGATTGAAGGCCACCCCATCCCCGTCAACGACCACCTGGCCGGTGTGCTTCAGGTAGCGAACCGTCTCCTCCAGAAACAGGAAATTGCCCTCGGTTGTTTCGAGAATGAAGGCCAGCAATTCGGCCGAAATTCCCGGCACCTGCAGAAGGTCGGCGACGATGGCGCCAACTTCCTCCGCCGGGACGGGACCGAGCGCCCAATGCGCGACGGTCCGGTCTTCCGCCCACCCGAGCCGATATTCACTGCGGCGGGTCCAAAGCAATTTGACCCCTCGCCCATGGGTTTCGACCAGCCGTTGCAGAATTTCGCCCGTAAATCGATCGATCCAGTGGATATCCTCCAGAACGACGATAACCGCAGGGTCCTGGCACAGTTCCAGCAACACCTTGTACATCAAATTTCGCACATAAACGCCCGCCCCGTGATCGGTGGACTCGGGCGTCACGTGCGAATTTTTCACGAATTCCAGAAAAAGATCGAATCCCGGCTCCGAATTGCCGAGAAGTCCTCCCAGATAGGAGTCGAGTTTCGGATCGGCGGACCCGGATTGCTGTGCCGCGCCCGAATGGATCAGTTCGATCAAGGGGGCGAACGGCTTATCCTGAAGGTCGCTGTTGCAGTTGGCGATGAGCAGGCTTGTCCCCGGCAACGGCGCCCTGCAGCCTTCGAACACCAGACGAGACTTGCCGATGCCCGCCGGTCCGGAAATATCCACCGGCCCGGCCTCTGGCGGAGCCGCCGCCATCCAGGCCTGCAACAGCGCGAGATCGGCTTCGCGCGCATAGAATGTCTTGCTGCCGCGCGCGACCCTGCCGTGGAACACCGTCCGATCGGGATGCAACTTGTCGAGCCGGAAGACTTCCACCGGCTCCTTCACTCCCTTGATGGTCTTGTGGCCAAGGGACACCAGTGTTGCCAGGCCCTCAATCTGGTCTCGCACCGTGTCCGAGCACAGCACTTCTCCCGGACCGGCCAAATGCTGAAGGCGCGAGGCCAGATTCACCGCATTTCCCAGAACGCCCGGCCCCGGAACGCCACCCCCCGGAACGCCGCCCCCCGGAACGCCGGTGGTGAAATGCGGATCCGGGCCTTTCAGGCTGGTGACGATGACGCCGCCCGCAATACCGATCCGCAGGCGCGGCCTGATATCGTAACGGGCCTGAAATCGGTCTTCCGACCTGGCCATATACTGTTGCAGTTCGAGCGCCGCCCGGCACGCCTCGAACGATGCGTTTTCGACCGCAACCGGCGTTCCGAAGGATGCCAGAATGCTGTCGCCCGCATACTCGACCGCGCACCCTTTGTGCGCGTCGATGATATCCCGGGATGCGCGCACGATCTCCCCGATCAACGCGAACGTGACTTCGGCGCCCACGCGTTCCGTGATCCCGGTGAAATTTTCGAGATCGGCAAAGAGCACCGCAGCCCAGCGCTGCTGTCCATCGAGGCTCGGGATCGGAGCGCGCCGCGGACCGGGCGCAGCGGCCTCGCTCGAACCCCATTCCGCGTTCGGTTCTCTGCTCGTGTGTTCCGACGGCACGATCAGGCTACTCCCCAGTCAAGGATTACCTCATCAGATATGGACGGCTCTGGCAAGTGTGGTTATAATTTCGGGTGCGTATTGATGGGGATTGCTAATGCAAAAGGATGCCTGAACGATGTTTCCGGGCGTGGGTGGCTTTCCATAATACTAAATATCGCACCGGTGTAACAGTCGATACACAGGGGATAATAACCGAACATTCCCAATGACATAAAATGGTAAGGGAATTTTCAATGCCGAACATAACGCATATTTGCATTTCCGATTTACACGCTGGCGCCCTTACAAGCCTGCTCACCCCCTTAAGGGACCCGAAATTGTGGACCGGCCGGGCGGACGGCACGCCGGACTGTGCCGATGACCCGACGGCGCTCACCGCCACGACCCGAACATTCGCCGACGCCTTCCGCTCGACAGTGCGGAGTCTCAACGCAATGCCGGCTCAAGGGCATGCGCAATCCCCGGCGACGATGATCTTGCTGGGCGATGGCCTGGATCTGTCGCTGTCCCCTCCCGACCGCTGTTTTCCGGTCCTGAAAGGGTTCCTGAAGGCGGTTTGGTCAGCGGATCCTGCGGTGTCCGAGGTGCCCGTGCTGGCCAGCCGGATGATCCTGGTCCCGGGCAATCACGACCACGCGTTGTGGACCGAACAGCGCTTCGACAACGAACGGTTTCCGGACGACGGTTTTTCGCACGTCTCCCCCGCGTTCGCCCCGACAAGCCAGGCGCCGCAGTCGCGGGTATTGAACACATATCTCGCCGATATTGGAATTACATCCGCACTCTATTATCCCAATTACGGAATTTCCACGGTAAATACATCCAAGGACACGGAGAACAATCGAGACAAATCCATCGTTTTCCATCATGGCCATTTCATTGAGCCGATGTACCGGCTGATGTCGGATATCCAGGCCGTGCTGAGTGGAAAAGCGATACCGCAAACCTGTGACCATCTCGAAATGTTCAACGGCCCGTGGATCGATTTCGGCTGGTCGACGATCGGCGATGCCGGGCCGCTCGGACGGGAGGCGGCGTCGGTCTACCAATTGCTGCTGACAGGCAGCGCGGTTGCCGGTTTGGAGCGTCGCATCGCGGGCCTTGTGAACCGCTGGGTCGATGCCAATTCCGGCATTGCGAAAATCGGCATGGCGGGGCAGGCGATCGATCTTCTGATCAGGGGCATTGTCGATCAGGTCATCGGCAAGTTTTCGCAATTGGAACGCTACAATTACACCCAGCCCTTGTCGCAATCGTCCATTGACGGTCTGAAACGATACCTGGCCGAGGCCGTGGCCGCCCAAATGGTGACGGAGCTTGGCGCGGGGGCAACGGACATGGAAACGGCCGTCGTTTTCGGCCACACGCACAAGCCGTTCGAGGATCAACTGGTGGTGGACGGATTTTCCCGCCCGGTGTCGGTCTGCAATACGGGCGGATGGATCCTGGACACCAGCCTGCTCAGCACGGTTGAGGCGGCCTCGCTCGTGTTCGTCGACGACGAGCTGAACACGGCCACGCTGCGATTGTTTTCGCCGCCGGTCAACGGCGTTCGGTCACCGGTTGCCGTCACAAGCGCGGACCCGACACCACCGCAGGATAACCCGGCGGTGACGGCGTTGCGGCATGCGGTTTCCACCAACCAAACCGCCTGGGACGCCTTCTCCCGGGCGGTCGAGGACGATTATGCGCTGCGCCAGCAACTCGTGCTCTGGCTGGCGGAATACGCCGATGAACAGGCCAAGAAGACGGGGGGTGTCCTGTAATGTTCCACATGAACCCGATCTCCATCTCGCTGAGCCAGTTGGAGCGCACCGCGTTCGACGCTGTCGTCATCGGCTCGGGCTATGGCGGCGCCATCGCCGCGGCCCGGCTCGCGGAGGCCGGCCATAATGTCTGCCTGCTGGAGCGGGGCCGCGAAATTCTGCCCGGCGATTATCCGACCGACCTGGCGGGCGTGCTCGCGGAAACCCAGGTCACCACATCGAAATTTGGCAAGATTACCAAAAACACTCCGAACGGCCTGCTCGACCTTCGCGTCAACGACGATATGAACGTCGCCATAGGCTGCGGCCTGGGGGGCACCTCGCTGATCAACGCCAATGTTGCGTTGGAAACCGACCCCAAAACCTTTTGCCGCACGGATGCCGACGGCCAGTACCACTGGCCATCCGCCTATCGCAAGGACGGGGTTCTGGACGCCTATTACACGCGCGCACGGAAAATGCTCGGCACCGTTACGCTGCCGCAAGAATACAACCCGAACAAGCTGAAAGCCTTGTACGTGTCGGCGGGCGCGATCGGCCAACCGTGCAAAAGGGCGCCGATCAACGTCACCTTCAAGGACGGGCGCAACGCGGCCGGGGTGGAGCAGAAAGCCTGCACCATGTGCGGCGATTGCTGCGCCGGCTGCAACTACGGCGCCAAGAACACCACCCTCATGAACTACCTGCCCTACGCGCACGCCCATGGCGCCCGCATCGTCACGGAAGCGGCCGTCGATCATCTTGCGCGGGGGACCGATGGGGAAGCGAAATGGGTCATCCATGTCAAAGACATGTCCGCCGGGAACCGCCGGGATGAAGCGGATCGGAACGTGCGGAGGCTGCTCCGTGCCGATATCGTCGTGGTGGCGGCCGGAACCCTCGGATCCACCGAAATCCTGCTGCGGTCGCAAGCAAAGGGGCTGGCGCTTTCCCGGCAACTGGGCGAGCGCTTTTCCGGCAATGGCGATGTTCTCAGCTTTGGCTTCGATGCCGATTGGGATCGGGGGTCCCGCGGCGGCAGCGCCGGCGAGCGGCAGCCTGTCTGGGGTATCGGCGCGGGCGCGGAATACCCGCTCAAGCGCGACAGCGGCCCCGAATTCCGGCCCGGCCCCTGCATCACCGGGGTGATCGAGGTGGATATGGCAGCGGATGCCCCGGTCGAGCAAGCCGCCGTCATCGAAGAGGGGGTCGCCCCCGGGGCGCTCTCGCCGATCTATCCCGCGATGTTCTTCCTGTCGGAGGCCCTGCACGGCCAGCTGACCCGTTTTCCGGATATCGCCCTGCGATTGCAGGACGCGAAGGACCTGGGCACCGCCCTCCTGTCCGGCACCGGGCTATCCGAAGCGAGTTATCATGGCGCGATGAGCCGGACGCAATCTTTCCTGCTGATGTCGCATGACAGCTCCGGCGGCAAAATCGTCCTCGACGAAACCACCGACACGGTGCGGGTCGATTGGCCGGGGGTCGGGCGAGAGTTTCCTTACGAGCGCGATAACGCCCTGTTGCGAGACGCGGCCGATGGCATCTGGGCGAATTCCCTGCCGAGCCCGCTCTGGCATCCCAATTTCGGCAACCGGCTGATCACCGTCCATCCGGTCGGCGGGTGCTGCATGGGCGAAACGTCGGCTGCCGGCGTGGTCAATGCGGACTGCGAGGTGTTCAGGCCCTCAACCGACGATGCGGGCGGGACCGCGGTATACGACGGGTTGCTGGTCTGCGACGGCTCGGTCATGCCGACATCGTTGGGGCTCAATCCGTTGCTGACGATCTCCGCCGTCGCCGAACGGGCGATGGAGCGATTGCTCGACAGGGTGGGACGGAAGCCCGGCGCGGAGCGCCGACCGCAGCCCCTCCCTCCGGCCGTTTCACCAGAGGCCGCGCCCCTATCGGACGGTACCGATGAATGGACGGAAGCGGTCCAACTGCTGACAGCGGTGAAGGATTGGCTAAAGGATCTCGGCAACAAAATCGACAATGCGGACTATACGGAAGCCGCGAACACGATTTATCACACCATCGAACGGGCCAGAAAGACATTCAAAATCCCCATCAGTAAGGATGAGAACTACGATTTTTGGTTTTATCTCGAACACTCCGATGAATTGACCAGGGATATCAGACCATCCATCAGGGACGTGATGGAAATTTTGGATTGCGTCCTCGATACGATCCGCACCGAACCATACGATTACGCTGCCGTCATCGCTGTGCTCGAAAAGGCATTCGGCGACTTCTCGCCCAATCTGAGTTTCTCCGAAACGATGACCGGCTTTGTCGCCGCGCCTGGCGGCGGGACGACCTCCGCCATATCCGATCCGTTTGCGGTGGCCGCACGGGTCGGGGAAAGCCAAGGTCTATCCCTGGAGGCGGATTTCCGCGTGCGCGCGGACAGTGTGCGCCAACTCCTCGCCAACCCCGACCACAAGGCCCTGTTGTCGGGGAGCGTGAAGTGGAAGCAGGCGCCGCAAGAAGAGGCGGTCGCGTTTGCCGTCACGGATGGCAGTTTCCGCCTCTTGAAAAAAGACGCCGCGACGGTCGAAGCCTGGCAGATGATCTACGCAGGCAAGCTCAAGCCAAGGAACCCGGTCGCAGGCAAGAGCGCAGACTATCGGTTTACCGGAACAAAAACCCTGAAGCGTCGGCCCGACTCCAACTGGTGGGGCGATCTGACAACGCTTTATGTCGACATCGCCAAGGACGAAGATCCTTCCCAAATCGTCGCCAGAGGCGTTATTCGCCTTGGGATTCAGGATTTTCTGAATCAAATGCAGACGCTTGAGTCGAAATTCTGCAGAACGCTGAAAACATATGACGGCGCCTCCATTTACAAGAAATTGTTCCTGGATATGGTCCCCTACCCCAAAGGATACGGCGGTGTCCGCTGGGGCATTCTCCACACGGACCTGAAGAAGCCCGAAATTCGTCATCAATTCCTTCTGAAAACCGTCGATCTCATGCTGAAGCCGGGCCGGCAGTCTCCCCTGCCCAAGAAGATCGCCTCGGCTGCCATGCGCCACTTCCAGTTCGAATTCGCCGCCTTTTTCGCCAACCTGATTTTCCGAACCTATGGCGGCATGCTTTCCTATCTCAACGACTTTCCGCGCCAGGATTTCCTGGCCGGCAAGGTCATCCCCATGCCCGCCGCCAACGGGGCACCCTTGCGGTATCGGGATGACGTCCGATCCGAATGCTACCGGTTTTTCTCTGCGCCGAATGTCGAACTGCAACTGATCCGCTACAACGGCGGCGACCGGGGGCCGGTCATCTTGGCGCCCGGTTTCGCCAATGTGGCTCAGTGCTTTGCGATTGAGACGGTGGACAAAAACCTGGTCGATTGCCTTTGCGCGGCGAAGTATGACGTCTGGCTGTTCGACTACCGGGGCAGCCCGGCGCTGGGCGAGGTCAGTCTGAAGCCCTTCGATATCGACGACATTGCCCTGGAGGACTGGCCGGCGGCCGTCGATTACGTTCTGGCGATGACGGGGGCGAAAAACCTACAGGTGGTCGCGCATTGCATGGGCTCGATGTCGCTGCAAATGTCGCTGCTGTCCGGCCGTCTGGCGACGGGCAAGGTGCGCTCTGCGGTCTGCTCGCAACTGACGGTCCATCCCGTCAATTTCTGGTTCAACCAGATGAAAGCCGATACCCATATCGGCTCCCTGATCGTCCACGGCCTGCCGAAAGAGCTGGTGCTGGCGCTCGACGGTCTGGTTGGCCCCGATGCGGCCCAGCTCTTCGCCGGCCGCAAGACGATCGACACCAATTCCGGCCCGCGGACGCCCGGGCCGGTTTCCCCGCAAGACCAGGTCCTGGATCTTCTGACCTGGCCGGCGCCCTTCCCCAACGGAATTCCCTGCTACAGCCCCACCTGTCACCGCGCCTTCTCCATTTACGGCCCGGCTTATGTGCACGCCCAGTTGAATGAAGCGACGCACGATGCGATCCAGACAATCTTCGGCAACATCTCGACAACGCCGTTCAATCAACTGGCGACGATCCTACGCAAGGGGGAGGCGGTGACGGCAAAGGGCGAAAATCTCTACCTGCCGCATCCGGAGCGTCTGCAACTGCCGATTCACTTTATCTCCGGCGCCATCAACGAGGAATTCACCCCGGACACGACATTGCGCACCTACAACTGGCTGCGCAAGAATAACCCCGAGATGAAAGACGAATACACCCGGCGAGTCATTCCCAATTACGGGCATCTCGACTGCTTTATTGGAAAAAATGCCAGCAAGGATGTGTTCGAAGACATCGTCGACCGGCTTGATAAACATGCCAGAAAACCATGAATGGGCGACGCTTGGGCGGCAGGGGAAAGGGGAATCCGGCAAGCCTCCCCCTGCGGGCGGGGAGGGCGCCGGCCCAATCGCTACTTTAGTAGCGCAAATGCCGGCGACCGCGCATCGTCGATGATGCTTGATCTTCATTGGCGGGCCTGAAAATATGATGCGCGTAGTTGCAACGGACGCCACTCGAATGGCGTTAATCAAAAGAGGATCAGGTGAGGATGGTTAAGACGCTTTCGGTCGTGGCCGCGACGGCTGCGATCCTCGTCGGCGCTCAGGCGCAGGCGAAGGACATCAAGATCGGTGTGCTCTATCCAACGTCCGGTGGCGGCGCCATTTACGGCGTTCCGGCGATGGAAGGCCACAACATGGCCGTGGACGAGATCAACGCGGCCGGCGGGGTCGGCGGCGCCAAGCTCGTGACCTTCGCCCGCGACACCAAGCTGAACCCCTCCGCGGCGGCGGCGGCGGCCAAGGAGTTGATCACCAAGGAAGGCGTCGACGTGCTGGTCGGCGGACTGTCGTCCGCGGTGGGCCTGGCCATCAGCGAAGTGGCGAAGCAGGAAGGGGTCGTCTACATCGCGACCATTCCCAAAACCATCCAGATGACCACGACCAAGCTGCACAAATACGTGTTCCGCACCGCGTCGAACACGGATTTCGAAGGCGACGCCATGGCCCAGCTCGTCCACAATGTGGGCGGCAAGAAGCTGTGCGACATCCAGCTCGACTACGCCTATGGCTATGACCTGGCCAAGGGGATCGAGGACGGCCTGAAGCGGCACGCGCCGGAGGTGCAAAAGGTCATGGACCTGCGCGCCAAGCTGGGTGCCACCGACTACAACGCCCAGATCACCCAGATCCTGGGCGCGGGTTGCGACGTGGTCACCAGCGGCCTCTGGGGCGCGCACTTCGTGAATTTCGCCCAGCAGGCCAAGCCCTTCGGCCTGTTCAACACCATCAAATTCATCTCCGGCGGCGAAGTCGCCAGCCATGAGATCACCGGCAAGATGGGCGACGATTATCCGGACAATGTCTGGTCGAACGCCTACGAACTCTGGTACGACGACACCGTCCCGGCGCACAAGACCTTCCACGACGAGTTGTCGAAGCGCTCCGGCACCAAGGAAACCGCCATGTGGCCGGTGCTGGCCTATATCGGCGTGAAATTCGTCGCCGCCGGCGTCGAGAAGGCCGGGTCGGCCGATCCGGATGCGCTTTCGGCCGCGCTGGAAGGCATGTCCATCGATACGCCGGTCGGCCAGCGCACCATCAACCCCAAGGACCACCAGGCCAATACCGGCCAGTTCTGGGGACCGCTGGTCAAGAAAGAGGGCTTCGCCTATCGCGTGATGAGCCCGGTGACCTACATCCCGGCCGAGATCGCGGAGTAACGCCGTTCTTGGCGGGGCCGATGGCTTCGGCCGTCGCTGCCCGCCGAGCCTTGGTCTCAAGGCCCTCGGCTGCCTTACGGTCGAGGGTCTTTTGCTGACCGCCCCCACTGCCCTGCGCTAGGACGCTTCGCCCATGCAAGGCCTGGAAATGCTGATAGGCAATCCGACATTTGCCTTCATTCAGGTTATGAACTCCCTGTCGATGGGGATGAACTATTTCATCATCGCCGCCGGCCTCTCCCTGATCTTCGGCGTCCTGCGCGTCATCAACTTCGCCCATGGCGCCTTCTTCATGTTCGGCGCCTACACCGCCTATACCGTATCGGCGGCCTGGGGGCTGGGCTTCTGGCCGGCGGTCCTGGCCGCGGCCCTGTTCCTGGCCGTGATCGCCGTGTTTCTGGAGCGCACGCTGTTTCAGTTCCTGTACGACAAGGAACACCTGATGCAGCTGCTGCTGACCTTCGCCATCGTGCTGATCATGGGCGACGTGGCCAAGGTTTTGTGGGGAACCGACCAGTACAGCGTCAGCTATCCGGAGGGCCTGGGCGGCGCCTGGAATCTGGGCATCACCTTCTATCCCAGCTACCGCCTCGTGCTCTGCCTGATCGGGCCGGTGATTCTGCTGGTGCTCTGGTACTTCACCGAGCGCACCCGCTGGGGCCGCCTGACCCGCGCCGCCACCCAGGACCGGGAAATGCTGGCCGCCCTCGGCATCAACGTGCCGGTGATCTACACGGGCGTGTTCCTGGTCGGATCGGCCCTGGCCGGGGTCGGCGGCGCGCTGGCCTCGCCCTTCAACTCGCCGGTGCCGGGCATGGACGTGTTCATCATCGTCGAGTGTTTCGTCATCGTCATCATCGGCGGCCTCGGCAGCCTGTGGGGCTCGTTCCTGGGCGCGATGATCTATGGCTTCGTGTTCAATTTCGGCTCGGTCATCCTGCCGAACTCACAGGACGTGCTGGCCTATCTGCTGTTGCTCGTGGTGTTGCTGATCCGGCCCTGGGGCCTGTTCGGCAAGCCGGAACAGGGCTAGGAGGCCCCCCATGACCAGCCCCATGAGCAAATCCGGTCAGGTCGCCTGCCTGATCGTTCTCCTGCTTCTGGCCGCCATCCCGTTCCTGGGCGAGGCCTATCTGATCGACCTCGCGACCGAAATCCTGGTGTTCGTGCTGTTCGCCCTCAGCCTGAACGTGCTGATCGGCTATAGCGGCAATGTCTCGTTCGGCCACGCGGCCTACTTCGCCATCGGCGGCTATGCCAACGCCATCCTGCTGACCACCTACCAGGTGCCGCTGGTGGTCAGCATGCCGGCGGCGGTGATTCTGGCCATGCTGGCGGCCATGTTCGTCGCCTGGTTCTGCACCCGGCTGACCGACATCTATTTCGCCATGCTGACCCTGGCCTTCGCCATGCTGGTCTGGGCCATCGCCTTCAAATGGCGCGACGTGACCCATGGCGACGACGGCTTTGTCGGCGTCACCGTGCCGGCCTTCCTGGACGACCGGGTCGGCTTTTTCTACTTCACCCTGGCCATCGTCGCCGCGGCCACGGCCGTGCTCTGGCTGATCTGCCACTCCGCCTTCGGCAAGGTGCTGGTAGCGGTGCGCGAGAACCGCACGCGCGCCGGCTTTGTCGGCGTCAACACGCGGCAGATGCGCTGGACCGCCTTCGTCGTCGCCGGCACCTTTGCCGGCATCGCCGGCGCCATCTTCGCCATGTACAACCGCGGCATGTACGTGGAGAACGCCTTCTGGACCCAGTCGGCCCAGGTGCTGATCATGGTGCTGCTGGGCGGCATGTACTCGTTCTTCGGCCCCGCCATCGGCGCCGCCGCGCTCTATCTGCTGGAGCGTTTCACCAACGAATACACCGAGTACTGGCCGACCGTCCTCGGCGGCATTCTGCTGGTGATCCTGATGTTCCTGCCGGAAGGCCTGGTGGGTCTGGCACAGAAGGTCAAAGGCAAGCTGGCCGGCCAGGGAGGGTCGAACTGATGGCTGTCATCCTCGAAACCAAGGACCTGATGAAGGATTTCGGCGGCTTCATCGCCACCAACCACGTCTCCTTCCAGTTGGAAGAGGGCGAGCGCCACGCCATCATCGGCCCGAACGGCGCCGGCAAGACCACCTTCTTCAACCTGATCACCGGCCACCTGACGCCATCCGCCGGCCGGGTGCTGTTCGAAGGCCGGGACATCACCGGCCTGGCGCCGCACAAGGTGGTGCGGCTCGGCCTCGCCCGCTCGTTCCAGCGCATCAACATCTATCCGCGCATGACCGTGTTCGAGAATGTGCAGGTGGCGCTGATCGCCCGCGACCACAAGCATTTCAAGCTGTTCACGCTCGGCGAGCCGCAAAACCGCGACGAGACCGCCGAACTGTTGCACCTGGTCGGCCTCGACGCGGAAGCGACGGAGGTGGCGGGCGAACTCTCCTATGGCAAGCAAAAGCAACTGGAACTGGCCATCGCGCTGGCGGAAAACCCGCGCGTGCTGCTGCTGGACGAACCCACCGCCGGCATGAGCCCGCAGGAAACCGACGAGGCCATCGCCCTGGTCGACCGCATCACCCGGGAACGCGGCCTGACCCTGTTGTTCACCGAGCACGACATGGGGGTGGTGTTCGGCATTTCCGACCGCATCAGCGTGTTGCA
The DNA here is from genome assembly GCA_020638555.1 of Alphaproteobacteria bacterium. Taxonomy (NCBI): domain Bacteria; kingdom Pseudomonadati; phylum Pseudomonadota; class Alphaproteobacteria; species Alphaproteobacteria bacterium. Next base: position 259,245 of record JACKII010000002.1, on the reverse strand, counting down.
CCATGGCGAGATCATCGCTTCCGGCCTGCCGGACGAAGTGCGCAACGACCCGGAAGTCCGCCGCGTTTATTTGGGAGAGTCCCTCGATGCCTAACCCCCAGCTTGAAGTGGACGGCATCCACACCTCCTACGGCCTCAGCCAGGTGCTGTTCGGAGTGTCGTTCACGGTCGAACCCGGCCAGATCGTCTCGCTGATCGGCCGCAACGGCGTCGGCAAGACCACCACCATGCGCTCGATCATGGGCCTGACGCCGCCCAGGCGTGGCATGGTGCGGTTCGAGGGCCGGGACATCACCGGCCTGCCCGCCCACCGCATCTCGAAACTGGGCATCGGCTTCGTGCCGGAGGAGCGGCGGATTTTTCCCGACCTCAGCGTCTGGGAGAATCTCGACATCGCCCGCCGCCCCGCCGCCGGCGGCAAGGAGGGCTGGGACGAGAACCGGGTGTTCGAACTGTTCCCCGACCTGCGAGAGATCCAGAAGCGCGCCGGCGGCGTGCTCTCCGGCGGCCAGCAGCAAATGCTGACCATAGCCCGCTGCCTGATGGGCAATCCGCGCCTGATCCTGCTCGACGAACCGTCGGAGGGGCTGGCGCCGCGGGTGGTCGAGAACCTGCGCGAACAGGTGAAAATGCTGAAGGAGACAGGCATTTCCATCGTGCTGGCGGAGCAGAATCTGGGCTTCGTGCTCTACCTCTCCGACTACTGCCACATCATGGAAAAGGGCGAGATCAAATACTCCGGCACCCCTGCCGACCTGCGCGCCAACCAGGAAGTGCTGGACCAGTATCTGACGCTGTAGGCGCCCCCACCGCCCCTGTTCCCCGGAGGTGGCGGAGCGCCCCTGTTCCCCGGAGGTGGCGGAGCCGCCATCCGGGGCCGGTGTCATTCTTCGAACACCGCCGGCTTGGGTGTTCGCAAGAGCGACCGATCCCGGCCCCCGCTCCGCGGCGGCCGGGAAACAACCGCCTCCCCGTCATGCCGAGGGGTGCCCGGTCAGTCCCCCACCCGCACCATGACCTTGCCATAGGTCTTGCGGGTGTCCAGCGCCTCCAGCGCCGCCGGCACCTCGTCCAGACCGTAGGTGCGCCAGACGCAGGGCGCGATCTTGCCTGCGGCCAGCAGGCGGAAGCAGTCGGCCACCACCTCGTGCGCAAACGCCGGGTCCTCGGTCAGGTAGCGGCCCCAGATCGCGCCGACGGCGCTGGCATTCTTCAGCAACAGCCGGTTCGAGGCGATCTGCTGGATCGCACCGCCGGCAAAGCCGATGATTACCGCCCGGCCCTCGAACGCGATCACCTTCAGCGCCCGGTCGAAGGTCTCGCCGCCGACGGGATCGAACAACAGGTCGAAGCCCTTGCCGCCGGTGTGCTCGCGCACCGCGTCGATCCAGGCATCATCGCTGTAGTCCAGCGCCAGTTCCGCGCCGTTCTCCAGGCAGACCCGGCGCTTTTCCTCCGAGCCCGCCAGCGCGATCGGCCGGCCACCCCAGGCCTTGGCCAGCTGGATCGCCGCCAGGCCGACGCCGCCGGCCGCGGCCGAGACCAGCACGAACTCCCCTTCCCGCAACTGGCCGCGCCGTTGCAAGGCGATGTGCGCGGTCGGATAGACCACCGGGATCGCCGCCGCCTGCTCCAGCGGCACGCCGTCCGGCACCCGGTTGGTGGGGGCGTTCCTCACCAGGCAGTATTCCGCGAACGCGCCCCAATCCGGTTGCGAGGCGACCCGGTCGCCCGGCCGGAAGTCGCTGCCGGGTCCGGCCGCCACCACCTCGCCCGCGATCTCGCAGCCGGGGGTGAAGGGGCGGGGCGGCTTCACCTGGTATTTGCCGCCGATCATCAGATTGTCGAAGAAGTTGAGCGCCGCCGTGTGCACCTTCACGAGGGCCTGGCCCGGCCCCGGTTCCGGCACCGGCATTTCGGTGAGTTGCATGGCGCGGGCGGCGCACCAGTCTTGAACCTGCCAGGCTTTCATCGGCAATGGGTCTCCGGTCGGGGTTGAAACGGCACCTCCACTCTTGCCGCAAGCGGGCCGGGGCTGCAAGGTGGCAACCATCAAGAGCACCAGCGAAGGACCCTGCCCCCGTGCGGCGCCATATCGATCTGTCCACCCCCGTTGTCGAGAACCATTTCCGCTGGCCGGTGGAACGCAGGCTCTTGAAAAGCCACGAGGCCGGCGACCATGTGCAGGCCACCTGGGCCGGGTGGATCGTGCACGGCTTCACCCACATGGACGCGCCGAAGCACTTCGTCGCCGACGGCTTCACCACCGACCATATCACGCTCGACATGACCTGCGGCGCCGGCGCGGTCGTGGATATCTCGGACGTCGGCCCGAACGAGCCGGTGACCGAGGCGATCGTCGCCCGGGCCGGCGCGCACGTGCAACCGGGCGATTTCGTGCTGCTGCGCAATGCCTGGGACCTGAAGGCCGATATCGCCACGCCGGATTTCTGGGCCACCGCCCCCTACATGACGCGCGAGGCCGCGGTCTGGCTGCGCGAACGCGGCATCAAGGCCATCGGCTACGACTTCCCGCAGGATTACTGCATCCGCAACTTCCTGACCGGCGATGGCCGTGCGACGGCGGAGGACCATGTCACCCACTGGGAGTTGCTGCGCCACGGCGTCATCATGTTCGAGTATCTCTGCAACATGCACCAGATCCGCACCGCCCGGCCGGAGGTGATCGGCCTGCCGGTCAAGCTGCCCACCTCGGATGGCGCGCCGGCGCGGGTGATCGCGATCGAGGATGTTTAGGCGGAAGCGCCAACCGCCGCGCCCCGAACCATCATATCCCGGACGAATCGCACGGGAAGGACAGCCACGGTGAGCAAGACGCTGGAAGTCAACGACCGCCCCTATGCCTGGCCCGCGGTGCCGAGCGTGGTGATCTGCGCCGACGGCCTCGACATGGCCTATCTCGAAGCGGCGGAGGCGGCCGGTCGCGCGCCCTTCTTCGCCCGGGCCCGCGCGGAAGGGCGCCTGCGGCTCTGCAAGGGCGCCATGCCCAGCTTCACCAACCCGAACAACTGCTCCATCGTCACGGGCCAACCGCCGGCCGTGCACGGCATTGCCGGGAATTTCTTTCTGGAGCCGCGCTCGGGCGAGCCGGTGATGATGAACGACCCCGGCTTTCTCCGCGCGCCCTCTATCCTGGCGGAATTCAGCCGGGCCGGGGCCAGTGTCGTCGTCATCACCGCCAAGGACAAGCTGCGCCGCCTGCTGGGCCACGGCCTGGACCCGGCAACCGCCATCTGCTTCTCGACCGAATTCGCGGCGGACGTGACGCGGGCCGAGCACGGCATCGACAAGGCACCGATCGCCTTCGACATTCCCAGCGTCTATTCGGCGGAGGTCAGCGCGGCGGTCTTTGCCGCCGGCCTCGCCTTGCTGGAGAGCCACAGGCCCGACCTGATGTACCTCTCCACCACCGACTACATCCAACACCTGTACGCGCCGGAGGAAGAGGGTGCGCTGGACTTTACCGAGATGGTGGACGGCTATTGCCAGACGCTGGCGAATGCCGGCGCGCACGTGGTGCTGACGGCCGACCACGGCATGAACGCCAAGCACCTGCCGGACGGACGGCCCAATGTCGCCTATCTCCAGGATTTCCTGGACCGGTTCGCGCCGGGGGCCATGGTGATCCTGCCGATCACCGACCCGTATGTGGTGCATCACGGCGCGCTGGGCAGTTTCGCCACCGTCTATGTGCCGGCGACCGACAATGTGGAATCCGTTGCCGTCATGCTGCGCGACCTGCCGACGGTGGAATTGGTCATCACCGCCGACGAGGCCAGCGAGGTGTTGGACCTGCCCCGCGACCGTATCGGCGACCTCTGCGTGCTCGCCCGCCGCGACGCGGTGCTGGGCACGCGCGAGGAGGAGCATGACCTCTCCGCCCTGACCCGGCCGTTGCGCAGCCATGGCGGCCTGCACGAACAACCGGTGCCCATGGTCTCCTCGCACCCGCTCATCGCCTGGCCGGACAAGCTGCGCAATTACGACGCCTTCGACGTGATCCTGAACCGGATCCGGGAGGCCTGAGCCCATGCCCCTCCGCACACGCCGTGCCGTGCTGCTGATGTGCGACGGCCTCTCCCGCGAGTGGGTCTCGCCGGAATGGACGCCGAATCTCTGGGCGTTGCGCCAGCACGGCCTCTGGTGCGCCGATCACCGCGCCGTGTTCCCGAGCGTGACCCGCGCCTCCGCCGCCTCGGTCGCGACCGGGCACCAGCCGGGCCGTCACGGCCTGCACGGCAATCGCATGGGCTTTCTGGTCGACGGCCGGCTGGAGGTGCGCGACGCCGGCCTGCCGGACTTCCGCGACCACATGCGCCGCGCCACCGGCCGCACCCTGCGCGTGCCGACCCTGGCGGAGCGCCTGGGCGGCGACGCCATCGCCTTCTCCAACGTCTCGCCCGGCGCGGCCTATTTCCTCGACCCGGACCATCACGGCCATGTCTATCACCGCGCCGGCAGTTTCGGGCCGGGCGGCGTGCCGATCACCGGCGCGGACGCCCTCGCCGTCGCCTCCGACGCGCAGGGCGATGCCGTCATGGTCGCGCGCTTCTGCGACGAGGTGCTGACCCGACGCCGCCCGCGTCTCGCCATCTGCTGGCAATGCTCCCCCGACAAGACCGGCCATGGCCGGCCGCTGCTGGGGCCGGACCACCGCGCCGCGCTCGCCGCCGCCGACCGGCATGCGGGCCGGATCGCCGCCACGGTCGAGCGCCTGCGGGCCGAGGGCGAGGCGGTGCTGGTCCTGGTCGGCTCCGACCACGGCATGGAGAGCATCGGCCCCCGCGTGCACGTGGCCCGGCGGCTGGTGGAGGCGGGCCTGAAGGACAGCCCGGACAGCGGCGACGTGGCGGTCGCCTGCCAGGGCACCAGCGCCCTGGTCTATGTCGCCCCGGACTCCGAGGCGCGGGTGCCGGCCCTGCGCGCCTTCCTGCAAGCCGCGGCCTGGGTCGGCGCGGTGATCGAGGGCGACGCGCTGGAGGCGCTCGGCGCCCGGCGCGAATACGGCCTGACCTTCGCCCTCGACATGGCGCGGCTGGACCGGGACAACGGCCACGGCGTCCCCGGCCAGCGCTATGAGGCCATTGACGGCCCGGAGAGCGACGCCGGCGGCGGCTTCGCCCAGCATGGCGGCCTCGGCGCCCGCGAGACGGCCCCCTTCCTCATTGTCGACGACGGCAGCGGCCGCGGCCGGGAGCGCGCCGAGGCGTCATCCCTCCCGCACATCGCCCCGACCATTCTCGGCTATCTGGGAGTCGCGGCGGACGGCTTGCCGCCGTCACTGCTGTGATGGTGACGGCCGAAGGTGTGTGAAAAACCCACGATTGCCGGTGTTTCCCGGCCGAGCCGAAGGCGAAAGCCGGGACCGGTCGCTCTCGCGAACACCGGCGGCGGCGGTGTTCGAAGGATGACACCAGCCCCGGATCGGCGCTCCGCACCGTCCGGGGAACAAGATCGATGCTCCGCACTGTCCGGGGTGCAAGATCGGCGCTCCGCACCGTCCGGGGTGCAAGATCGGTGCTCCGCACCGTCCGGGGTGCAAGGACGCCTCGCCCGCCCGGATCAGGCGGCAACCGCCACCCCGATCACGCCGCAACCGCCGCCGAGGCCGCGCCCCGGTGCTGCCAGGGTTTGGCCAGAAACGCCTCGAACATGATCAGCGCCCAGAGCACCTGGGAGTTGTCGGCGCGGCCGGTGCGGTGATCGGCGGCGAGGCGGGCGACGAAGCCCATGTCGAACAGGCCGCTGGTCGCCAGCCGGCCGTTGCTGGCCACCAGGGCCTCGATCCGCGGCTCCAGCCCGCCGCGCAGCCAGCCGGCCAGCGGCATGGAGAAACCCTGCTTGGTGCGGTAGAGCAATTCCCGCGGCAATAGCGGCTCCAAGGTCCGCTTCAGGATCCACTTGCCCTCGAAGCCGTTGACCTTCAGCCGGTCCGGCAGGCCGATCGCCCATTGCACCAGGTCCGGGTCGAGCAGCGGCGGGCGCACTTCCAGCGAGTTCGCCATCGCCGCCCGGTCGACCTTCACCAGCATGCGCCCGGCCAGCCAGGTTTTCATGTCCACATACTGCGCCACCCGCAGCGCGTCGTCGCTGTCGGCCGCCTCGGCATGGCGGCGGATGACCGAGACCGGGTCGTAATCCCGCAGCGAGGCCGCGAGATCGCCGCTCAGCAGCCGCGCCCGCAATTCCTCCGGCAGCACGGTGATGGCGCGGAAATAGCCGCCGGCGCGGTCGCGCGACAGCGCCTCGAACGTCGCCTTGGCCCGGAACATGCGCGGCGCCCAGGCCGCGCGCGGATAGGCCCGGGCCAGCGGCCCGAACACCAGCCGGCGCAACCCGGCCGGCAGGCGCGCCTTCACCGCCTCCTCGCGCATATGGAAGGGGTAGCGGCGATAGCCGGCAAACGCCTCGTCGCCGCCATCGCCCGACAGCGCCACCGTCACCCGGCTGCGCGCCAGCTTCGAAACCCGGAAGGTCGGCAGCGCCGACGGGTCCGCAAACGGCTCGCCATAGGCCAGCGCCAGCCGCCCCACCAGGTCGACCGCTTCCAGCTCCACCACCTCGCGGTAATGGTCGGTGCCATAGCGCTCGGCGACCATCTGGGCGTAGGCGGTTTCGTCGTATTTCGGGTCGGGAAAGCCCATGGCGCAGGTGCGCACCGGCGTCTCCGAGGCCCCGGCCATCAGCGCGACGATGCCGCTGGAATCGACGCCGCCGGAGAGGAACGCCCCCAGCGGCACGTCCGAGACCATGCGCTCGCGCACCACGGCGGCCAGACGCTCCGCCAACTCCTCCTGCGCCTCTTCGGCGCTAAGGGCCGGGCCGGCGGCGGCGCTCAGCCGCCAGTAGGGTTCCGGCACCACCGCCGCCGCGTCCATGCCGCGGCAGAGTTCGAGTTTCTGCCCCGGCTCCAGCTTGAACACGCCCTGATAGATCGTCTTCGGGTCCGGCACATAGCCATAGGCGAAATAATCCGCCACCGCATCGGGCCGCAGCGGCGGCTCCGCCTCCAGCCCCACCAGCACCGCGGTGATCTCCGAGGCGAACAACAGCCAGCCATCGGCGGTGACGCTGTAGTAAAGCGGCTTCTCGCCCATGCGGTCGCGGGCCAGCAACAGCGTGTCGGCCGCCTGATCCCAGAGGGCGATGGCGAACATGCCGTTCAGGCGGGTCAGCCCGTCCGCGCCCCAGGCGTGATAGCCTTGCAGGATCGCCTCGGTATCCGACTGGGTCAGGAACGGGTGGCCCTTGGCCTCCAATTCCCGGCGCAGGGCGCGGTAGTTGTAGATTTCGCCGTTGTAGACGATCTGCAATCGCTGCTGCGCGTCGGCCATGGGCTGCTGGCCGGTGTGCAGGTCGATGATCGCCAGCCGCCGGTGCCCCAGGCCGATGCCCGGCGCCAGATGGGTCCCCTCCCCGTCCGGCCCGCGATGGACCAGGGCGGCGTTCATGCGGCCCAGCCGCGCCGGGTCCACCGGGCGGAGGCCGGCAAGGTCGAACAATCCTGCGATACCGCACATGGGCCGGTGCTCTTCTGGTTCGGACGGGGCGGCCGATCGCCTAGTGGGCGCCGGCCTGCCGGCGGAGATAGGCGTTCAGGTTCGGCGTTGCATCCAGGAAACGCTGGATGGTGTCGCGCAACGGTTCCAGACCGTCGGCGTCCACGGGCTGCAGCATCGTGACGGCGACGGCCGCCGCCGCCTTGTTGCCGTGGGAGAGGGCGCCGGCGATCTGGTAGAGCTTCGCCTGCACCGGATCGGCCGTGAACCGGCCGGCGATCCAGTACCAGTAGGCGGCCACCCGGGTCGCCCCGCCATGGCCCTTCATCCGCTCCAGCCGCACCTGCATCGGCGCACCGTCGATCGTCAGGCCGATGCGGCGGGTTTCGAGCCGTTTCCAGGTCTCGTCATCGGCCATGCGGTTGGCGTGATAGATCACCTCCCGGCCCTGGCCCTGGGCCGGATAATAGGCGATGAACAGGCTGACCTGGTCCGAACCGTCGCGATAGGTCTGGAGCAGTTCGGCGGAGGCCCCGCGGAAGACCGGCTTCCATGGCGGTTGCAGCTCGCCGCCCGGCTGCCAGGGGCCGGCGACGGTTGGCGGCTGCAGTGTGGTCTGGCCCTGCCAGGAGCCGCTGTCGATGATGACGGCCGCATAGGCCGGCCCCAGCGCCATCAGCGCCGCGGCCGCGGCCACGAACGGCCAGTTCCATGCGGGCACCGGTCGGCTCGCCGCCCGCGGGTCCGGCTCGAAATCGCCGATGCGCCGGTCGGCGAACAGATTGCCGATGAACAGGCACAGCAACATGATGACGGTGAAGAACCCCCAGCCATAGACCAGATGGTCGACGCCGACGGCGTATTCGTTGTCGGTGACATGGGCGATATAGATGATGCCGAACGCGCGCACGCCATTGGCGAAAATCGGCACCGCGATGCTGATGGCAATGAAAATGACCCATTTCCACCACTTGCTGTAGGCGAGATAGGCGAAGACGAAGGCCACCACCACATTGGCGATCAGGAAGCGGATGCCGGCGCAGGCCTCCGCCACCTCGAACATGCCGTTCGGGATTTGCAGAAAGACGCCGTCGCGCCAGACGGGGATGTTGACCCAGCCCAGCAGGGTAACGGAGAAGTCAGCGGTGATGTCCTGCAACCGCGGCACCAGCTGGTCGCCCGCCGGCACCATGAAGGCCAGGAACGCAATCGGGAACCAGATCAGCCGCAGCATGTGCCGCCCGACCAGCCCGCCGGCCATGGCGATCAGAATGCCGACAAAGCCCGCATGCTGGAGCAAGCGCACGTCGCCGGCATAGCCCACCAGCCAGACCAGGCCCGCGAGCACGATCAACGGCAGCGCCAGCCATTCCTGCCGGATCGGCACACCGACCAGCGTATGCCGTCGCATCCAGATCAGATAGGCCGCCATCGGGGCGACGAAGAAGCCGTGATTGAAGGTCGGCGTTCCCCACCACACCCGAACCAGCGAGTCGGCGGTGTCGTAAAACACCAGGATGCAGAGGACGCAGAGCCCGGCATAGACCAACCCCACGCGCAACAGCGGCGAACCGGATGGCGTCTCGTGGCCGGTGGCAGTCTCGGTCGCAGTCACGCGGCGGTCTCCTGCGTTTGCGGAGCCTCATCCCGGAGCGGACGGACCCGCGCGATAATCGAATCCAGCACCGCCATCTGGGCGGGCCAGCCATAGGCCTCCACCATGCGCCGGCGCGCCTCCGCGCCCATGGTCTCGGCCCGCACCGGTGTCGCCAGCAGGTCGAGCACGGTGGCGGCGAACGCCTCCGCACCGTCCGCCAGCGCCAGTTCGACGCCGGGAACGGCCTCGATGCCTTCGAGCGCCTGCGGCGTGCACACCACCGGACGGGCGAGCGCCATCGCTTCCAGCACCTTGTTCTGAATGCCCCGGGCGATGCGCAGCGAGGCGACGCTGAGGCTGGCGTGGCGCACATAGGGGCGGATGTCCTCGACCCGCCCGGTCACCGTCACGTTCGGCCGTGCGCCGAGCGCCTGCACCTCCGCCGTCGGGCGGGCGCCGCAGATGACGAACTGGGCGCGCGGGTGCACGGCCAGCACCGCCGGCAGCACGGCGTCCGCGAACCACTGCACGGCATCGACATTGGCCCAGTAGTCCATGGCGCCGGCAAAGGTCAGGATCGGCGCGTCGCCATGGTCGGCGGCATAGGGGTTCGGCAGCTCGGCCTCGGCGGTGAACCAGTCGAGATCGACACCGTTGCGCACGCCGAACACCCGGTCCTCGCCCAGGCCGGAGCGCTGGCGGAACAGGGCGGCCTCGGCCTCGGACACGAACAGGCTGGCGCCGACCGCGCCGGCGATGCGGGCCTCGGCCACGGCCAGTTTCCGCGCCTCGCGGCCATAGACCCACGACATGGGGAAGGACTTGCCACGGGCGTATTGGGCCCACTTGTCGCTGTCGACATCGACGAAATCGACGATGGTGGGCAGGTCGCGGGCACTCTCGCGTAGCAGGAAGGGCGCCACCTGCCCGGAAAAGCCGAAGCCCAGCACCGGCCGTTCGGCGGCCAGGATCCGGTCGACCCAGCGGGCCAGCCCCCGGCTTTCGTAATAGGGAAAGTTCAGCGCCTCGCCGCTCAGAAACCCTTTCAGGCTTTTCAGCTTGGCCGCGGTCGGGTCCAGACGCTCGAAATGGCAGCTGGCGCAGAGATCCTCCAGCAGGCCCGTGTGCTGCCAGTCCTCTTCGGCGTCGATGAAGGTGCCGAGGTGAACGGCATAATGCTGCGCCAGATGGCGCAGAATGTTCCACGAGCGGATCTTGTCGCCCTTGTCCGGCGGATAGGGGATGCGATGGGCGAGGAAGAGGAGCGGTTCCACGGCGCGTCTACCCCAACTGCCGGGCGACCCAGGGGCCGACCCGGTTGGCGACGGGAAGCGGCAGTTTCTGCCACATCGCAACGAACAGCCTGTATTTCGGGTTGAGCGGGTTGATGTCCGGCACCTCCGACGCCTTGACCAGATGATACTGGTAGCGGAGCGGCGTCGGCTCGAACCCCCAATAGGTCTTGTAGTCGAACGCGCCGGTGCCGTATTTCGAGCGGCCGAAGTCGAACACCCTGGCACCGCGGCGGACCGCCCGCCCCATCAAGGTCCAGTAAAGCTGGTCATAGGCGTGCAGCGGCCGGGCGGCAAAGGTGCCGCCGCCATAATAGGGCAGCACCTGGTCGCGGAAGAAAAACGAGGCCAGCGCCGCCACCGGACCTTGCGGCCCGTGCACCACCGAAATCTCGCAATCGTCGCCGAACTCCTCGGCGATGGTGCGGATATAGCGCTTCGAGAACACCGGGGTGCCGAGATTGCGCACGCTCTCGGCATAGATGGCATGGAAGGTGTCGATATCGCCGCTGGTGTCGACGGTCAGGTCGCTCTTGATGCCCTTGCGCACGTCGGCGCGCTTCTTGCGCGGGATCGCCTTCAGATTGGCGTCGTCGTCATCGTGCAATTCGCGCCGGAAGGTGGCGTAGACGTCCGACTTGGTCTGCCAGCCCGGAATCTGCGCCTGTTCCGAGCGCATTTCCACATAGCCGACCCCCAGTTGCTCGCCCAGGCGCGCCGCCTCCGCCGCCAGCGCTTCAATGGCCAGCGGGTCGCTGCTGGCAATGCCGCCATAGACGCAAAAGCCCATGGAAATCAGCGACTGGCCGAAGGCCAGGGTCTTCAGGTGCACCAGCGGCAGCACGCCGACGATCTCGCCATTGCGGCGCGCCATCAGGAAATGCGTGTCATAGCCATAGGCGCGGCGGATCACACGCGCCCAGCCGGCGCGGTGGAAGAACGTGGCGCTCGGCTCCTGGAGGACAAAGGCATCCCAGGCCGCGGCGTCCGCCGCGTCGAGACGGGCAATGGCGATTGCGGCCGCAATGCCGGGCTCATTGGCCGGCCCGGCCGCAGGCGTCGCCAGGTCGGCATCGGGCGCATGCTTCGACAGGACGGTCACGGTTCGTGGCTCTCCTCGTTGGCCATGCAGGGCTTGGGCGGACAACGGCTAGGCCGGCCCCGGTGCGCCCGGCAGCGCATAGACCCGATCCATGCGATCCCAATGGAAATCCCGGAGCAGCAGCCTCAGCTTGCCTTCCATTTTCGACAGATTGGTGTAGTGCCGCAGGCGCGACCGCGCCGGCAGCCCCCTGACCCGCGGCTGGCCGGCATCGATTTCCCAAGGATGGAAGTAGAAGGTCGCGGGCTGGCGATCCTGCGCATGCAGGCGACGCAGCAGCGGCCGGAACCAGGCGGCGTAGGGCAGCAGGCGGAAAAAGCCGCCGCCGGCGCAGGTGATGCGGCGGCCGCGCCATTCCACCGTCGCCACCGGGATTTCGCGAATGCCGCTCGCCTCGACATAGGGAAAGCGCGGCGCATCCGGCCGGCCGTAATGGTCGTGGACGATCGGGTGCAGGCTGGAACTGTAGACATAGCCGGCCTCCGCCAGCACGTCATAGGCCCAGGGCGTGTTCTCGTTGATCGAGAAGCTGGGCGCGCGATAGCCCCGCACCGCCATCCCGCCCAGATCCTCCAGCAGCAGGCGGGTGCGGCGCACATCCTCCAGAAACCCGCTGCGGCTGAGGTCGTGCACCTTGTCGTGCCAGAAACCATGGCTGGCCAGTTCATGGCCCGCGGTCACGATGCGGCGGACCAGATCGGGATGCCGTTCGGCGACGCAGCCCAGCGTGAAGAAGGTCGCCTTGACACCGGCCTGGTCGAACAGGTCGAGAATGCGGGAGGTGCTGCCCTCGACGCGGCTCTCAAACGACGGCCAGTCCGCGCGCCGGACCACGCTGGACAGCGCCCAGACCTGGTAATAGTCCTCCACGTCCACCGACATGGCGTTGGTGATGGCTTTGTCCACACTCGTCATTCCATGCTCTCCCGCGCGCCGCCCTCCGACCTTGTCTCCGGTCTTTTGCTGGGCCGCGAACGCGCGTCGGTCAGTTTGCGATCCGATTGATGGCCTCGTCCTCGCCGGCTTCGGGACGGCCCAGCAGGGACATGGCCACCGTCATCAGATCCCGCAAGATTTCGCCCTGCACGCGCAGCTCGCCACCCAGTTGCGCCAGTTGCTCGCCCTGCCCGGCGTCGTTCGCCGGCAGACGGCTTTGGATCGCCTCTTCCAGGCTGGCGAGGCGGCCCTGAAGGGCATTCGCATCGGTTTGCGGCAACGCTTCCAGCGCTTCGGCGATCTGCCGATCCAGCGCCTGCAACCGGCCCGCGCACGCGTCGATCTCGCCGCTCAGGCCCGCGGCATCCGCCACGGCGCCGCCGCCGTCGCCGCCATGGGCTTCCAGCTCTTCGACCCGGCCTTCCAGCGCGCGCAGGTCGGTCAGTTGCTTCGCGATCTGGGTCTGGGCCCGCTCGATGCCGGTCAGCTTCCGCTCCACCGACTGCAGACGGGCCGCCAACTCCGCCACGGCCTGCGGAGCCAGGGCCGGCGAACCGGTCGGCGCTGCGGGCCGGGCGTCCAGCGACAGGCCGGTGCCCTGGCTGCTGGCGGCCTCCGCCACTTCCGTGCCCATCTCGCTCAAGACTTCCTGGGCGGCGGCGGCATCGATCACCTCGAGTTCTTCGAGGGCGCCGTGCATCAACAACCGGCTGCACGCATTGTTGATGCGCCGCGGCACACCGCCGGTGGCGCGGAAGATCGCCACCACGGCGTCGTCGGTGAATTCCGGCCGCCCCGTCCAGCCCACCACTTGCATGCGGTGCTGGATATAGCGCTTGGTCTCGGTCTGGTTCAGCTTGTCCAGGTGATAGGAGGCGATCACGCGCTGGCGCAACTGCTCCATGTCCGGATCGGACAGGATCGCCTTGAACTGCGGCTGGCCCACCAGAAAACACTGGATCGCCGACATGCCGTCGACACTGGTGTTCGAGAGCATGCGCAGCTCCTCGATCGTGCCTTTCGGCAGGTTCTGCGCCTCGTCGACAATCACCAGCACCCGCCGGCCGATGCGGCGCTGATACACCAGATAGGCTTCCAGCGCGCGCAACAGCGATGCCTTGTCGGGACCGTCCGGCGTCAGCTGAAACCGGCTGCAGATCAGGCGCAGCACGTCGTCGGGATTGACATTGCTGGTGGTGATATAGGCGACCTCGGTCGCGTTGTGGTCCAACTCGCCCAGCAGGCGGTTGATCAGGGTCGACTTGCCGGCCCCGATCTCGCCCGTGATGACGATGAAGCCTTCGCCCTGTTGCAGCCCGAATTGCAGATAGGCCAGCGCCTGCCGGTGCCCGGGACTGTCGTAATAGAACCGCGCGTCGGGGCTGAGGGAGAAGGGCGGGGCGGAGAACCCGTAGAATTCTTCGATCATGATCAGAACGATATCCTGCCGCCGACACTGGCGACATGCTCGTCGTACTCAAGCGTCGTGTCCGAAGACCGGCGGGTGGTATAGGAATAGCCGGCGAACACGGTCGTTCGGCGGCCCAGGCGGTAGTTGAGATCGAAGCGGGCGTTGACGGTGTGGCTCGTCGCTTCGATGGTGGGCTTGGTGTAGCGGTAGAAGGAGGCCAAGGTCGCCGAAAGGTCCGGACTGAGCCGGCGGGTCACCACGCCGCGCACCCGGACGAGGTCCTCGTTGCCGACATCGAAATTCCGCCGTTCGACATAGCTGGATACGGTGATCCGGTTGCGCCCGTAATCGCCGATCAGCGACGTCTCCACCGACTGGCTCACGGAAATCTGGTTGTCGATGCCCCGGTCGAGAAAGCCCACCGGCGTACCCCCCGGCGTCACCAGCTCGCCCGTGATCGGATCGACGGTCACCAGGTTGCTGTCGTTCACGAAATCCTGCAGGCCGGTGCCCAGACTCTGCTTCGCCGACAGACGCATGCTCAAATGGCTGGTCAGGGCATAGGAGGCCGTGCCGTTGACCGCCCACTCGCCATACCGCTGTCCGAAGGACAAATCGAACGACGACCGCGGTCCCGGCCGGCCGATGGCGCCAATGCTCCAGCTGATGCCGCTCAGATCGCGGGTCTGCGTCGGCGCGTCCACATTGTCGTAACCGATGGACCCCGTCAGCGAATAGCGGCGCGACAGGCCAAGCTGGTTGGAAAACGCGAGGGAGTAGCGCGTCAGGTCGTTGGGGGTCGACCCGGCCGATCCGCGCTCGTCGATATTCGTCCACTCGCCCGTGAGCGCAGGCCGCCAGGGCTGAAGCTTGTGGCCGGCCACCAGTTGCAGTTCGACGCTGTCATTGCGGGAATCGTTGCTGTCGCCACCGCTGCCGATCACCTCGGTGTGGCGATAACGGGCCAGGCTTTGCGCCCAGCGGCCGTAGCGCTGCTGCCAGTACGGGCTGATGCTGACGGACGTGACGCTGGTCCGGTTGTTGTTGTCGGTGCCCGCACCGGCGCCGCTGACCGGGCTGGTGGTGGAAACCAATTCTCGCGTCGACGAGAGATTCGCGTCCACCAGGAACCGGTTCGGAACCAGTTCCAGGGTCGACAGCCCGTGCAGGTTCTGCTCCAGGTCGACCGTGCGCCCGTCCGTGCGATTGACCATCGCCAACGCGGCGTCCGCGGTCAGCTTCAGACGGCGACCGGTCGCCCGGGTATTGGTGCCGACCGTGGTACGGGCCGCCAAACCGTCGCCATTGTCGGAACCGGAGCCGCCGCCCTGTCCGCTCGTGTTCGAAACCGACAATTGTTCGCTGACATACGGATTGAATTGCCAGTCGACCGCCCATGCCGGCGCGGTGGCCAGGAGCGAAACCGCCATGGCCGCCACCGACACCGGATAGCGGCTGGCCCGGAGCGCGGACAATCGATGTCGGTTGTCGACTGTCACGACTGAGGCCTAGCGTCTTCGATTTCGGCCGACACCTGATAATACCCGTAACCGTAGTAATCCGGTGTGGTCATGCGCTCGGATTCGTTGCACCGGTTCAACACCAGGCTGACATTGTCGTGTGCCGGGAGCAACTCCAGCGCCCCTTCCACCGTCGTCTGAGGGGTCCGGCCGGCCTGGACCACCATCACGATCTGGTCGGCGTGATTGGACAGCACCGGCGCTTCCGCGGTGACCAGCAAGGGCGGCGTGTCGAAAATCACCAATCGGTCGCGATAGCGGTTGGAGACATCGAAAATGAAGCGGGACATCTCATCGCTGCGGAACAATTCCCGCGGCGCCTGCACCGGGCTGCCCGCCAGAAGAAGCGACAAGGGCGCATTTTCCGCCCGCCACAGATACGGCGAGAGGTCGGTCTCGCGCATGCGCAGATAGTCCGTCAGGCCTTCGCGCATGGTCAGCCCGAAAATGGACTGGACCGAGGGGCGGATGACGTCGGCATCCACCAGCAGCACGCTGACCCGGTCTTCCAGCGCCAGGGACATGGCAAGATTGGCCGCGGTGAAGGTCTTGCCCTCGCTCGCCAGCGAAGAGGTCACCATGATGACGTTCTGCTGGCGCCCCGTGCTGCGATGCGCGTCCAGGCTGAAAAAATTCATCCGGTTCATCAACCGGTGCTTCATCAGGCGCAAATCCTTCGCCAGCCGCTCCCGTCCAAACGGACGGCTGACGAAGCCGTGCTTTTCCATCTGCTTGAAATTGATCCGAAAGGTCTGCGAGACGGAGGCTTCGCTGTGCCTCGCCGGAAAACCCGACGCGGGGCGGGCCGCACTTTCCGCAACCGGACCGCGGGGCAGCGGCGCATCGCCGGCGTCCCCGGCGGATGGCGTCGGTGCGGGTGTCGGTGTGGGCGTCGGTGCGGACGCGACCGGCGGTGCGACCGGCGGCACGTCGGTCACACCGCCCGTCGCCATCGCATCCGCGGATGCGTCGCCGGTCGGGACAGTGGCTGCGCCGGGATGCGGCGTTGGCGTCCGCCCGCGCGCCCGTGCGCTGCGCTCCTTTTCGAACCGTTCGGCGGCCTTCTCGATCAGGCTCATGGTCGTCGAATCCTCAGGTCGGGGCCGTCATTTGATCATTGCGACGGACCAAAGCGCCGCATCACGGCTTGAGCCGCATTTTTGACGGCGCCCTGCAACGCCGGTTGGCCGGGATTGGCGGTATAGAGATAACTCAGCCCGCCGAAGCTCAAGAACAGGCTCGCGACGACCGCGACTGCCAACGTCACCTCCAGCACGCGCCGGGGCCCGTCCATGGCGGTTCGCGCCACCGACAGCGTGCCGATGACCGGCAGCCCCAACGTCTCCGTCAACTGCTTGGCGTTCACGAAGGCATCCACCAGCAGAATGCGCAGGAACGCGATGGCCCCGCCGAGCCCCAGCCCCAGCAACAGGACCGCAGCCATCAACAGCACGCGCGGCGGCCCACTCGGCTCCGTCGGCTCCACCGGCGGATCGATAATGCGGAATTTGACGTTGTCGGCCTCCGCGCCCATGCGCTCGGCCATCCGCGCCGACTCGCGCCGCTCGATCAGAAGCTGGTACTGGCGCAACAGCACATCGTGGTCGCGGGTCAGGTGCACCAGTTCGGCCTCCGCCTCCGGCGTTTGGCCGACCCGCCGGACCAGGTCGTCGATCACCTTTTGCTGCTGGGCGATCCGAGCGTTGATGCTCTTGATCGCCAGGGTCACCTGCTCCTCCTGCGCCTTGATCTGCCCCCAGGCTTGGTTCTGGGTCTTGATGCGACTGACCGATCCGCCGGACGCGGTGCTTAGCAATTGTTCGGTATGCGCCACCAGATTGCGCTGCGCGATCACATCCGGATGCCGGTCGGTGTATTGCGCTTGCAACCGCGCCAGCTCCGCTTTCTGCTGTGCGAGCTGGGCCTGCAATTGCCCCCTGGGCGATCCGCCGGCCGTCGTGGTCGTCTCGGAATATTGCGGCGTGCCCGACAACTGGACCTGCAACTGATCCATTTGCCAGGTGGAGGACTGCAGGCTCGATTGCAGGTTGCTCATCTCCTGCTCCGCCCGGTCGAGTTCGCGCTGCAACCGCTCGGTGTTGCTCAACTGGTCGGAGTGCGACCGCTTGAATTCCGCAACCTGCAATTCCGAGTTGCGCAGCTTCTTCTCGTACTCGGCGATCTGCTCGTCGATGAAACGGCGCGCCGATTCCATATCCTGTTGCGCATCACCCAGATTCATATCCACGAAGATCTGCAACGTCGTGTCGACGACGCGCTGGGCCAGCTGCGGCGTCCGGGTGCTGTACTCGATCCGGAAGAGATTGGGCCCTTCGACCTTGATATTGATGTTCCTCGCAAGGCGGTCGATCAACCGATCCAGTTCCAGCGGCGTCGCCACCGTCAGGTCGAGGTCGCTCTTGCGCACGATCTGCTCGACATTGGGCCGGGTCAGCAGCGTGCGCCGCATCATATCGACCTGGCGTTCGACATCCGGCTGGACCGCCAGATCCTTCATCAACGGGCGCAACAGGCTTTGCGTATCGACAAAGATCCGGGCGGACGAGGTGTAGACGTTCGGCAGCATGGCCACCACAAACCATCCCGCGACGCAAACGATCCAGGCAACGATCAGGATCGTCCAACGGCGCGCCAGCAGGCCGTGCAAATAATACAATACGAGAGCGCGAAGCTCAGTCGTCGATCCCATACCGCAGGGCTCTCCTCACAGAAAGCTTAAGACCGTGGCCAAAAGCGGGAATTACAGCCAGCTTTCCGGTATCAAAATCACGTCTCCCGGCGCGACTGGCTGGTTGGCGCTGATATCGCCGTCCTTCAGCAGATCATCCAGACGAACCGGGATCGACTCCTCCTTCCCGCCGGCGCGGCGGAACAGGATGGCATTGTTGCCATCGGCGAATTCGGTCAACCCGCCCACGGCCACCATCACATCCAGCACGGTCATCCGCGAGCGATAGGGCACGGCGACCGGCTGCTCCGTCGCGCCGACGACCCGGACCTGCTGGTCGAACGGGCCGACGAAGGACTGCACGATGACCGTCACCACCGGATCCTGGATATAGGTGCGCAAGGCGCCTTCCAGGTCGCGGGCCAACTGGGTCGGCGTCTTGCCGGCCGCCTGCATATCCTCGACCAGCGGCGTCGAGATCTTGCCGTCCGGCCGCACCGGCACGGTGACGGAGACGTCCGGCGCGCGCCAGACAAAGACCTGCACCTGATCCAGCGGCCCAATGACATAGTCCGCCGGCGCAACCGCAGCCGGCACCCCTGCCGTCGTGGTTCGTTGCGTTTGGCTGCACGCCGCAATCGACAGGACCGCCATGGCCGCCACAACCAATCGAAAACCCAGATGCACCTTCATCATCCGTCGCCTTTTCCCGCGTCTCTCGCCAACGGTGGGGTCGCCCGAAATTCACTCACCCCATACCGTTCTCTACGGCATATCTTTATACTAAACGTCAATCGTTTACCATTCATTCTTCGCAACCTTTGGCACATCGCGACACCGAAGACATATCGCAGGAATTGTGTACATGAACCAAAAGGCATCGCCTTGCCACCCGCAATCGCCTAACACAGTACCCCGCAAATGGCCACCACCTGTCAAAGGCGCCTCGCCGCAGGCAGGCAGTCCACCACCTGCGCGCGCATAGCCCGTCGTTTTTGCGCGCACTGCGGCGTAAGAGACTCTGACCGACTTCCCCCCGTTGCCGCCTGCCTCGGAAAGCTGACCATCCATGTCCCAGAGTGACCTGCCCAAGCAAACCCGTGTCGGTCTGCTGGTGCTGCGTGGCGCAGGAATGCGAATGCTGGCAATCTTCGTCAGCGCCATCGGAACACTGGCCATTTTTCCGATAGCCGTAAGCGAACTGGGCAATTACTGGTTCGGCATCTGGATGCTGATCGGCTCGGTGGTAACGCAATATCAGGCCCTCGACTTCGGGATGTCGCAAACCGTCGTCCGCTTTCTCTCCAAGTTCCGGGCGGATGGCGACAGCACCGGCGCTCGTCGCGTGTTCTCTACCGCGATTACGGCATTTCTGGTGTTGACTGCCGTCACACTTTTGGTCGTTTGCGGCACACTGATCGTGCTCGACCGCACCATTGCCGACCCGCAGGAGCGGGAAACGCTGTCCTGGACCGTACTGCTGATCGGCCTCACGGGAGCCCTAGCCTTCCCCACCTATGTCCTGGAGGGAAGCCTGTCCGCGGCCTTGCGCCAGGACCTGAGCAGCCTGCTGTTGCTGACACGGGCGACCGCACGCGTCGGCATATCCTACTGGGCGCTGCGTTCCGGCTACGGCATTGTCGGCCTTGCGACCATCGCCTTCACGACCGACACCGTCTATCGCCTGGCGGTCTGGCATTTGCAACGGCGGGTGTTTCCCGAATTGCGGTACGAATGGGCGTTGGTGTCCTGGATATGTTTCAAGGAATTGTTGCAGTTCGGACGGTTCGTGTTCCTGACCAACATTTCCAAATTCTCGCTGATGCATTCCAGCGTCATCGTCGTATCGACTCTGATCGGCGTACAGGCGACGGCGATCTACTCCATCGGCCTGAATGTCGTCAGCCGGCTGGAACGCATGATCCGCCTGGGCATTTTCCTCGCCATGCCGGCCTTCACCACCATCGCCACCCAGACCGGCCATTCCAACCTGCTGCGCCAGCGTTTCTATACGGTCACGCGCGTCGTGACGTTCGGCGTGTCCATTATCGGCGGCGGCCTGCTTGTTGCCGGCCATGATTTCGTCCTGGCCTGGATCGGACGCGACTATGGGGCCGCGTATTGGCCGCTGGCGATCCTGATGGTGGCGTGGATGGTCGAACTCACGCAGATCCCGGCGCTGCAGTTGATGACGGCGCTGGGAAAGCATCGCCGGTTCGCCCATTTCGACTTCGGCGTCGCCCTCGCCACTATCGCCCTGGCCTGCGCCCTGGCGATACCGTTTGGCATCAACGGCGTGGCCTTCGGCGTCGCCCTGCCCGTTGCGGCCGTGGCGATCCTGTTGAAACCCCGCAATGTCTGCAACGAGTTGGAGATTCCGCTCTGGCACTATCTGGGCCAGATCGGACGGATCATGGGCATCAGCCTCGCATTGCAGGTGCCGGTATGGCTGCTGCTCCAGCAAATGCCGGGCATGAACCTGCTGGAATTGTTCGTCTTCGGTTGCGTGACCTACAGCCCGGTGGCGCTGGCGGTGCTGCTGATCGCCGTGCCGCGCTCGGACCAGCGCTATCTGGTCGGGCTGCTGCCCCGCCGTATCGCCCGCCCCATCCGGAAACTGCTGCCCTATCTGCGCGAGGCCTAGGCCGGCCCCGCAGTCCGGGGCCGAACCTCTAGGAAGTCCGCTGTTCGTCGGGGGTGGCGGGCAGCGGCGCATTCAGCGGGCCGCTGTGATGATGGACCATGCGCCAGGCGCCGCGTTCGAGCGCGAACAGATTGCTGGCCATCAGGCGGCCGGTCGCCAGCGCCTCGACGCAGACCACCAGTCCGGCTTCGTCGAACACCAGCGCCTGCGGTTGCAGGCACTGGATTGCGGGCCGGGTCGAAGCCGAAAGAATGCTGCGCCAACTGGCGAGCACCGCGTCCCGCCCCATGATCGGCGCGGCCCCGGGATGCAGGCAGGCGACCGGATGGGACGCGGCCCAAAGCGCCGCCATCGCGTCGATGTCGCCGCTGTCGAACGCGTCATAGAAGGCTTCGTTTGCGGCCAGCAGCGCGGCAGCGACCCCGTTCGGAGCGGACATGGTCACGACCGACCCCGGCTGGCCATGATGGGGAGAGGCTCAGGCATCGGCGGCCAGCGATTTCCGGATGGCGGCCAGGCAGGCGTCGCGGTCGGGGGCGAAATCCCGGCGCACCCACCAGTCCTCGACCAGGTTCAGAATATCGCCCAGATGCGGCCCGGGCTCGACCCCCAGTTCCACCAGGTCAAGACCGCCGATCGGGAATTTGGGCCAGGCCCACCCATCGGCGAGGCCGAGGCGCTTGTCGAGGTCGCCGCGATCGCCGTCGGCCGCAGCCAGCAGTGCGCGCAGGCGGTAGAGTTCGCGGTCGCCGGTGCGATACAGCCGCCGCCGGATGTCGGCCTCGTCCTCCCCCAGCGCCGGCAGCGGCCGCGCCAGCGCTTCCAGGCGCCGCGCCTCCTTGCGGCTGAAGCGCAACCGTTCCGCCAGAGCCGCATAGACGTCGGCGGACGCGGGCAGCATCGCCGCCAGTCGCGCCACCGGCGTCGGCGCCAGGCCCCGCGAAGCCTCCAGCGCGACGAAGGCCGCCAGCGGCCGCGGCCGGATTTGCGCCGGCGTCAGCGCCTGCAACAGATCGTGCGCCGCCATGGCCTCCACCGCCGCGGCGGGGTTCGGCGCGGCCAGCAGGCGGTGGAGTTCCGCCGAAAGCCGCTCGCCCGACAGCCGGTCGAGTTGCGCCGCCGCCCGCGCGGACGCCGCGAGCCCCGCCGCATCCATCGGACCGCGGCCATACCAGGCCGAGAACCGGAAAAACCGCAGCAGGCGCAGCACATCCTCGCGAATGCGTTCGTCGGCGTCGCCGATGAAGCGCACGCGCCCGGCCTCCAGGTCGGCCAGGCCGCCGCACGGGTCGAACAGCCGGCCTTCGGGATCGACCGACAGGGCGTTGATGGTGAAGTCGCGCCGCAGCGCGTCCTCGACCCAGTCGGTGGTGAAGACGACGGTGGCGCGCCGGCCGTCGGTCTCCACGTCCCGGCGCAGGGTCGTGATCTCGAACTGGCCCGTGCTGGTCAGGGCGACGACGGTGCCGTGCTCGATGCCGATCGGCTTGACGCGCACATGGGCGGCGTGGAGGCGGCGCATGGTCTCGTCCGGCGGCAACGGCGTCGCCATGTCCACGTCGAGATTGGGCCGGCCCAGCAGGAAATCGCGCACACATCCGCCGACAAAGCGCACATGCTCCGGCCCCAACGCCCAGACCACGGCGCGCACGCCCGGAATTTCCATCCAGGGAATGTGGTTGATGGTGCGGACGGGCATGTCCGCCAGGATCGGCGCCTGCGCTATCATCGGAACGTCCCCGGCACGAGTTTGCCGTTCTCCATGTGCGGCGGTTCGTATTCGCTGCCCGCCGGCACATTCGATGTCAACCGCCACGCCCCCAGCGTCAGCGCCGCCAGCACGATGCCGATGCTCAACAGCGGCACCCAGGGCACCTGCTGCGCCCAATCCGGCAGCCGCTCATTGCCATAGACCAGACGCCACGCCGAATAGACGATGAGCGGCAGCAACAGCGGCAGCAGGGTCATCAGAACGCTGCGCAGCATCGCCGGCTCAGCCCTCCTTGCCGACCAGAACGTCGACCAGATTGACCAGCATGCCGGCGGTGGCGCCCCAGATGAACCGGCCCTCATAGGGCAGGACATAATAGTGGCGGCGGCGGCCGTCGCGCACGCGGCTTTCCTGCCGGTGATTGCGCCGGTCGAGAATCCAGTCGAGCGGCACCTCGAACACCTCCGCCACCTCGAACGGGTCGGCTTTCAGCCGGAACGGGGGTTCGACCCAGGCGACCACCGGTGTCACGCCATAGGCGGTCGAGGTTTCGTAAAGCGAGAGCTGGCCCAGCACCTCGATACGGTCCGCCGGCAGTCCGATCTCTTCCTCGGTCTCGCGCAGCGCCGTGGCTTCCAGGTGCGGGTCCTGCTCCTCCCAGCCGCCGCCGGGAAAGCTGATCTGGCCCGCGTGTTTCTTCAGGTGTGCGGTGCGCTGGGTCAGCAGGATGGTCTGCCCGCCGGCGCGGTTGACGATGCCGACCAGCACGCCCGCCGGCTTCAGCCGCCGCTCGCCGACATAGCCGGGCCGGCCGTGCGGGTGCAGGTCGAAATCGCTGCGCTCGCCCTGCTTCGCCGCCCGTGTGGCCTCCGGCCCGACCGGCAGGCCGCCGGCCGCGAGCCGTTCGATGATCTGGTCCCGCGTCACGCGCTTGCCTGTCCCAAAGAGTGCAACGCCCCGCCCGACCAGACCGCCAGCGAACCATCCGGCTGTTCCTCGGCCAATTCGACCAGATCATAGAAGACCGAGCGCACAATCAACGCCTCCAGCCCCGGCCGGACCAGGAGATAGGGTCGGGGTTCCGCATTCGCCTCGTCGATGACCAGCCACAGCGGATGGTCGGCGTCGGCGCGCACCCATTCGTCGATATTGGTGCGGAAGGTCAGGACCTGGTCCCGCCCCTCGCCTTCCGCCCGCATTTCGACGGCGACGAACGGGGCGTCCTCCACCTCGATCGTGCCGCGCTCGACCGGGGTGGCCAGCAGATAGTCGCCGTTGTCGGCGCGCGTCATCACGGTGGAAAACAGCTTGACCAGAGCCGGACGGCGGAACGGCAGGCCGTTGTGATACCAGGTGCCGTCCTTGGCGATGCGAATGCCGAAGTCGACGCACGGCCGGTCATGGCCCGACGGCCGGCGCGCGGGGCCGTTGTTTGCGGCGAGGCCCTCGGTCAGAATCGACAGGTCGGGAGTCGAGTCGCTCAATACCAACGCCCTTCTGCGTGCGGAACGATTGGCTTCCTATATAGGGGAGTCGGCGCATGGCGTGAAGGCACCCTGGCGGCGACAGCGCGATTCCCCGGCCGGAACCGCGGTCATCTTTGCGTCATCGCGGGCGCTGGCCCCTCGCCAGCACGGCGCGATACGGGCATACTGCGGGTTGGCCGCCGCAAGCAAAACGGGACGCGGAATGAACGAGACATTGGACGCTGCGATGGCAAACGACGCGGTCGCCGCGGTCAACGCGCTGGGAACCAGGCTGGCGGAGGTCCGGGCGACCATCGGCCAGGTCTTTTTCGGCCAGGACGAGGTGATCGATCAGGTTCTGATCGCGCTGCTGGCCGGCGGCCACGCGCTGGTGGTCGGCGTGCCCGGTCTCGGCAAGACCCGGCTGGTCCAGACGCTGGGTGTGGTGTTCGGCCTGGAGACCAAGCGCATCCAGTTCACGCCGGACCTGATGCCCGACGACATTCTGGGCTCGGAAGTGCTGGAGACCGCCGAAGACGGCAGCCGCCATTTCCGCTTCCTGGCCGGGCCGATCTTCACCCAGTTGCTCATGGCCGACGAGATCAACCGCGCCAGCCCGCGCACCCAGTCGGCGCTGTTGCAGGCGATGCAGGAGCGGCACGTGGCCGTGGCCGGGGCCGACCGGCCGCTGCCGAGCCCCTTCACCGTGCTCGCCACCCAGAATCCGATCGAACAGGAAGGCACCTACCCGCTGCCGGAGGCGCAGCTGGACCGGTTCCTGCTCGACATCCGCGTGCCCTATCCGGACCGCGCGACCGAGGCGAAAATCCTGACCATGACCACCGGCACCGCCGACCCGACCGCCAGCGCGGCGATGACGCCGGCGGAGTTGCTGGCCGCGCAGCATCTGGTGCGCCAGCTGCCCGTGGGCGAACGGGTGCTGGAGGGCATTCTGCGTCTGGTCCGCGCCGGCCGCCCCGGCGAGGCGGAGGCGGACGAGCGCATCACCCGCCATCTGGACTGGGGGCCGGGCCCCCGCGCCGCCCAGGCGCTGATGCTGGCAATTCGCGCCCGCGCCCTGCTGCAAGGCCGCTATGCGCCCTCGCTGGACGATGTGGTGGCGCTGGCCGCTCCGGCACTGCGGCACCGCATCGGCCTGAACTACACCGCCCGCGCCGACGGGGTGAGCGCCGAAGACGTGATCGGCGACCTCGTGCGCGCCGTCGCCTGAGCCCCTCCCGTGAGCGCCACCGCCCTCCAACAGCAGCGACACGAAGCCGAGGCCTGGGCCGCCCGCCTGCCGGACCTCCGTATCCAGGCCTTGCGGGTGGCGGCCACGGTCGCGCTCGGCAGCCACGGCCGCCGCCGGCCCGGCCCCGGCGACAGTTTCTGGCAGTTCCGCCCCTACCGGCCCGGCGACCCGGTGCGCCGCATCGACTGGCGCCGCTCCGCCCGCAGCGACCGGCTCTATTTCCGCGAGCGGGAATGGCAGGCCGCCGAGACCTTCTGGTTCTGGCTCGACCGTTCGCCGTCAATGGCCTATCGCAGCCGGCCGCATGGGCCGGCGAAACAGGACCGGGCCGCCGTGCTGGCCATGGCCGCCGCGGCCCTGCTCTGCCGGTCGGGCGAGCGCATCGGCGTGCTGACCGCGGCCGGCGCGCGCGCGGCGGGCACCGGCCAGCACGCGCTCGACCGGTTCCTGGAGCATCTGGCGGGCGCGGCCACCGACACGAGCCTGCCGCCGACGGCCCGGCTGCCGCGCTTTTCCACCGTCCTTGCGTTCGGCGACACGCTGGCGCCGCTCGATGCCTGGGACCGCCGCATCGCCGCACTGTCCGCACCGGGGGTACGGGGCCAGTTGGTCCAGGTCGTCGACCCGGGCGAGGTGCGCTTTGCCTATCGCGGCCGCCTGCGGATCGAGGGCCTGGAGGGGGAGCCGCCGGAACTCCTGCGCCGGGCCGAGGATCTCGCGCGCGTTTATGGCGAGCGCTTCACTGCCCATGGCCGCGGGCTGGAGGCGATCTGTCAGCGCCGCGGCTGGCGCTTCCGACATCACGCCACGGACCAGGCACCGCTGCCGCTGCTGCTGTCGCTCTACCAGACGCTGGGTCTGAACCGGCGGGTGGCCCATGCTTGACCTGGGCCTGATCGGCTTTGCCCAACCCTGGGTTCTGGCCGTGCTGCTGGCGCTGCCGGCGCTGTGGTGGCTGTTGCGACTGGTACCGCCGCCGCCGCGGCGCGAGCGCTTCCCGGCCATTGCCCTGCTGGCCGGGCTGGTGGCCCGCGAGGACAGCAGTGCCCGCATGCCCTGGTGGTTGCTGGCCCTGCGCCTGTTGCTGGCCGCCCTGGTGATCCTGGCCCTGGCCGACCCGGTGTTCGCGCCGCAAAAGGGATTGCAGGGCAAGGGGCCGCTGTTGATCGTGGTCGACAATGGCTGGGCCTCCGCCGCCGACTGGCCCGCGCGGGAGCGCGCATTGGCCAACCTGCTGGACGCGGCCGACCGGACCGACCGGCCGGTCGCGATCCTGCCGACCGCGGCACGGGCGGAACCGACAGAGCCGGTGTCCTTCCGGCCCGCGACGGCGTGGAAGGCCTTTGCGGGCGCGCTCGCACCCCATCCCTGGCCCACCGACCGCAAAGCCCTGCTCTCCGCCATCGCCGCGTTGCAAGGCCCCGGCGAAGCGGTCTGGCTCAGCGACGGCGTGGAGACCATGGGCCGGGCCGAAGCCGCCCGGCGCCTGCAACGTCTCGGCCGCCTCGTGGCGTTCGCACCGCCGGCCGCCACCGTGTTGCTGCGGGAGCCGGACACCGCCGGGGACGGCCTGACCGTGTCCGCGGTCCGCACCGATCCGCAAGCGCCGCTGCGCCGGCAGGTGCAGGCGGTGGCGGCCGACGGCCGGGTGCTGGCCGAGACCGAACTGGCCTTCGCCGGCGGCTCTGCCACGGCAACCGCCGACTGGACCCTTCCCCGGGAATTGCTCAACCAGGCCCGACGGTTGCGCCTGGCCGGCAGCGCCGGCGCGGCCGGGACAGTGCTGCTCGACGACCGCTGGCAACGCCATCTGGTCGGCATCGCCGCCGCCGGCGATACCCGCGCCGGCCATCCGCTGCTGGACCCGGACCACTATCTGCACGCGGCCTTTGCCGACCTCGCCACCTTCCGCGAGGCACCGCTGGCCGCCTTGCTGGACCAGCGCCCGAGCCTGATCGTCACCCGCACCCGCC
Source organism: Alphaproteobacteria bacterium (assembly GCA_020638555.1). NCBI lineage: Bacteria > Pseudomonadati > Pseudomonadota > Alphaproteobacteria > Alphaproteobacteria bacterium. The sequence continues at coordinate 232,132 of JACKII010000002.1, read as the reverse complement.
TGGAGCCCGACGAGGCGACGGCGGTGGCGCTCGAAACCTGGCTCGATGCGGGCGGCGTCCTGCTGCGTTTCGCCGATCCGAGCCTGGCGGAAGACCCGGACGAGTGGTTGCCGGTACGCCTGCGCACCGCCAGCCGCGCGCTCGGCGGCGCGCTCAGCTGGGAGGTGCCGCAGCATCTGGCGCCCTTCCCGGAAACCTCGCCCTTTGCCGGCCTCGCCGTCCCGGAGGAGGTGACGGTCAGCCGTCAGGTGCTGGCCGAGCCGGGGCCGGACCTGCGCGGCAAGACCTGGGCCCTGCTCGCCGACGGCACGCCGCTGGTCACGGCCGAGGCCCGCGGCAAGGGCTGGGTCGTGCTGTTCCATGTCGGCGCCGGGGCGGACTGGTCCGACCTGCCGCTTTCCGGCCTGTTCCTGCAAATGCTCGACCGACTGGTCCGCCTGGGCCACGGCCAGTCCGGCGTCGCGGCCGGAGACGCGCCCCTGCCGCCGCGACAGGTGCTGGATGGCTTTGCGCGCCTGCACGAGCCCTCGCCCGAGGTGCGCCCGCTGCCGCCGCATCCCACCGCAACCGCCGCCCGGCTGGGGCCGCGGCATCCGCCCGGCTATTACGGCGACGAGACCAACCGGTTCGCCTGGAATCTCGCCCCCGCCCTGGGCGCCGAACCGCCCAGGGCCATCGCCGACTGGCCCGGCGGCGTCGAGGTCCGCGGCTTCCGGCAGGACCGCAGCCGGGATCTGGGCGCCTGGCTGTTGCTGGCGGCGGCCCTTCTGCTGATCCTGGACACGCTGGCTTCGCTCTGGCTCCGGGGCCATCTGCGCCTGGCGACGCGCGTTGCTCCTGCGCTCGCGGCGCTGGCCGCAGCGGGTCTGGTCGCCCTGCTGGCGGCGGCCGGCAACGCCGCCGCGTCCGACGACCTGGCCCTGGAGGCGACACTCAAAACCCATCTCGCCTACGTCCTCACCGGCAATCCGGAGGTGGACCGGACCAGCGAAGCCGGCCTTGCCGGACTTTCCCACATCCTGGCCGCCCGCACCTCGGTCGAGCCCGGCCCGCCCATCGCCGTCGACATCGACAGCACGGAACTGGCGTTCTTCCCGCTGCTCTACTGGCCGGTGCTGCCGGATCAACCGCTGCTCTCCGCCCGCACGCGCGACCGGGTGTCGGCCTTCATGGAGCATGGCGGCACGATCCTGTTCGACACCCGCGACCAGGACGCCGGCGGCGACACCGGCCCCGGCATGCTGCGCCTGCGCCAGTTGCTGGCCGGCATGCGCATCCCGCCGCTGGAGCCGGTGCCGCCCGACCATGTGCTGACCCGCGCCTTCTACCTGCTGCGCGAATTTCCCGGCCGCTGGGAAGGCTCGCCGGTCTGGATCGAGGCCAACGCGGCGGCGAACCGCGATGGCGTCACCAGCATCGTCATCGGCCGCAACGACTGGGCCGCGGCCTGGGCGCTCTCGGAGGACTGGCGGCCGCTCTATCCGGTCTATCCGGGCGGCGACCGCCAGCGGGAGCTGGCCTATCGCTTTGGCGTCAACCTCGTCATGCATGTGCTGACCGGCAATTACAAAGGCGACCAGGTGCACATTCCCGATATTCTCCAGCGGCTCGGCCAGTGAGCGGCGCGGCATGAGCGACTGGAGCATCGCCTTCGCCCCCCTGGTGCCCTGGTGGGCCATCGCCGCCCTGCTGGCGGCGGCACTGACTCTGTCGGCATTCGGCCTCTGGCGCCGGGCACGCGGCACGCTCTGGCGGCTGGCCGCCTTCGGCCTGATCGCGCTGGCGCTGGCGCGGCCGCTCTGGCTGGACGAGCAATGGCGGGTGCATCCGGACGTGGCCATCGCCCTGGTCGACGAATCCCCCAGCCAGGGCATCAACGGCCGCACCGCCCTGCGCACCGCCGCGCTGGAGCGTCTGCGGGAAGAGGCCCGACGCCTGCCCAACCTGGAATGGCGCGAGGTCCGGGCCGGCACGCCCGACCCGCACGCGCCGGGCACCCGTCTGTTCGACGCCTGGCGCCGGGCGGTGGCGGACGTGCCGCCCGGCCGCCGCGCCGGCGTGCTGGTGCTGACCGACGGCCAGGTCCACGACCGTCCGGCGGCGGGCGAGGTCACCGGCCCGCTGCACCTGCTGCTGACCGGCGCTCCCGGCGAGCGCGACCGCCGCCTGAAACTGTTGCAGGCGCCGCGCTACGGCATTGTTGGCGAGCCGGTGACGCTGGCGGTCCAGGTCGACGATCTGGGCGTGGCCGACCCACCGGCCAGCGCGCAGATCACCGTCCGCCGCGATGGCGAGGTGGTGCGGCAGGCCACCGTCCCGACCGGCGCGCCGGTGGAACTGTCCCTGCCCCTGGTGCGCGCCGGCACCGCCGTGGTCGAGATCTCCGTGGCGGGCGGCCCGGCGGAACTCACCCTGAACAACAACCGGGCCATCGCGTCGATCAACGCGGTGCGCGACCGGCTGCGCGTGCTGCTGATTTCCGGCAAGCCCTATGAGGGCGAGCGCGTCTGGCGCAACCTGCTGAAGTCGGACCCGGCCGTCGACCTGGTGCATTTCACCATCCTGCGGCCGCCGACCAAGCAGGACCTGACGCCGGTCGAGGAATTGTCGCTGATCTCGTTCCCGGTGCGGGAACTGTTCCAGGAGAAACTCGGCGAATTCGACCTGATCGTGTTCGACCGCTACTCGCTCCGCGGCCTGATCGCGCCCGCCTATCTGGAGAATATCGCCAATTACGCCCGCAATGGCGGCGCCGTGCTCATCGCCGTCGGCCCCACCTATGCCGACCGCTATGCCTCGCTGCACAACAGCGCCATCGGCGACATCATGCCCGCGGCTCCCACCGGCAGCGTGCTGGAACAGGGGTTCCGGCCGGCTATCACCGCCATGGGCCTGCGCCATCCGGTGACGCAGGGCCTGAGCGCACCGCCGACCGCCGCCGGTCACCCCTGGGGGCGCTGGTTCCGCGAGATCGACGCGACGGTTTCCGGCGGCCAGGTGGTGATGTCCGGCATTGGCGGCCGGCCCCTTCTGGTGCTGGACCGGGTCGGCGAACCCCAGAACCAGGGCCGGGTCGCCCAGATCCTGTCCGATCACATCTGGCTTTGGGCGCGCGGCTTCGAGGGCGGCGGCCCGCACGGCGAATTGCTGCGCCGCCTCGCCCACTGGCTGATGAAGGAGCCGGAACTGGAAGAGGAAGCGCTGCTGGCCTCGGCCGCGGGGCGAACCCTGTCGATCGAACACCGCACCCTGGGCGATACGCCGCCCGCCGTTACGGTCACGGCGCCCGACGAGACCACCCGGGCCGTCGCCCTGCACGCGCTCGGCCCCGGCCGCTTCGGCGCCTCCCTGCCCGTCGCAGCCGATGGTCTCTACCGGGTCAGCGACGGCCGGAACACGGTGGTTGCCGCCGTCGGCATCCTGGACCCGAAGGAATGGGAGGATGCCCGCGCCAGCCCCGAACCGCTGGCGGAGACGGCACACGCCCAGGGCGGCGGCACCTACTGGCTGTCGGACGGGGTGCCGGGCCTGCGCCGCACCTCCCCCGGCCAGACCGCGGCGGGGCGCGGCTGGGCCGGGTTGCAGCGCAACGAGGCCCACACCGTCACCGGTCTGGAACAACACCCGCTGCTGCCGACCTGGCTGCTGTTGACTCTGGCGGCAGGCCTTTTGGTGGCGGTCTGGTGGCGCGAGGCCCGCTGACGGCGGGAGCTGGCCGGCACAAGACGCTGGCGTTGCACTCCCCGCCCCCGTCCCGGCACCTGCCGAGCTGTCCCGGACGGCAACGCCGATCCGGGATCCCCGACCAAGGCGAGACTCCGCCGGAGCGCCGGCACCGGACCGCCGGAGATCCCGGCCCTCGCCTCCGGCTCGGCCGGGACAGCTCGCACGGCGCTCGGCCGGGACCGCGCGGCGCGCGACGGCCGGGGAGGCGGAGAAGCGGGGAGCGACCGCTGCGGGGATGGCAACGGCTTCGGCGATTTCCGAACTGTCCCGGACGGCAACGCCGACCCGGGATCCCCGACCGAGGCGAGACTCCGCCCGAGCGCCGGCACCGGACCGCCGGAGATCCCGGCCCTCGCCGCCGGCTCGGCCGGGAAAGCTCGCACGGCGCTTGGCCGGGAAACAGCGATGTTCCCCGGACGGTGCTGTGCGCCGCCTGTTCCCCGGAGGTCGCAGAGCGGCCATCCGGGGCCGCTCGCGGCGTGCGAACACCGCCGGAGCGGGTGTTCGATGAACGACACCGATCCCGGCCCTCGCCTCCGGCTCGGCCGGGAAACAGCGCGCCCGGTCAGTCGGGCGTCTTGCCGTAGTCGCCGTCGCTGACCTGCTCGAACCAGGCCGTGCCGGCGCCGTCCTCGCCGGTCTCGGACATGGCGAGGTGGGTGAACAGCCGGTCGGGGGCGGCGCCGTGCCAGTGCCGCGTGTTCGGCGGGATGACGGCGGTGTCGCCGGGACGCAATTCCTGCACCGGCTCGCCCTCCACCTGCACCCGCCCAACGCCGGAGACGGCGAGCAGGGTCTGCCCGACCGGGTGCTGGTGCCAGGCGGTGCGCGCGCCGGGGGTGAAGGTCACATTGGTGGCGCGCATGCGCGAGGGCGCCTGGCCCACCAGCACCTCGTCCTGCAGCACCGTGCCGGTGAAATTGCTGGCCGGGGCCACCTTGGTCGCGCGGTCGTTGGCGCGATAGAGCTTCAGTTTCATGAGCCTGTGCCTTTCTCGTTTCCATCCCGCCGCCCGAGGGCGGCACGGGTTATTCCGCCGCCAGCGACGCCTTATTCCGCCGCCAGCGCGGTGGCCGCCGAGGGGTTGCGGAAATTCTGCCACAGCGCCGCCTCGTTTGCCTTGGCATCGGCGACGTGCTGCTGTTTCACATGGCCATAGCCGCGGATGTGCTCGGGAATGCTGGCGATCTCCACCGCATAGCGATGGTTCTCGCGCGAGAGGCCGGCCAGCAGGTCGCTCACCGTCTGCTCGTACTCGCCGATCAGCCGGCGCTCCATTTTCCGCTCTTCGGTGCGGCCGAACACGTCCAGCGGCGTGCCACGCAGCACGCGCAGCTTCGCCAGCCAGCCGAAGGTGCGCAGCATGCCGGGGCCGTACTGTTTCTTCTTCGGCTCGCCGGTCGCCGGATCGACCTTGGTCAGCAGCGGCGGCGCCAGGTTGAATTCCAGCGTGTAGTCGCCCTCGAACTGCGCCTCCAGCGCGGCCTTGAACTCCGGCTGGGTGTAGAGGCGCGCCACCTCGTATTCGTCCTTGTAGGCCATCAGCTTGAAATAATAGCGGGCCACCGCCTCGCTCAGCGCCTCGCCCAGACCTTTCTCCTGCTCGGCTGCCCGCACGGTGTCGACCAGCGCCCGATAGCGCCGGGCATAGCGGGCGTTCTGGTAGTCGGTCAGGACGGCGACGCGCTTGGCGACGATCTCTTCCAGCGTCTTGGCGATATCCGGCTGGTTGGTGGCCTTTTTCTCGCCGCCCAGCAGGTCCATGACCATGGCGAGATTGGCCGCCGCCGCCCGTCCCCAGGCGAACGAGCGCTTGTTCGAGTCGATCGCGACCTCATTCAACTCGATCGCCCGCAGGATCGAGGCTTCCGACAACGGCACCATGCCCTTCTGGAAGGCATAGCCCAGCATGAACATGTTGGTGGCGATGCTGTCGCCCATCAGCCGTGTGGCGATGTCGGTGGCGTCGAGAAAGTCGACATTGGCCTCGCCCGCGGCGGACGTGATGCGGCCCTTGATCTCGTCGGTTGGGAACTGGAAGTCCGGATTGCGGGTGAAATCGCCGGTGAACTGGCGATAGCTGTTCACCACCGCCTTGCTCGCGCGCGTCAGCTTCGAGACCGTGTCCGCCTGGCCGGAGACCACCAGATCGCAGCCGATCAGCGATTTCGCGCCGCCGGCTGCGATGCGCACCGCGTGCAACTCCTCCGGCGTATTGGCGATGCGCAGATGGCTCCAGACCGCGCCGCCCTTCTGGGCGAGGCCGGTCATGTCCATCACGGTCGAGGCCTTGCCCTCCACATGCGCCGCCATGGACAGCAGCGCGCCGATGGTGATGACGCCGGTGCCACCGATACCGGTGATCATGATGCCATAGGGCTCGTCCAGCCCCGGCAGGTCCGGCACCGGCAGCAGGTGCGGCGGCTCGGTCCCCTCAACGCCCTTGGACTTGCGCGGCTTGCCGCCCTTCACCGTCACGAACGAGGGGCAGAAGCCTTTCAGGCACGAGAAATCCTTGTTGCAGGCCGACTGGTCGATGCGGCGCTTGCGGCCGAACTCGGTATCGACCGGCGTGACCGAGACGCAGTTCGACTTGACGCCGCAATCGCCGCAGCCCTCGCACACGGCCTCGTTGATGAACACGCGCTGGTCCGGGTCGGGGAACTGGCCGCGCTTGCGCCGCCGGCGCTTTTCCGCGGCACAGGTCTGCACATAGACGATGGCGGTCACGCCCGGGACCTCGCGCAACTCGCGCTGCACCCGGTCGAGGTCGGCGCGCTCGTGCACCTTGGTGCCCGGCGGCCAGTTGGCATTGGCCGGCAGGTCTTCTTTCTCGTCGGCGACGATCTGGACCTGCTTCACCCCTTCGGCCCAGACCTGGTGCGCGATGGACACCGGGTCGAGCGGGCCGTCATGGCTCTGGCCGCCGGTCATGGCGACCGCGTCGTTGTAGAGGATCTTGTAGGTGATGTTGGTGCCGGCCGCGACCGCCGCCCGGATCGCCAGCAGGCCGGAATGGTAATAGGTGCCGTCGCCCAGATTCTGGAAAATGTGCGGCGTGGTCACGAACGGTGCCTGGCCGGTCCAGTTCGCGCCTTCCGCACCCATATGGGTGAAGCCCAGCGTGTTCCGGTCCATCCACATCGCCATGTAGTGGCAGCCAATACCGGCGCCGGCGCGGCTGCCCTCCGGCACCCGGGTCGAGGTGTTGTGCGGGCAGCCGGAGCAGAAATACGGCGTTCGCACCATGCTGGGCGGCTGGTTGCCGCCGCTGGCCGCCTGCAACGCATCCATTTGCGCGATGCGCTCGCCGATGCGGCTGCGCAGGCCCGACGGCACCGCGTCCGTGTCCAGAAGCCTGGCGATCTCGCGCGCGATCATGTTGGGGGTGAGTTCGCCATTGCTCGGCAACAGCGGCGCACCGGCCGAGTTGGTCTTGCCGATCACGTCCGGGCGCCGGTCGGCCGGCACGCGGTAGAGCGCATCCTTCAACTGCCATTCGATCAGTGAGCGCTTTTCCTCGACGACGAACACCGTCTCCAGTCCTTCGCAGAACGCCCGGGCGCCCTCGTTTTCCAGCGGCCAGGTCATGGCCACCTTGTAAAGGCAAAGGCCCAAGCCCGCCGCCGTCGCCTCGTCCAGGCCCAGATCGTCCAGCGCCTGGCGCACATCCAGATAGGACTTGCCGGTGGTGACGATGCCGATCCGCCGCCGCGGGCCGCTCCAGACCACCCGGTCCAGGCGATTGGCGCGGGCATAGGCCAGCGCCGCCGGCAGTTTGTACTTGTGCAGCAATTCCTCCAGCATCAGGAATTCGGCCACGATCAGCTTCGAGTTCAGGCCGCCTTCCGGCATTTCGAAATCGCTGGGAATCACCGGCTGGATGCGGTCCAGGCCCACATTCACGGTCGCCGCACTGTCGACCGTCTCGCCGATGCACTTGAAGCCGGTCCAAAGCCCCGAGAACCGGCTCATGGCAAAGCCGTGCAGACCCAGGTCGAGGAATTCCTGCACGCCGGAGGGCGCGATCACCGGGATCGAGGCATCGACGAAGGCATATTCGCTCTGGTGCGCGCTGGTCGAGGACTTGGCCATGTGGTCGTCGCCGGCAAAGGCCAGCACGCCGCCATGCTTCAGCGTGCCGGCCGCGTTGGCATGCTTGAACACGTCGCCGGACCGGTCCACCCCCGGCCCCTTGCCGTACCAGATGCCGAAGACGCCGTCATGCTTGCCGTCGTTCCAGAGCCCCGCCTGCTGCGAGCCCCAGACCGCCGTCGCGGCCAGATCCTCGTTCACGCCGGGGCGGAACAGGATCTGGTTTTCTTTCAGATGCCGGGACGCGCGCTGCAATTGCTGGTCATAGCCGCCCAGCGGCGAGCCGCGATAGCCGGTGATGAACCCCGCCGTGTCCAGGCCCGCCGCCTTGTCGCGCCGGTGCTGTTCCAGCGGCAGGCGCACCAGCGCCTGGGTGCCGGTCATGAACACCAGGCCGCTTTCCGCGGTGTATTTGTCGTCCAGGGAAACGTCGCGCAGTTGGGGGGCGGTCGCGCTGGAGCCGTCGGCCATATCGATCCTCATGCGTCTGCGGTGGGCAGGCTTTCACGGCCAATATAGGCAAGTCCGAGCCGCCCGTGTACCGTGTTTGCACAATCCCCCAGGAGGACCGCCCGATGAAGTTCGGCTTAAGATATTGCAACACCGGAAAATACACCGACACCGCCAGGGCCATGGAACTGGTGCAGGCGGGCGAGGCCGCCGGCTTCGAAAGCGCCTGGACCGTCGAACACACGATCATCCCGGAAGGCTACGAGTCCAGCTATCCTTATTCCGATAGCGGAAAAATGCCGGGCATCGACGCGGCGACCGACCTGCCGGACCCGCTGGTGTGGATGGCCTACATGGCCTCGGTCACCTCGAAGATCAAACTGGCGACCGGCATTCTGATCCTCTCGCAGCATTCGCCCGTGGTGTGCGCCAAGCAGGTGGCCACGCTGGACGCCATGAGCGGCGGCCGCGTGCTGCTGGGTATCGGCGTCGGCTGGCTGCGCGAGGAATTCGACATCATCGGCGCCAACTTCGAGGAGCGCGGCCCCCGTTGCGACGACTATATGCAAGCCATGCGCGCGCTCTGGCAGATGGAGCGCCCCGCCTATGACGGCCGGTTCGTGAAGTTCGACGGCGCCTATTGTCGGCCCAAGCCCGCGAACGGCACCGTGCCGCTGATCGTCGGCGGCCATTCCAAGGCGGCGGCCCGCCGGGCCGGGCGCCTCGGCGACGGCTTTTTCCCGGCCCGCGGCAATCCCAAAGAGCTGTTCCAACTGGCGCGCGACACCGCCCGCGAACACGGCCGCGACCCGGACGCCATCGAGTTCACCGCCAGCCTGCCGGACAATCTGGACGACATCCCCGCGCTCGCCGCCATGGGCGTGAAGCGCCTGCTGGTGCCGGTCACGGGCGCAGCCGGTCTCGCCAACCGCATCCGCGGCCCGGAAGACCTGAAGCAATGGTCCGACACGATCCAGAAATACGCCGATCTCTAATGGCCAACCGACCGCTGACAAATCGAAATCTGCCACTATAATAAATACATTACTCCATTAGGAGGCCGTCATGGCAGATGCGAGTATTGTCAGCGGTCACTATCACCACGGTTCGCTGTTACAGGCGATCGAGGCCGGCATGGCCAGGCTGGGCAAATCGCCGGCCACGGTGAGCATGGCCGATCTGGCGCCGGTCGAAGAGTTCCATATCGGCGGACGGGCGGCGACCTTGTCCGTGTTCGACACGCTGGGCCTGGAAGCCGGCGACCGCGTCCTCGACATCGGCTGCGGCATCGGCGGGCCGGCCCGCCTGGCGGCGGCCACATACGGCTGCACGGTCAGCGGCATCGACCTGACGCCGGAATATGTCGCCACCGGCAACACCCTGAGCGACTGGTTCAATCTTCGCCCGCAGGTCGCCTTGCAGAACGGCAACGCCATGGCCCTGCCCTTTGCCGACCAGAGCTTCGACAAGGCTTACCTGCTGCATGTCGGCATGAACATCGCCGACAAGGCCACGCTGGCCGAGGGGATCGCCCGGGTGCTGCGGCCGGGCGGCCGGGTGGCGATCTATGACGTGATGCGCACCGGGCCGGGCGATCTCTCCTTTCCCGTGCCCTGGGCCGAGACGCCGGCCGCCAACGCCGCCGCCCCCGCGGACGACTACCGCAGCGCCATCACCGATGCGAGGCTCGACCTCGTCCACGACGAAAACCGCAGCGCCATCGCGCTCGATTTTTTCACCAAGATGCGCGCCGCGTCCGCCCAGGCCGGCGGGCCGCCGCCGCTTGGCCTGCATATCCTGATGGGGGCCAGCGCCGCCACCAAAGTGGCGAATATGGTGGCCAATATCAGCGCGGGCCGCCTCGCCCCGGTGTTGATGATCGCGCAAAAACCCTAGCCTCCGCGGCCGCACTGCGACAAAATTCGACCAATGTCGGGGTGCGGAGCGCGGCTCGCTCAATTATGTAGGGGGTCTTCGGTTCCCGTCGCGCGCACGTGCCGACGGTGTGAAACGCTCGAACGCAAGAGGCCCCCAATGGCGAAACAGTTGTTGCACCTCGTATTCGGCGGTCGACTGAAAGACCCGCATTCGCGGACGTTCGAAAGTATCGAGGACATCGATATCGTCGGCATGTATCCGAGTTATGCCGAGGCATTGAAAGTCTGGCGCGGCAAGGCGCAAAGCACCATTGACGACGCCGAAACCCGGTATTTCATCGTCCATCTCCACCGCCTGTTCGACCCCGCCACCGACGAACATCCGATCGCGGCCGAGGGCGAGCGCGCGCACGCCTGAGCGCGGGCCGATGCGGCCGCTCGCTCTGGACCGGCCCCTGATGGACTGGTCCCCGCTAGACTGGGCCGCGCTGAACTGGGCCGCGCTCGAAGCGGACCTGACGGCCTATGGCTATGCGCTGACGCCGCCCGTGTTGACGGCGGACCAGTGTGCCGCCCTGCGTGCCCTCTACCGCGACGACCGGCCGTTCCGTTCGCGCGTGGTGATGGCGCGCCACGCCTTCGGCGAAGGCGACTACGCCTATTTCGCCGATCCGCTGCCACCGCTGATCCAGGGTCTGCGGCAAGCCTTCTACGAGGGCCTGGCACCGATGGCCAACCGCATGCTGCGGGCCATGGGACGGGACACCCACTATCCCCCGACGCTGGCCGAATATCGCGCGGTTTGCGCTGCCAACGGCCAGACCAAGCCCACGCCCCTGCTGCTGCGCTATGGCGAAGGCGGCTACAACCGGCTGCACCGCGATCTTTACGGCGACCTGGCCTTTCCGCTCCAGGCCACCGCGATGCTGAGCCGTCCGGGCCAGGATTTCGGCGGCGGGCAGTTCCTGCTGGTGGAGAACCGCCCGCGCCAGCAGGCGATCGGCACGGCGGTCGACATCCCCCAGGGTTCTTTCATCCTCTTCCCGACCAACGAGCGGCCGGTGCAGGGCGCGCGGTCGATCCTGCGCGCGTCGCTGCGCCATGGCGTCAGCCGCGTAATATGGGGCGAACGGCACACGCTGGGCCTGATCTTCCACGACGCCGCATGAGTGGCCACCCGCCGCGACACGCGCTATGGTGGCGCCTCGATCATTCGTTCAAGGGAAACCCCGCCCATGCAGTTCGGTGCCTCCATGTTTTGTACCGACTATTCCATGCCTCCGGCCGAACTGGGCCCGGCGCTGGAAGAGCGGGGCTTTGAATCCTTCTGGGCGCCGGAACACTCGCACATTCCGCTCTCACGCAAGTCGCCCTGGGGCGGCGGGCCGGAGCTGCCGAAGCGCTATTACGACGTGATCGACCCGTTCGTGGGCCTGGCCACGGCCGCGGTGGTCACCAAGACCCTGAAGCTCGCCACCGGCGTCTGCCTGATCGTCCAGCGCGACCCGCTGCAACTGGCGAAGGAAGTGGCGACGCTCGACCTGCTCTCCGGCGGCCGCTTCCTGTTCGGCATCGGCGCCGGCTGGAACCGGGAGGAGATGGCCGACCACGGCACCGACCCGCGCACCCGCATCGCGCTGATGGCCGAGCGGGTCGCCATGCTCAAGACGATCTGGACCCAGACCAAGCCGGAATTTCAGGGCAGGTTCCAGAGTTTCGAACCGATGATGACCTGGCCGAAGCCGGTGCAGAAACCGCACCCGCCAATCCTGGTCGGCGGCGCCATGCCCCACGCCGCGCAACGGGCCATTGCCTATGGCGACGGCTGGATTCCGCTGGGCGGCCGCGGCGCGGACGTGCTCGACCAACTGCCGCGCTTCCGGCAGATGGCGGCGGAAGCCGGCCGCGAGCCCGACAGCCTGCCGGTGTCGGTTTTCGGCGCCGGCGAGGACGCGGACATGCTGAAGCGCTACCGCGATGCGGGCATCGCCCGGGTGGTGTTCAGCCTCGATTCGGCGAAGGCGGATGCGATCCTGCCGGTGCTGGACCGGATCGCGGCCCTGCGGGCCAGCCTCGGCTGATCCCGGAGCGTTGGAGATGCGAATGCGTGGGTTACACATCGTCGCGGCCGCCCTGTTGCTGGCCGTTGGCGGCTGCGAAACACTGGGTCTCAGCGACTCGACCGACGAGGCCGGAAACGTGGTCGAAAGTTCGGAGGCGCCGGCGGCACGGCCGGTTCGCCCCAGGGCGCCCGACCTGCAACCGCCCCTGCCGATCCGGCAGCCGCCGCCGCTGATCGAGCCGATGCCGCCCCTGCCCTCGACCGAGGCGGCCACGCCACCGACCACGTCACCGGCCATGCCACAGACACCGGGCAACGCGCTCCCCGCCGCGCCGATGGAGACACCGGCGGCGGCCGCAACCGAAGCGACCGAGTTGCAAACGCCGGATGTCCGGGGCGCCACGGTCCAGGCCCCCGCCGCCGCAACGCCGAGCCCGCAGGGGCCGAACTTCCAAACGCCCGTGGTGCAGGCCCCGGCTGTCGAGGCCCCCGCCGCCGCGATGCCGAAAGCAGAGCCGCCCAAAGCCGCGGCCGCAAAGACGCCGTCCGTCACGGTCGCGCCGCCGAAGGCCAAGGCGCCGAAACCGGCGGCACCGGCCAAGGCCATGCCGGCGGCGTCTCCCCCGCCGGCACCCGCACCCGCCGCGGCCCCCGCGCCACAAGCGGAAACGGAGCCCAAGGTCGAGATGCTGCAACTGGTCCCCGTCCACACGGGCACACCGGAGACCCCTGCGCCCGACCAGGCCGCGCCGCAACCGCCTGCGGATGCCGAGCAATCGCCGGAACCGGCCAAGCAGGCCGAGCCCATGCCGGAGACACCGCCTCCGCCGCCCCAACTGACGGAACCGACGGCACCCAAAGCGGCGGCACCCAAAGCGGCGCCCTCAGAGCCCCTGCCGAACGTCTTCGCGCCCTGCCGGTTGCGCGACCAAATCGTGATGGCAACGCCCGCCGACTGCACCCAAATGAAAGGGGTTCCGCTGCAATAGTGGTTGACTGCGCATCCGCGGGAGCCTCCCCATGGCCGAAGCCCTGCTCCTGATCGACATTCAGAACGACTTCTGCCCCGGCGGCGCCCTGGCGGTGCCGGATGGCGATGCGATCGTTCCGCTGGCGAACCGCCTGGCCCGGGACTTCGAGCATGTGCTGCTGACCCAGGACTGGCATCCGGCCGACCACCGCTCGTTCGCCAGCCAGCATCCCGGCAAGGCGCCGTTCGAGACGGCGTTGCTGCCCTATGGCGAGCAAACCCTCTGGCCGGACCATTGCGTCCAGGGGACGGACGGCGCGGCCTTCCACCCCGGTCTGGACCGGACGCGGGCGCAACTGGCGGTCCGCAAGGGCTTCCGGCCCGAGATCGACAGCTATTCCGCCTTTTTCGAGAACGATCGCACCACGCCCACCGGGTTGGCGGGTTATCTGCGCGAGCGCGATATCGCCGCCCTGACCCTGGCGGGGCTCGCCTACGATTTCTGCGTGCTGTATTCCGCGCTCGATGCCCGCCGCCTGGGGTTCGATGTGACGGTGGCGACGGCCGCCTGCCGCGCCATCGACCTGAACGGCTCCGAAGCCGCGGCGACGCGCGCCCTGCGCGCGGCCGGGGTCACGCTGCTGGAAAACGCGCCATAAACATTCTATATTAAGAATGTAAAAGGAGAACCGCATGAAACTGTTCCTCTGGCCCGGCGACTTCGTCGCCAGCCTGACCGGCCTGCCCAAGGATTCCGACAACCGGCTGGTGTTGCGCATGTACGCCAACGTGCTGATCTGGGGCATTCTGTCCGCCATTATCCTGGCGATGGTCCTGACCTGACGAAATCCGGCTCCCATGGCCCCTCCCCCCATCGGTCCGACACCGCGCCACGCCCGCTATGACGTGGTGATCGTCGGCGGCGCCATGATGGGTTCGGCGACGGCGTGGTTCCTGGCCGACAATCCGGATTTCGACGGGCGGGTGCTGGTGGTGGAGCGCGACCCCTCGTATGAGAATTCCGCGACCGCGCGCACCAATTCCTGCATCCGCCAGCAATATTCGGCCGAGATCAACATCCGCATCTCGCAGTTCGGCGCCGACTATGTGAAGAATTTCCGCGCCTATATGGGCGGCGACCCGGACGTGCCGCCGGTGCCGTTGCAAAGCTTCGGCTATCTCTACCTGGCCGCCGACGAGCGTTTCGCCGCCGTGCTGCGCGCCAACCAGACAACCCAGGCCGCCTGCGGTGCCGGCACAAGGCTGATGACGCCGGACCGTATCCTGGCGGACTATCCGTTCTACAACCTCGCCGACATCGTCCTCGGCAGCCACAACACCCGGGACGAGGGCTATTTCGAAGGCTCCACCCTGTTCGACTGGTGGCGGCGCGTGGCGCGGCGACGCGGCGTCGAATACGTCACCAACGAAGTGGTGGCCATCGAACGCACCGGCGACCGCATTGCCGGCGTGACCCTGGCCTCCGGCGAGCGGGTGGCCTGCGGCTGGCTGGTCAACGCCGCCGGCACGCGCGGCGCCCGGACCGCGGCCATGGCCGGCATTCACATCCCCATCGAGCCGCGCAAACGCTTTTCCTTCGTCTTCGCCGCCGAGGACCGGCTGCCCCGCGCCCTGCCGCTGACCATCGACCCCTCCGGCGTGCACATGCGTTCCGACGGTGCGAACTATCTCTGCGGCTGCCCGCCGGACGACGACCGGGCGGTCGATTTCGACGATTTCGCCGTCGATTCCGGCGTCTGGGAGGACAAGGTCTGGCCGGCGCTGGCCCACCGCGTGCCCGCATTCGAGCGCGTGAAGCTGCTGAACGCCTGGATGGGCCATTACGACTATAACACGCTGGACCAGAACGCCATTGTCGGTCCGCACGACGAGGTTCGGAACTTCCTGTTCCTGAACGGCTTTTCCGGCCACGGCTTGCAGCAGTCGCCGGCCATGGGCCGCGGCACGGCCGAATGGATCGCCCATGGCGAATTCCGCTCGCTCGACCTGTCGCCGCTCGGCTATGAGCGGATCGCCCGCGGCGAGCCGTTCCGGGAACGCGCCATCATCTGATCAGTCGGGTAGGGCATCTAGCCAATACGGACCAACCGGCGTAGGCTCCGCCGATTCCGATTGCCACCGTCCCGGAGAGCCTCGCCCGATGCGCGATTTCCACCAGCCGACCCGCTCCGCCGTCCGCGCCACGAATGGCATGGTCGCCACCTCGCAGCCCAGTTCGACGCTGGCGGGGATCGAGATGTTGCGGGCCGGTGGCAATGCGCTGGATGCCGCGGTGGCCGCCTGCGCGGTGCAATGCGTGACCGAGCCCGGTTCGACCGGCATCGGCGGAGACTGTTTCTGCCTCTACAAGCCGGCGAACGGGCCGCTGGTGGCGCTGAACGGCTCCGGCCGCGCGCCGGCCGCCGCGTCGGCCGAATGGTATGCCGACCGGGGCATCACCCAGCTGGACACCACCTCGCCCCACGCCGTCACCGTGCCGGGTGCGGTCGGCGCCTGGGACGCGCTGTTGCGCGAGCACGGCACCAAGTCGCTGGGCGAATGCCTGCAATGGGCCATCGGCTATGCGGAGAACGGCTTCGCCGTGCACGACCGCGCCGCGCTCGACTGGCGGTTGGCCGAGGACAAGCTCTCCATCGACCCGGCCGCCAAGGCGATCCTGCTGCGCAATGGCGGCAAGGCGCCGAAAGAGGGCACGGTCTACCGCCAGCCGGAACTGGCCGAAACCCTGAAAAAGATCGCCAAGGGTGGCCGCGACGCCTTCTACACCGGCGAGGTCGCGGAGGACCTGGTCGGCCATCTGCGCGCCATGGGCGGCCTGCACACGCTCGACGACTTCGCCGCCAGCCAGCCGGAATACGTCACCCCCATCGTCACCGACTACAAGGGCTATCAGGTCTACGAATGCCCGCCCAATGGCGTCGGCATCATCGCGCTGCTGATGCTGAACATGTGGGAGGGCTTCCAGCAGCCGGACGACCCGCTGGCCGTCACCCGCCTGCACCGCATGGCGGAGGTCAGCCGCCTCGCCATCCGCGACCGCAACGCCTTCGTCGCCGACCCACGCATGGCGGACGTGCCCCAGGACCTGCTGCTCTCCAAGGGCTATGCCGAGCGCCTGCGCGCCCTGATCGACGACAACAAGGCCATGCCGGAACTGCCGCCGCCGGGGCTCGATAAGAACGGCGACACGGTCTATCTCTGCGTCGTCGACCGGGACGGCAATGCCTGCTCCTTCATCAACTCCACCTTCCACAGCTTCGGCAGCGGCATTGTCGGGCCGAAATCGGGCGTGGTGCTGCAAAACCGCGGCTGGGGCTTCACGCTGGAACAGGGCCATCCCAATGCCATCGCCGGCGGCAAGCGGCCAATGCACACCATCATCCCCGGCATGCTGATGCAGGATGGCGAGGCGGTGATGCCGTTCGGCGTCATGGGCGGCAATTTCCAGCCGATCGGCCACACCTGGGTGCTGTCCAACATGCTCGACTACGGCATGGACCCGCAGGCGGCCATCGCGCTGCCCCGCGTCATGAGCTATGGCGGCAAGCTGGAGTTGGAAACCACGATCGGCCCGAAAATGGCGAGCGAACTGCGCGCGCTCGGCCACGATTGCGAATATTTGGTGCGCCCGCACGGCGGCGGCCAAGCGATCTGGATCGACCGCAAGGAAGGCGTGCTCACCGCCGGCAGCGAGACGCGGAAGGACGGCTGCGCGCTGGGCTATTGACGGCGGTTCGCTCCGCCGCCCCACCGGCCCGCGGCGCTCAGCGCACCAGGGTCATGCGATCGCCCTGTATCTGGAACGACCGAAACCGCTTGAGATAGCTCATCCCCAGCAAGGACGTATCGAGGTCGCCGCCGTTGACGACCGCCGGGACGTCGCGATCCTCGAACGGCCCCAGCGTCACGGTGCGGAGCACGACCGGCGCCCCCAGCACGGTGCCGTTCGCGGTCTGGGCCGGCCGGCTGAAATCCAGCCGGTCGACGTCCAGGCCAACCCTGGCGGCCGCCTCGCGGGTCAGGACCAGATCGCTGGCCCCGGTATCGATGAGGAAGGACACGTCCTGGCCGTCGACGGCCAGCCGGGCGTAGAAATGGCCGTCGCGGTCCCGGGTGAAGGACATCGTGCGCGCGTCGACCACCCGGCCCTTGTCGGCCTGGATAATGGCCAGCAACTCGTCCTTGAAGCCGAAAGCCAGCACGACAGCGACGAAGATCAATCCCCAGATCGCGACATGCTGCAACGATTGGCCGAGCCGGTGGCGATAGAGCGAGAAAACCGAGACCAGAAGCACGATCCCCAGCACGCTCAGATAGAACAGGCGTGCGGTTTCGGATGAACTCAGATCGCCCATAGTCTCCCGAACTCCATTCCGGCCAACCGCGTTCGGCTGTTTAGCCGATGGAGCCCCGACGCGCCAGCGCTTCGGGCCGGGAGTCGGCGGGCGCGACCGGAACCGTCCCGACACCGCTCCCGGTCCGCGGCAACCATCTAGCGAGACCGCGCGGAACCGGCTTAGATAGGCGACCGCTCCCGCAGCTACCACGCGACGCCCATGACCGCACCCGCCACCCCCATCCCGCCGCTTTCCCGCGATGCCCGTGTGATCGGGCTTGTGGGTGCGGCGCATTTCTTCAGCCATTTCTACCAGTTGGTCCTGCCCGCACTGTTCGTGTTCATGGCCGATCATTTCGGCTGGACCTATGTGGAGCTGGGCCTGCTGGTGACCGTGTTCAGCACCATGAGCGCCGTGGCCCAAACGCCGCTCGGCATCATCGTGGACAAGATCGGCGCCCGCTGGCCGCTGATCCTCGGCACCGCCGTGCTGTCGGCCAGCGTGCTGGGCTATGGCCTGGTCGCATCCTACAGCGCGATGATGGTGCTGGCGGTGTTCGGCGGCATCGCCAATGCCATCTACCACCCCGCGGATTTCTCGATCCTGGCGGCCAAGGTGCACGAGCGGCGGCTGGGGCGCGCGTTCTCGCTGCATTCGGTCAGCGGCAATATGGGCTGGGCGCTGGCACCGATCGTCATGGTGCCGCTGGCCTCGCTCTATGGTCTGCAAACGGCATTCATCGTCGCTGGCTGCTGCGGCCTCGCCACGGCGGCGGTCCTGTTGTTGCAGGCGGGCCATCTGGAAACCGACGCCGACCACCAACCCAAAAAACGCAAGACCGAGACCAAGGCGAAGGCCGCCGACGGCCCCGGCTGGCGGTTCCTGCTGTCCCGCGCGGCGCTGCTGCTGCTGGCCTTCCAGATCGTGCACGCGATGGCGTTCGGCGGCATCCGCAATTTCTCGCTGCCGGCGCTGACCGCCCTGACCGACATCGCCCCGGAACTGATCGCCAGCGCGCTGACCGGCTATCTGGTCGGCGCCTCGTTCGGCAACCTGCTGGGCGGATGGGCGGCGGACACCACCGGCCGACCGCAGTTGATCTTCTATTTCAGCATTCTGAGCATCGCCGCCCTGACCGCCCTGATCGGCTCGGTCGCCATGCCGGCCATCGTGCTGATGGTGGTGTTCATCGTCGCCGGCGCCCTGAACGGCACGCTGTTGCCGGTGCGCGACCTGCTGGTGCGGGCGCTGGCGCCGAAAGGCCAGATGGGCACGCTCTACGGCTTCACCTCATCCGGCCTCAGCCTCGGCAATGCGATCACGCCGCTGATCTATGGCTGGCTGATGGACCACGGCCACCCGCGTTGGATTTTCTATGCCAGCGCCATCCTGATGCTGGGCGCGCTCGCCACCTATGTCGAGGCGCGGAGCGAACAGGCAAAGTGACGGATGCCCGCCGCGCGGCCGGCACCCGCCCGCAGGCTCAGCCTTCGACCTCGACCACCGCGTCCACCTCGACGGCGAAGCCCAGCGGCAGCGAGGGCACGCCGACGGCGAAGCGGGCGTGTTTGCCCTTGTCGCCAAACACCTCGACCATCAGGTCGCTGGCGCCGTTGACCACCGCCGGATGCTGGTCGAACTCCGGCGTGCAGGCGACGAAGCCGCCGAGCTTCACCACGCGCTTCACCTTGTCGAGCGAGCCCACGGCCGCGTTCACCTGCGCCAGGATCGCCAGCGCACAGAGCCGGGCCGCCTTCTGCCCGTCCTCCAGCGACACGTCGGCGCCCAGCTTGCCCTTCACCGCCGCGCCGCCGGCGGCCGAAACCTGGCCGGACACGAACACCAGATTGCCGGCCTGCACCGCCGGCACATAGTTCGCCACCGGCTTCGGCGCGTCGGGCAGGGTGATGCCAAGCTCTTTCAGGCGGGCGGCGATGCTCATGGGCCAAGGTTCCTCTTGCATGGGGGAAGAAAGTTCGGGCCTTTATACGCAAAATCGCCCCGCTCTCCCACCCACTTGCAGCCGAGCCATGCCCCCCAAACACCGCCTGGACCAAATGCTCGTCGACCGCGGCCTGGTCGAGAGCCGCTCGAAAGCCCAGGCGCTGGTGCTGGCCGGCAAGGTGTTCAGCGGCGAGCGCAAGCTGGACAAGCCCGGCACGCAATTGAAGGACGACGTGCCGCTGGAGGTGCGTGGCCGCGACCATCCCTGGGTCAGCCGCGGCGGCCTGAAGCTGGCGCACGCGCTGGATGCCTTCGGCCTCTCGCCCGAAGGTGCCGTCTGCATCGACGTGGGCGCCTCCACCGGCGGCTTTACCGATGTGCTTTTGGCTCATGGCGCTGTCCGGGTTTACGCCGTAGACGTCGGCCACGGCCAGCTGGCCTGGCGCCTGCGCCAGGACGAGCGCGTGGTGGTGCTGGAAAAGACCAACGCCCGCCATCTGACCGCCGAGCACATCCCGGAGCCGGTGGATTGGGTGGTGTGCGATGCCAGCTTTATCGGCCTCGCCACCGTGCTGCCGGCCGCGCTGGCGCTCACCCGGCCGAACGCCCGGCTCGTCGCCCTGATCAAGCCGCAGTTCGAGGCCGGGCGCGAGCATGTGGGCAAGGGCGGCGTCGTCCGCGACCCCGACGTGCACCGCGCCGTCTGCGAGCGGGTCCGCGCCTGGGCCGAGGGTGCGGGCTGGACCGTTCAAGGCATTGTCGAAAGCCCGATCACGGGCCCCGAAGGAAATGTGGAGTTCTTGCTTGTCGCGCACCGCTCGCCCTGACCGGGCCCTGGAAGTCACCATCGAACGGCTCGGCGGCCGTGGCGACGGCATTGCCGAGACGCCGGAAGGCCCCGTCTTCGTGCCCAACGCCCTGCCCGGCGAACAGGTGCTCGTGCGCCTGGGCAAGCCGCGGGCCGAGGGCATGGCGGCCAGCGTCGTCGAGCGCCGCAGCGAGTCGGCCGACCGCGTGGCCCCGGCCTGCCGCCATTTCGGCCGCTGCGGCGGCTGCCAGGCCCAGCACCTGGCCTCGCCCGCCTATGCCGCCTGGAAGCGCGACCTGCTGCTGGACGTCCTCGCCCGCCGCGGCTTCGACGACGCGGGGCTGGTGGCCGACCTCGTGCTCTGCCCGCCGGAACGCCGCCGCCTGCGCTTCGCCGCCATCGGCCGGCGCGAGGGCGCGGTGCTGGGCTTCAACGCCCGCAACTCCAACCAGGTGATCGACCTGGCCGAATGCCCGGTCGCCGACCCGCGCATCGCCGCCCTGCTGGCGCCCCTGCGCGAGGCGCTGGGCGACATCCTGCCGCCGAAAATGGCCTGCGACGCGGAGGTGGTGGCGACCGACGACTGCCTCGACCTGCTGCTGCTCTCCCGCGTCTCCCTGAACGGCAAGCGGCGCGAGCGGCTGATCGCGTTCGCGGGCGAGCACGGCATCGGCCGCGTCAGCTTCCAGCAGGACGAGCGCTTTCCGCCGGAAGTGGTGGTGCAGTTCACGCCGCCGCTGGCACGCTTCGGCGAGACGGCGGTGGCCTTCCCGCCCGGCGCCTTCCTGCAACCGAGTGCGGCCGGCGAACAGGCCCTGCGCGAGGCGGTGCAGGTGCTGGTCCCGCCCGGCACGCTCAGGGTGATCGAATTGTACGCCGGCTGCGGTGCCTTCGGCCTGCCGCTTGCCGCCGCCGGCTTCCGCGTCACGGCCTATGAGGGCGAGGCGGCGGCGATCCAGGCGCTGAACCAGGCAGCGGGCCGCGCCAGCCTCGGCGGCCGCATCACCGGCCATGTCCGCGACCTCGCCCGCCAGCCGCTGCGCGCCGACGAGATGCGCGGCGCCGACCTCGTCCTGCTCGACCCGCCGCGCTCCGGCGCCTCTGCCCAGGCCGCGCAGACTGCCGAAAGCGGCGTGCCTTCGGTGGTTTACGTCTCGTGCAACCCGGCCAGCTTCGCCCGCGACGCCGGCGTGCTGGCGGGCGGGGGCTACGAACTGCGCCAGGTGATCCCGGTCGACCAGTTCGTCTGGACGCCGCACCTGGAACTGGTCGCCCTGTTCCAGCGCGAAACCCCGTAAGCCCCTGTTCCCCGGACGGTGCGGAGCGCCGATCCGGGGCCGCCCGCCCTCGTGAGCACGGGCAGCAGCGGTGTTCGCACGAAGACACCGGCCCCGGATGGCGGCTCCGCCCCCTCCGGGGAACATTCGCCCCTGTTCCCCGGCCGCCCGCAGAGCGGCGGGCCGGGGCCGCTATATCTCGCGAACACCGTCCGCACCCTCTTCGCCCCCTTGCCCCTCCCCGCGCTTTCGCCCAGCATGGGCGGCGTCGCAGCCCAGCCTCGCGGGAGCCTTCCATGTCCCCACCCCTCGGTATTGCCGTCTCCGGCGGCCCGAATGCCAGCGAGATCGTCCGCCTGTCCCGCCTCGCCGAAGACCTCGGCTACACTTCGGCCTGGGTGGCGGAGGGGCATGGTGGCGACCAGTTCGCCGTGCTGGGGGCGGTGGCCACCGCAACGGAACGCCTGCAACTCGGCACCGCCATCACCAGCGTGTTCGTGCGCACCGCCCCCACCATCGCCATGGCAGCCGCCACCGTGGACCAGCTTTCGGGCGGCCGCTTCATCCTGGGGGTCGGCTCCAGCCACCGGGTGCAGGTGGAGCCGGAGCACGGCGTCGCCTATGCCAAGCCCATCACCCGCGTGCGCGACACGGTGGCCGTCTGCCGGGCGCTGCTGCGCGACGGCCGCGTCTCCTACCGGGGCGAGACCGTGCAGATCGAGAATTTCGATCTCTGGTTCCAGCCGCTGCGGCCCGACATTCCGATCTATGCCGCCGGCCTGTTCCCGAAAATGGTGCACGCCACCGGCGAGATCGCCGACGGCATCATCCTGACCCGCTCGACCCTGCAAACCGCGGCCAGCATCCGCGCCGGACTGGCCGACGGGGCCAGGGCCGCGGGTCGTGACCCGGCCGCCATCAAGGTCACCTCGCTGCTGCCAACCGCCGTCGCCAAGACCCGGGCCGAGGCGCTGGACCGCTGCCGGCCGGGCCTGGCGCTCTATGCCGGCTTCTTCCCGCGCTACAACAAGCTGATCGCCTCGCACGGCTTCGAAGACGAAGCCGCCCGGATCGCCGAGGCCTGGGGCCGCGGCGACCAGAAGGCCGCCAGTGCCGCCGTCTCCGATGCCATGGTCGATGCCACCAGCGTCGCCGGCACGCCGGAGGAATGCCGCGACAAGATCCAGGCCTATCGCGAGTCCGGCCTGGACGAGCCGATTATCAGCCCGTTCGCCCGCGGGCCGGAGTCCGCCACCATTTTCGAAGACGCCATCCGCGCCTGCGCCCCGCGCTAGCGCCAGAACCCCGCGCCAATGCCAGAACCCCGCGCCAATGCCAGAACAATGAGGAAATCCCATGCGCCTTGACGGAAAAGTCGCCCTGGTGACCGGTGCCGGCAGCGGCATCGGCGAAGGCATCGCCCTGGGCCTGGCCGAGGCCGGCGCCAGCATCGCCTGCGCCGACATCAACCGCGCCGCCGCGGTCGCCACCGCGGCCAAAGCCTCGGACTTCCAGGTGCCCAGCATGGCCATCGAGGCCGATTGCGGCGACGTCGCCTCGATCGACGCCATGGTCGACCAATGCGTCGCCCGCTACGGCCGGCTGGACATCATCGTCAACAATGCGGGCGTCACCCGATCCGCCTATATCATGGACCTGACCGAAGAGGATTGGGACCGCATCCACCGGGTCAACGCCAAGGGCGTGTTTTTCTGCCTGCAAGCCGCCGCGCGCCAGATGATCGCCCAGGGCCATGGCGGGCGCATCATCAACATTGCCAGCATTGCCGGCCGCGGCTTCAAGGACACGTCGAACGCCGTCTATGCCGCCAGCAAGGGCGCGGTGATCTCGCTCACCAAGACCGCGGCGCAGCAACTGGGTCGCCACGACATCAACGTGAACGCGATCTGCCCCGGCGTCACCTTCACCGCCATCCTGGAAGACCTGCTGGAGACGCGCTCGAAGGAGCAGGGCATCACGGTCGAGGACATGCGCACCCGCATCGAAAAGCCGATCCCGATCGGCCGCGGCAACACCCCGGCGGACATCGGCGCCATGGCGGTGTTCCTGGCCGGCCCCGGCGCGCGCAACATCACCGGCCAGTGCTACAATGTCGACGGCGGGCTCGTGCCCAGCTGACGGATGCCCAGCTGACGGATACCCGGTTGGCCGGGCCGGAGCCCGCCCGTCACGGCAGTTCCGCCACCTGGAGCTGCAATTCCTTGGCCAGGAAGTCGGCGGCCAGATTGGCCATTTTCTTGCGATCCGCCGGCCGCGGCACATGACCGGTGTTTTTGAGCTTCATGACGCTCACCGGCCGGCCATAGTGCCGCCACACCGCCTCGGCCTCGCGGGTGCGGGCATAGGGCACGATCCGGTCGCGGGTGCCGTGCACCAGCATCACCGGCGCGGCCCGTTCGACCGCGGACGCAGGCACGTTCCGCGGCAGGCCGCCGGCCAGAGCCACCACCGCGGCGATGCGCGGGTCGGTCGCAGCCATGCCCAACCCGTGAAACGCGCCCAGCGAATAGCCGTAAACCGCCAGTTCCGGCCCCATCACCTCCGGGCGGACCAACAATTGGTCGACCATGTTCGAAAGCTGGCGTTCGCGCAGTTGGAAATACGGGATGGCCCCCTTGCGCTTCACCGAGGCGGGCATGGCATCGAAATAGCGGACCACCGCGGCGGCCACGCCCCGCTCCGCCAGCGCATTGGCGACCGGCCATACCATGAAACCCCGCCCCAAGCCGCTGGCACCGTGCAGCAGCATGACCGTCGGCCAGGGCGGTGGGGTGTTCGGGGCGACCACATGGACGCGAACGCGCCGGCCATCCACCACCATATTCCAATCGAAGCGGGCATGTGCAACCGCCGCCGGCGCCCGTGACGCCTCCGGCTTCGCCACCGTGGTTGCCACCGACGTCTTTGGCAGGGAGTGCTGCTGCGGCGCGCAACCGACCAATCCCAAAAACACCAGGGCGATGACCCAGCGAATCATCCCGACCTCATTCCAGAATCCGACCTGGGACCGGCTTTATCACAGGCTCGGCAGCCTGTCGCGACCCAAAACCGCGCGGCACGATCGTGTGCGGACCGTCAGGGCAGGACCGCAAACAGGATCGCGGTCCAGACGGCCAGCGAGACGGTCGCCACCCCGGCCATGGCCATACCCACGGACCAGCGTCCGGGCGAGGCCGCCCAGATCCAACCGGCGAACGGCTCACCTTCTCCGAACCCACATCCCGACGCCATGGAATTTTCTTGAGAACTGTTCATTCATATACCCTTCCTTTACCTCAAATCATAATTGTCATCGAAATCACCGCAACAACATAAATATAAAATGAAGAATTATAATAATGACGTACCGTTAACCCATCGCATTGCGGATCTTCTGCCGCGCAAGGTTGCGAATCGCCAATGCCACGCCCACCCATCGCCTTGGGTTGTAGGCCGCAATGCCATATCGCTGGCGCCGCTCCGGCAGCCATTCCTGCTTGTACGGGTCATCGCCCCAACCGAAATCGATTTCGCGGATGGTCGGGTCGGCCAAAGCGGCGCGCATCGCCGCCATGGTCAGGACCGTGCCCACCGATTGCCGGCTCCAATCCTGGTCATAGGCCAGCTTGAAAATCGTCGCCTGGCCATGCCGGCGGACCCAGATCTGGGCCGCAACCGGCCGCGCGCCGATGAACAGACACCACACCGCCGCCTCCCCGTCGGCCAGACCCTGGCGAATCAATCCGGGGATATAGCCGGGAAACGGCTCCGCCGGTTGCCAGCTCGTGGCATAGACGGCCTCGTAGGCGGCAATTGCCGCGTCCGCCTCCTCCGGCTGGGCGAAGCGGGCAATCCGGCCCTCCCCCTTTTCCAGCAGAGCGCGACTGCGCCGCCGACCGGTATTGCGGAGGGCACCGGGCCGTTGTTGCCAGTAGGCATCGAAGTCGAGCCCCTCTGTCGCCAGGTACCAGTTCCCGAACTGGGGAAACGGTTCCACGATCCAGCCCGCCCGCCTCAACCCCTCGGCCACGACATCCTTCGGCCCCTCGTCCAGGGCATCGAACCAGAGCGAATCGAAGCGCCGCCGCCTCAGATCGCGGGCCAGCGCCGCCATGGCCGCAACCGGGTCGCGGGCGCGTTCCAGACCGGGGGGCGCGAACCGGCAGCTATAGAAATTGGAAAGCCCCCGCGCCTGCCGCCCGCAGAGAGGCCCGAGGCGCACCGGCCCCGGCCGCAGCGGCAATACCACACCGCCGGCGCGCAAAACCACCGGCGCTTCCGCCGGTTGGAGACAGTTCGCCGCGAGATTCCCGAACCAGTGTGCCGTAGAGTAGTAATCGAGGTCGGTTTCTGCGATCCCTTCCCCTTCATACGCCAAGGCCAGCGAGGATAGCGGGTGCTCCGTAACTGTCAGCGAAGCGTGATCCATGGACTTGGCCGATCCTTTCCACCGCCGCCGAAGGTGCGGGCGACCACAATAACAGGCCGTGCCGGCAATCTGCCGTCTCGCCCCGTTGCCGGCAACCCCGCCGCCCCACGGCCGAGCGGCATTCGATGAAGATTCTCTATCACCACCGCACCCAGGCCGCCGACGGCCAGTACGTCCATATCAGCGAACTGACCGAAGCGCTCGAAGCGCTCGGCCACGAGATCGTCATGGTCGGGCCCGGCGGCAACGAGAAGCGCCGCATGGATGCGGGGACGGACAGCGGCCCGGGCCTGCGCGAGCGCCTGCCCGCCTGGCTCTACGAACTGCTGGAATTCGGCTACAGCGCCGTGGCGTTCTGGAAGCTCTGGCGCGCCTGGCGCCGCCACCGGCCGGACGTGCTGTACGAGCGCTACAACATCTATTGCCTCTCCGGCACGTGGCTGAGATGGCTGACCGGCCTGCCCATGGCGCTGGAGGTCAACGCGCCGCTCTTTGAGGAACGCTCCACCCACGGCGATCTGACCTTGAAGGGCCTGGCGCGCTGGACCGAGGTGACCGCCTGGCGGGCGGCCGATGTCTGCCTGCCGGTGACGAATGTCCTGGCGGACTATGTCCGCGCCGCCCGGGTGCCCGAAGAGCGCATCCGCATCATTCCCAACGGGGCCGGCGCCCCCTTCCTCGACGGCTCCGCGGATGGCGCTTCGGTGCGCGACCGGCACGGGCTGGAGGGACGGCTGGTGCTGGGCTTCACCGGTTTCGTGCGCCCCTGGCACGGCATCGACAAGGTGATCGACCTGCTGGCCGGCGACCGTCTGCCGCCGGAAGCCCACCTGCTGATGGTCGGCGACGGCCCGGCCCGGCCGGACCTGGAAGCGCAGGCGCAACGCCTGGGCGTGACCGACCGGGTCACCTTCACCGGCGTGGTCCAGCGCGATGCGGTGCCCCACTATGTGGCCGCCTTCGACATCGCGCTGCAGCCGCACGTGGTCGCCTATGCCTCGCCCTTGAAGCTGATCGAATACCTGGCGCTCGGCCGCGCCATCGTCGCGCCGGACACCCGCAACATCCGGGAGATCCTGACCGACGGCGAAGACGGCCTGTTGTTTGCGGCCGGCAATACCGACGCCTTTGCCGAGGCCATCGTCCGCCTCGCCAACGACCCGGCGCTGCGCCAACGGTTGGGCGGCGGCGCGCTGGCGCTGTTGCACCGGCGCAACCTGACCTGGCGGCACAATGCCGAGCGCGTCGTGGACCTGTTCCGCGCGCGGCTTGCGCACCGCCGCTAGATGTTCAGTCCCGGATCCAGTCGGCCGCCCATTGCGGCAGCGTATCGGCTTCCACGATGGGCGTCGGCGCGGCTTCGGGGTTCTTGTAGGGTGTGGATTCGGTCATCCGGTCGAACGGAACCCCTTCGGTCCTGTTTGCGACCAGATAGGCCACCGCGCGCTCGTTCTGCGGTTGCCAATCCGCCGGCATCCCCTGTTGGGCGGACTTGCCCCTGACGACCACCGCCCAGGGGGCGCTGCCATTGTTGCGCAACAGCACGCCGGGTTTGGCGCGGACATCGGGATCCACACCGCCATCCGGCAAAACCCCGTTCTGGATCCGGTTCTGATAGAACAGATGGCGGAACAGGTACGGGTTTTGCGGGTTGCGATTGTCGACCTGGTGAAAGTCCACCGCCTCGGTTCCCCATCCTTCATCGACCCATTTGGCATAACCGGGCGGATAGGCGCGGTTGCGAAGCGTGATCACCGGCGAGCGCACCGGCCCGCGCCGCACAAGCGTGTTTCCAACCGCAATGGTCGAGCCCCAGGCGCCGCGGTCGAACAAGGGCAATCCGCCATAATAGCCCTGGGCCAGGTCTTCCGCGGTTTCGTAGTGCGACAGATGCGAATCGCGAATGTCGAGATGACGGGCATAGCATTTGAACACATGCCCCAACGCCTTTGGCGCGGAGATCCGACAGTTCCGAACCGTCATATTGCGAATATAGCTGACATAGATCGCATGCGTCTTGCCGCCGCCGCGGCCGGAATGGTGAAGGTCGCAATCGATCAACTCCACGTCGATCGGGTTCGTTGTGGTCGCGATCCCATTCTTGCCGCCCGTGACCTTGACGCGCTGCAAACGCACGTGATCGCCCCGCACCAGGCGCACCCCATCCCCGCTCAGTCCGGCGCGGATCTCCAGATCTTCGAATTCGAACGAGACCTTGCGGTCGATCCGGTTGTTCAGGCTGATCACCCCTTGCTTGCCCGGCGCGACCAGCCGTCCACGCCGGTTCGGCCCTTCGCCGCGGATGATGAAGCGGGCGCCGTCCTGGGTCGGGGCATTGCGGCGCAGGCCCAACTCCCACCAGGCCGCCGGGATATCGACACCGGCCGGAACCATGATCACGGCGCCCCGCGGCATCCTCCGATAGGACTGGCCACGGGTCACCAGGTGCCGTTTGGCGATCGACGTGGCAACATCCATTTCCAGCACCGGCAGGTCTTCCGCCGCGGTGAACCGCACCGGCGTCCTGGCCTGGGCCGGCACGCGCCAAAGCACGGACGGCGCCAGCACCGCCAAGGCGGCGGCACCCAACACTTGGCGGCGAGAGGATGTTGGCATTACAGTGTCTTCCATGATTTCAAAGCCCCTTGCGTTGAGGACAGGCCGACGTACCGCCTACCAAAGTACGCCACGCGCCGACATCGGCCATATACGGGTGCGGAGGCAAAGACTTTCTGACTTCTCGACGATTCCCTGCGATGGCATTGAACGATGATGCGCCTCGCCGACACCGATATCCGGGTTCTTGACCGCGGTCTGCCGGGCGCTGGCACGGCCGGCTTTTTCCTGTCATCCGACTGGCTTGGTACCACTGTCCGCACGGCGCCGGAAGAGGCGTCTCTCACCCTTCTGGAAATTGACGGGAGGGTGGGCGCCCTGCTCGGCCACCGCCGCACGACCCGGCACCGGGTTTTGCCGGTCCGCCAGTGGTTCCTCAACGAGACCGGCCATCCGGTCTTCGACCGGGTGGCCCTGGAATACAACGGGCTGGCCGGACTGGCCGAAAACACCGACGGCACGCGCGCGGCCTTGCATTGGTTATTGCACAACCTGCCGGATGCCGACGAACTCGTGGTCCGCAATGCCACCGCCGCCACCGCTGCGGCCCTGCGCTGCGCGGCCGCCGACGCGGGGTGGGCGGTGCGCTGCACCAACCGGGCGCCGTCGTCTGTGCTCGACCTGGAGCCGCTGCGGACCGACGGCCGGGATGCCCTGGTGCGCCTCGGCAAGAACACCCGCGCTGCCATTCGGCGCTCCATCCGCCTCTACGAAGCGGACGGACCGATTCGGGTCCATCGCGCCGAATCCGTCGCCGAGGCCCTGGCCTGGTTCGACTGCCTCGCGGCCTTGCATGTGGCATCCTGGCAGGGGCGGGCCACGCACAACGCCTTCACCAACCGCTGGTTCCACCCCTTCCATCAAACGCTGATCGCAACCGCCCATCCGCACGGCTATGTGGACCTGTTGCGGATTTCGGCGGGCGATCGGGTAATCGGCTATCTTTACAACTTTTCGGTCGATGGCTGGACCATGGCCTATCAGGCCGGGCTCGCACCCGCACCGGACAACCGCTGGAAGCCGGGGCTGGTCTGCCACAGTGCCGCCATCGACTATTGCACCGCACGCGGCGACCGCCTGTACGATTTCCTCGCCGGCCCGGCGCGCTATAAGCGCAGCCTGTCCAACCGCGAAATCCCGATGCAATCACTGGTCGCATTTGCACCGCGGTGGCATTTGCGGTTAGAGGATGCGGCGCGTCGTCTTAAGACAAAACTCCGCAAGACCGGAGCATTGTCCCGAGGCGACGCGCGCCCGGTCGGGCACGAAGACCATCCTGGAGCGAAGAACCAATGACCGACAGCCCACTGGAACGAACCGCCGAGGAATTTCGCACCCTGGTCCGTCAGGCCGCGGAACAAGGCCGGCTGGCGCCCGCCCCCACGCCGGCGGTCGACGCGGCGGAGCTGGCCGCCACCCTCCGCGCCGCTGTCGCCGATGCGGTGGCCGAGTCGGTTGCCGCAAACGCTTCCGGCCCGGTCAGCCTCGATCCGACCCTGATTGCCCGCCTGGAAGCGGCGGCGGACACGCTGTCGGACCGCAGCGACGATGACGTGCTCCTGCATTTGCGCAATGTGCTGCCGGGTCAGATCCGCCAGGAATTCCAGCAGCAGGCGCAGGGTCTGCAACAGCGCATGGGCGGCCTCGAACAGCAGGTGGCGGCGCTCCAGGCCGAAACGGGCTGGGGCCGGGAGATCGCTCGCGCGCTGTTGACCGGCGCGGTGGTGGCCATCGTCCTGCTGTTCGCCGTCGTCTTCCAGAAGCAAATCCAGGATTGGGGCCGCGACGCCATCTATCCGCTGCTGGGCATCACCATCAAGGAAGCCAGCACCAGCATGCCGCGCCTGGCCAGCCCCAGCAGCCCGCCGGAACGTCGCTGAGGGACACCGTCCCGGTCCTCCAGCGGGCATCCCCCGTCAGGCGACAATGTGCAGGCTGGCAAGGCGGGAGCGTTACCACTAACACCCTGTTCCACAGGGCCACCCGAACGCAGCACCAACGGAATTCGTTCTCATGTCGCACATTCGCGTTGGCTTGGTGGGCGCGGGCTTCATCGCCGACATTCACGCCGAAGCGCTTCGCCAGATTCCGGGTGTGAGCGTGACCGGGATTGCCGACCCCGCCCCCGGCCGCGCGGCCGCGCTGGCGGAGCGGTGGGGTATTGCCGGCCGCCACACCGACGCCGCCGACCTGGTCGGGCGGGTCGATGCGGTGCATGTGCTGGTGCCGCCGAACCTGCACCGCCGCGTGGCCGAGCCCCTGCTGCAAGCCGGCCTGCACGTGCTGCTGGAAAAGCCGATGGCGGAAACGCCCGAGGACTGCGCCGCCCTGCAACAGGCCGCCGCGACGGCGGGCGTCGCCCTCGGCGTCAATCAGAATTTCGTGTTCCACCCGGCCCAGGTCGGGCTGCAACAGGCCATCCGCGCCAACCGCATCGGTCCGGTGCGCCATGTCTCCGTGCTTTACAACATGCCGTTGCGCCAGCTCGACGCCGGCCAGCTCGGCCACTGGATGTTCGCGGAGCCGCGCAACCTGCTGCTGGAACAGGCGGTGCATCCGCTCTCGCAGATCGAGGCGCTGCTCGGCCCTATTCTGGCGGTCCAGGCGCAACCACAACCACCGCGCGCCGTCGGCGAGGGGCTGGAGTTGATCACCGGCTGGCTGCTGTCGCTGCGCTGCGAGCGCGGCACGGCGCAACTGCAATTCGCGCTCGGCCAAAGCCATCCGGTCTGGTCCGTCACCGCCATCGGCGACGACGGCCAGATCGAGGCCGACATCGTCAACAACCGCGTGTCCGCGGCCACGCCCAGCCGCTGGCTGGAGTTCGCCGACACGCTGCAAAGCGGCGCCGAGCGCGCCTCCGGTCTGGTCGGCGGCAGCATCGCCGGCGCGACGCGCTATCTGGCCGGCATGAGCGGCCTCGCCCCGCGCGGCGACGCCTTTTTCCAGTGCATGCAGGGCTCGCTCGCTGCGTTTTATCGTGAGCTTGCCAAGGGCGACCGCCCGCGGGGCGAGATGGGCGCGCGGCTGGTGCAGGTCTGCGCCGATATCGCCGCCACGGTCGACGGCCCCAAGGCCCGGCCGCGCCCGCCGCAGCCCGCCGACGACGCGCGCTATGACGTGGTGCTGCTGGGCGGCACCGGCTTTATCGGCCGGCACACGCTGGCCGCGCTGCGGGCCGAGGGCAAGCGCGTCGCCGTGTTCGCCCGCAGCGTCGACAACCTGCCGGCGCCCTTCCACGACCCGGCGGTGGGCGTGTTCCGCGGCTCGATCGGCGACAAGGCCGCGGTGGCCGACATGGCGCGCCGCGCGCCGGTGATCGTGAACCTGGCCCATGGCGGCGGCGGCGCCTCGGCCGCGGCGGTCGAGGCCGCCATGGTCGGCGGCGCCCGCCTCGTCGCCGAGGCCGCGCTGGCCGCCGGATGCGAGCATCTGGTGTTCGTCTCCTCCATCGCCGCGCTGTATCTCGGCGCCCGCGACGCCCGGATCACCGCCGCGACGCCGCCGGACCCGAACCACGACCGCCGCGCCGACTATGCCCGGGCCAAGGCGCTGGCGGAGTTGGCCATGCTGCACATGCACCGGCAGCAGGGCCTGCCGGTCTCGATCCTGCGGCCGGGCGTGGTGCTGGGCCTCGGCACCTCGCCCTTCCATTCCGGCATCGGCCTTTACAACCGCCAGACCCATTGCATCGGCTGGAACGACGGCCAGAACCCGCTGCCCCTGGTGCTGGGCGAGGACGTAGCCAGCGCCATCGCCGCCGCGATCCGCACGCCCGCCGCCATCGGCCAGACCCTCAACCTGGTGGGCGACGTGCGGTTGAGCGCGCGCGACTACACCCGCGAACTCGGCTATGCCACCGGCCGGCCGCTGGTCTATCACCCGTCGGCGCCCTGGACGATGCAGGCGGAAGAGCTACTGAAATGGGGCATCAAGCGCGTCGCCGGCCGCAAGGTGCCGGTGCCCTCGTTCGCCGACCTGAAATCCCGCGGCCTGGTCTCGCAATTCGACTGCTCGGCCGAAAAGGACCTGCTCGGCTGGCAGCCGGAGGCGGACCGTGAGCGGTTCCTGCAACAGGCGTTCGCGACCCATGGCGGCTGAGGCTCCCCTGCTGCTGCACGCCTTCTCCACGCTGGCGATGGGGGGGCCGCAACGGCGTTTCGTCCAGATCGCCAACGCCTTCGGCCCGCGCTATCGCCACGCCATCGTCGCGATGGACGGCAACACGCAATCGCTCGCCGACCTGAGCCCCGACGTGGCGTTCGAGGTGGTCGCCCCGCCGGTGGCGAAGGGCGGCGGCCTCTCGCTCGGCACGCTGCGCGCCATCGCCGGCGTGATCCGGAACCGAAAGCCGGACCTGCTGCTGTCCTACAACTGGGGCGCCATCGAGTGGGCGCTGGTGAACCGGCTGCTGCGCGCGGTGCCGCAACTGCATTGCGAGGACGGCTTCGGGCCGGAGGAATCCGGCACCCGCCAGATTCCCCGCCGCGTCTGGACCCGCCGCCTCGGCCTCGGCGGCCGTTGCGACCTGATCGTGCCCTCGCACACGCTGGAGACCATCGCCCGCCGGGTCTGGCACATTCCGGCCCGGCGCTGTCACCTGATCCCGAACGGGATCGAGCTCGACCGGTTCGCCGCCGCCGAGCCGCTGGCGACCCCGTTCGGCTCCGACCGCACCGTCATCGGCACCATCGGCATGCTGCGGCAGGAGAAAAATATCGGCCGCCTGTTGCGCGCCTTCGCCACGCTGGAGGACCTGCCCGTAAGCCTCGCCATCGCCGGCAGCGGCCCGACCCTGGCGGCGTTGCAGGCGGAGAGCCGGCGGCTGGGCCTCGGCGAGCGCGTCGCCTTTCTCGGCCACACCGACACGCCGGAGCGCGCCCAGGCGGCCTTCGACCTATTCGCCCTCTCCTCCGACACCGAACAGATGCCCTACAGCGTCATCGAGGCCATGGCCGCCGGCCTGGCGGTGGTCGCCACCGATGTCGGCGACGTGCGCCAGATGCTCGCGCCCGCCATCGCCGACGAATGCGTGGTGGCCAAGGACGACGAGGCCGGTTTCGCCGCCCGCCTGCGCTGGCTCGCCGGCGATGCCGCGGCCCGCGCCCGCATCGGCGAGGCGAACCGCGCCCATGTCCGCGCCACCTACGGCATCGACCGTATGCTGGAGGCCTGGGACAGCCTGATCGGGGCCAAGATCGCCGCCGGGCGATAGCGGTCCTCGCGATTGGCACGGCCGCCCGGCCCTGGCATGCTGGACGGCCAAGCCAGACCGATGCGCTCAGGACGCCGCCCATGACCACGCCCCTGCACTACCAGTCCGCCACGGACATCGCCTCCCAGATCATCCGCCGCAAGGTCAGCGCGCGGGAGGTGCTGGAGCATTTCCTCTCCCGCATCGACCGTTACAACCCGACGCTGAACGCCCTGATCTGGCTGGACGTGGACGGCGCCCGCCGCACCGCCGACGCGGCCGACGCGGCGCTGGACCGCGGCCAGGTCTGGGGGCCGCTGCACGGCGTGCCGATGACCATCAAGGAGAGCTACCAGGTGGCCGGCTCGCCCACCACCTGGGGCCATCCGGATTTCCGCAACAACGTGACCGAGACCGACGCCATCACCGTCGACCGGCTGAAAAAGGCCGGCGTCAACCTGTTCGGCAAGTCGAACGTGCCGCTGATGCTGGCCGACTGGCAGACCTTCAACGAGATCTACGGCACCACCAGCAACCCGTGGGACACGACCCGCACGCCCGGCGGCTCGTCCGGCGGGTCGGCGGCGGCGCTGGCGGCGGGCCTGACCGGCCTGGAGGCCGGCAGCGACATCGGCGCCTCGATCCGCAACCCGGCCCACTATTGCGGCGTGTTCGGGCACAAGCCCACCTATGGCGTGGTGACGCCGCGGGGCCAGTCCCTGCCCGACGCCTATGCCACCAGCGACATTTCGGTGATCGGCCCCATGGCCCGCAGCGCGCGCGACCTGGAGACCGGCCTGCGCGTCATGGCCGGCCCCGACGCGGTCGACGGCATCGGCTGGAGCCTGACCCTGCCGGCGCCGCGCCGGCGGCGCCTGTCGGACTTCCGCGTCGCCCTGAAATTCACCGACCCCAATGTCGAGACCGACGCGGCCTATGTCGACGCGCTGCAACACCTGGCCGACCGCCTCGCCAAGGCCGGCGCGACGGTGAAGGAGATCGAACCGGACGTCGACACGCGCAAGCTGTTCGAGAACTATGTGCTGCTGCTGCGCGCCGCCACGTCCGGCCGGGTGCCGCAGTCCATGCTCGACCTGGCGGAACGGGTGGTGCAGGGGCCGGACGACGGCAGCTATCTCTACTGGATGTCCCGCGGCAATCTGATGGCCCACCGCGAATGGCTCGGCCACAACAACGAGCGGCACCGCATGCGCTATGCCTTCGCCGAGTTCTTCAAGGACTGGGACATCCTGCTGTGTCCCGCCGCCGCCGGCCCGGCCTTCCCCAAGGACGAGGCCGGGGTGCGCCACGACCGCACCATCGCGGTCAACGGCAAGCAGGTCTATGGCACGGAGCAGATTTTCTGGGCCGGCTATTCCTGCAACGTCTATCTGCCGGCCACGGTCGGCCCGGCGGGCCTGGTCGGCGGCCTGCCGGTCGGCTACCAGGCCGTCGCCGGCCAGTATTGGGACTACACCGCCATCGAATTCGCCAAGCTGGTGGAGCAGGAAATCGTCGGTTTCCAGCCGCCGCCCGGCTATGATGACTGAGTCCGGATCGCGCGCATCAGGCCCATAAGCAAGAAGGAGGAACCGCCATGTCCGTCACCGTCACCCCGTTCGCCGAAGGGCTCGGCGCCGATATTTCCGGCGTCGACCTCGCCCGCATCACCGATGCGGAGGCGGCCGCCATCAAACGGGCCTGGATCGAGCACGCGGTGCTGCGGTTTCGGGGGCAGAAACTGGACGATGACGCCATGGCCAATTTCTCCGCCTATTTCGGCGAGTTGGAGAACGCGCCCATTGGCTTCAAGACGCGCAAATACAAGACCGACCGGCCGGAGGTTACCGTCATCTCCAACATCAAGATCGACGGCGAGGCCATTGGCGGGCTCGGCGACGGCGAGGCCGAATGGCACTCGGACATGACCTATATCGACCTGCCGCCCGACGCCTCCGCCCTCTACTCGCTGGAGGTGCCGGCGAGCGGCGGCAACACCTGGTTCATGGACATGTACCAGGCCTATGAGGCCCTGCCGGAAACCATGAAGCAGCGCCTGGACGGCCTGACCTGCAAGCACGACGCCACCCGCTCCAGCGACGGCCGCCTGCGCCAGGGCTATGCGGAGGCCTACACCCGCGAGGACCTGCCGGGCGCCGTGCACCCGCTGGTGATCCGCCACCCGGAAAGCGGCCGCAAGGCGCTCTATCCCGGCCGCCGCCTGAACGCGCATGTGATGGAACTGCCGCCCGAGGAGAGCGAGACCCTGCTGGATGCGCTCTGGCAGCATTTGCTGGCCCATGGCCGCACCTGGACCCAGCACTGGCAGGTGGGCGACCTGGTGATGTGGGACAATCGCTGCGTGCTGCACCGCCGCGATTCCTTCGACCCCGCGAGCCGCCGCCTGATGCACCGCACCCAGGTCCGCGGCAGCGCCCGCCCGGTCGCCGCGTAAGGCAGCGGCAAAGCGGAGCCCACACCCAGCTTTCCCGGATGGCAGAGCCAATCCGGGACCTCCAGCCGGGGCGGGACTCGGTCGGACATCCAGAGCCGGGGACAAACCCGGCCGGAGATCCCGGCCCTCCGCGCGCTGCGCTCCGGCCGGGAAAGCAGAAGGACGAGGTGCTCCGGCCGGGAAAGCGGAAGGACGAGGCGCCTGCCCTGCCCGCAACGCGGCGCTCCGGCCACCACTCCCCAGCTTTCCCGGATGGCGGAGCCAGTCCGGGACCTCCAGCCGAGGCGGGACTCGGGCGGACATTCCAGAGCCGGAGCCAATCCCGGCCGGAGATCCCGGCCCTCCGCGCGCTGCGCTCCAGCCGGGAAAGCGGAAGGACGAGGTGCTCCGGCCGGGAAAGCGGAGACGCCTTGCGCCTGCCCGGCCTACAGCGCCGCCTGCACTTTCGGAAACACCTCCTTCGCCAGCAGGTCGAAGGTTTCCAGCACCTGGGTCTGCGGCATGCCGATGCCCTGGACGCTCATGATGATGTGGTTGACGCCGATCTCGCGGTTGTAGCGCACCATCTCCTCGGCCACCGTGTCCGGGTCGCCGACAATGAAACGGTCGCGCGCCAATTCCTCATAGGCCATGGAGATGTCGCGGTCGTCTTCCGCCATCGCCTTGTCCTGGCCCCAGGTGACATAGGCGTCGTACATGTTCTTCATATAGGGGCCGGCGATGCGCTGGGCTTCCTCGTAGGTCGGCGCGCAGAACACCTCGCGCCGGATCGGCAGTTCGGTCGGGAAAGGCTTGCCGATGCGGTCCAACTCCGCGCGGTAGACATCCATCTGACGGCGGATGGTTCCCAGCTTCTGGTGCGGGTTGACATACCAGCAGTCGCCGAGCCGCGCGGCCCGCTTCACCGCGTTGTCGACATTGGCGCCGATCCAGATCGGCGGGTGCGGCGCCTGCACCAGCGGGGTGGAGATCGTCGCCTCGATCAGTTCGAAATGATCGCCGACCATGGAGACCTTCTCTTCGGTCCACAGCCGGCGGATCGCCTCCAGATTCTGGGTGAAGCGGCGCACGCCCTCGCTTTTCCGTGCGCCGAAGCCGCGATACTCCACCTCGCGATAGCCGAGCGCCGCGCCGAAAATCATGCGGCCATTGCTCATCAGGTCCATGGTGGCGAAGTATTCGGCCACCTCCAGCGGACTGTGCAGGGCCAGCAGCACGATGCCGGCGTTGAGCCGCAGGTTCGGCGCCTCGGCCATGACCCGGCTCAGATAGGGAATCTGCATGAATTCCCGGTGCGGCCAGGTGGAGAAATGGCTGCCGGTGGTGATCGAGTGATAGCCGAGCCGGTCCAGCGTGCGCGCCTGCTCCATCAGTTCGGTGAAGCGCAGGCGGATATCGTCGTCCCAGTCGAAAATCCCGCGTTGCATGATGCCGAATTGCATCTTGGCGGCCATGGTCGGGGTCCTTCCTCGTAACGAGTCGTGGCGTTCTACATAGGCGCTCGCCCCGGAGCTGAGTAGCCCGGTCGCCAAGCGTTTTCACGAGGAGGAAGAGGGGTGGTTCGGTTGGTAGCGGGAGAGGGATTTGAACCCCCGACCAAGGGATTATGATTCCCCTGCTCTACCGCTGAGCTATCCCGCCAACCGGACCGCGCCGCGCCCTGCCGGAACGCCAGGGCCGCGCGAGAGGCCGTTATATGCCGCCACGGCGCGGCTCTGTCAACGGCTGCCGCGCCCGATTTTGGGACGAAACCGCACAGATCGCCGTGGACGGCCAGCCGCTTGCCTCCCGGCCCGCACGCGAAGACGGCGAGGCCGCCGCCCGGCATGCCCGTCCGCCGGACCAAATGGCACACCGTGTTGACGCCCTTGCTCCATCGTCCATGTCAGAAAGGCGTCTTCGACGGTCGGGCCCGACGCCACCGCCTCCAGCCAAAACGACCGCCATCGCGAAGTTCGTTCCGGTCCGTGTGGTCGCCGGATAGCGGCCATTCGGTTCGTCGACAGCCCCGTCACAGCCCCATCCCGGCTGAAAGGGTTCCAGCATGTTCGAGCAATTCGATCCGGTGATCCTGGCGCGGATCCAGTTCGCGTTCACGGTCTCGTTTCACTTCATCTTCCCGGCCATCACCATCGGGCTTGCCAGCTATCTGATGGTGCTCGAAGGGCTTTGGCTGAAAACCGGCCGCGGCGTTTATGCGAACCTCTACCGCTACTGGCTCAAGATTTTTGCGGTCGTCTTCGGCATGGGCGTCGTTTCCGGCATCGTCATGGCCTATCAGTTCGGCACCAACTGGTCGGAATTCTCGCACAAGGCCGGACCGATCATCGGCCCGCTGATGGCCTATGAGGTGATGACGGCGTTTTTCCTGGAGGCCGGGTTCCTGGGCGTCATGCTGTTCGGCGCCAACAAGGTCGGCCCGCGATTGCATTTCTTCGCCACCTGCATGGTGGCCCTGGGCACGCTGATCTCCGCCACCTGGATCATCTCGGTCAACAGCTGGATGCAAACCCCCACCGGCTATGCGATCAACCCGGCCGGCCAGTTCGTGCCCGACGGTTCGTGGTGGCCGATCATTTTCTCTCCCAGCTTTCCCTACCGACTGGTCCACACCGCGCTCGCCGCCTATTTGACGACCGCCTTTCTCGTCGGCGGCGTCGGCGCCTGGCATCTGCTGCGGGACCGAACCAATCCCGGCGCCCGCACCATGTTCTCGATGGCGATGTGGATGGCCGTGCTGGTCACGCCGGTCCAGATCATCGCCGGCGACCAGCACGGGCTCAACTCGCTGGAGCACCAGCCGGTCAAGGTGCTGGCGATGGAAGGCGACTTCGCCCCCAGCCCCGACGGCGCCCCCCTGGTCCTGTTCGGCCTGCCGAGCAACCAGGACGCACGCGTGCATTACGAAATCGCCCTGCCCTATCTGGGCTCGCTGATCCTGAAGCACGACCCGTTCGCACCGCTGCCGGGATTGACCGACTTTCCGAAGGCCGACTGGCCGCCGGTCGTGATCGTGTTCTGGTCGTTCCGCATCATGGTGGCGCTCGGCTTCGCGATGCTGGCCATCGGCCTCTGGAGCGCGGTCGCCCGCTACCGGTCCAGGCTCTACGATTCAGCCTGGCTGCACCGCGCGGCGGTGGCGATGGGGCCGTCCGGCCTGGTGGCCGTCATTGCCGGTTGGGTCACGACCGAAGTGGGGCGGCAGCCCTTCACCGTCTATGGCTTGCTGCGCACGTCGGAGTCCGCCTCGCCGCTGGCCGCGCCCGCGGTCGCCACCTCGCTGATCGCCTTCGTGGTGGTGTATTGCTGCGTCTTCGGCCTGGGCATCTACTACATCCTGCGTCTCATGGCGAAGCCGCCGCAGCGGGGCGAGCCGGAATTGTCGAACTCCCCCTACCGCGCCTCCGGCATCACGCCCGCGGCCGGTGTCGGGGCATCCCCGGTGAAGGGAGGGTAACGCCATGTCTGGCATCGATCTGACCGTCGTCTGGGCCGGCATTATCGGCTTCGCCATTTTCGCCTATGTCGCCATGGACGGGTTCGACCTCGGCATCGGCCTGCTGTTTCCCGGCTTCGCGGTCGGCGAGGAGCGGGACCGGGCCATGAACTCCATCGCACCGGTCTGGGATGGCAACGAGACCTGGCTTATCCTGGGCGGCGGCGGGCTGATGGCGATGTTTCCGCTGGCCTATGCGATCATCCTGCCGGCGACCTATCCCTTGATCATCGCCATGCTGCTCGGCCTGATCTTCCGGGGCGTCGCCTTCGAGTTTCGCTGGCGCGACCCCGGTCATCGCCGACTCTGGGACCTGGCCTTCACGACCGGCTCCGCCGTGGCGGCGCTGGCGCAGGGGATCACGCTCGGCGCCATCCTCCAGGGCATTCGTGTCGAGAACAACATGTATGCGGGCGGCTGGCTCGACTGGCTGAGCCCGTTCAGCCTTCTGACCGGCGTATCCGTCGCGCTCGGCTATGGCCTGCTGGGCGCGACCTGGCTGATCTGGAAGACCGACGGGCCGGGGCAGGCGCGCGCGCGCCGCATGGCCTTTGGGCTCGGCATCGCCACCCTGGCCGCCCTCGCCGCGGTCAGCCTTTGGACGCCGTTCCTGAATTTCGCCTACTGGACCCGCTGGTTCCAGTTCCCGCAAATGCTGCTGACGCTGCCGGTTCCGCTGTTGGTGCTGGGCTGTGCGTATGTGTTCTTCCGCAGCCTCGCCCGCCAGGACGAGCGCCGTCCGTTCCTGATGGCGCTCGGCCTGTTTCTGCTGGGCTTTTTGGGCCTTGGCATCAGCATTTACCCCTATGCCGTGCCCCAGGCCGTGACGATCTGGGAGGCGGCATCGCCGCCGGAGAGCCAGGCGTTTCTGCTGGTGGGCACCGTCGTCATCGTGCCCATGATCCTGGCCTACACCGCCTGGGCCTATTGGGTGTTTCGCGGCAAGGCCGGATCGCAGGGCTATCACTGATGCCGCCGGCCGCATCGCTCTGGAAGCGGCTGGGCTGGATGGTGGCCATCTGGGTTGCGAGCGTGCTGGCGCTCGGCCTGGTGGCGACCCTGCTTCGCCTGGTCCTGGCATGATCCGCGGGCCGAGGCACCAGCGCCGCAGCCAATGCCCGCCTCAGTGCATTGCCGGGGTTCGCAGCAGGCTGATGCGGTCGGCGGATTTCACGGTGACGTCGATCAATTCGTCCTGCCGCAGCAGTCTGAGCGGGACCTCGGCGCCGGCCTGGCCGCAGGACCAGATCCCGCGCCAAAGCCCCATCAGGTTCGGAATCTCGGTGTCGCCGATGGCGACGATGCGGTCGCCGATTTCCAGTCCCGCCTGCTCGGCCGGGCCATGGTCGGCGACGCCGGCCACCACCACGGAATCGCCATCCTCCGCCGCATAGAGGCCCAGCCACGGCCGCGACGGCCGGTTCGCCCGCCCCTGGCTCAGCAGGTCCGGCAGGATGCCCTTCAGCAGCGCGATCGGCACCACCATGTTCATGTCGACGCGCGACTTGCGCCGGCCGCCCTGTTGCAGCACCAGCGAGCCGATGCCGTGCAACCGCCCATCCGGGCCGATCAGGCCGGCGCCGCCCCAGAACGGATGCGCCGGCACGGTGAAGAACGCATCCTCCAGCGCATACTCCCAATAGCCCGCGAACTCGTGCCGGGCCGCAAGGCGCGTGGCGACGGCGTTGCGCCGGCCGCCACCGGCGGCGAGGATGCAATCGTCGCCGACCTCCAACGCGTCCGAGTCGCCCAGCACCAGCGCCGGCAGCCGCAAATCCCCCAGCGCCTGCACCAGGCCGAAGCCGGTTTCCTGGTCGACCGCCAGCGCGTGGCCGGCAATGGCCCGGCCGTCGCCGGTGTTGATCCAGATCGTCTCCGCCTCGGTCACCAGATAGCCGATGGTGACGATCAGGCCCGCCTCGTCGATCACCACGCCGCTGCCGCCCCGCTCCAGACCCAGCGTGTGGGCGGTGAAGGCGTCGGGCGGCACATAGCAATGCAGACTGACCACCGCAGCCAGGGCGCGGACGATGTCAAAGGCATAGTCCTCCGCCTTCGGGTTCATCTCCTCAGGAATGTCCCAGTCGGACGCGGTCATGCGGAGGCCTTTGTCGGTAACGCGTACAGCATAAGGGTGCAGTATAGTCCGAGACCTCGTACCAACGCGATACTGGTATTTCCGTACCGCCGTCGCCGCACCTGTCGGCGGACGCCTGCCCGAACGGACTTCCCGGATCGGTTCGCCTCGTGCTTAACTTGTCGCAGGGTCCCGGCGAGGACGTTGCGCCAACAGCGTGCCGGGGCGAGCAAGCAGGGAGACTCCGCTCGATGATACGCTTCTCCGCGACGCGCCGATGGGCGCTGAAACTGGGTGCCACCGCCTTTGCCGCCGCGCTGACGCTGGCGGCGCCCTTGCAGCCCAGCAGCGCCGCCTCGCCGCAAAAGCCGGTGAAGATCGGCTTCTCCATGGCGCTGACCGGCGGACTCGCCGGTGCCGGCAAGGCCGCCCTGATCGCCATGGAAATCTGGCGCGACGATATCAACAAGGCGGGGGGCCTGCTGGGTCGGCCGGTGGAGTTCGTCTATTACGACGACCAGACCAACCCCTCGACCGTTCCCGGCATCTACACCAAGCTGCTGACGCTCGACAATGTCGACCTGGTGGTCAGCGGCTATGCCACCAACATGGTGGCGCCGGCCATGCCCATCGTCATGAGCCGCAAAATGGTGTTCATGAGCCTGTTCGGCCTGGCCGTGAACGAGAAATTCCACTACCCGAACTATTTCCAGATCATGCCCGCCGGCCCGCATCCGCGCTCGGACTGGTCGGCCGGCTTCTTCGACATCGGCATGGCGCAGACGCCGAAGCCCGCAACCGTCGCCCTGGTCGGCGCCGACGCGGAATTCGCCCGCAACGCACTGGACGGCGCGCGCGAGAATGCGAACAAGGCCGGCCTGAAAATCGTCTATGACAAGACCTACCCGGCGGCCACCGCCGACTTCACCCCCATCGTCCGCGCCATCCAGGCCGAAGCGCCGGACATGGTGTTCATCGCCTCCTACCCGCCGGATTCCGCCGGCATGGTGCGCGCCATCAACGAGGTCGGGCTCAAGGCCAAGCTGCTGGGCGGCGGCATGGTCGGCCTGCAATACGCCTCGCTGCTCTCGAAGCTCGGCGCCTCGCTGAACGGCATCGTCAACTACGATTTCTGGGTGCCGGAGCCGACGCTGAAATTCGAAGGCGTCGAGGAATTCCTGAAGAAATACCAGGAAAGAGCCAAGGGCCAGGGCGTCGACCCGCTGGGCTATTACCTGCCGCCCTACGCCTATGCCTATCTGCAATTGCTGGGCAATGCGGTGAACGCGGTCGGCTCGCTGGATCAGCAGAAGCTGGCCGACTATATCCGCAGCCACACCCACAAGACCGTGGTCGGCGACGTCACCTTCGCGCCGAACGGCGAATGGTCGACGCCGCGGGCGCTGATGGTGCAGTTCCAGGGCGTCGACGACAGCGGCCTGGAGCAGTTCACCCACGCCGGCAAGCGCGTCGTGCTCTGGCCGGAACAGTGGAAGTCCGGCACGCTCCACTACCCCTACGCGCAATAAGGGCCTCTGCCGTCATGGCATCCCCCGGGGCAAGCCATGACGGCCTGACGACAGCGAGGCCTCCGTGCTCGATCTCTTCCTGAACGCCCTCGCGGCCGGCGTGTTGCTGGGCGGCTTCTATGCGGCGGTGACGATCGGGCTGACCATTTCCTTCGGCCAGCTCGACATCGTCAACATCGCCCATCCGGCTTTCATCGTGCTGGGCTCGTTCTGCACCTTCGTGCTGCACGAGCATCTGGGGCTCGACCCGGTGCTGGCGGGCGTGCTGCTGACGCCGGTCTTCTTCTGCATCGGCGTCGGCCTCTACAGCGTCTATTACGCCAGCTTCGAGCGGCGCGGCGACGAGACCCTGCGCGGCCTCGCCTTTTTTTTCGGCATCATGTTCATTCTGGAGGTCCTGCTGATCATGACCTTCGGCGTCGACTACCGCCTGGTGGAGACCGCCTATATCGGCCAGGCGATCCATATCGGCCCGGTCGGGCTGCCCTTCCGCATGCTGGTGCCGTTCGCGGTGGCGATGGCGACGGCGGGCGCGATCTATCTCTATCTCTCCAAAACCTTCACCGGCCGCGCCATCCTGGCGGTGGCGCAGGACCGGCTGGCGCTGCAACTGATGGGCGCCGACCCGGTCAGGACCAAGCAGATCGCCTTCGGCATCGGCCTCGCCACCACGGCCATCGCCGGGTCGCTGCTGATCATGCTGGGGCCGGTGGAGCCGTCGCTGGGGCGGCTCTATATCGGCCGGGTGTTCGCCATCGTCGTCCTGGGCGGCATGGGCAGCATCGGCGGCACCATCGTCGCCGCCATCATTCTGGGGGTGGTCGAAAGCATGGTCGCCACCTTCTATGGCCCGTCCTGGGCGCCGGCGGTGGCGTTCGGCTTCCTGCTGGTAACGCTGGCGGTGCGCCCCGCCGGCCTGTTCGGGAGGTAGGGGGCCATGCGCATCGACTGGTTCGCGCCCCTGGCGGTGCTGCTGGTGCTGGGCGGCGCGCTTGCCACCCGCCATGTCGACTCCAACTTCCTGTTCTATGCCGGCTATGTGGTACTGCAATTCGTCGTGCTGGCCACCGCCTGGAACATTCTGGGCGGCTTCACCGGCTATGTGAATTTCGGCAGCGCCGCCTTTTTCGCCGTCGGCGCCTACACCACCATCGCCCTGAACAAGTGGCTGGGCCTGCCGCTGCTGGCGATCCTGCCGGTGGCCGCCCTGGTGGCGGGGCTGATCGGTCTGGCCGCCGGCTATCTGACCCTGCGCCTGCGCGGCGTGTTCTTCTCCATCGCCACCCTGGCGCTGGCGGTGGTGCTGGAGACGATGGTCGCCAACTGGGATTATGTCGGCGGCGCCTCCGGCTCCTATGTCATCCCGCCGGCGGAGGTGCCCTTTTTCGACAACTATATCGAGGGCCTGTTCAGCCTGATGCTGGCGCTGGCCGTCGCCGCCGTCGCCATCGCCCGCTACATCGCGCGGTCCAAGATCGGCCGCGGCTTCGCCGCCATCCGAGACGACGAGGTGGCGGC
Organism: Alphaproteobacteria bacterium; assembly: GCA_020638555.1. Taxonomy (NCBI): domain Bacteria; kingdom Pseudomonadati; phylum Pseudomonadota; class Alphaproteobacteria; species Alphaproteobacteria bacterium. Next base: position 187,251 of record JACKII010000002.1, on the reverse strand, counting down.
CGAATGCATGGGCGTGCCGACGCTGCGGCTGAAGCTGATCGCCACCACCCTCAGCGGCGCGCTGATGGGCATTGCCGGCGCGCCCTACCCCTTTTACGTCACCTATGTCGAGCCGACCTCGGCCTTCAACCTGACCTATGCGGTCAACGCCATCGCCATGCCGATGGTGGGCGGCACCACCACCTGGTTCGGCCCGGTGATCGGCGCGGTGCTGCTGGGCTCGCTGCAACAATGGGCGACGGTGACCATTTCCTCCGAGCTGAACCTGCTGATCGTCGGCGTGACCCTGGTCGGCTTCGTCGTCCTGGCGCCGCAGGGTCTGGTCGGCCTCGCCCGGCAGGCGCTCGCCCGCGTGAGGCGCCGGCCATGAGCGAGACGCCCCTCCTCCGCCTGGGCGGCGAGCCCATTCTCCAAGTCGAGGGCGTGGTCAAGCGCTTCGGCGGCTTCACGGCCCTGGACGGCATCGACCTCGCCCTGGCGCCGGGCGAGCGCCTGGGCCTGATCGGGCCGAACGGCTCCGGCAAGACGACGCTGATCAACTGCATTGCCGGCACGCTGATCGCCGACGCCGGCGCGATCCGGTTCCGGGGGCAGGAGATCACGCGTCTCTCCGCCCACCGCCGCACCGGCCTCGGCATCGCCCGCAGCTTCCAGATCCCCCGACCCTTCGCCAGCATGAGTGTGGCGGAGAATGTCGCCATCCCGCTGGAATATGTCGGCTCGCGCCAGCGCTCCGGCGGCCTGCTGGCCGAGGCGCGGGAGATCCTGGCCCTGATGCGGCTCGACCACCTGGCCGACACCGACGCACGCGCGCTCAACCAGATCGAGTTGCGCAAGCTGGAACTCGCCCGCGCCATGGCCTGCCACCCCGAACTGCTGATCGCCGACGAGGCCATGGCTGGCCTTTCCGGCAACGAGGTGGACGAGATCCTGGAAATCCTCTTGGCGGTGAACGGCCGCGGCGTCGCCATCATCATGATCGAGCACATCATGCGCGCGGTCATGGGCTTCTCGACGCGCATCGCCGTGCTCGACGCCGGCCGCAAGATCGCCGACGGCGCGCCGGCCGAGATCATGCAGAACCCGGACGTGGAGAGGGCGTATCTTGGCGAGTAGAATCGTGGCCGAAAGCCTCTGTGCCGGCTATGGCGCGGTGCAGGTGCTGCACGGCGTCTCGCTCCGGGTCGAGCCGGGCGAGACCGTGGTGCTGCTCGGCACCAACGGCAACGGCAAGAGCACGCTGATCAAATGCCTGACCGGCATCCTGCAACCGGTTGCCGGCCGGGTCTATCTGGAGCGCGACGGCGAGCGCATCGACCTTGCCGGCCGCTCGCCGCAGGAAATCGTCAATCTGGGCGTCGCCCTGGTGCCGGAAGGCCGCCGCCTGTTCCCGAAGCTGACGGTGCGCGAGAATCTGGAGCTGGGCGCCTTCCGCCCGGCCGCGCGCCAGCGCCTGCGCGACAACCTCGCCTTCTGCTTCGAGGCCTTCCCGCGCCTCGCCGAGCGGCGCAAGCAGATGGTGGGTTCGATGAGCGGCGGCGAGCAGCAGATGGTGGCCTTGGCCCGCGCCATGATGTCGGACCCGCAAGTGCTGCTGATCGACGAGCCCTCGGTCGGCCTGGCGCCGATCCTGGTCAGCCGCATGATCGCCAAGATCAAGGAATTGCACGACCACCGCGCGCTCACCGTGCTGATGGCCGAGCAGAACTTCAACCAGGCGATCAAGATCGCCGACCGCGGCTACATCATCGTCCACGGCGAAATCGCCTATGAGGGCGAAAGTGCGGCCGCGCTGATGAACAACGACCTGGTCAAGCAATATTATCTGGGCGCCTGACCGGCCCGTTCTCGCCCCTCCCCTCTCATCCCGAGCAGGCGCAACGCGCCGTATCGAGGGACGCAGGCCCTATGCGAGACAAGGCAGGGCTGGCCGCCGCCGTCAGCCCTGTTGCAACTCGATCATGTTGCCGAACGGGTCCTCGAAGAAAATCTGGTCGGAGGCCGTGCCGACCAGGCTCTTGTATTCCCAGAATTCGATCTGGCGCTGTTCCAACTCGGCCCGGGCCGCATCCAGGTCGGCGACGGCGAATGCGACATGGGTGCGGGTCGGGTCCTGCTTGTCCGAGCGCGCCACCGGCGACGCTCCCTCCGCGCCCATGATGTGCAGTTGCTGGCTGCGGTCGCCGGGGCGGACATTCGACCAAAAGCCGGGAATGCCCCGGATTTCCGGCCGCTTCTCGTCGGTCTGCAAGCCCAGCAGGTCGCCATAGAAAGCATGGGCCTTGGCCACGTCCGCGTCCGTCGGCCCGACGCGGAAACCCGTGTGCAGCAATCCCAGAACCTCGATCGTCATGGCGCGTCTCCTCTGCGGTGGTACCGCTCCGATCGTAGGGCCGTGCGGCCGGCGGCGAAAGCCGGTTGCGCGACCGCGCGCCGCGGTGTGCAATCGTCGGGTTCACGCCCCAGGAGAGGAGCCTCCCATGGCCCGAAGGATCGCCGTGCTCGCCACCGGCGCCAACGGCAGTTGCATCGCCGCCGACCTCACCGCCGCCGGCCTCGACGTCACCCTGGTCGACCAGTGGCCGGCGCATGTGGAGGCCATGCGCGCCGGCGGCCTCACCGTCCGCACCCGGGACGGCGAGACCACGCTGCCGGTGCGGGCACACCATCTCTGCGATCTCTGCGCGCTCAGTCCCGTGTTCGACGTGGTGCTGCTCGCCTGCAAGGCCTATGACGCGCGCTGGATGGCGGAGTTTATCAAACCCTATCTCGCCGCCGACGGGCTGCTGCTCGGCGTCCAGAACGGCATGACGGCCGAAATGCTGGCCGAGGTGGTCGGGCCGGAGCGCACGGTCGGCTGCGTCGTCGAACTGGCCTCGCAGATGTTCGAACCCGGCCTTATCACCCGCAGCACGGTGCGCGAGAAAACCTGGTTCGGTGTCGGCGCCTTCCACCCCTCCCAGAGCGCCAAGGTGGCCATCGCCGCCGAGGTGATTGGCCATGCCGGCCGGGTGGAGGTGTCGGACGACATCCTCTCGGCCAAGTGGATGAAGCTGATCGTCAACGCCATGACCATGGGGCTGAAGGCGGTGCTGGGCGCGACCAACGCCCAGGTGGCCGAGATGTCGGGCGTGCGCGAGCTGTTCCTCGGCGCCGGTGCGGAGGCGCTGGAGGCCGGGCAGAGGCTCGGCTATCGCGTCGTGCCGATTTTCGGCCTCTCGGCCGATCAGGTGCAGAACACCAACACCCTGCTGGAACTGCTGCTGGACAAGCTCACCCGCGACGTAGGGCCGAGCGCGATCAACACCGTCCTGCAAGACCTGATGAAGGGCCGCCTGAGCGAGGTGGACCTCATCAACGGCCTGGTCGCCGACACGCTGCAAGTCAGCGGACGACCGGCGCCGGTCAATGGCGCCATCACCGCCCTCGCCCGCCAGATTCACGCCGGCGCGCTGCAGCCGGGGCCGGAAAACCTGGACCGCATCCGCGACCTGGCCGGTTTGGCCTGACTGCGGCCGACCCGCAAGCGCTTGCCGTCGGGGCCAGGGGCGCTAGGCTGGGAGGCAACCAGAATGTCCCGCCAGGAGACGCCCCGCGCCATGGAATTCGGCATCCAGTTCTTTCCCGACGTCGGCCCGCAGCACAAGCCCGCCGACCAGTATTTCCGCGAGGCGCTGGCCCTGGTCGATCAGGCCGAGCCGCTCGGCTACACCCATGTGCGCATCGTCGAGCACCACTTTCACTATTACGGCGGCTACTCGCCGAACGCGATGGTGTTCCTGGCCGCCGTCGCGGCCCGCACGGCCAAGGTGCGGCTGGTCACCGGCGCCGTGCTGCCAGCCTTCAACAACCCGCTGAAACTGGCGGGCGAGATCGGCATGCTGGATGCGATCTCGAACGGACGGCTGGACGTGGGCTTCGCCCGCGCCTTCCTGCCGCACGAATTCCGCCGCTTCGGCGTCTCGCCGGACGAGTCCGTGGCGCGCTACCGCGAGGGGATCGAGCAGGTGGAACTGCTCCTGACCCGCGAAAACGTCACCCACGAAGGCCGGTTCCACCAGATCCGCGAGACCACCACCCTGCCCCGCCCGACCCAGCGGCCGCGCCCGCCCTTCTACGTGGCCGCCCTGGGCACGCCCGCCTCGTTCGAATTCGCCGGGGCCGCCGGCCACAACATCATGTGCGTGCCCATGCTGGGCGCGGCGATGAAGGAGTTGATCGGCATTTACCGCGAGGCCCGCGCCAAGGCCGGGCACGAGGGGCCGGGCCAGGTCATGCTGGCCCATCACATGTTCTGCCATCCCGACGGCGCCAAGGCGCGCGACATCGCCCGTCCGCATCTGGACGCCTATCTGAAATCGCTGGTCGAGGGTGCCTCCGACTGGCTCGACGGCATGACGAGCGCCGACTATCCCGGCTATGACAAGATCATCGCCATGATGCAGCAGGAGACCACCGACACCCAGATCGCCAAGGGCGCGGCCTGGATCGGCACGCCGGCGGAAATCGTCGACAATATCCGCATGTATCAGGAGGAGACCGGCGGCTTCGAGCACGCCTCGCTACAGGTCAACTTCCACAACATGCCGTTCGCCGAGGCCGAACGCTCCATGCGCATGTTCGCCGAGCAGGTGATGCCGGTGTTTGGCCAGGGCACCGCCTGAACCGCGCCGAACGACGATTGGCACGGCAATTGCTGCGCTGAGCGAAGACCCCACATTTCCCGCCAAGATTGGGCCAGCGATCCTATGACCGCCCGTTACTCCCTCGGCATCGATATCGGTGGCACGTTTACGGATATCGTCGTTTTCGACCACCGCAACGGCAGCCAGTTCGCTCGCAAGGTGCTGACAACCCATGCCGACCCCGCCCAAGGCGTGGTCAACGGCGTGCGGCAGGTGCTGCGCGAGGATGCACTTCCCGCCGCCGAAATCGGCCGCGTCGTGCACGCCACCACGCTCTTCACCAACGCCACGATCGAGCGCAAGGGCGCGGCCACCGGCCTGATCACGACCGAAGGCTTCCGCGACGTGCTGGAGATCGGGCGCGAGCGCAAATACGAGTTGTACGACCTCTCCATCGCCAAGCCCGCCCCGCTGGCGCCCCGCCCCTGGCGACGCGAAGTGGCCGGCCGCCTGGACGCGGAGGGGCGGGAGCGGGTGCCGCTCGACCTCTCCGGCCTGGTGGCGCAGGCGCGGGCCTTGCAGGCGGACGGCGTCGCCTCGGTCGCGGTGGTGTTCCTGCACGCCTACGCCAACCCGGCGCACGAGCGGGCGGCGGCGGCCGCACTGGCCGAGGCCGTGCCGGACTTGGCCGTGTCGCTCTCGGTCGAGGTGGCACCGGAAATCCGCGAGTTCGAACGCACCTCCACCACCGTCGTCAACGCCTATATCAAGCCGCTGGCGGCCCAGTATCTGGACCGGCTGGCGGGCGAGTTGGCGGGCCTCGGCATCGCAGCCCCGCTGCAACTCATGCTCTCCAACGGCGGCCTCGGCGCGCTGGAGCAGGCCAAGCAGGCACCCGTGGCCCTGCTGGAGAGCGGGCCGGCAGCGGGCGCGCTCGCCGGCGCCTGGTTCGGCGAGGCCGATGGCAGCGGCCATGTGCTGGCCTTCGACATGGGCGGCACCACCGCCAAGCTCTCGCTGGTCGACGACGGCCAGCCGCTGATCGCCTACGATTTCGAGGCGGCGCGCCAGAAGCGCTTCGCCCATGGCTCCGGCCTGCCGATCAAGATTTCCACCATCGAGCTGATCGAGATCGGCGCCGGTGGCGGCTCGATCGCGCGGCTGAACCCGCTCGGCCTGTTGCAGGTCGGCCCGGACAGCGCCGGCTCCGAGCCCGGCCCGGCCTGCTATGGCCGCGGCGGCGAGCACGCGACGGTGACGGACGCGAATTTCGTGCTCGGCTACCTGAACCCCGATTTCTTCGCCGGCGGCAGCATGGCCGTGGACATGGACGCGGCCCGCACCGCCCTCGAACGCCTGGCGGCGGCGGCGGGCCTGACGCCGGAACAGGCCGCCTGGGGCGTGCACGACATCGCCAACGAGGCCATGGCCGGCGCCGCCCGCGTCCACATCGCCGAGCGGGGCAAGGACCCGCGCCGCTACGCCCTGCTGACCACCGGCGGCGGCGGGCCGCTGCACGGCTATCACGTGGCACAGAAACTGGGCTGCCGCCGGCTGATCGTGCCGCCTGCCGCCGGCGTCGCCAGCGCGGTCGGCCTGCTGATCGCGCCCGCCCGCGTCGACCGGGTCGCAACGGTGGCGGAGGAGTTGGACCGGCTCGACTGGGCCGCGTTCGAGGCCCGCTATGCCGGGCTGGAGGCGGAAGCGCGCGACCTGATCGCCGGCACCGGCCTCGACCCCGCCGCCGCGCGGATCGAGCGGCTGGCGGATATCCGCTATGTCGGCCAGGCCTTCGAGGTGGTGGTGAGCCTGCCGTCGGGGCCCTACACGGCGGCGTCCAGGCCGGCGCTGGTGGCCGCGTTCGAGGCCGCCTATCTCGCCAAGTTCACGCGCACGCCGCCGGCGGTGCCGGTGGAGATCATCAACATCCGCACCGCGGTCTCGGTCGACGTGCCGGGCGAGCGGCCGCGCCCGGCCCTCTCGGCCGCCGGCACGCCGGCGCCCACCGGCCGCCGCCCGGTCTACTTCCCCGAGGCAGGCGGCTCTGCCGAAACGCCGGTCTATGCCCGGGGCGACCTGCCCGCCGGCTTCGCCTTTGCCGGCCCGGCGGTGATCGAGGAAGCCGCCTCCACCCTGATCGTCGGCCCCTCCGGCCGGGCGCGCGTCACACCGGACGGCAATCTCGTGGTGGATTTGTGATGGCTGACCTCACACCCATTAGTCCTCTCACCCTGGGTAGCCGCGAAGCGGCGTATCGAAGGGTGCCCTTGGCCGAGGCAACACGCCCTTCGATACGCGCCTGCGGCGCTACTCAGGGTGAAAGGAAGGGGCGCGCCTCCGACTCCACGCAGGGCAAAAGCAAAGGAAAGTTGCCATGACCGCCACCGCCGCCTTCGACGCCGTCACGCTGGAAGTGATCTGGCGGCGCATGATCTCCGCCGCCGACGAGGCTGCGAAGACGATCCAGCGCACCAGCTTCTCGACCCTGGTGAACGAGAGCAACGACTTCGCCTGTGTCGTCACCGACGCCGCCGGCCACTCGCTGGTGCAGAACACCGAGAGCATTCCCAGCTTCAACGCCTGCCTGCCGGTGACCGTGCAGCATTTCCTGGCGGTGATCGGGCCGGAGAACATGAACCCCGGCGACGTCTATATCTGCAACGACCCCTGGGTCGCGACCGGACACCTGAACGACGTGACCGTGGCCAAGCCGATCTTCCGCGACGGCCGGCTCGCCGCCTTCGCCGCCTCGACCGCGCACGCGCCGGACATCGGCGGCAAGGTGCGCTCGGTGGTGGCGAAGGAGTTGTTCGAGGAAGGCTTTCAGATCCCGGCCATGAAGCTGCTGGACCGGGGCGAGGCGGACGCGACGCTCATCAGGCTGTTCCGCGCCCAGGTGCGCACGCCGGACCAGACCGAAGGCGATCTTTGGGCCCAGGTCACCGGCCTGAACCTGATCGAGGCCCGCGTCACCGAGTTGATGGACGAATACGGCCTCGCCGACCTCACCGCCTTCGGCGAGGACATCCAGGGCCGCAGCGAACGCGCCATGCGCGCCGCCATGGCCGCCGTGCCGGACGGACGCTACGAGGCCGCCTTCGACACCGACGGCTTCGAGGGCCGGCCGCTGCACTATCAGTGCGCGGTCACGGTGACCGGCGACCGGGTGCGGGTCGATTTCACCGGCACCTCGGCCCAGATCCCGCGGGCGATCAACTGCACCATGACCTACACCTTCGCCATGGTCTCCTATGCCCTGAAATGCGCGCTGCTGCCGGACGTGCCCAACAATGACGGCATTTTCCGCTGCATGGAGGTGTTCGCACCCGAAGGCACCATCGTCAACCCGACCCGGCCGGTCAGCGTCGGCGGGCGGATGGCGACCGGCCACTATCTGCCGACCCTGATCTTCCAGGCGCTGGCGCCGGTGCTGCCGGAAAAGGTGATGGCCGCCTGCGGCTCGCCCTTGTGGAGCATCATCCAGACCGGCGTCGACAAGCGCGGCCGCACCTATGCCAACACGCTGTTCTTCAACGGCGGCATGGGCGCCCTGCCCTCGAAGCCGGGCGAGAGCTGCTATAGCTGGCCCTCGAACATCTCCAACGTGCCGGTGGAGTTGGTGGAGCGCAACACGCCGCTGTTCGTCCACCGCAAGGCGCTGCGCCAGGGCTCCGGCGGCGCCGGCGTGCACCCCGGCGGCGAGGGCCAGGAGGTGGTGTTCGAGAGCGAAAGCGACACGCCCATCGGCGTCATCTTCATGGCCGAACGCCTGACCCACCCGGCGGCCGGCCTGGAAGGCGGCGGCCCCGGCGCGCTCGGCGAGGTGCTGGTGGACGACGTGCCGGCCGACGTGCGCGCCGACCACATGCTGACCAGGGGCCAGACCATCACCGTGCGCACCCCCGGCGGCGGCGGCTATGGCGGCGGGGCGTAGGGGGCGCGACACCAGCGCCGCCGGCGGAGCGACGCCACCCTCTCCCCGCGGCTCTCATCCCGAGTAGGCGGCGAAGCCGGCGTATCGAGGGACGCGGGCACCGCCCTTCGATACGGGCCTCCGGCCCTACTCAGGGTGAAACGGGATGGAGATGCGTGAAACGGGGTGGAGAGCCGGGAGAGCTCCCGCCCCCCCCACCTCCGCCGGCGTCACGACCAGGCGCGCTCCCCCTTGCCGGGCGGGTTGCGGGGCGGGCCGGCGAAGCATTGGGCAATCGCCATCCACTGCCGTGCCGGCTCGCCCGCCACCGTCAGGTTCACGTCGGCGATGTTCCGGCCCTGGGTCACCACCTGGCAGAATTCCAGGGCCGAGCCCGCCACCCTGTCGGTCTCGCTCGGCTCGCCCCATTCCCAGATCGCACCGCTGGGGGCGGTCAGGCGCACATAGGGAGCGGTGGGCGCCGGGCTCCTCGCCCCGATTGGCGAAGGTCCAGCCATAGGTGCGCACGCCGATCTCCGCGATGTTGCGCAGGCGGTCGAAGTGCTCGCGCGGCGCGCGCAGCAGGTCGTAAATGTCCTGCGCATGCGCCCAGGTCTCCATCTGCCGCGCCGTCGCGCACATGCGCACGCTCATGGACGGCCCGACCCACAACACCCGGTCCTTGGGGTCGCGCGCGTCCAGCAGGCCGCAGAGTTGCCGGAAATAGCCGTACCACTGCTCCCGCAGCGCCGCGCCGGTCTGCATGTCCGGGCCGACGCCCTGGCCGGGTGCGGCGCCCTCGCGCACCGCCTTGCGCTTCTCCAGCAGGGCGAGGAAGGCCGCCTCGTCGGTCATGGAGAGCACGGCCATCCAGTCGCCCATGTGCAGGTGCTGCACCACGTCGTTGGGCGTCCAGCCCTTGAACGGCGTCGGCCGGTCCCAGTCGGCGGGCGCGAGGCCGTCGAGAAAGGCATAGAGGTCGGCGCCCTCGGCGCGCAGGTCTTCGACTTGTTGCAGCATGAGCGTATCTCGGTCTTGGCGGAGAAGTTACCAGGCGAACCTGTGGTGGCTGGCGATGGGGCGGAACACGTTCCAGGCCATGTTGGCGGCGAACTTCACGCCATAGGCGTTCCATTGCGCCAGTTCGGCCTTCGCCTCCGCGCACATGGTGTCGGGGTCGCTGAGCGCCGGCAGGCAATGCGCGCCTTCCCACTCGTAGAGCGCCAGATATTTCGGCCCCATGGGCTTGTCGCCGAAGCGCGGATCGTGCCTGACCCGGAAGCGCGCGCCGGAGAGATAGCCCGGCACCCGGGTCAGGTTCGGCACGTGGCTGTGGTCGTACCAGGCGTTCCACGCCGCTTCCTCGGCCGGGTCGTTGCAGTCGGCCATGACGAGGCTCAGATAGTGGTCCCGGGTCAGCAGCGGATGGCCCAGATGCGTGCCGCTCACCTGCTCGTAGACGTTGGAGACCACGTCGGTCTTGCCCGAGATGGCGTCGAAGCGGGCCCGCTCCTCCACCGCGCGCGGGTCTTTCAGGGCCGGGTCGGCGGCCATGACGCGGGCCATGGCGTCCATGTCCTCGACCCCGTAGAGCGCCAGATACTTGGTCGTGCCCTTGACGTTCAGATAGCGCCGGCCCCAGAGCCAGCCGGGAATCTCCAAGAGGCGCGGCACGTGGTGATAGTACCAGGCGTTGAAGGCCTCTTCCTGCTCCGGCGCGATATTGGCCTGCACCAGCAGCAACAGGGGGCCGGTGTGCGAATCCATCATGGGGGCGGTTTCCTTGCCGATCGGCGGGGTTTGGCGTTGCCGCCAGCTTAGCCGATCAGGCCCTTGAGCCAATAGCCCACCGCATAGGAAACGCCCGCCGCCGCCATGCCGATGGCGAAGGTTTCCAGGCCGGAGCGCCACCAGGGCGCCAGCGCCCACATCGACTTGGCGGCGCCGATCACGAAGAATACCACCCCCGTCGCCGCCACGGCCCACACAAAGGGCTCCGCCATGTCGAACACATAGGGCACCAGCGGCACCGACCCGCAGAGAATGAAGGCGCTGATGGTCGCCAGCGCCGCCTTCAGCGGGTCGCGGCTTTCCGGCAGCACGCCGTATTCCTCCACCAGCATGGTCTCGATCCAGACCGCCTCGTTGGCGCAGACCGCCTCGACCGCCTCTTCCAGCGTCGGGCCGCTCAGCCCCTTGCCGATCAGGATCTGGCGCACCTCCTCGCGCTCGCCCTCGGGCACGGTGCGGATATGCTTCTGCTCCATCTTCCAGAGGCGCTTGACGTCGTCGGCGTCCGACTTGACGGCGCTGTAATTGCTGGCCGCCATCGAAAAGCCGTCCGCCAGCAGATTGGCGAGCCCCAGGATGATGATCACATGCCATTCCAGCGCCGCGCCCACCACGCCGGCGACGATGGCGAAGGTGGTGACCGCACCGTCAATCCCGCCCAGAATCCAGTCGCTGACATAGCTGTTCTTGGTCTTGCCGTGGATCCGCTCGTGGATCGCATTCAGGGAATGGCTGTGTTCCAACGACATGACGCGCCTCTGATCTGGCGGGAGGAACCGGCGGCCCCGCAACTGCCTGTATTATGGCGCAGGTTCGCGCCCGTGGCACCTCGTCCTTTGGCGCGCGCAAACCGGCTGTGCCAGGATCGACCGGATGAGGCGAGACCGAGGGAGGATTGCGCGATGCCCCTGCTGGGCCAAGGCATGCTGATGACGTTCACGGAAGTCCCGGACGAACACGAACAGGACTTCAACGAATGGTACAATCGCGAGCACGTGGACGAGCGCACCCAGTTGCCGGGCTTCCTGCGCTCGCGCCGCTATCTGGCCTGCGAGGGCACGACGTCGCCGAAATATGTCGCCTGGTACGAGACCCGCAGCGTCGCCGATCTGGCCGCCCCCGGCTATCTGGCGCTGCTGGCGGACCAGACGCCCTGGTCGAAGCGGGTGATGGGCCGGTTCTCCCTGTTCCAGCGCCTGACGCTCAAGGTGACGGTCGACCAGATTTTCGGCTTCGGCGGCGCGCTCTCCCTGATCCGCTTTCCCGCGCCGGAAGGCGAGGATGCCCAGGCCGCGCTCCGCACCCATATCGAGAGCGAATTGCTGCCCGGCGCCGTCGACCGCTCGGGCATGACCGGCGGTTGCCTGCTGGAAAACGACCTGGACGTGGCCAACGCGCCGCTGCGCCAGCAGGGCCAACCCGTGCCGCCGGGGCAGACGGTGGAGTGGCTGCTGGCGCTGGAAGGCGGCGAGAGCGGCACGGTCAGTGCCGTGGCAGAGACAGTGGCGGCAGAACTGGACGCGGCAACGGCGCTGCACTATCGCTTCGTGTTCGGGACCAGCCGTTGACCGGCGGCGCGCCGGGCTCCCCCAGCAATCCCAGCAGATAGGCGCCATAGCCGCTGCGACGGAGCGGGGCGGCCAGCGCCGCCAGGTCGCCGTCGCCGATCCAGCCCTGGCGCCAGGCGATCTCCTCCGGGCAGGCGATGCGCAGGCCCTGGCGTTGTTCCAGCGTGCGGATGAACACGGCGGAATCCAGCAGGGATTCGTGCGTGCCCGCGTCGAGCCAGGCAAAGCCGCGGCCCATCATCTCCACATGCAGCGCGCCCGCGGCCAGATAGGCCCGGTTGACGTCGGTGATTTCCAGCTCGCCGCGCTCCGACGGCCGCAGCGCCGCGGCGATATCGAGCACCCGGTTGTCGTAGAAATAGAGGCCGGTGACCGCATAGGGGCTGGGCGCCACCGCCGGCTTCTCGACGATGCCGATCGCGCGCCCCGCGGCGTCGAAGGCCAGAACGCCATAGCGCTCCGGGTCCTGCACCCAATAGCCGAACACGGTCGCGCCCTCCGGGCGCGCCGCGGCGGCGCGCAGCACCTCCGGCAGGCCGTGGCCGTAAAAAATGTTGTCGCCCAGCACCAGCGCCACCCGGCTGTCGCCGACAAAGCCCCGGCCGATCCGCAGCGCCTCGGCGATGCCGTTCGGCTCCGGCTGCTCCGCATAGGCGAAGGAGACGCCCCAGCCCCCTCCATCCCCCAGCAATCGCCGGTACAGCGGCAGGTCCTGCGGCGTGGAGATCACCAGGATGTCGCGGATTCCCGCCAGCATGAGCGCGCTGAGCGGGTAGTAGACCATCGGCTTGTCGTAGACCGGCAACAACTGCTTCGAGAGGCCGTGCGTGACCGGGTGCAGGCGGGTGCCGCTGCCGCCCGCCAGCAGGATGCCCTTGAGGTCCGAACCGCCGCTCATGCCGCAACCCTCGCCGATGCGCCCTGCGCCGAACGGGTCCGGGCCGCCGCACAGCGGGGCAAGGGCTGCGCCAGGGTTGCGCCCAGCGCATCCGACCAGGGGCGCGGGGCCAGGCCGAACACCTGCTCGGCCCGCGCCGTGTCCAGCACCGCGTTCGCCGGGCGCTGCGCCGCCGCCGGGAAGGCGTTGGAGCGGACCGGCACGATCTCCGGCGGCGCGCCATACCAGGGCGCGGCAGCAGCGAAGATGGACCGGGCGAAATCGGCCCGCATGACCGCGGGGCCGCCGTTGGTGAGGTGATAGGTGCCCCAGCCGCTGTCGGCGCTCATGGCGGCGTGCGCCATGTGCACCAGGGCCTGCGCCAGGTCGCCGGCGGCCGTCGGCCGGCCGTACTGGTCGTTGACGACCGAAAGCCGGTCCTGCATCCGCCCCAGGCGCAGCATGGTGGTGACGAAATTCCGGCCGCTGCGGTCGAACAGCCAGGCGGTGCGCAGGATCAGGTGACGCGGCAGCGCCGCCCGCACCGCCTCCTCGCTCGCGGCCTTGGTGGCGCCATAGACGTTGAGGGGCCGGGGCTCGTCCGCCTCCGTCCAGGCCGGCCCCAGGCTGCCGCTGAACACATAGTCGGTGGAGACCTGGACCAGCGCCGCCCCCACCTGCCGCGCCGCCTCCGCCATGGCGGCAGGGGCGAGCGCATTGACCGCCCAGGCGATGTCGGGCTGGGATTCGGCCCGGTCGACGGCGGTGTGGGCGGCCGCGTTGACGATCAGAGCCGGCGCCCCCTCCAGGATCGCGTCCCGCACCGCGGCGAAGTCGGTCAGGTCGCAGCGGCTGCGGTCCAGATAGCGGGTGCGCCAGCCGCGCGGCCAGGGGCTATGGGCCAGCGCCCGGGCCAGCTGACCCTGGGCGCCGAAGATCAGAACTCGGGTCATGCAACGGCTCTCCGGTTGGGGGAAGGAAAAGACGGGGCCGCACCGGCCCGTGCCAGACACCGGTCGCGATGCGCCAGGGTCCAGTCCACGGTTGCGGCAAGCCCCTGATCGAACGACCGGCACGGGCGCCAGCCCAGCTCCCGCTCGATCCGGGTCGGGTCGACCGCATAGCGGCGGTCATGGCCGGGCCGGTCCGCCACATGGGCGATCAGGCGGGCGTGGGGGGCGGCCTCGGGCCGGCGGGCGTCCAGCAGGGTGCAGAGCCGGCGCACCAGGTCCAGATTGCGGCACTCGTCGCGGGTGCCGACCAGATAGGACCGGCCGGGCTCGCCCCGCTCCAGGATCAGAGCGAGCGCGTCGGCATGGTCGTCCACATGCAGCCAGGTCCGCACCTGCCGGCCGTCGCCAAAGACCGGCAGCGCCTCGCCCGCCAGCGCCAGCGCCAGCATGCGCGGGATCAGCTTTTCCGGGTGCTGCCAGGGGCCGTAGGTGTTGCAGCCGTTCGAGATCAGGACCGGCAGGCCGTAGGTCTCGCCCCAGGCACGAACCAGATGGTCGGCCGCGGCCTTGGACGCGGCATAGGGCGAGCGCGGCGCGTAGGGCGAGGCCTCGATGAAGGGCGGCTCGTCCGGTTCCAGCATGCCGAACACCTCGTCGGTGGAGACGTGCAGGAAGCGGAACCGCTCCTGCCGCTCGCCCGAAAGGCCGGCCCAGTGCGCCCGGGCGGCCTCCAGCAGCACCGACGTGCCGGTCACATTCGTCCGGATGCAGGCGGCAGGGCCGGCAATCGAGCGGTCCACATGGCTTTCCGCCGCCAGATGCACCACCGCATCCGGCCGGTGCCGCGCGAAAATCCCGGCCATCGCGTCGGCATCGGCGATGTCGGCGCGAACGAAGCCATAGCCGCCGGCCTCGCCGCACGCGGCCAGCGCTTCGGGCGCCGCGGCATAGGTGAGCGCATCGACATTCACGACGCGGCAGCCCCGCCCGAGCAGTCGCCGCACCAAGGTTCCGCCGATAAAGCCGGCGCCGCCGGTCACCAGGACGTTCATGGGAGTTTCACCTCGCATCCCGTTTGCCCTGGCCGGAATGATCGCTGTCGCGGTATTAAAAAGTCGTTAATCCGCTGCCCGCCGGGTCAATCCCGGTTAAGTCCGGCCGGCGCGGTCTTGCCCAACGCCCCCGACGGAAGGAGCCCGTCCCCGTGCCGCAGCATCATGTCGAATATTATATGACCGTCACCTCGCCCTGGACGTTCCTGGGGCATGAGGAGTTTTCCGAGATCGTGACCCAGGCCGGCGTCTCGGTCGCGATCAAGCCGGTGGATTTCGGCGCCGTGTTCGCCGTGTCCGGCGGGCTGCCGCTGCCGCAGCGCCCGAAACAGCGCCAGCGCTACCGGCTGTTCGAGTTGCAGCGCTGGCGGCGCAAGCGCGGCATTCCGCTGAACCTGCACCCGAAGCACTTCCCCGCCGACCCGAACCTGGGCAACCGTGCGGTGCTGGCCGCGGCGGAGGCCGGCCTCGATGCCATGGCGTTTGCGGACCAGCTCATGCGCGGGGTCTGGTGCGAGGACCGGAACGTGGCCGACCCGGACTTTGTGCGGGAGGCCGCACGCTCGATCGCCATCGACGGCGACGCGCTGCTGGCCGAGGCGCAGTCCGACGCCATCGCCGCCCGCTATGCCGCGCTGACCGAGGAAGCGAAGGCGGCCGCCGTGTTCGGCGCCCCGTTCTACATCGTCAACGGCGAGCCCTTCTGGGGCCAGGACCGGCTCGACTTCGTCCGCGATGCGCTGATCGGCGGCGCGGAAACCCTGCACGAGGCCGAATGAGCCTCACGCCGCCGCCGCGACCTCGCGCTCGATCTGGGCCAGCAGCAGGCGCGGCCAGCCAGGCAGCAGGCGGCGGCCGATGAACACCAGCCGTGTGCGCCGGTCGCCGCCGGGCCAGGCGTCCAGCCATTCCAGGGCGTGGAACACATGCTGGACGCCGTGCACCACCGCCGGCGTTTCCGGCGCTTCGGCAATGCGCACCAGCCCCTTGACCCGCAACAGGTCCGGGCCGCAGGCCTCGGCCAGCGCCTCCAGGAACAGGGTGAGGGCGATGGCGGGCACCGGTTCGTCGCGCACCAGGGTGACGGCGGCAAGGCCCTCTGTGTGCTCTGACTCGGCGTCCGCGGTCGCGGCGATGGCCGCCGCCAGGGCCTCCGATGGGACGGCCGGCGGCAGCAAGCGTGCCGGGTCGAGGCGACCGTGCTCGGCCCGGACCAGGGGAGCGGCGGCATTGTGGCGCCGCGCCGCCCGCTCCGCCGGCTGCGGCGGGGCGAGATCGGTCTTGGTCAGCACCAGCGTGTCGGCGAAAGCGGCCTGTTTGCGCGCCTCCGGATGATTTTCCAGGGTTTGCGCCCCGGTGACGGCGTCGACGGCCGTCACGATCCGGGCGAGCGCCACCCGCCCCCGCAACGCCGGATCCAGCGCCAGCGCCTGCACGATCGGCGCCGGATCGGCGAGGCCGGACGTTTCGATCACCAGCCGCTCGAACGCGATGGCACCGGCGGCGCGGCGGGCCAGCAGGTCGCCGATGGTGCGGGCGAGGTCGCCGCGCACGGCGCAGCAGAGGCAGCCGGTCGACAGTGCCACCAGGTCCTCTTCCGCACTTTCCAGCAGGTCGTGGTCGAGGCCGACGGCGCCGAACTCGTTGACGATCACCGCCGTGCCGGCCAGCGCCGGGTCGCGGAGCGCGTGGCGCAGGATCGTCGTCTTGCCGCTGCCGAGAAAGCCGGTGAGCACGGTGAGCGGGAGCGGGGTCATGGCTGCCCGCGCCGTGGCTTCGAGGGGAGCGGGCGTTTGGGGCCGGTCCCTCGATACGCGCCTGCGGCGCTACTCGGGATGAAGCTGGGGTGGGGGCGAATGTCGGGTCCGGTCGCGGGACCGGCCACGGTTCCGGCTTTCATCCCGAGTGGCCCGGCCAAACGGCCGGGCGTATCGAGGGACGCTGCGCCCGGTTGCAGGGCAAATGCCCGCGTCATCCGACCGCCCCCGGAGCGAACACCACCCGCGCCGCACCGCGCTCCGGCGCCAGGGCTTCGCGCAGATGGCGGATCATGCCGATCGTGGACGGATACGTGCGCGGACGACGCCCGGCCTCCTGCACCCGCCAGAGCGGACCGAAGGACGGGACGCTGTACCCGACCGTGACAGCGCCCGCCGGCCCCTCGACCGTCGCGCACAGGTCTTCGCCGTCGCGGCGGACCGACAGCGCCGCCGGCACCTGCCACACAAGCAGCAGGCCGGCCAGCAGCGCCTCCAGTTCCGCCGGGGCCATGGCCGGGACGGCCTAGCCGCGGGCGGCCAGCATGTCGGCGATGGCCAGGACGTGGCGGGCCTGTTTCAGGTGCGGCATGTCCAGCATCTTGCCGTCGAGCCCGACCGTGCCCGAGCCGAGATCGCCGAAGGCGGCGATCACGCGCTTGGCATAGGCGATCTCGTCCGGGGTCGGCGTGAACGCCTCGTTGATGATGTCGACCTGGTCCGGGTGGATGGCAACCTTGCCGGTAAAGCCGGTCTTGCGGGCCTGGATCGCCTCGGCCTTCATGCCCTCCAGGTCGCGGAAATTCGGGTAGACCACGTCCACCGGCTCCATCTCGCCCGCATGGCAGGCGGCGAGGCAGAGCGAGCGCACCAGACGATAGACGTCCTCATAGAGGCCGTCCGGCGCCCGGTTGGTGGTGGCGCGCAGCGCCGCGGAAAGGTCCTCCGCCCCCCAGGTCATGCCGTAGATGCGCGGGCTGGCGCCGATGAAGCTCTCCATGGTGAAGACGCTGCGTGCGGTCTCGGTCGCCACCACCAGGATGCGGGTCG
The DNA here is from genome assembly GCA_020638555.1 of Alphaproteobacteria bacterium. Taxonomy (NCBI): domain Bacteria; kingdom Pseudomonadati; phylum Pseudomonadota; class Alphaproteobacteria; species Alphaproteobacteria bacterium. Next base: position 169,665 of record JACKII010000002.1, on the reverse strand, counting down.
AGCCGATGGCCAGCCCCTCGCGCGCTTCCAGGGCGGAGAGATAGTGGTCGCACTCGACCGCCTCTTTCGCGGAATAGGTCTTGGGCAGGATGATGCCGTCCGGCGCACCGGCCATGATCGCCGCCAGGTCCGGCAGCGCCAGCGGCGTTTCCAGCGGATTGCAGCGCACCCAGAGTTGCTGGCGGCCGCGATCGCCGCGGTGGGAGGCGAGATAGTCCCGCGCCATCTCCCGCGCCTTCGGCAGGTTTTCCTGCGCCACCGAATCCTCCAGGTCGAGGATCAGGGCGTCGGCCTTGGTGCCGGCGGCCTTCTGGTATTTGCGCTCGCTGTCGGCCGGCACGAACAGGAAGGAGCGGATCGGCGGTTGGGCGGTGGTCATGGTCGGAACGGGCCTTGATTGCGGAGGTTCGCCGCCAAGATTGCGCGAACCCCGCCGGCGATCAAGGCCGCTGTCCGGCCGCCCGGCGGCCTATCGGTGCGCCGGCTTCGATCCGGCCCCTATCGGTGCACGGGTCTCGATCCGGCCCCTACCGGTGCAATGGCTTCGATCCGGCCCCTACCGGTGCACGGGGCCTTCGCGCCAGCGGCGGCGGCCGCCACCGCAGAGGCGGAACGGGTTCGGCAGCCGGTCCGCCACCTTGCCCAGGCCCGCCGTCGCCTTGCCGAAGCGCAGCACCTCGTCGAGCCGCCGGTTCAGGAACTCCCAGGTGCGGTGCTGGTCCTCGGAGTCGTCCTGGAGCCAGTAGACCAGCGTCGCCGAATAGACCCCGGCCAGCAGGCCGCGCTTGGTGTAGTAGTTGAAGTCCGTGGCGGTATCGCCGGCAATCCGCCAGATCGTATCCACGGTCCGGGCGAGGCTGCGCGCCGCTTCGGGCGCATGGCGCGGATCGGCCAGCAGGCGCAGGCCGCGCCGGATCGCCTCGCGGTTGGCGACCTGGGCTTCCAGACGCACGCGCACGGCGATGGCGATCTTGTCGCGGGTGCGCATCGTCTCCAGGTCGAGCGTCGCCATCTCCGCCGCCATGTCCTCGTCGGCGAGCGCGGCGTGCGCGATCACCGCTTCCGCGGGGCCGCCCGGAAAGGCCAGGTCGGCATCGCCTTCGTGGAAGCCGGCATCCAGGGCCGCCTGGGTCAGCGCCTCCCGCGTCCAGCCATCGAAGGCGATATGCGGCAGCGCGGCCTCCAGAATCGCCCGTTGCAGGGCGCGGTGCGGGTCTTCCACCGGCTCCTCGGCGGCCGTCCCGGAGTCGGCCCCCTCGCCGGCCTCTTCCGAGTAAGGCGGTTCCATGCCTTCGTCGGCGGCCCGTTGCCGCGCGAGTTCGTCGGGCGTGAGGTCCGGCGTCGGCTCGGGCGTCGGGTCCGGCGTCGGGTTCGGGTCGTCGCCTGCGCTCATTTCGTCGATCCTTTCCGGGTGTCCCCGCCCTGGCCTCTGCCGAGGGCGTAGCGGCCGATTTCCTGGTCGAAGCCGAATTGCGAATGATCGGTCATGCGCATCGGGTAGAGAATGCCGTCCAAATGGTCCACCTCGTGTTGCAGCACCCGCGCCATCATGCCCTCTGCCTCGCCCGCGACCGGCGCGCCATCGGCGTCCAGCGCCTCGAAGCGCACGGTGCGGAAGCGCGGCACGGCGCCGCGAAGGCCGGGAATGGATAGGCAGCCCTCCCAGCCCACCACCCGGTCGTCGCCGACCGGCGTCAGCACCGGGTTGATCAGCGCGGTGATCGGCGTTTCGCCCTCGCCCGCCTCGGAGCGCCCGGCCGGGACCGAGACCAGAATAAGCCGAACGCTTTCATGGATTTGCGGCGCGGCCAGGCCGATGCCGCCGGAATCCACCAGCGTCTCGGCCATGTCCCGGATCAGGTCGCGCACGGCGGACGGGTCCGGGACCTCCGCGGCGCGCTGCAACAGAACCGGGTGGCCCATGCGGGCGATTTTGCGAATGGCCATCGGTCGCTCGGATCCTTCCCTTGCACGCTTCCAACATGGGTACGCGGAAAAACGATTGAAAGCCATGCCGCCTTCGGGTAAAACGCGCCGCAATAGCCGGCCATGGATTGCCGGTCGATTTTCTGCACCCGCAACCGACTGAAACGGAGTGACAACCTCCCGTGCAAGTAACCGTTCGCGACAACAACGTCGATCAAGCCCTTCGCGCCCTGAAGAAAAAGCTGCAGCGTGAAGGCGTGTTTCGCGAGATGAAACTGCGCCGGTCCTACGAAAAGCCGTCGGAGCGCCGCGCACGGGAGAAGGCCGAAGCCATTCGCCGCCACCGCAAGCTGATGCGCAAGCGGATGGAGCGCGAGGGCTACTAGAGCCCGCGCGTCCCGGACGCGACCCCATGCCAAGCCGGCGCTTGCCGGATTGAGTGACAACGTCGGGAAGCGAGCCCCTCGCTTCCCGACGTCTTCGTTTGGGGCCGGTTTCGTTTAGGGCCGGTCAAATTTGCGCGGTCGAACCTGGAGGCTTCCGGAAACCGTGATTCCGTCATTGCTTCGGCCCCCGGATTTCATCCGGGGGCCGAAGCAATCCAGCGTCTTTTGCCATGGAAAACTCTGGATTGCTTCGCCTTCGGCTCGCAATGACGGTTTCCGGAGATGTCCACCTGCTCCGGTCGTGGCGGGCCTTAACCCGCCTTCAGCTTCGCCAGAAGCTCCTCCGCCTTGGTCCGGTCCTCGCCGAACTCCGCATCGGTCGCCGGGTCCAGCGCCCGCTCCAGCACGCCGATGGCATCCGTCTTCTTGCCCGATTTCTCCAGGGCGAACGCCAGATGATAGGCGATGTCGCCGACCTTGGGCGCGGCGTCGTTGGCGGTGTAGAGCAGCTTGACCCCTTCGTCCAATTCCCCCTCGCGCACCAGGATCCAGCCGAGCGTGTCGATCACCGCCGGCGCCTGGGGCGCCAGACGATAGGCCCGACGGGCAACGGCCAGGGCGCCCGGGCGTTGCAGTTCATAGCGCACCCAGGCCAGATTGTTCAGCACCACCGGATTGTTCGGCAGCAGTGAAAACGCCCGTTCCAGATACACCGCCGCCCCGCCATAATCCTGTTCGCGGATCAGCAGCGCGCTCAGCAGTTGCAGCGAGTCGGGATCGTCGGGATGGTCGACCAGCCAGCCGGACAGAAGCTTCTTCGCCTCGTCGACCTTGCCGGCCTCGACCAGCAGGCGGAACGTCTGCTGCGCCAGTTCGCTGATCTTGTGTTTCGCCAGACCGTTCCGCATTTCCAGGATGGCCTGATCCATACGCTTGGTTTGGCGATAGACCTCGGCCCGCAATTGCAGGCCCAGAATGTCGTTCGCCTTGGCGGCACGGTCGGCCGCCGCCATCGCCGCGTCGCCGTCGCCGTCGCGCAAATACAGCGACACCAGCGAACGGTTGGCGACCGCGTTGGCCGGGTCCTTGGCCAGAACCTGTTCCAGCGTTGCCCGGGTCGCCTTCGTATCGCCGGCCTGGAACTGGACCTGTGCCAGCTTCAGCAAGGCACCGGTGCTCTGGTTCGTCGCGCTCGCCAGCTGGCCGAAAGCCTCCTCGGCGGCGGGAAGATCCTTCAATGCCACGAAGATATCGCCGGCCAGAACCAGCCCCTGAACCGTGCCCGCCTTGCCGATTGCCAGCGCTTCGTTCGCCCGCTTGCGGGCGTCGTCCGGCCGTTTCAGGGCCAGATCCAACCGCGCCAGCGTCTGGCGCAGGGCGAGCGACTGCGGCAGGGCATCCGCCTTCTCTTCCAGCAACCGGACGGCCTCGTCCCGCCGGCCGCGCTGCGCCAGGAACTGCGCCAGGTGCAGAATGATCTGTTCGTTGTCGGGCGATGCCGCCAGCGCATCCCGCGCCCGCTTCTCGACCGCATCGAACTTGCCTTCGGCCGTATCGATCCGGTCCATGGTGCGCATCAGGGTGATGGCGTTGGGATCGCGCTCCAGCGCCGGCGTCAGATATTTGCGCGCCGTTTCCAGGTCGTTGCGGGCGACATAGATCCCGGCCACCAGATTGGCGACGCTGTTGTTGTCCGGGTTCGCCTCGGCCAGTTTCAGGGCATCCTTCAGCGCTTCGGCCTCTTCGCCGGTCCGCATCAGGTCCAGGACGACCAGCGTGTCCTTCACCAGCGGGTCGAGCGTCAGCTTGCCGTCGACGTCCGGCTTGGCGGAGTCCAGCACCTGCAGGAAGGGCTGGGCCTGGCGCACGTCGGCGGGCGCGCCGTAGCGCACCACCCGCGCGAACATCGCCTTGGCGTTCTGGAGATCGTTGACGCGCAGATAGGCGCTTGCCGCCATCTGCATGCTCGCGACATCGCGGGAGCCCTCGCCGATCAGGGATTGGAGCGTGCCCAACACCGCGCGCGGGCGCAGGGTGCGCAACTGGATCGCCGCAATCAGGCGGCGCGCCTGCCTTGCCTCGTCACCGGCCGTCTGCACATAGCGCTGCAGCGCCTCCTCGGCCTGGGCGTATTGCTCCAGATGATATTTCACGATGCCGGCCAGCAGGCTGGCGGCCGGGATCTGCCGCACCGCTTCCGAGATCGGACGCAGTTCCTGGTCCGCCTCCTCATACTTGCCCTCGGCGGCCAGGATGCGGGCCATCAGATAGGCCGCCCGCACATCGCGCGGGTTCTTTTCCTGATAGGCCTTCACCAGGGTCGTGGCCTCGTCCAGCCGGCCCAGGCGCATCAGCGTTTCCGCTTTTAACATTTTGGGGCGCGGGTCGTCCGGCGCCAGTTCGATGGCCCGGTCCAGGGACTCCATCGCCTTGTCCATGTCGCGCGCGGCATAGTCGAGGTTCGCCCGCACCAGATAGGCTTCCATCAACTTCGGGTTGCCGACCAGGGCCGCATCGACATGGGCGTACGCCGCCTTGGGATCGTTCTGGGCCGCAAGGATGCGCGCGGCCATCAGGTTTGCCTGCGGCTGGTTCGAGTCCTTGGCCAGGATGGGTTGCACTTCGGCCATCGCATCGTCCAGACGCCCCAGGCCGAACAGTGCTTCGGACCGGATCAGGACCTTGACCGTGCCGAAGGTCGGATCGTTGGCCGTCTGCTGCACCGTATCCAGCACCTTCTGATACTGGCGGCCGGCCAGCAGGGCCCGACCGTAATAGACCTCGGTCTCATCGCCGGGCGCGCCTTTGTGGGCGACTTCGAGTTCCTTCAGCGCCGACGGCAGATTGCCGGTCTCCAGGTACAACCGCCCCAGCAGCAGGCGGGCGTTGAAATTGTCGGGGTCCTCCTTCACGGCGTTGCGCAACTGGATCAGTGCCGCACGGCCATCGCCCTTTTGCAGCCATTCCAGCGCGTCCTTGTAATAATCCTGCGAGCGCCCCTGGTCCGCCAACGCCGACATCGACACCGTGGCCGACAGCACAATGGCGGAAGCCGCCGCCAACATCCCCATCCGGGTTGCGCGCCAGGCCGCCCGCTTGCCGCTCGCCTTGTTCATGCGTTGGTTCCCTCTTCCATATCGGCGTTTAGATCGTGTTGTTTCAACAGGTTATAGAGTGTCGGGCGGCTGACGCCCAAAGCCTTGGCCACGGCCGAAAGATTGCCGGACAGGCTGCGCAGCGCGATCGTGATCGCCTCCCGCTCCGCCCGCTCGCGCGCATCGCGCAGGCTGATGATTTCCGCCGGCCCATCGAAGGCCGCCCTTGCCCGGGGCGTCACGCTCGGCAGGTCCAGGTCGCTGGCATTGATGACCGGCTGGTTGGCCATGATGACGGCCCGCTTCACCCGGTTTTCCAGTTCCCGGACATTGCCGCGCCATTTGTAGGCGCGAATGGCGTCCGCCGCGTCCGCGCTCAGCTTCACCGCCGCCGAGTTCATCTGTGCGGCGAAGCGGGTGGCGAAATGCTGCGCCAGCAGCACCGAGTCGTCGCCGCGGTCGCGCAGCGGCGGGATTTCCACCACGATTTCCGCGAGCCGATAGAACAGGTCCTCGCGGAACGTCCCCTCGTCGATCAGCTTGCGCAGGTCGCGATGAGTGGCCGAGACCACACGCACGTCGACGGGGATGATATCCCGTCCGCCGATGCGCTCGATTTCCCGTTCCTGCAGGAACCGCAACAGCTTGCCCTGCAGCGAGGGCGGCATGTCGCCGATTTCGTCCAGGAAGAGCGTGCCGCCGTCGGCAAGTTCGATCTTGCCTTTCAATGCCTTGATGGCACCGGTAAACGCGCCCTTTTCGTGACCGAACAGCTCGCTTTCCAGCAGGTTTTCCGGAATGGCGGCACAGTTGATCGCAACGAACGGGCCGTCGTCGCGCAGCGCGCGGCGGTGCAGCGCGCGGGCCAGCAACTCCTTGCCGGTGCCGCTTTCGCCCAGCAGCAACACGGTGGCGTCGGTGGGGGCGATCTTTTCCACCATCTTGCAGACCGCCTGCATGCTCTCGCTGGCGGTGAGGATGCCGTGATCGTCGGCCTTCGCCGTGCGCAGCGAGCGGTTTTCCGCTTCCAGCTCGTGCACGTGGAAGGCGCGCCGGACGATCAGTTGCAGCACCTCCTCGTCGATCGGTTTGGAGTAGAAATCGTACGCCCCCTCGGCGATGGCGCGGACCGCGTTGGCATGGTCCTCGTTGCCGCTGACCACGATCACCTTGGTCGTCGGTGCGATCGCCAGGATCGCCGCCAGGGTGGCCAGGCCCTCGGTCGCGTCGTCGACCGACGGCGGCAGGCCCAGATCGAGGGTGACGACGGCGGGGCGGGTCGCCTCCATCGCCTGGATGGCCGTGGCGCGGTCGCCGGCCGTGATCACCTCATAGTCGTCAAAGCACCACCGCAAACTGCGTTGAATGCCGGGATCGTCATCGACCGCCAGCAAAATGGGACGTCCGTCCCCGCTTTTCGCCGCCTGGGCGAAAGCTGCTCCATCCTTTGGCTCGCTCACCGTTCGACCTTTTCTTGGTTCGCATTATTGGCTTCCTGGTTCGCACTGGTTGCATTCGCATCGTCCGGCACAATCGGAAGCACGACCAGCGCCGTTGTGCCCTGCCCGGGCGCACTTTGCAATTCCAAGCGTCCGTTCCAGCGTTCCACCCATTCCCGGCACTGGTACATTCCCAGGCCGAATCCCGTCTCCTTGGTGGAGACGAACGGTTGGAACAAATGGTCGTCGATGAACTGTTGCGTCATGCCGACCCCGTCATCCTCGATCGCGATGACCGCTTCGCCAGACCCGTTTTCACCGGACCCGTTTTCACCAGGTCTGTTTTCACCGGACCGGCGCACCAGTCCCACGCTCACGTGACCGTCATCGCCAACAGCATCCAATGCGTTTTGCACCAAGTTCTCCAGCACCGCTGCTAACGTGGTGGGCTCTGCGCGCACCTGCAAGGACCCGTCCAGCTGGCCGACGGTCAGCCGCCCGATCATTGCGCCCTTGCGCTGGAACAGATCGGCGACCAGGGGCCCCAGGCGGATCAGTTGCAACGCCTCGCCATCGTCGCCCGCCTGAACATCGCGCAGGCGCAACAGCATGGTGCGCATCTTTTCCACCGAATCGGCGACCGTGCTCAATGCGTCCTTTTGGAAATCGGGGTTGTCTCCATGGCGTTTGGCCTGGCTGACGATCAGCGAGAGCTGCGTCACCAGATTTTTCAGATCGTGCGCGATAAAGCTGAAATTTTTGCTGATGCGCTCGAAGCGTCGCGCTTCCGCGAGCGCGAGGGTCACCTGCTCTTCCGCGACATAGGACCCGATCTGCGCGGAAAAGATCTGCAACAGGTCCCGGTCTTCCCACGACAGCGGACGGCGCACCCGGGGCGAGGCCACCAACAACGCCCCGACCATGCGGCCACGGTGCTGCAGGCCAAGCAGCACCCAGCCGCTGCCGATGGCCCGGCACCATTCCCGCTCGGCCGGCTCCTCGACCGGCGCCATGGCGGTCAGGTCCACCACCGGCGATTTCGGCGTCAGCCGGTCCAACAGCGATTCCGGCGGCGGTCCCGCGAGCACGGCATTGCCGAATTCGAGTTCCGCCGCCAGCCGGAAACCGCTGTGCCGGGTGCGCACATACAGCGCGCCGCCCGCGCAATCCAACAGGTCGGCCGTCGCCTTGATCGCCCGCTGGTGCAGACGCCCGGTCAGCGCATCCACCCCCGCCATCGTCTCGACATACCGCAACCATTCGCTGCGATAGTCATAGTGCAGGCGGAAGAAATTGCGCGAGAGCCACCACCGCGTGTGCGCGCGCACCTGGCTGGAGGCGAGCATCACGGCCAGCACCAGCAGCGCACCGATAAACCCGGCCATTTGCAGGGCCGGCCCCCAGGTCCAGCCGAACCGCTGGATCAGAAACCCGACGCCCGCCACCCCCAGCAGGTAAAGGCCGCTGCCCAGCAGCGCCGTGGTGCGCAGCATGACGGTCCGGCTGACCGCGATCCCGCTGCGGATGCCGCGCAGGCGCCGCTCGCTGATCCAGACCAGCGGCAGCACGAAGGCGATGACGAACGGCGCCACCTCGGCCGTCACCTCGCTGATCTGCTTCAGCAGCATCGCTTCCGAGAACAGGAACAGATCGAACGCGAAGGCCGCGCCGAAGCCGATCAGCATGTGCTTGATCGCCCAGCGCGCCGGCGACGGTGCCAGCGTCAGCAGGTTTTCCAGCAGCATGAACCCGATCACCGCCAGGCACAGCCGACCGACCGTCGCGTTGGCGAACGGCTCGTACATCGGCCCGACCCATTGTGCGGCCACCGCCACGACAATCGAGGCCAACGCCACCGCCGATGCAATCTGCATTGGCGCAGACCCTGGCGAGCGCACCTTGCGGCCGGTTTCGGGGTCGACCGGACTGCTCCAGAGCGACAGCAATTGCGCGACCAGCCAGACCCAGGTCCACAGCCGCACCACGCCGGCCACCACCGTCAGGCTTTGCGGCAGGGCCGCCACATACTCATCCCAATAGGCGATTGCCGCCCAGAGAATGGTGGAGGCAGCGGCGAGGCAAAAGGCGAACCGCTGCCGCCCCGGCCGGGCGACCAGCGTCGCCAGCCACAGAAAATAGCCAATCCCGATCAGGGGCAGGAGATATGCGTTCGCGCCCATCTACTATCGCCAGCGCCCCTTTCGGATGCGAACCGTCCGCCCCAACCGCGCGACCCAACCGCCGGTCCGGGCACGTCGGCGCCGTCAGCGTGCGCCTTCGGCGAACAGAACGATGCGCACGGTTTGCAGGATAATGACCAGATCGAACAGGAAGCTCTGATGCTTGATATAATACAAGTCGTATTTGAGCTTTTCCCGAGCGTCTTCGACCGACGCACCATAGGGGTAGCTGATCTGGGCCCAGCCGGTGATGCCCGGCTTCACCCGATGGCGTTCGTTGTAGTACGGAATTTCCGCCGCCAACTGATCGACGAACACCGGGCGCTCGGGGCGCGGGCCGACAAAGCTCATATCGCCCTTCAGCACGTTGATGGCCTGGGGGATTTCATCGACCCGGGTCTTGCGGATGATGGCGCCGACGCGCGTCACCCGGGCATCGCCCGATTTGGCCCACTGCGCCTTGCCGTCCTTCTCCGCATCCTGAACCATGCTGCGGAATTTCAGAATGCTGTAGGGCTTGCCGTTCAGGCCCACGCGGGTTTGCCGGTAGAAGACGGGGCCGGGCGAGTCCAGCTTGATCAACAGGGCGGTCGCCAACAGCACCGGCGCAAACAGGATCAGCAGCGCGCCGGACACCGCCACATCCAGCCCGCGCTTGAGCAACTGGCCAAGCGGGCCGAGTTCGAAGCCTTTGTCGAACACCAGCCAGCCGGCGCCCAGGCCGTCGAGATCGACCTTGCCCGTCTCGCGCTCGATGAACGCGCTGGTGTCTTCCACCTTGATGCCACGCCGGCGGCATTCCACCAGATCGGCCATCGGCATGGCGTCGGGCTGGTTGTCCAATGCCACGACCACCTGGTCGATATTGTTGCGCAGGGCGAAATCGGCAATCGATTCCGGGCGGCTCATGGTCCGCGCGGCCGGCACTTCCGGATGATCCGACGCCCCGGCGTCGATGGCGACGAAGCGGTAGAGCCGCCCCAGATTGTCGCCGCTCAGGGCCTCCCACACGCGCCGGGCCGACGGGCCGGTGCCCAGCACCAGGGCGCGCGAGCGCAGCACCGGGACGGCGGTGAGATAGCGCACGGACAGCCGCCCCACCAGGATCAGCGGGAACGCCGCCGCCTCCGCCAGCACCATCTGGCGCGCGGAAATCAGATCGCAAATGCCCAGCGCAGCCAGGACCAGGGTCGCGATACCACCGAGCACGGCCACGGCGACCAGCCGCTGCGTGACCGTTCCCGGCGACTGCAAGACGTCGATATTGTAGGTGCCGAGCGCGACCATGGCCAGGAACAGCAGCACCGTCGGCACCACCGCGACCTGAAACACCTCGCCGACCGACGCCGGGTTGAAATTCGCCAGCGGCAAGCCGCGCGCGACAGCAAAGAACGCCGCAACGAAAATGGCCGCTTCCAACAGGCATAGGAAGACAGTCATGCGACGCAGATGATGGCCAAACAACATCATTTCACGCTCTCCCGGCTCTTTTTGGCAATCGCATTGTAAGCCGTACCTTACATTGTCGATCCATACCGACTGACATATTCCATCCCCCTTCTCGCGGCCGACACGCTTTACATTGTATGCTAAGCGCTACGCCGCTCAGATCCATCAACCAACGCAGCTTATGATAGCGCAAAGGGGCCGCTTATGCCACCAACAACTCCATGGCAAATTTACCTGGAAACCGCCGATTTTGCCCAATTCGAACTGAGATTATGCGCCAAATAATTCTAATAAACATCTTATATGATACACAATCAATTATCATGTATTTTGCGTATACTATATCATACTTGCGGCCTCAGCGAAGTCTCAACCATAGGTTCAGCCGCGGCATCCAAAAACATACGACCAAAAGCATTCGTATGCACCCTGCCTCAGATGTGAGGTTCACTTTTTCACCCGGAGATTGCAACACCATAGTGCGCAACATTCCAAGGGTCCCGGGTTTGCATTATTGAGAAAATAACGGTACTATGTTGTTTAGATGGCAAAATTTTGTCACGCACAGCCCGGAGTCGCGACAATATGGCTCAATCTCGCCACGGAACTCTCGCCCACGGGCCTGCGGACCGGCGGCGAGTCGCACGATCCATCGTGATGCCAAAGTCTTGCGACCAAAGGTGTCGTGTGCTCTTGATTTAGGTCAACCGTCAGCCGGCAACACCGGAATACTGTCGGGCCGGATCGTTTCAAGCCAGTGGAGGCGCAGATGGCATCGGCCGCGCGAACACCTGCCGGGCGCGAATTCTCGGACATCATCGCCGGGATCGGGCTCGTACTCGGAGCCCTGATCGGGCTCTTTCTCGCCGCAAGGGCAACCGACGGCATTTTTGAGTTTCACGCCTGGCTGATGGTCGCGGCGTGTGTCGTTGGCGCGATCTACATCGCCAACAACGCGTCCGAGATTTCCGCCGGGCGTCGCACCGCGCCGGACGGCACCGCCTATAACGAGACAGTGATCAAGGCGTTCGTCATCGCCACCATGTTCTGGGGCGTGGCCGGCTTCCTGGTCGGCGACACCATCGCCTGGCAGCTCGCCTTCCCGGCCCTGAACTTCGACTGGCCCTATACGACCTTCTCGCGCCTGCGCCCGCTGCACACCTCGGCGGTGATTTTCGCGTTCGGCGGCAACGTGCTGATCGGCACGTCCTTCTATGTCGTCCAGCGCACCTGCCGCACGCGGCTGGCCGGCAACTGGGCGCCGTGGTTCGTGTTCTGGGGCTACAACCTGTTCATCGTCATCGCCGGCACCGGCTATCTGTTCGGCGTCACCCAGAGCAAGGAATACGCCGAGCCCGAATGGTATGCCGATCTCTGGCTCACCATCGTCTGGGTGACCTATCTGCTGGTGTTCCTGGCCACGCTGATGAAACGGCGCGAACCGCACATCTATGTGGCCAACTGGTTCTATCTGGCCTTCATCGTCACCATTGCGATGCTGCACATCGTCAACAACGTGACGGTGCCGGTCTCGTGGACCGGCTCGAAAAGCTATATCGCGTGGAGCGGCGTCCAGGACGCGATGATCCAGTGGTGGTACGGCCACAACGCGGTGGGCTTCTTCCTGACCGCCGGCTTCCTGGCGATCATGTACTATTTCGTGCCGAAGGCGGTGAACCGGCCGATCTATTCCTACCGCCTGTCCATCGTCCACTTCTGGGCGCTGATCTTCATCTATATCTGGGCCGGCCCGCACCACCTGCACTACACCGCCCTGCCCGACTGGGCGCAGACGCTGGGCATGGCGTTCAGCGTGATGCTGTGGATGCCGTCCTGGGGCGGCATGATCAACGGCCTGATGACGCTGTCGGGCGCCTGGGACAAGCTGCGCACCGATCCGGTGGTCCGCATGCTGGTGGTCTCGGTGGCGTTCTACGGCATGAGCACGTTCGAAGGGCCGCTGATGAGCATCAAGTCGGTGAACGCGCTCAGCCACTACACCGACTGGACCATCGGCCACGTTCATTCCGGCGCGCTCGGCTGGGTCGGCTTTGTCAGCTTCGGCGCGGTCTATTGCCTGGTGCCGTGGCTGTGGAAGCGCGAGCGCCTGTATTCGGCGGCACTGGTCGAATGGCACTTCTGGACCGCCACCATCGGCATCGTGCTCTACATCTCGTCCATGTGGGTTTCCGGCATCATGCAGGGCCTGATGTGGCGCGCCTATGACAGCCTGGGCTTCCTGGAATACAGCTTCGTCGAAACTGTGGAAGCCATGCACCCGATGTATGTGATCCGCGCCTTCGGCGGCGCGCTGTTCCTGCTGGGCGCGCTGATCATGTGCTACAATCTGTGGCGCACGGCCCGCGGCGACGTCCGCCAGAGCGAGACCGTCCTCACCCCCGCACCGCAACTTGCCAGCACGCCGGCGGAGTAAGCGAAGATGTTCGAGAAACACGCATTCCTCGAGCGGAATTCGCTCGTCCTGACGCTCTGCGTGCTGCTGGTCGTGGCCATTGGCGGCCTGGTCGAGATCGTGCCCCTGTTCTACCTGAAAAGCACGATCGAGAAGGTGGAGGGCATGCGCCCCTACACGCCGCTGGAACTGGCCGGCCGCGACATCTATGTGCGCGAGGGCTGCTATACCTGCCACAGCCAGATGATCCGCGCCCTGCGCGACGAGGTCGAGCGCTACGGCCACTACAGCCTGGCGGCCGAGAGCATGTACGACCATCCGTTCCAGTGGGGTTCGAAGCGCACCGGGCCCGACCTGGCGCGGGTCGGCGGCAAGTATTCCGACGAATGGCATGTGCTGCACCTGAAAAACCCGCGCGCGGTGGTGCCGGAATCCATCATGCCGGGCTTCCCCTGGCTGGCCGAACGCAAGCTGGACGAGCGCCTGATCGCCCAGCACCTGGAGGCGAACCGGACCGTCGGCGTGCCTTACGACGACGCCATGATCGCCAACGCCAAGGCCGATCTGGAAGCCCAGGCCAACCCGGACGCCGACGGCGTCGGCGGGTTGGAGGAGCGCTATCCGGGCGCAAATGTCCGCGCCTTCGACGGCGATCCGCAGCGGCTGACCGAGATGGATGCCCTGGTGGCCTATCTGCAAATGCTGGGCACCCTGGTCAAGTTCGCCGACTACGACGCCAACGCGAACGCGCGGTAGGGGGAGCGAGCCCATGGAAATGGAATACGAGGCCGTCCGCGCCATCAGCGGCACGCTGGGGCTGCTGATCTTCGTCGGCCTCTTCGTCGGGGTGCTGGTCTATGCGCTCTGGCCGAAGAACCGGTCGAAATTCGATCACGCCGCGAACATCCCCCTGAACGACGATACCGACGACACCAAACTTTCCCGCGGAGGCTGCTGTGGCTGATATGAACCGCACCGACGACGTCACCGGCTTCCAGACCACCGGCCACGAATGGGACGGGATCGAGGAACTGAACCGGCCGCTGCCGCGATGGTGGCTGATGGTTTGGTATGCCTGCATTCTGTGGGCGCTGGTCTATTTCGTGCTCTATCCGGCCTGGCCGCTGGTGGGCGGCTACACCAAGGGCGTGCTGGGCTATTCGCAGCGCCAGACGGTCGCGGCGGATCTGGCCAAGGCGCAGGAGGCCCAGAGCCAATGGCGCCAGCAGATCGCCTCGGCCGATCTGACCACGATCGAGAAAACCCCGGAACTGTTCCAGTTCGCGGTCGCCGGCGGCAAGGCCGCCTTCGGCGACAACTGCGCGCCCTGTCACGGCACCGGCGCCCAGGGCTTCACCGGCTACCCCAACCTGAACGATGACGACTGGCTGTGGGGCGGTTCGCTGGATGCGATCCACACGACCATCCGCTATGGCATCCGCTCGACCAGCGACAACACCCGCCTGAACGACATGATGGCGTTCGGCCGCGACCAGATCCTGAACCGCGACCAGATCAACGACGTGACCGAGTATGTTCTGGACATCTCGCACCAGGATCACGACGCGGCGGCGGCGGAACGCGGCAAGCAGATCTTCACAGACAATTGCGTCGCCTGTCATGGCGAGGGCGGCGTCGGCAATCAGGAACTGGGCGCGCCCAACCTGACCGACGCGATCTGGCTCTATGGCGGCGATCGGAATACGATCCGCCAGACCGTCACCAACGGCCGCAAGGGCGTGATGCCGACATGGGAACACCGGCTCGACCCGGTCACGATCAAACAGCTTGCCGTTTACGTCCACTCGTTGGGCGGCGGCCAGTAACCCCCCATGTGTGAGTCGCTCCCCGACCGGGCCGCCCCCCGCCCCGTCCTCTCGTTTGCGAGGGACGGGGCGACGGTGCCGGTCGGGGATTGTGTCCTTTCCCACTGGCGCGCCCGGCTTTCGAGGCTCGCACCCAGGCCGAACGTCCACATCGAGGCTGGCCCATGAACGACATGGCCGATACCGGGACCATCACCGAGACGGGAACCGTCGTCGAACGCGCCGACGTCGAGGCGGTCAATGCCAAGGCGACCCGCGAGACCCTTTATGCCGAACGGGTCAAGATCCACCCGAAGCTGGTGCACGGCCACTGGCGCCGGATCAAATGGGCGGTGATGGGCGTGACCCTCGCCATCTATTACCTGACGCCGTGGATCCGCTGGGACCGCGGCCCGAACCTGCCGGACCAGGCGGTTTTGATCGATTTCGCCAACACCCGGTTCTTCTTTTTCTTCCTGGAGATCTGGCCGCAGGAATTCTATTTCGTCACCGGCCTGCTGGTGCTGGCGGCGCTGGTCCTGTTCCTGATGACCGCGCTGGCCGGGCGGGTGTGGTGCGGGTATATGTGCCCGCAGACGGTCTGGACCGACCTGATGATCATGATCGAGCGCCTGGTCGAAGGCGACCGTGGCCGCCGCATCGTTCTCGACAAGCTGCCCATGAGCGGCTCGAAACTGGCGAAGCGCGTGATCAAGCATGCGCTCTGGCTGCTGGTGGCCTTGCTGACCGGCGGCGCCTGGGTGTTCTATTTCGGCGATGCGCCCACCCTGATGGTCGACCTTGTCACCGGCCAGGCCCCGATCGTCGCCTACACCACCATCGGCGTCCTGACCGCCACCACCTATCTGCTGGGCGGGCTCGCGCGCGAGCAGGTCTGCACCTATATGTGCCCCTGGCCGCGCAT
Source organism: Alphaproteobacteria bacterium (assembly GCA_020638555.1). Lineage (NCBI taxonomy): Bacteria > Pseudomonadati > Pseudomonadota > Alphaproteobacteria > Alphaproteobacteria bacterium. Next base: position 154,047 of record JACKII010000002.1, on the reverse strand, counting down.
CCAGGGCGCCATGCTCGACGACGAGAGCCTGATGGTCTCGTATCGCGGCTGGCGCGGCGAGCCGCGCAGCCACTACCGCAAGGGCGAATCCTGGGACAATCGCGGCGACTGCATCGACTGCAAGCAATGCGTCGTCGTCTGCCCGATGGGCATCGACATCCGCGACGGCGCGCAACTCGAATGCATCAACTGCGCGCTCTGCATCGACGCCTGCAACGACGTCATGACCAAGATCAACCGGCCCGGCAACCTGATCGCCTACGACTCGTTCCAGGGCCTCAGCGCCGCCGCGAAGGGCGAAAACCACCGCTTCCGGCCGCTGCGCCCGCGCACCCTGATCTATGCGGGCCTGATCGCCGTGGTCGGCCTGATCATGCTGACCGCCCTGCTGATGCGCACCGAACTGGACGTGAACGTGCTGCGCGACCGCAACCCGCTGTTCGTCCGCCTGTCCGACGGCGGCGTCCGCAACGGCTACACGCTGCGCATCCTGAACAAGGAGCATGACTCCATGCATGTCGTCCTGACGCTGGATGGGCTGGAGGGCGGCCAGCTCGTCCTGCAGGGGCACGACAGTGGCACGGTCGAGGTGCCGGTGGACGACCTGCAAAGCCTGCGCGCCTTCGTGGTTCTGTCGCCGGAGGCCACCCGCAAGGCCATGGCCGCGGGCGAGGACGTCCTGGATTTCGCCATCGTCGCGCACGATACCCAGTCGGACCGGACGTCGCGCAACAGCACGACATTCCGCCTGCCGGAAGGACGATAGCCATGCGGCCAATCACCGGAACCCATGTCCTGCTGGGCCTGATCGCGTTTTTCGGGGTGATGCTGGCGGTGAATAGCGCCTTCGTCTATTTCGCCACCAGCACCTTCTCCGGCCTTTCAACCGAGGACCCGTACCGCAAGGGCGTGGCCTATAACCAGACGCTCCGGGCTTATCGCGCCCAGGAGGCGACCGGCTGGCACGCCAGGGCCGAGATGGACGGGCAGAATGTGCGCCTGACCGTGACCGACGCCGACGGCAAGCCGGTCGAGGGCCTGACGATCGGCGGGCGCATCGGTCGCCCCTCGACCGATGCCGAGGACCGGTCCCTCACCTTTCAGGGCTTCGGCCGCGGCCTATATGTGGCAGATGCCGGCACGCTCGACTCCGGTGTCTGGGATCTGGCGGCCGACGCGCATCCGGCCGGATCGGCGGATGCCCCCCCGTTCAAGGTGACCGCACGCCTATGGGTACCATAACCTTAAACTCCACTACCGCCGCCGCGTTCGACGAGACGGTTCTCTCCGTCTCCAACATGCATTGCGGCGGCTGCGTCCGCGGCATCGAGCGCGCGCTGGGCGAGACGCCCGGCATTGCCGAGGCGCGGGCGAACCTGACCACCAAGCGCGTGCGCGTGCGCTTCGACCCCGCCGCCATCGACGTGCCGGGCGTCATCAAGAGCCTCGCCCGGGCCGGCTTCCAGGCCGCGCGCTTCGACGGCGGCCTGGCCGCGGCGGACGAGGACCTGAAATTCCTGCTGCGCTGCCTGGGCGTCGCCGGCTTCGCCGCCGCCAACATCATGCTGCTGATGGTGGCGGTCTGGGCCGGGCTGGTGCAGGACATGACGGCGGAAACCCGGCAGATCTTCCACTGGATCGCCGCCGCGATCGCCCTGCCGGCGGTGGCCTATGCCGGCCGGCCCTTCTTCCGCTCGGCCTGGAGCGCGGTGAAGGTCTGGCGGGTCAACATGGACGTGCCGATCTCGCTGGCGGTGCTGCTGGCCACCGGCATGAGCCTGTGGCAGACCGCGGTCGGCGCGGACGAGGTCTATTTCGACGCCGCGGTCTCGCTGCTGTTCTTCCTGCTGATCGGCCGCTATCTGGACGCGCAGGTGCGCGGCAAGGCGCGGGAGGCCGCCGGCAACCTGCTGGCCTTCGCCGCGACCGAGGCCACAAGGGTCGAGCCCGAGACCGGCGCCCACAGCCGCGTGCGCTCCAGCGATGTCGCGGTCGGCGACCGGGTGCTGGTGGCGAGCGGCGAGAAAGTGCCCGTCGACGGCGTGGTGCTGGCGGGCGCGACGCAGATCGACACCAGCCTGATCACCGGCGAGTCGCTGCCGCGGCGCGCCGGCGCGGGCGACACCGTCTATGCCGGCTGCGTCAATCTTGGCCCGGCCGTGGAATTGCGCGCCATCGCCATGGCCGACGACTCGCTGCTGGCCGACATCGCCCGGCTGATGGAGAACGCGCAGCAGACCCGCAACCGCTTCGTGCGCCTCGCCGACCGGGCGGCCAAGGTCTATGCGCCGCTGGTGCACGGGCTGGGCGCCATAACCTTCGTCGGCTGGCTGCTGGCCGGCGCCGGCGTCGAGCAGGCGCTGATCACCGCCATCGCCGTGCTCATCATCACCTGCCCCTGCGCGCTCGGCCTGGCCGTGCCGGCGGTGCAGGTGGTGGCGAGCGGGCGACTGTTCCGCCGCGGCATTCTGGTGAAGAACGGCGCCGCGCTCGAACGCTTTGCCGAGGTCGACCGGGTCGTGTTCGACAAGACCGGCACGCTCACGCTCGGCGAGCCCAGCCTGCTGGCGCCCGAAAGCCTCAGCGACGACGATTTGCGCGCGGCGGCCGGCCTGGCCGCGGTCAGCCGCCACCCGCTCTCCCGCGCCATCGTGCGGGCGGCCGAAGCGCGGCTTGGGCCGGTGGCCGCGGCGGAAGCGGCGGAAGAGACGCCCGGCGCCGGCATCGCCGCCGGCGACCGGCGCCTGGGCTCGGCCGCCTGGGTCGGGCTGGCCGACGACGGCGGCGACGAGACCACGGTCTACCTGACCCGCCCGGACGCCCCTGCCCTGGCCCTGCGCTTCGCCGACACGCTGCGGCCGGATGCGGCGTCGGTGGTGCAGGACCTGCACGCCCATCACATGCCGACCGCCCTGCTCTCCGGTGACCGGCCGGCGACGGTGGCCCGCACCGCTGGTGCCCTGGCCCTGGACGAGGCCGAGGGCGGGCTCAGCCCCAAGGACAAGATCGCCCGGCTGGACGCCTGGAAGGCCGGCGGCGCCCGCGTGCTGATGGTTGGCGACGGCTTGAACGACGCGCCGGCGCTGGCCGCCGCCCATGCCTCGCTGTCGCCGTCCTCCGCGGCGGACATTTCCCAGACCGCCGCCGACATGGTGTTCCAGGGCGACTCGCTGGCGGCCTTGCCGGAGGCGTTGCGGGTGGCGCGGGCCGCGCGCGAACTGGTGTTCGAGAATTTTGCCCTCGCCGCGGTCTACAACGCCATCAGCATCCCGCTCGCCATGGCCGGCTATGTGACGCCGTTGCTGGCCGCCATCGCCATGTCGACCTCGTCGATCCTGGTCACGCTCAACGCGCTGCGCCTGCGCTGGAGGCCCCGCCCATGGACGTCCTGATCCTGTTGATCCCGCTGGCGCTGCTGCTGGGCGCGGCCGGCCTCGGCGCCTTCCTCTGGAGCCTGAACAACGGCCAGTACGACGACCTGGAGGGCGCGGCCGAGCGCATCCTGTACGACGACCCGCAGGACAAGCGCCCGCATTTGTAGGGCGCTTTCGGTACCGATTGCCCCCTCTCCGGCCCCATCTCCCGCGCAAGCGGGGACTGGGAAGATGGGGTGGCGAGCCAACTGGAAAAGAGTCCGCCGGTCGCGGCCCGGTTCGAGCCCCATTGGCGCAGGGGCGACGCGCTGGCTAGACTGCGGGCAGACCTTCAGGAGGACCTCCCACCATGCGGCAAATCCGGCTCGGCGCCATCACCATCGACGCGATCATCGAGCGCGAGGGACCGTGGCGCAAACCCGCCGACTTCTTCCCCGCCTTCGACCAGGCCGTGTTCGACGCCCACCTGCCCACCATGGACCCGGAGGTATTCGACGCCGCCACCGGCCTGCTGGTCATGACCTACCAGACCTTCGTCGTGCGCACGCCGCACCACACCATTCTGGTCGACACCTGCACCGGCGAGCACAAGGACCTGCCGGCGCCCTTCGACTTCCCCGGCAAGGAGCGCTGGCGCAACGAGTTCCTGCGCCTCGGCATCGGCTTCGAGGACGTGGACTATGTGTTCTGCACCCACCTGCACGTGGACCACACCGGCTGGAACACGACGCTGAAGGACGGCCGCTGGGTCCCGACCTTCCCCAACGCCAAATACATCTTCCACAAGGCCGAATACGCGGTGTGGGAGGAGGAATACAAGGCGGGCCGCGACCCCTATGGCTGCATTTTCCGCTTCAACTGCCTGCCCATCGTCGAGGCCGGCCAGGCGCTGCTGGTCGACGACGACTATGCGCTGGACGATCTGGTGACGCTGACGCCCACCCCCGGCCACTCGCCGCACCATTGCTGCGTGAACCTGCATTCGCAGGGGCACCGGGCGGTGGTGACGGGCGACATGATGCACCACCCGATCCAGTGCCGGGAACCCAGCTGGGCCGCCGCGCCGGACTGGAACCCTGAGCAGGGGATCGCATCGCGGCGGAATTTCCTCGCCGCGGTCGCGGACACGCCGACTCTGATCCTGCCGATCCACTTCGCCGCGCCCACCGCCGGGCTGGTGACGGCGGACGGGCAGGAGCGATTCTTCTATCGCTACAAGCGGGACTGAGTCGGGAGACGTGAGGCGACCCGCCGAGATGCCGAACCCCGTCAGCCCCGTTGCGCCTTTCCCTTTCCGCCGCCGGGCCAAAGCCTTAGGGTGAGGGGATTACCGCAACCCGGGCGGGAGACCTTCCATGCAACGAGTCCTCATGACCGGCGCGGCCGGCTCCGTCGGCAGTTTTCTGCGGCGCGAGCTGGCGGGCGTCTATCCGGAACTGATCCTGGCCGATGTGCGGCCCGTGGGCGATCTCGGCCCCGGCGAGACCTGGCAGCCACTCGACATCACCGACCTTGCGGCATTCACGGCGGCCTGCGAGGGGGTGGACGGCGTGCTGCACTTCGCCGGCCAGGGCATGGAGACCGACTGGGAGGACATCCGCGCCAAGAATATCGACGGCGTCTACAACCTGTTCGAGGCGGCGCGCGTCCAGGGGGTGAAGCGGGTGTGTTTCGCCACCTCCAACCACGCGGTCGGCTATTACCGGCGCGACCAGCGGGTGAACCCGGACCTGAAAGTGCTGCCGGACAGCCGCTATGGCGTCTCCAAGGCGTTCGGCGAGGCCATCGGCGCACTCTATGCGATGAAACACGGGCTGGGCGTGTTCATGATGCGCATCGGCAATGTGGCGGAGCAGCCGGTGGACAAGCGGCGGCTCTCGATCTGGATCAGCCCGCGCGACATGGCCCAGCTCTGCCGCATCGGCCTGGAGCATCCCGACATTCGCTATGAGATCGTGTTCGGCGTCTCGGACAACGACCGGACCTTTTACGACAACGCGAACGCCTACCGGCTCGGCTACAAGCCGCAGGACTGCGCCGAGGACCACGCGGCCGAGGTGCTGGCCGCCGAGCCGCCCGCGGACCCGGACGACCCCGCCGAGATCTACCAAGGCGGCACGTTCGTCTCGGCCCGCTGAGGGCGTCTTACGCCGCTTTCCCCTCTGTCCCGGCCGGGCGCGGGGCCCGAAGGCGCCGGAGCCCGAGCCGGGATCTCCGGCCGCGTGGGCACTCCGGCGGTGGAGACAGGCTCGGGCGGAGGTCCCGGATCGGCGCGATGCGCCGTCCGGGAAAGCTCGCGAAAGCGGGCGCGGATCAGGCGCCGGTCAGGAAGTCCTCGTCCGGCAGCACGCGCAGCGGCAGCAGGTCGCTGTCGGTGGTGATGATCAGCGAGCGGTCCATGCGGATGCCGGCGCCGGCGTAATGGCCCGCCACGGTGAAGGCCTGGATCTGGGCGTTGCGGCCGTCCACCTGCGGCAGCCGGAACAGTTCCTGATAGATGGTGTCGCGGTCGTCGAATTGGCCGGCGGTCTCCGCCATCAGGTCCTCGCGGCGGTTGTAGAGGGCGATATTGGCGCCGCAGCGGCCGACAATCGGCTTGGCGGCATAGCCGCGCTCGCGCAGATCGTCGGCCAGCTCGAACCGCGTGTCGAGCAGGAAGCGGCTGGATGGAAACATCTGCTTCACCACCGGGAGGATGGCCTTGTTGCTGGTCACCAGCGTCCAGAGCGGCTCGAACACCATCACCTCTTCGCGCAGCAGCACGTCGACCAGGCGCGGCTTCTGGGTGGCGCGGTCGATGGTGCGGGAGAGGCGCAAATTCTCCGCGTCGTCGTCCAGGTCGTGGCGGATCTGGTCGAGCGCGGTTTCCCAGGCCCAGGTCTTCCAGACCCAGAGGATCGGCTCGCCGTCCGCATCCAGCACGCGCCCGCCCTCGCCCCATTGCAGGCCGGCGGTGCCGCGCACGAGCTTGCAGCGGATGCCCGCTTCCTCGATGGCGCGGCGCATGAACAGGGCGTGGTAGGATTCCTCCGGGTCGTCGTCGCGCATGATGTGCAGCAGGCCGGGAACCCCGCTCTCGCGCCAGGCTTCGACCAGGGCCGCGTGCAGCCCGTCGGCCGGGTCCCGGCCGGCGGTACAGCCGAAGGCGTGGGCCCAGCGCTGGAACAAAAAGCCGGACTCCATGTAGCAGGACGCGGAATCGGCGTTGTACTCATAGGCCTTCAGGCCGTCGGGACGCAGCGCGAAGTCGAACCGGCCGGTGATCATGTGGTTGCGCCGGTTCGCCCAGGACTGGCGCAACCGCGGCCGGAGCGCCGGCGGCAGGTTGAACCGCTCGAGCAGCGCCTCATTCTCCAGCACATGGTTGGTGGCGTGCAGGAACATGCGGTGCAGTTCGTTCGCCGCCCGCCGCACCTCGCGCAGCGCCGTCTCGCTGATGGCGTAATAGGCCCCCATGTCGGCCGGATCGTCCGAAAGCGTATGGCCGCCATAGGCGCGGACATAGGTCGCCTGCATCGGGTCGGCGGTGTCGAGCCACTCCGCCGGCGCCGACGACGGACCGGCGAGAGCCCGGCGCTGGATCCGAAACAGGGCGGGCTCGTCCTCCAGAACCCGTTCGGCGTGGGTGGCGTCGTCGGTCTGGATCACCCAGCCAAGAATGATGCCGTTCGGAAAGGTACAGGCGACCTGCCAGCCGCCGTCGGCCGTGCGGTGCAGCGGCAATTGCCGCGACCAGGTCTGGCCCGCCGGCCAGACAATGTCCTCGACATTCTGTTCGATGCAGCGGACCCAGGTCGCGCCCACCTCGGTGACGACGGCGACATGGCCGGTGACCTCGAACTCGCCGCCTTCGTCCCAGATCAGCAGTGCGCCCGGCTCCGGCGGCCGTTTCGCGCCGTTGCGGAAGGATTGCAGCGGCAGCAGCGAGCCGTCGGCCACCACGCGCACCTGGCGCAGGCGGAAAATGTCATAGGCCATGGCGATGTCCTCGAAGACATAGCCGCGGGTCTGGTAGAGCCAGCGCCGCGCCAGCTCCACGCACTGCCATTTGTGGCCGAGATAGACGCCGTCCGCCGTGCTGCGATAGGCCTGCCGGTTCGGGAACCGGCGCTCGTCGGCACTGGCATAGTCGGAGGAATAGACCGGCACGCCGCCCGGACCATAGCCGAGCACGGTGCCGAAAGGGGCGGGCTTCAGCCCGTGATGATGGTCCAAGGCGTGAAACGTCCATGGCCGGAGCCCGACGGTCCCGGCGCCCATGCGCCAGCGGGATACTCCGGAATCGGGCCGTACATAGGCCCGTCCCCGCGCGCGTCAAGAGGCTTGATGGCGGCGCGGCGACGGCTCACGCGCGGCGTTTCGCGCGCGTCTCGCGGTAGAAGATATAGAGCCCGGAGGCGCTGACGATGGCCGCGCCGACAAAGGTCTCCAGCCGCGGGATGTGGGCGAAGAACCAATAGCCGTAAAGCGTCGCCCACAGCAGCATGAAATAGCGGAACGGCGTCACCACCACCGCCTCGCCATAGACGAAGGCGTAGACGGTCAGGAACTGGGCCACGCCCTGCAACAGGCCGGTGAGCGCGAACAGGCCCATGCCGTAAAGATCCGGCGTCGCCCAGCCGAGCGACAGCAGCAGCGCGCCCGAAATCACCGAGCACGCGGTCGAGATCAGCACGGTGGCGTTGGCGGAATCGGTGGCGCCCAGCTTGCGGGTCAGGATATCGCGGGTGCTGGTCAGGAGCGGCACGCAGCCAGCCAGCAGCAGCGGCCAGAGCGGCCCGCCGCCGCTGGGGTCGACGATGAACAGCACGCCGCCAAAGCCGATGCCGACCGCGGTCCAGCGGCGCCAGCCGACGCGCTCGCCGAGGAAATAGGGCGCGAGCGCGGTCAGGATCAGCGGCCCCAGAAACACCATGGCGGTCATGTCGGCGAGCGGCACCTGTTTCAGGGCGAACATGAAACAGATGCCGGTCAGCGCGATGTTGACGCCGCGGGCGATCTGGCGGCGCCAGTCGACGATGCGCACGCCCTTCCAGCCGCCCTGATAGCGGATCGCGCCGACGGTGAAGACCAGCACGAACAGCGAGCGGAAGAAGATCACCTCGCCCACCGGGTAGTCGTCCATCATCACCTTGGAGACGGCGTCGGTGAACGAGAAGATCGCACCCGACCCCAGAATGCAGAGAATGCCCTTGGTCGAAGCGGCGAGGCTCCTTTTTTCACGCGCGGCCATGGCGGGCCTCGCGGTGGAAGATGTAGAGGCCGGCGGCGATGACGATGGCGGCGCCGAAAAAGGTCTCGGTGCGGGGGATGGTGCCGAAGATCAGATAGCCGTACAGGCTGGCCCAGACCAGCATGACATAGCGGAAGGGCGCGATCACCACGGTTTCGCCGTGCATGAAGGCATAGATCAGCAGATATTGCGCCACGCCCTGCAAGGTGCCGGCGGCGGCAAAGATCGCCAGCCCCTCCCAGTCCGGCGTCTCCCAGCCGAGCGGCAGCAGGGCGACGCCGACCGCCGCCATGACGGCGTTCGAGAACAGCATCATCGCATTGGCGGTGTCGGTGCGGGCCAGGTGGCGGGTCAGCAGGTCGCTGGCGCTCAGCAGCACCGGCACCAGCAGGCCCAGCAGCAGCGCGAACAGGGGCACGTCGCCGCTGGGGCGGACGATCAGCAGCACGCCGCAAAAGCCGACCGCAACGGCGGCGCGGCGGCGCCAGCCCACCCGCTCGCCCAGGAAATAGGGCGCCAGCGCGGTCAGGATCAGGGGCGAGACGAACAGCAGCGCCGTCAGGTCCGCCAGCGGCGCGTGCTTCAGGGCGACGATGAACACCAGCGAGGTGCCGGCCACCATCAGGCCGCGCCACACCTGGCCCCGCCAGTTGCGCACCCGCACCGAGGCGAGACCGCCGCGCAGGCGCACCATGACGGCGATGGCGATCAGCACGAACACCGAGCGGAAACACAGGATCTGCCCGGGCGGATAGGCGCCGGCCAGCACCTTCGACAGCGCGTCGGTGAAGGCGAAGATCGCGCCGGAGGCGAGGATGTAGGCGATGCCCCGCCCCTGCCCCGCCATGCCGTCCGCCGCGGCGGGCCGCTCAACCGCGGCCATGGCGCATCTCGCGATAGAAGATGTAAAGGCCGGCGGCGCAGACGATGGCGGCGCCGGTGATGGTCTCCGCCCGCGGAAACGCGCCGAAGAACAGCCAGCCATAGAGCGTCGCCCACAGCAGCAGGAAATAGCGGAACGGCGCCACCACCACCGCCTCGCCATAGATGAAGGCGTAGACCAGGAAGAACTGCGCCACCCCCTGCAACGTGCCGGTCAGCGCGAACAGGCCCAGCCCCTCCCAGGTCGGAATGGCCCAGCCGAAGGGCAGGCTGGCCAGACCGCCGGCCATGACGCAGAGGGTCGAGCAGATCATCATGCCGGTCGCGGTGTCGGTCACGGCCAGGCGGCGGGTGATGATGTCGCGAATGCTCATGGTGAGCGGCATGGTGGCGGCCAGCAGCATCGGCCAGAGCGCGCCCTCGCCGCTGGGCCGGATGATCAGCAGCGCGCCGCCGAAGCCAATGCCGACCGCCGTCCAGCGGCGCCAGCCCACGCGCTCGCCCAGAAAGCGCGGCGCCAGCGCCGTCAGCACCAGCGGCGAGATGAACATCATCGCCGTCAGGTCCGCCAGCGGCAGATGCTTCAGGACGACGACGAAAATGTAGGAGGTGGCCGCCAGCAGCAGGCCGCGCGCCCATTGCAGGCGCCAGTTGACGATCTGCACCCGGCGCCAGCCGCCCTGGGCCATCACCATGACGGCGATGGAGACGAACACGAACACCGAACGGAAGAACAGGATCTCGCCGGGCGGATAGCTGCCGGTCAGCACCTTGGACAGCGCGTCGGTCAGCCCGAAGATCCCGTTCGAGACGACGATGAACAGAATGCCCTTCATCTGGGCTGAAGCGCTGGGGGTGGAGGCGCTGGAGGCGGCGGTCATGCGGGCGTCAGTGCGGGCATCGGAGCAGGCGGAACGGGCTAGGCAGAAGCAGGGGCGGGCCGCTTATGACGGGCCTCGCGGAAGAAGATGTAAAGCCCTGACGCAACGATGATCGCCGCGCCCACCAGCGTGCGGGCGCCCGGTATGTCGCCGAACAGCAAAAAGCCGTAGATCGTCGCCCAGAGCAGGATGAAATAGCGGAACGGCGCCACCACCGCCGCCTCGCCGAGCGTGAAGGCATAGACCTGCAAATACATGCCCAGCCCCAGCAACAGGCCGGTGACGACCAGCAGGCCCAGCCCCGCCGCGTCGGGCATGACCCAGGCGAAGGGCAGGGTGACGGCGCTGGCGACCAGCAGGCAGCAGGTGGTGACCAGCATGGTCGCGTCCGGCGGATCGGTGCGGGCGAGCTGGCGGGTGACGATGTCGCGATAGCTGCCGAACACCGGCACCACCAGCGCCAGCAGCATCGGCCAGATTTCGGCGGGGTCGCCGGCCGGATTGACGATCAGCAGCGTGCCGCCGAAGCCGACCGCCACCGCCAGATAGCGGCGCCAGCCCACCTGCTCGCCCAGCAGATAGGGCGCCATCAGCGTGACCAGCACCGGCGAGAGGAACAACAGCGCCATCAGATCGGCCAGCGGCAGATAGCGCAGCACGGTCACGAAAATGAACGAGTTGAGCACGAAGATCGCGCCGCGCACCAATTGCCGGCGCCAGTCGTGCACCCGCAGCGGCGCGCCCGCACCGGCACCCCGGCCCCGCCTCTGCCTCTGCCGCCCGTCGCGCAGGCGGATGCCCAGCAGCGTCGCGCCGACAATGCAAACGGCCTGAAAAAACAGGATTTCGCCGGTGGGATAGGTGGCGGTCAGCACTTTCGACAGCGCATCCGAGGAGGAAAACGCCGCGCCGGAGGCGATCAGGCAGGCAATGCCGCGCGACTGCGCCACCGGCGCCCGGGCGGGAAGCGGCGGCAACAGGTCCGACGGCACTTGCGGCGACGGCCGGGCGCTTCGCATGCGGGTCGTGGTCCTCCTGCCGGGGCCGGTCGGTCGTGCGGAACCCCCGGCCGCAGGGAAATTTCCTTCTGGCGCGCCGGCGGTTGTCGTGCATAGCATGATGCCAACAGCCAACAACGGAAGGAAGCGCCCTCATGCACAAATGGATCGATCACGTGGTCGTCCGCGTCGAAAACCTGGACGAGGCCATCGACCACTACACCAACCGCCTGGGCTTCACCGTCACGGAAGAAGCCGAGGCGCAGCCGGAACTGGGCCTGCGCCGGGCGATTCTGGGGCTGGGCTCGTCCGGCACCTTCATCGAACTGTGCGAACCGCTGGGCGACAAGAGCGACATTCGCTCCAGCCTGGAAAAGCGCGGCGAAGGCGTGCATCTGGTCGCCCTGGCGGTGCCGGACCTGGCGGCGGCCAAGGCCGACATGCAGGCGCGCGGCGCCCGCGTGATCGAGGCCGGGCGGCAGGTGTTCCTGCACCCGAAGGAAGGCCATGGCGTGATGTATCAGCTCATCGAGCGGAAATAGTCGCCCGCACCGCCGCCGGCCGCAGCAGCGGCCGCAGCGCCCAGAGCCCGAACACCGGCCCCGGCACCAGCAGGACCAGCACCCAGTCGGCGCCCAGCGCGTCGACGGTGCGGTTCAGCAACTGGATGCTGACGATCGAGATCGTGAAGCCGATGCAGTTGGCGATGGTGAGCGCCGAGCCCACCAGCTCCGGCGGCGCGAACCGCGCGTTCAGGGCCGAGAATTGCGGCGAGTCGCCGGCCACCGCCAGCCCCCAGACCAGCAGGAAGGGCAGGAACAGCCAGGGTGGCGCGAAGAACAGCAGCGGCGACACCAGGCAGCAAAGGCCCGATATCGCCAGCTGCACCGCCGCCACCGGCGCACTGCCGAGCCGCGGCGACAGCAGGCCGCCGACCATGCAACTCGCGACGCTGGTGGCGATGATCGCGCCGGTCCAGAGCGAGATGTCGAGCGCCAGGCCGCGCGCCGCGGCGTAGGCGGCCAGCACCACCGGCGCGAAGGCCCAGAACGCGTACAACTCCCACATATGGCCGAAATAGCCGAAGGCGGAGCCGCGGAAGTCGCGGTTGTGGAAGACGACCAGCAGGGCCTTGGGGTTGAACACGGCGCCGGCGCGGTGGAACGGGCCGTCCGGCACGGTCGCGAACATCAAGAGCCCGCCCGCGATCGCGAACACCGAGACGGCCAGCGTCACCTCTTGCCAGGGCGGGCTCTCGCCGAGGCCGCGGATCAGGTGCGGCAGGGCGGTGCCGCCCACCAGCGCCCCCACCAGATAGCCGAGCGCGCGGCCCAGATCGCGGTCGAACCAGCCGGCGGCGATCTTCATGCCCACCGGATAAATCCCGGCCAGGAAAAAGCCGGTGGCAAACCGCAGCACCAGCAGCGCCAGCAAGGCCTGGTCCAGCAGCACCGCCGCCCCGTTCGCCACGGCGCCCAGCAGCGCGCAGGCGAGGAAGATCTTGCGCGGCGAGATGCGGTCGGCCAAGGCGGTGAAGGCGAAGACCAGCGTGCCGGCGATGAAGCCGAACTGGGTGGCGGACGTCAGGTCGCCCAGCGCCTCCGGCGGCAGGTGCCAGCTGGCCTGGAGGTCCGGCAGGATGGCGTTGCTGGAAAACCAGAGCGAGACGCCCGCAAACTGCGAGATCGCAATCACCGGCAGGATATGACGGGGGCGGGCGGTCACGGCCGTCTCCTTGGGGTTGCCGCGCGCCGCGGCCGTCGTCTCGGGCGGGGCTGGCGCGCATCACCCCCATAGCATGCCCCGACCGCCGGCAAGAACGGGCTTTTCCAAAACCGAAGCCGGCGACGCCAGGGGCGTTCGCCGGCTCAAATCTCGAACCCCGGCCCGCCGGGGCTCAGGGCGTCGGGCGTCGGGGCTCAGGGCCTCGGGGCGCGGGCCGTCAGGCGCCGCGCTGGGCCGAGAGGATCGCGGCAATCTCGTCCTGCAGGGCCAGGCGCTGCTTTTTCAGGTCCTCGGCATGGGCGTCGGAGGCGGGCTCGACCTCGGTCTCGATCCGGTGAATGGCGCGGTTCACCTCGTGGTGCTCGTCGGCCAGCTTCGCAAAATGCGGGTTCTGGGCCTTCAGACGGTGGATGGTGTCGACATCGTCGGGAAACATTTCCGCCAGTTCGTGCGGGGTATGGGTCATGCGGGTGTTGGTCCTTATGCCTGGGTAACGGGGTCAGTTTCGCCCAAAGCCGGCCGGGCGCCATGACAGAGATCAAGTCGCCAGGGCCGTCAAGCCCGGATCGCGCGCGCCCCAAGGAATGGACGATGCGGCGCACGCGCCCTAGGATCGGTATCGACTTTCGTCCTGGCCCCTGGCCCTCACCCGGAGGAATGCGCCGATGCCCGATACCCTGCTCCCGCCCGCCGCCGCCCTGGAAGCCGTCGCCGGGGCCTGGTACGGGCCGGCGGTGGCCGGCCTCGCCGACTGGCGCCACACGCTGGGTGCGGCGGAGATCGCCGAGATCGAGGCGGCACTGGCCGGCGTGCGCGGCCGGCCGATCCTGGAGATCGGCGCGGCCGACTTCCCGCTGCCGACGCTGGCGCCCCGGCTCGCGGCGATCCGGCGGGAGGCGCTGCACGGCTGCGGCTTCTTCCTGCTTCGCGGCCTGCCGATCGCGCGCTATGACATCGCCGACGCCGCCCGCATCTTCTGGGGCCTGGGCGCGCACTGGGGCGAGCCGGTCAGCCAGAACGGCAAGGGCCATGTGCTGGGGCATGTGAAGGACCTGGGCCTGAACTACAACGACCCGATGGCCCGCGGCTACCAGACCGCAGCCCGCCTGCCCTATCACACCGACAGCAGCGACCTAGTCTGCCTGCTCTGCCTGAAAAAGAGCAAGGCGGGCGGGCTGTCTTCGCTGGTCTCGACGACGACGGTCTACAACGAGATGGTGCGGCGCCGGCCGGACCTGGCGGCGGTGTTGATGCAGCCGCTCTACCGCACCCGCTGGGGCGAGGTGCCGGAGGGGCGGAAGCCCTATTACGGCATGCCGGCGTTCAGCCTCGTCGACGGGCGGGTGATCTGCACCTATGTGCGCTCGGCCGTGCGCAAGGCGCAGCTGATGGACGTGGTGCCGCGCCTCTCGGCCGAGCAGGTGGAGGCCATGGACCTGTTCGACGAACTGGCGAACGACCCGGCCCTGCACCTGGACATGACGTTCGAGCCCGGCGATATCCAGGTGGTCTGCAACCACTCCATCGCCCACTCCCGCACGGCCTACGAGGACTTCGCCGAGCCGGAGCAGCGCCGCCACCTGCTGCGGCTCTGGCTGGCGTGCGCGGACGGCCCGACGCTGCCGGCGGCGTTCACGGGCGAGCACCAGGGCATGACGAAAAGCGGCCGCCCGGATGGGATCAAGGTGCCGGGCGTCGACCTGGTGGCGCCGCTCAGGGCGGAGGATTGAGCGTTCGGCGGCCCCATCCCGGTCTTTGACCGCCGGCCGATTTGCGGCGCGCCTGCCGGTTTAAGGGGGATGGCCGGCGCGATCTCTGCTAATGTCCTGCGTTACCGTTCATCTTTCAGGAGACGCCCCATGAGCCGCCTGCCGCCGCTCGACCCCGAAACGCTGTCCGATCGACAGAAAGAAGTCTATGCCGCCATCGCCGCCGGCCCGCGGGGCAGCGTCCGTGGCCCCTTCCCGGCCTGGATCCGCTCGCCCGAACTGGCCGACCGCGGCCAAAGCCTGGGCGAGTTCCTGCGCTTCAACACCGCGTTCGAGCCGCGCCTGGCCGAACTCGCCATCATCATAT
Source organism: Alphaproteobacteria bacterium (assembly GCA_020638555.1). Taxonomy (NCBI): domain Bacteria; kingdom Pseudomonadati; phylum Pseudomonadota; class Alphaproteobacteria; species Alphaproteobacteria bacterium. The sequence goes on along the minus strand of JACKII010000002.1, from coordinate 138,878 downwards.
GCGCCCGCTTCTGGACCGCGCAGTACGAGTGGTACGCCCACGCCCGCCTCGCCCGCCAGGGCGGTCTCTCCGACGCGGTGATCGATGCCGTCGCCCGGCGCGAGCGGCCGGACATGGCCGACGACGAGGCCGCCGTCTACGATTTCTGCCAGGAGCTCCACCGCGACCACAATGTCAGCGACGCCACCTACCAGCGCGTCGTGGACCGGTTCGGCGAGCGCGGCGTGGTCGAGCTGATCGGCATCAGCGGCTATTACACCATGGTCTCCATGACCCTGAACGTCGCCAATGTGCAACTGCCGGAAGGCGAGACCGGCCTCGCCCCCTGATCCGCGCCCGATTGACAGTCTCGGGCGGCAGTTGCCATGCTGCCCGCCCACTTTGGAGGAAACCACCATGTCCCGCGTTCACGTGATCGCCGTCATCACCACCAAGCCCGGCAAGCGCCAGGAGGTGCTGGACCTGTTCCGCGCCAACGTCCCCGCCGTCAAGGCCGAGGACGGCTGCCTCGAATACGGCGCCACCGTCGACTGCGCCGATGCCGGCTTCGCCGCCAAATACGGCGACGACACCTTTGTCGTGGTCGAGAAATGGGCGAGCCTCGCCGCCCTTGGCGCCCACGCCGCCTCACCGCACATGAAAGCCTACGGCGCCAAGACCAAGGACCTGCTCGCCGACCGCGTCATCCACGTGATGAGCGACGCCTGAGCCCGCATTTTGCCTCGGGGTGAGGCCATCTCACCCCACCCTCAACCCCGCCTCTCGCATCAGCGGCAGCACCGCCTCGCCGAAATACTCCAGGTCCGGGGCGAAGTCGTAGAAGGTCACCTGCACGCCGTCGCAGCCCGCCTGTTGCAGCGCCAGGAAGTGCTCGACCACCTGGTCCGGCGAGCCGACCACGTGCAGGTTGCCGCCCAGCGCCGCGTATTGCCGGTTCTGCTTGCTCCACGCCACCGCGTCGCCGCCGCGGGTGATGGCGGCAAAGCCCTCGGTCGCGCCGGTGTCGGCCGCGGCGACGATGGCGTCGCGATAGGCGAGCGCCTCTTTCTCGGTCGGGCGACAGACCACCATCGGGTTGATGATCGTGCGCAGCCGCCGCCCCTCAGCCGCGGCGGCTTGGCGGATCGCCGCGGTGTGCGGCGGCAGGCTCTCGACCGCGTCCGCCATCTGGTTGCCGGAGGGGCTGGTGATGAACACCACGTCCGAGTGCCGGGCCGCAAAGCCGATCCCGTCGGCCGACCCGGTGGCGTTCACCAGCACCGGGCGCCCGTAGAGCGGCTTCGGCGTGCAGAACGCGTTCTCCATCGCCCAATAGGGGCCGTCAACGGTCAGGTTCTCGGTCGCTGCCCACAACTCCTTCAGCCGGGTCGTGAACACGTCGGCCATCTCGTAGCGCTTGCCGTGGTCGGGCCGCATCTGGCCGAACATGCGCGCCTCGCGCGGGATGTGGCCGGTGACGATGTTGGCGCCCCAGCGCCCGCCGGAGATATGGTCCAGCGTCGCCCCGAACTTGGCGAGATGCAGCGGATGCCACGGCCCATAGAGCACATGAATGGTGGAGATCAGCAGGATGCGCTCGGTCACCGCCGCCAGCGCCGCCACGGTCATGAAGCTGTCGATGGAGATTTCCCGGTATTTGATCTGGCCGCCATGCCCGCCCTTCGGCGTCCACTGCGCCAGGCCGAACACCAGGTCGAAGCCCAGCGCCTCGGCCCGTTGGGCCAGGGCGGCGTTGTAGTCGAAACTCCAGGTGGTGGTGCGCTCCAGGGTCGAGGGCGTCCAGCCGCCATCCTGGATCGGCAGGAACAGGCCCAGCAGAAAGGGCTGCTCCAGAGCGCGCGAAAGCGGGCTGGCGGGGAAGTCCGTGGGGTCCAGGCCGGTCACCGTTTCGCCTCCCCTTCGACTTCACGCCGAGTGTCCCGGCCGAGGGCCGGGGCGGATCGAGGGGCGGGTCCGCGCGGTCCGGAGTGTCCCTCGATACGCCCGCTCTGCGGGCCACTCGGGATGAAGCGGCAGGGGAGCGGAAGCGGTTGGCTCATGGCGCGCACACGCCGCTGGCGCTGCCGGCCATGGTCTGCTCGCCGCGCTGGTTGTGGGCGGCGACGGTGACATGGGCGCGCACGCGGCCGTCCTCGTCGCGGGTGAAGCCGGCGACGGTGCCCGTCACTTCCAGCGTGTCGCCGCAGAGCACGGGCTTCAGGAATTTCGCGTCCATGGTGCCGCCCTCGACAAAGCCCGCGCCGACCGCGCGTTGCAGCATGGTGGAGATATAGGCGGTGCTCATCATTCCCTGGGCGATGGTGGCGGCGAAGCCCTTCCGCCTGGCCCAGTCCTCGTCGGTGTGGATCGAGAACGGGCGGATGCCGCTGTAGATGTCGATCTGGCGCTGGACGATGGTGCGGCTGAGCGCCGGCAGCGCCTGCCCCCGCTCCAGCACGCCGTCGCGGCCCTGGGCCGAGGCGATGCTGTCGTCATAGGCCGGCGCGGCGTCGCCCGCCCGGTTCGAGCCCGCCGAAGACCCCGACGCCGGCGCCGTGTCCTTGGCGAACAGCATCTGCACGAACCGCCCGCTGGTATAGAGCGTGCCGTCGTCGCCGCGGGTCTCGAACGCCGTCACCATATAGGGCTTGTCGCGCCGCCAGTATTTGTCGACCACCTGGCCCGTGGTGCGGATGCGCGCGCCCAGCGGGATCGCCTTGTGGAACCGAAACACCATGCGCGCGTGCAGGCCCGCCGGCACGACGAAGCGGTTGTGGCGCAGCAACAGCGCCTGGTTCGCCAGCAATGTCGGATGGCAGACGGCGCCGCCGAAGGGAGAGGGGCCGAAAAACCACGGGTCCTCGTCCTCCACCGCCCAGGCATAGGCTTCGGTATCCTCCGGCCGCAAATGCCGCTCGTCCGAGCGCATGTCCGTGCCGACCGCCAGCACGTCATAGGAGATGGTCGGGAAGCCTGCCGCGCTGAGGGTCTCCTCGCTGAACAGGCTGTCGGGGTTGTGGGCCATGGGGCGGGTCCTCGGGCGGGCGTGTTGTGCGTTGCCCGCCATCTCACCCCACCGCCGCGCCGGCAGCAAGCCCCCGCGTCGGAGCCAACACCCTCCCCCTGTCCCGGGCTTGACCTGGGATCCATGCCTGAGACCAGCCCCCACGGTCCGGACTTTGGGAGAGGCGCTCAGGCATGGGCCCCCGCCTCCGCGGGGGCGGGGGAGAGAGAAGGTAGAGCCGCCCCTACAACCCGGCCTGGGTCACGAACTTGGTGTTCAGATAGGCTTCCAGCGCCTCCGTCCCGCCTTCGGAGCCATAGCCGGAATCCTTGATGCCGCCGAACGGCACCTCCGGCAGGGCGAGGCCCACATGGTTGATGGTCATCATGCCGGCCTCGACGGAAGCGGCAATCGCGTTCGCCGTCTTGGCCGAGCGGGTGAAGGCATAGGACGCCAGGCCGTAGGGCAGGCGGTTCGCCTCCGTCACCACGTCGTCGAAGCTGGAGAAGGGCGCGATCACCGCCATCGGCCCGAACGGCTCCTCCGACATGACCTTGGCGTCGAGCGGCACGTCGGTGAGCACGGTCGGCTCGAAGAAATTGCCCTTGTTGCCGATGCGGTTGCCGCCGGTGCGCAGCGTCGCGCCGTGCTGCACCGCGTCGGCGGTGAAGCTTTCCATGGCGGTGATGCGGCGCGGGTTGGCCATCGGCCCCATGCGGGTGTCCTTCTCCATGCCGTCGCCGACCTTCACGCCCTTGCTGAAGGCCACGAACCGGTCGACGAACTGCTCATAGACCCCTTCCTGCACCAGGAAGCGGGTCGGCGAGATGCAAACCTGGCCGGCATTGCGATACTTGGTGGCGGCCAGGATCTTGCTGGCCAGATCCACGTCCGCATCGTCGAAGACGATGGCCGGCGCGTGGCCGCCCAACTCCATGGTGGCGCGCTTCATGTGCAGGCCGGCCAGCGCCGCCAACTGCTTGCCGACGGCGGTGGAGCCGGTGAAGGAAATCTTGCGGATCACCGGGTGCGGGATCAGGTATTCCGAGATCTCCGCCGGCACGCCATAGACCAGATGCATGACGCCGGCCGGCAGGCCCGCGTCGGCAAAGGCGCGGATCAGTTCCGCCGGCGAGGCCGGGGTTTCTTCCGGCGCCTTGACGATGATCGAGCAGCCGGTGGCGATGGCCGCGGACAGCTTGCGCACCACCTGGTTGATCGGGAAGTTCCAGGGCGTGAACGCCGCCACCGGCCCAACCGGCTCCTGAATCACCAGCTGATAGACGCCCTCGCTGCGGGCCGGGATGACGCGGCCATAGGTGCGGCGGCCTTCCTCGGCGAACCAGTCGATGACGTCGGCGGCGGCCAGCACCTCGCCCTTGGCCTCCGGCAGCGGCTTGCCCTGTTCCAGCGTCATGAGCTTGGCGATGTGGTCGGCGCGCTCGCGCACCAGGTCGGCCGCCTTGCGCATGACCTTGCTGCGGTCATAGGCGGAGACCTTGCGCCAGGTCTCGAAGCCCTTCGCCGCCGCTTCGAGCGCCTGGTCCAGGTCGGACCGCTCGGCGTGGGCGACCGTGCCGACCACCTCGCCATTGGCCGGGTTCTCGACCGGGATCGAGCGCTTGCCGGTGCCATCGACCCAGGCACCGTTCAGATAGAGTTGAACATTCGGGTACATGCTGAGGCTCCTTCGTTGCCGTAACTGGCAGGCCCGCCAGCAGGACGGGCCGATCCGAACTTCGGCCGCCCGTACGGGGCGGCGGCATCCCCTTGTCGTGGATCGGATCGGACAAGACGGGATGGGCAAACGGTCCGGGTCTTGCCCGGTTATAGCCCGCCAGATGGTTCGCTAGACAGGCCGGATCAAGTACGGGGGGATGCGCAAACCGCCGCGGCTACCAGGCGGCCCGCAACAGCCGCAGCGCATCGGCCACCTGCTGCTCGGCCGAGCGGGCGCCGCGGTTGAAGTTGAAGTTCTTCACCGTCTCGGCCGCGATGTTCGGCAGGTCGTCCTCGGGAATGCCGAGCTGGCCGACGCGGGTCGGCATGCCGGTGCCGGCATAGATCGCCTCCAGCCGGTCCGCCACCGCCGCGGCGGTTTCGGCGGTGCCCATGCCATCGTGCCGCACGCCGAGCCCATCCGCCACCCGCCCTGCCGCCTCGGCGTCCACGCCCTCGGCGAGCCTGAGCGCCGTCGCATGCAACACCGACGTGCTTTCGCCCTGGCCGACGCTCGGATAGCGCACGTGCAGCGCGGTGGAGACCGCGTAATTGCCGCTGAACGGCCCGCCGGCAAAGCGCCGCCGCCCGTCATCCTCCGCCCGGTTCTGCAGGAAGGCGGCCAGCGCCAGGTCGATGCGCAGCGCCGCATTGTCGGGCTCGTCCATCAGCCGCAGATAGGCGTTGTGCGCCAGGCGGAAGGCCTGGCGGTGGTCGCCGTCGACCAGCGGGTTCTGCCCGGTCTGCGACAGCGCCGACAGCGTGCCGGCGAACACCGTCGCCGCGGTCGAGCGCACCACCTCCGCCGGCGAGGACAGCAGCACCGCCTCGTCCAGGAACACCGAGTGCGGCCGCGTCTTGGGGTCGAAATACTCCATGCGGTGGTCCAGGTCCGGGTTCTTCAGGCCGGAGCCCGCCCGGTTCACCGCGCTGTTCGGCGTCGTCGGCACGTTGACGATGGGCAGTTTCGGCGCCATCAGCCGCGGGCTGTAGGCAGGCTTGCCCTCCGGGTATTGCGTCATCAGGTCGAACGGTGAGCCGGTCTCCGCCAGATAGATCGCCACCACCCGCACCGCCACCACCACGCTGCCGCCGCCGGCGGCGATCAGCAGGTCGGCCCCGGCCTCGCGAGCGGCGTCGGCGGCGGCCCGGACGCTGGCATAGGTCGAGTCCTTCTCGATCCCGTCATAGACGCCGGCATAGCGCCCGCCCAGCGTCGCCGCGATCCGCTGCACCGTGTCGGTGCGCCGGTTGACCGAGGGCGAGCAGATGACGAAAGCGCGCCGGGCGCCGGCCCGGTCCATCGCCTCGCCCAGGGACTGTTCCAGCACGCCCGGGCCGACATAGAGCCGCCAGGCATGGCCGGCGGCGCGAAACGAGGGACGGTCGGACATGAACACGGCTCCAAAGGCGGCGGACAGGAGCCGCACTCTATCCCGCCGCCTCGACCGCCGCCAACTGCCCTCTGGGCTTGACGACCCCTGCCGGTTATGGTGCACGAAAGTCGTAGAACCCGAAGCCGTATCGGAAGGAAGCGCAAGATCATGCAGGTAGGCGTTCTCTACACCTCCCACCCCGACCCGAAGACCGAGCCCTATCCGCACCAGGGCGTGCACGAGCGCGTCACCCGCGAAATCCTGGAAGCCGAGCAACTGGGCTTCGACAGCGTCTGGATCGCCGAACACCATTTCTCCAACCGCTATGGCATCCTGCCGGACCCGTTCAGCTATCTGACCTATCTCGCCGCCAAGACCAGCGTCATCAAGCTGGGCGCGGCGGTGATGGTGGTGCCGCTGCACCACCCGCTGCGCATCGTCGAGAACGCCGCCTTCGTCGACATTCTGAGCAATGGCCGCTTCCAGCTGGGCCTCGGCTCCGGCTACCGGCCCTATGAATTCCACGGCCTCGGCGTCTCCTACGAGGAGCGACGCAAGATCCAGGCCGAGGCCGTGCCGCTGATCCTGGACGGCTTCCACAAGAAGCGCGTCTCCGCCAAGGGCCGGTATTTCGACTTCGACGTCTCGGACGAGTGGGAAATCTTCCCGCAGCCGATCCAGCAGCCGCACCCGCCCTTCTACATGGGCGCGGGCTCGGCCGAGTCGATTGCCACGGCGGCCCGCAACGGTTTCGGCCTGATGCAGTCCACCTTCCCCAGCGTCGACGTGATCCGCGAGCATGTGCAACACTACCGCGAGCACATGAAAGAGGCGCCGGCGCCCTGGAACCAGAACCCGGCCTTCGGCGATGTCGACGTGGCGCGCATGACCTTCGTCGCCGAGACCGACGCCAAGGCGAAGGAACTCTCCGAGGCGGGCATCACCCACCACATGAAAAGCTTCATGGCCGGCGGCAGCACCACCGGCGGCTATCTGGGCGATATCTCGGACAAGACCGACGATTCCCAGTTCGCCTATGACAACCTGGCCGAGCACACCCTGCTGCACGGCTCGCCGGACACGGTCTTGCGCAAGATCGAGGCGTTCAAGGCGGCGGGCACCACCTCGCTGATGCTGCACTACCCGCCCTATTACGGCACCGAAAAGACCCTGGACATGCTGCGCCTGTTCGCCAGGGAGGTGCTGCCCCACGTCCAGGCCATGGACGCGCCGCGCCTGCGGGCGGCGGAATAGGGGGAGCGTCCGCCATGTCGCACTCCCAGACGGCCAAATCCCAGACGGCCACATCCCAGAACGCTGGCTGGCTCGACCAGGTCCGCGAGGATGCGCTGGAGCCGGACCTGGCGATCATCGATCCGCACCACCATTTGTGGGACCGCAACACCTCGTTCATCCAGAACCGCTATCTGATGGACGAGATCCAGGACGATCTCGGCTCCGGCCACAATGTTGTTTCGACCGTGTTCGTCGAGTGCGATTCCATGTATCGCGCCGACGGGCCGGAGGCACTGCGCCCGGTGGGCGAGGTCGAGTTCGTCAACGGCATCGCCGCCATGGCCGCCTCCGGCGGATATGGGCGGACGCAGGTCGCCAAGGCGATCATCGGCCATGCGGACCTGCTGCTGGGCGCCGACGTCAAAGCGGTGCTGGAGGCGTTGCAGGCGGCCGCGCCGGAGCGCTTTCGCGGCATCCGCTTCATCGGCGCCTGGCTGGAGGACAAGGCGGTGTTCACGCCGCCGCGCGTGCCGGGGCCCGGCGTCTATCTGGACGCCAAATTCCGGGAGGGGTTCGCGCAACTGGCGCCGCTTGGCCTGGTGTTCGAGGCGGCGATCCGGCATCCGCAACTGCCGGATTTCCTCGACCTCGCCCGCGCCTTCCCCGACACATGCATGGTGCTGGACCATATTGGCGGCGTGGTCGGCGTCGGCACCTATGCCGGCCGCCGCGACGAGATATTCGCGTCCTGGCGCGCCGACATGGCCGCCATCGCGCGCGATTGCCCGAACGTCGTCGTCAAGCTCGGCGCGCTGAACATGACCTATTGCGGCTTCGGCTGGGAAAAGCGGCCGCTGCCGCCCACGAGCGAGGACCTCGCGGCTGCCTACCGACCCTATTACGAAGCCGTCATCGAGCTGTTCGGCCCCGAACGCTGCATGTTCGAGAGCAACTTCCCGGTCGACAAGGTCAGTTGCTCCTATGCGGTGCTCTGGAACGCCTTCAAGCGCATGACCGCGGCCTATGCCCCGGCCGAGCGCGCGGCGCTGTTCCACGACACCGCCGCCCGCGTCTACCGCATCTGAGCCGCGCGTCGGCCGGTTTGGCCCCAACTCGAACGCCCCACCGCCTCGGACTTTTACGCCTCACCGCCCCGGGCTCGACCCGGGGCCCATGCCTGAGCGCTTCTCACAGAGGCCGGACTCCGTGGCCGGCTCTCCGGCATGGCCTCCCGCCTGCGCGGGAGAAGGGAGAGGGGAGCTGGGAAGGAGCCGGCCCCCTTAGCCAGCGAACCGCTACACCGCCTCCAGCGGCGCGTTCAGCAGGGTGCCGGGCACGATGATGCCGCCGCGGTCGCCCACGTCGACCTTGCCGTAGCGCTCCGCATAGACCGGCGGCAGCGGCCGCGCGCCCGGCGTCGCCAGCCAGAGGCGCAGCAGGTGCCGCCGCCGCTCCGGCTCCGGCCAGTCGACGAAGGCGGTGCGGTCGTGCAGGGTGGTGTGGTTGTGCACCCACTGCATGTCGCCCGGCTGGAAGTCCATGTCGAGCCGCAGTTCCGGCGACTCCGCCAGCGAGTCGAACAGGTCCAGGGCCGCCACCTGTTTCTCGGTCAGCGGCGGCACACCGTCGAGCCGGCGGGCGCTTTCGATATAGCGCCGGGCATAGATCGCCGAGAGATGGCCTTCGTAAGAGTTGAACACCGGGATCTCGAAATACGCCTTCTTGCCTTCCGGGATCTCGCCGCGGCGGTCGGTGGCGAAGGGCTGGAACAGCTCCCACAACAGGTCCGGCGCGCGGCGGTACATCTCGTTATAGATCGTCATGGTCGAGACGATGGAGGACAGCCCGCCTTCTCTCGCCGTCTTCAGGCACAGCAGTGCCACGATATCGCAACTGTCCGTGTGGAAGGTCTGGCGCTCGGTGGTCTGGTAGATGCGCACCTTCGGGTCGTCGGTCGACAGTCCCAGATCCTTCACATGCCCCAGCACATGCCCCTTGGCGTTCTGGCTGCGGGCATTGCCGAAATAGGTGCCGATGCCGAAATAGGCGGTGGCCGCTTCGCGCGTGGTGTAGCGCTCCACCGGCAAGCCGCGCATCAACTGGAAGCCGCGACCGTCAATGACCTCGCGGCAGAGTTCTTCGAGCTTCGGCCCCAGCGTCGGCAGCGGGAAATCGGCCCGGGTGATGCGGGCGATATCCGCGTCGCGCGCCGCCAGCGGCCGCACCGCCGCCTCGATCTCGGCAATGTCGTTCTCGCTGAGTTGATAGATCCACGCGGTCGAATGCACCAGATCCGGACCGTACCAGGCGCTGGGGTGGTCGATGGGCGCGGGCAGGTCGCTGGGGATGAAATAGGTCAGACCGTCTGGCATGATGGCGGGGACTCCGGAAACGCAGAACACGGGACATTGACGCCCATTATGACAGCCAGTGCCATCATTTTCGACTGCGACGGAGTGTTGGTGAATTCCGAAGCGCTGATCATCGCCGTCGAGCGCCGGTTTCTGGCCGAAATCGGCCTGGTCTATGACGATGTCGACTATATGACCCGGTTTGTCGGCACCTCCGACCGGGATTTCGTTGCCGCACTCCGGGCCGACCATGCGGTGCGCGGCACCGGCGCGTTTCCGCCGGATTTCCTGGAGCGGGTGCGCGCCGCCTGTTACGACCGCTTCACCACGGATTTGCGGGCAGTCGACGGGCTGGAGGCCTATCTGGCCCGGCTGGCGCGGCCGAAGGCGGTGGCGTCGTCCAGCACGGTCAGGAGCCTGGCGCGCAAGTTGGCGCTCACCGGCCTGGCACCCTGGTTCGGCGCCCATGTCTATTCGGCCGAGCACGTCGCCCGCGGCAAGCCGGCGCCGGACCTGTTCCTGCACGCCGCGGAACGGCTGGGCGTGGCGCCGGCGGACTGCGTCGTGGTCGAGGACAGCGTCAACGGCGTCCGCGCCGGCGTCGCCGCCGGCATGCGGGTCTGGGGCTTCACCGGTGGCGGCCATGGCGACGAAGGCCTCGCCGGCCGGCTGGCGGATGCCGGCGCCGCGGTCGTGTTCGCCCGCTTCGCCGACATGCCCCGATGAGTCCAGAGCGATCCCGGGGCCGTCCCGCTCCCACCGAAAGGCCGACCATGGCACCGACGCCCGATCTCATCCTGCACCACTACGATTTTTCGAACTATGCGGAGAAGGCGCGGCTGGCGCTGGGCTACAAGGGACTGGCGTGGCGCTCGGTCATCATCCCGCCGGTGGCGCCCAAGCCCGACCTGACCCCGCTGACCGGCGGCTATCGGCGCACGCCCGTGCTCCAGATCGGCGCGGACATCTATTGCGACACACGGCTGATCCTGCGCGAGCTGGAGCGGCGCCACCCCGAGCCGCCGATCTTCCCCGCCGGGTTTGAGGCCGAAGCGGCGATGATCGCCTACTGGGCCGAGAACCAGTTGTTCCGGCCGATGTCGCTCTATGTCTCCGGCCACAATCTCGACCTGTTGCCGCCGGACCTTCAGGCCGACCGCTCGCGCATGCGCGGCCTGCCGGAGCCGAGCGTCGCGGCGGTGCGGCAGGCGGCCCGGCGCAGCGCGCCGCCGGTGCGGGTGCAACTCGGCTGGATCGAGGCGTTGCTGGCGGACGGGCGGCCCTGGATCGTCGGACCGGCCGTCACCATCGCCGACTTTGCCGTCTATCACGCCCTCTGGTTCGTCACAGCCCGCAGCGACCGCCTGGCGCCCGCGTTGGCACCGCATCAGCGCATTGCCGCCTGGATGGAACGCATGCGCGCCTTCGGCCACGGCGCCCGGACCCCGATGGCGCCGGCGGACGCGCTCGCCATCGCCAGGGCGACCGAGCCCGCGCCGGTGCGAGCCTCCGCGCCGTTTGCGGAGGACCCGCCGCTGGGCACGCCCGTGCGCATCCGCGCCGACGACTATGCCCGGGATGGGATCGTGGGCGACCTCGTCTTCATCGACGAAACCGAGATCGCGCTCCGCCGGGTCGATGCGGCGGTGGGGGAAGTGGTCGTGCATTTCCCAAGACTGGGGTATGATCTCCGCCCCGGCCGGTCGCCCTGACCCAAGACCGGCCATCATCGCGAAATCAGGAGCGCCCCATGAGCCAATGCATCGTCATCGTCCAGTTCGACCTGCCGAAACGCACGCCGGAACAAGCGGTTGCCAGCGGCACCGCGTCGGCCCCGACCTATCGCGGGCTGGCAGCCAAGGGATTGATCCGCAAGGACTATCTGAACGGCGAGACCGGCGCCGGCGGCGTCTATCTCTGGGAGAGCCGCGCCGCCGCAGAGGCCTGGTACACGGACAAATTGCTGGCCAGCCTGACCGAGCGCTTCGGCGTCAAACCCCGCCTCACCTGGTACGACACCCATGTGACGGTCGACAACCTGAAGGGCGAAACCCGCGTCGACGGCATCCCGCTGGTCGAGGCCAGCAGCGTCGCAGCGGAGTAAGGCGCGCCGCGCCGGTTCGCCGGTTCCCCGGTTCGCGGGTTCCCCCGTCAGGACTTCACGTAAGACGGGGTGCGTTGCCCGACGATCCAGAACTGGCTGACAATGCACAATGCGGCGATGGCTTCGAGCCCAATGCCGATCAGCATGGGGGTCGGCCCCAGACCGGCCCCCATGCTGAGCAACACGCCGACCCCGGCGGCGCCCAGCGTCTGGCCCAGCAACCGCCCGGTGGACAGCAACGCGCCCGCGGCAGCCGCTCGGGAGTGCGGGGCGCGGCCGACGATCATGCGCGCATTCGGCGCGAAAAACAGGCCGAGGCCCGTCGCCGCCACGACCAGACGCCAGCTCAGATCGAAGGCGCCCGCCGTCGTCGGCAGGAAGGCCACCAGGGCGAAGCCACAACAGGCAACCGCGAGCCCGACCGCGCCCAGCAGCGCGGCCCGCACCCGGTCCGACAGCCAACCGGCCAGGGGCGAGACCACCAGCATTGTCAGCGGGAAGGCCATGATCATCAGGCCGGCGTCATCGGGCGAATAGTGCATCGCCTCCTGCAAGCGGAAGGGCAGCGCCACCATCAGCCCGGCAGCACCCAGAAACCCCAGCACCGCGGCGAGGCTCGACAGGCCGATGGCCGGGTCGCGCACCAGATCCACGGGCAGCACCGGCGCCCTGTGCCGGCCCTCGCGCCGCGCCAGCAGCATCAGCGCCACGGCTCCCAGCAGCGACGCTACCGTCCCGGCGGCCACCGGCCCGCCATGGGTGGTATACTCGATGCCGCCGATCAACAATCCGAAGCCCACGGCACTCCACAGCGCCGCGAGCGGGTCGAGCGGCGTTTGACCCCGCACCGGGTCGGGCAAGGTCCGGCCGAGCAACAGCGACGCCACCGCCAGCGGCACGCCAGCGACAAACAGCCAGTGCCAGTCGCCATGCGCGACCAGGAAGCCGCCCAACACCGGCGCCAGCGCATTGGAGGACGCGACGATCACGCTGTTAATGCCGAGGCCGCTGCCCAGGCGCGAGCGGGGATAGGTTTGCCGGATCAGCGCGCTGGACACGCTGAGCGCCATACCCGCACCCAGCGCCTGGATCGCCCTGACCCCCAACAGGATCGGCAGGCTGTGCGCCAACAGCGCCAGGCCGGAGCCCAGCATGAAGACCAGCTGCCCCAACTGATAGAGGCGCCGCAGCCCGATCCGCTCCCCCAGGTTCGCGAAGGGCAGCAGCCCCATCACCATGATCAACTGATAGACCGTGACGACGCTGACGACGGCGGCAAGATCCGTCCCCAGATCGTGCGCGATCGTCGGCAGCGCCACGTTGGCGATGGTGCCGTCCACGACGAACAGCGCGGTTCCGAACGAGATCGCGGCAATCGCCCAGATCCGGCGCGGGCGCGGCAAGCCGTCTTCTGCGGCGGGTTGTGCCGGGCGGGAAGCGATGGGCGACGCATCATTCATGGGAGAACTCGGAACGGCGGGAGGCGAAACGCGCCGGCACACGGCGTCGGAAAGGCCCGCCGCACGCCAGGTTCAGCGGCACCGTGTTACCGACAAACATAGGGTTGCCGCGGGTTGGGTGGCAAGACGGGGAACGCAGCCGCAGCCCGGCCGAGGACCGCATCGGCGGCGTCGGTCGGGGCGAGGACCAACGCATCCGAGCAGCGCCCGAGCCGCCCACGGCTTTGTCAGTGGCCGGGCCGCCGCCGTCGGCGGGCGAAACGTTCCTGGGATTTGACGTCGCACACCGCGACCGGTTCCCAGGCGCGACAACCGCAATGCAAGCCGCATGCCCCGGCATCGAAGGCGGCTCAGCCCCGCCAGCCGGGCAGAGCCGCCAACATGCTCCGTCCGTGGCATTATCCCCTTTGTAATTTGCGCAACATAGTACCGCTTTCCTTTGCCGAAACCCGGGAAACCGCGGTTCCGAAGCGCGTCTGGGGCGCTGAGGCGGGGCTTCGACGCCGCGCGCCCGACGGTGGGGCGCGTCGACCGCCGCGGGCAGAAACGCCGTTGCATGGCTGTGACCATTCCGCTAGCACAGAACGACGGTTGCTCGTGACCCTGGCAACCCGGCTGCGGCCTCTCCGCATCCGATAAAGTCACAATGGGAGGTTAATCGTTGACATCGGCTCGAAACACGGCCGGCGCGCTGTTCATGCGCCCGGTGTGGGCGTTGTGGGAGGGGCAGTGATGGCAGCGCTCCTCGAAGTGCGCGACGTAGTGGTCCGCTTCGGCGGCATCGTCGCCCTGGACGGGGTCGCATTCGACATCCCGAAAGGCGATATCGTCGGCCTGATCGGCCCGAACGGCGCTGGCAAGACCACGCTGTTCAACTGCCTGTCCCGCCTCTACACCCCGAACGAGGGCGACATCCTGTTCGAGGGTCAATCGATCCTGGGCACGGGCGCGGACAAGATCGCATCGCTCGGCATCGGTCGAACGTTTCAGAACCTGGCGCTGTTCCCGACCCTGTCGGTGTTGAACAATGTCATGATCGGCGGCCATTGCCACACCAATAGCGGCTTCCTCGCCAACGCTTTCCGCCTGCCCTGGGTCAACCGGGAAGAGCGGGAATTGATGGCCCAGTCCATGGAACTGATCGAGTTCATGGACCTGACGGACGTGGTGAACACGCCGGTGGGCTCCCTGCCCTTCCCCTATCAGAAACGGGTCGAGATGGCGCGTGCCCTGGCGAGCCAGCCGCAATTGCTGCTGCTGGACGAACCGGCGGGCGGCCTGAACCACGAGGAACTGGATCATCTCAAGGACCAGATCCGCCAGGTGCGGGACGAGCGCGGCATCACCGTGCTGCTGGTCGAGCACCATATGAGCCTGGTCATGCAGGTGTCGGACAAGGTCGTCGCCATCGACTTCGGCCGCAAGATAGCCGACGGCACGCCGGCGGAGGTGCAGCGCGATCCGAAGGTGATCGAGGCCTATCTGGGGACGGCGGACTGATGGCATTCTTGGAAGTCAAAGGGCTCAAAGCCTATTACCGCCAGGTCGAGGCGCTGCACGGCATCGACTTCGAACTGGACGAAGGGTCGATCACCACCATTCTGGGGGCGAACGGCGCCGGCAAGACCACGACGCTGCGCGCCATCTCGCGCATGGTGCGGACCGACGGCGAAATCCGCTTCGACGGCCGCGACCTCACCGGCATGGCGACGGAAAAGGTGGTGCAACTGGGCATCGCCCACGTCCCGGAAAGCCGCGGCACCTTCGTGCGCCAGTCGGTGGAGGAAAACCTTCAGCTCGGCGCCTATACCCGCAGCAACAAACGCGAAATCCTGGCCGATATCGAGCGGGTCTACGAGTATTTCCCGCGTCTGCGCGAGCGGCAGAAGCAACAGGCGGGCACGCTGTCCGGCGGCGAGCAGCAGATGCTGGCCATCGGCCGGGCGCTGATGCTGCGGCCGCGGCTGATGCTGCTGGACGAACCGAGCTTCGGCCTCGCGCCGCTGATCGTCCAGGAAATCTACGGCATCATGAAGCGGATCCGCGAGCAGGAGGGAACCTCCATGCTGCTGGTGGAGCAGAACGCCAATATCGCGCTGAACCTGGCCGACCACGCCTATCTTCTGGAAACGGGCGAGGTGGTGATGTCGGGCGAAAGCCACGTCATCCGCGACGATGAAAACGTGCGCAAGAGCTATCTCGGCTATTAGGGGCGGGAGACCATGGACTTATTCTTTCAATTGACCCTGGCCGGGCTGGCGATTGGCTCGATCTATTCGTGCGTGGCCCTGGCCGTGGTGATGATCTACCAGGCGACCGACCACTTCAATTTCGCCCAGGGCGAAATGGCGATGTTCTCGACCTTCGTCGCCTGGACCTTCCTCGGGCTGGGTGCGCCGGTCTGGCTGGCCTTGATCGCCACCGTGGTGGTGTCGTTCATCGCCGGCGTGATCATCGAACGGGTGATCATCAAGCCGGTGGAAAACGCACCGATCTTCAACCAGATCATCGTGTTCATCGGCCTGCTGGTGATTTTGAACAATGTCGCCGGCTGGATCTGGGAATTCACCATCAAGCCCTTCCCCAGCGTGTTTCCGTCGGACCTGGGCTTCCAGTCCGACCTGATCGGCCCGCACAATCTGGGCGTGATCGTGCTGACGCTGGTGGTGCTGTTCCTGATCTTCCTGTTCTTCCGCTTCACGCGGGTGGGCCTGGCCATGCGCGCCGCCGCCGCGAACCCGGACTCCGCCCGGCTGGTCGGCGTGTCGGTGAGCTGGATGCTGGCGCTGGGCTGGGGCCTGGCCGCCGCTGTCGGTGCCATTGGCGGCGTGCTGGTGGCGCCGATCGTCTATCTGGAGCCGAACATGATGAGCGGCGTGCTGCTCTATGGCTTTGCCGGCGCCTTGCTGGGCGGCGTCTCGACCCCGTTCGGCGCGGTGATGGGCGGCCTGATCATCGGCGTGCTCGAAAACTGGGTCGGCCAGTACGTGCCGGGCGGCAGCGAGTTGAAGCTGACCTTCGCGCTGATCATGATCGTCGGCGTCTTGTTGGTGAAACCGGCGGGCCTGTTCGGCCGCGTCGTCGTGAAGAGGGTGTAGCGAACGATGGCGCGTCCCAATCCCATTACGCCGACGCTTCTGATCGGCTTTCTCATCGCGGTGGCCGTCGGCATTGTCGTGCCGTTCCTGGTCCCCGACTTCGTCACCTATCAGTTCACCCTGGCCATGGCCTGGGGTGTGGCCATGCTCGGCCTGAACGTGCTGACGGGCTATAATGGCCAGTTCTCGGTCGGCCACAGCGCGTTCTTTGCCGCTGGCGCCTATGCGTCTGCCATCATGATCGAACATTTCGGGTGGGGACCGTACGAGAGCATCGTCTTTGCCGCGGCGGTCTCGTTCGTGTTCGGCTTCCTGTTCGGCCTGCCGGCGCTGCGGCTGGAGGGTCTGTATCTGGCCCTGGCCACCTTCGCGCTGGCGGTGGCCACGCCGCAATTGCTGAAATTCGATGCCTTCGAAGAGGCGACCGGCGGCGTGCAGGGCATTTTCGTGCCGAAGCCGGAGCCGATTTTCGCCGGCCTCAGCCCCGACCAGTCGCTCTATTACGTGGCGCTGGCGATCATGCTGTTCCTGATGGTCGTCACCTGGTGCATCCTGCACAGCCGGTCGGGCCGGGCGATGATGGCCATTCGCGACAACCCGATTGCCGCCAAGACCATGGGCATCAACATGCCGCTGGTCAAAACGACCACGTTCGGCCTGAGCGCCATGTATGCCGGCATCGGCGGCGCGCTGTTCACCTATGCGAGCGAGTTCGTCTCGCCGGATGCCTTTAACTTCTTTGTTGCCGTCTATATTCTGGTAGGGTCGGTGGTCGGCGGTATCGTCTCGATCCCCGGCGCAATTTTCGGGGGCCTGTTCATCGTCTTCATGCCGAACTGGGCCCAGGATCTGCGTCTGGCCCATGGGTGGCTGCCGCCACCGTGGGCACTTTTCGGCATCTTCTTGATCCTGATCATCTATTTCATTCCATTCGGGGTCTGGGGCGGTGTCGAGCGTGGCTTGGCGTGGGTGAAGCGAAGGATGGCCGGATAGAATCAGACCGTTCTGCGCCACACCGGCCGACGCAGAAGCCACGACAATCGTTAACGATCGATCGTTTGAAAAAAGGGAGATCCTCACGATGGTTATACGCACTGCGTTGGCGGCCCTGGCCGCGGGCTTGCTCGCGGCTACGGCCAGCGCCCAGATGGTGGGGGTGACCGACACCACCATCAAAATCGGCAACACCATGCCCTATTCCGGTCCGGCCTCGGCCTATGGCGTGATCGGCCAGTTGGAAACCGCCTATTTCAACATGGTCAACCGCAATGGCGGTATCCGCGGCCACAAGATCGATTACATCTCGCTGGACGATGGCTACAGCCCGCCGCGCACGGTGGAACAGGTCCGCAAGCTGGTGGAACAGGACCATGTGGCCTTCACCTTCAACACGCTGGGCACGCCGACCAACTCGGCGATCCACCGCTACATGAACGCCAAGAAGGTGCCGCAGCTGTTCGTTTCCACCGGTGCCTCGAAATGGGGCCATCCGGAGAAGTTCCCCTGGACCATGGGATTTCAGCCGACCTACAATGTCGAGGGTGAGATCTACGCCAAATACGCATTGGATCACGTCAAAGACCCGAAAATCGTCATCCTTTACCAGAATGACGATTACGGCAAAGACTATCGCGACGGCTTCTTGAAGGGGCTGGGCGACAAGAAAGACCTGGTCATCAAGATGTTGCCCTATGAGGTGACCGACCCGACCATCGACGCCCAGATCCTGGAACTGGCGGCGAGCGGCGCCAACGTCTTTTTCAACGTGACCACGCCGAAATTCGCGGCCCAGGCGATCAAGAAGGCCTGCGAGATCGACTGGAAGCCGCTGCAACTGCTGAACAACGTCTCCACCTCGGTCAGTTCCGTGCTGAAGCCGGCGGGCCTGGAATGCTCCAAGGGGCTGATCACGGCCCAGTATCTGAAGGACCCGACCGACCCGCAATGGGCGGAGAAGAACGATCCCGGCTTCAAGGAATGGCTGCATTTCATGCAGACGGAAATGCCGAACGCGGATATCGGCGATGCCAGCTATTCCTTTGCCTACAATGTGTCGACGCTCTTGAAGATCATGCTGGAACAGTGCGAGGACTGGAGCCGCCCGGGCATCATGGCCTGCGCCGCCAACCTGAAAGACATCCAACTGCCGATGATCTTGCCGGGCATCAAGGTCAACACCAGTCCGACCGACTTCTACCCGATCCAGGCCGAACAACTTTCGCGATTTGACGGCACCACTTGGCAACTGTTCGGCGACATCATCGACGCATCCAAGTAACACACATTGTCGTCTCAAAAATTCGGGCGGTAACCCACTGGGTTGCCGCCTTTTTCTTGCATAGACGGGCCCAATATTGCCGGCTAGAGTTGCCCGGCATGCCTACCCGACACAGAGCGGGATGCGTGCCGAAAGCAAATACGAGGCAAAACATCCGGGAGGTTGCTGATGCAACTCAAGGCCCTTTTGACGTCCGTCGGCGTAGCCGTTCTGGCGTCGTTCGGCGTACAGGCGCAGACCGTCGGCGTGACCGACACCACGATCAAGATCGGCAATACCAGCCCCTATTCCGGGCCCGCGTCCGCATACGGCGTCATCGGCAAGACGCATCAGGCGTTCTGGAAAGAAGTGAATGCGGCGGGCGGTCTGACCAGCAAGGACGGCAAGACCCGCAAGGTCGAGTTCCTGTCGCTGGACGACGGCTACAGCCCGCCGCGCACGGTGGAGCAGATCCGCAAGCTGGTGGAACAGGACCAGGTCGCCTTCACGTTCAACACGCTCGGCACGCCGACCAATTCCGCCATCCACCGTTACATGAACGCGAAGAAGGTGCCGCAGCTGTTCGTCGCGACCGGCGCCTCGAAATGGGGCCATCCGAAGGAATTCCCGTGGACCATGGGCTTCCAGCCCACCTACGACGTGGAGGGCGAGATCTACGCCAACTATGCGCTGTCACACGTGAAGGACCCCAAGATCGCGATCCTCTACCAGAACGACGATTACGGCAAAGACTACCGCGACGGCTTCCTGCGCGGGTTGGGCGACAAGAAGGACCTGGTGGTCAAGATGTTGCCCTATGAGGTGACCGACCCGACCGTCGATTCCCAGGTGCTGGAACTGGCATCGAGCGGCGCCAACGTCTTCTTCAACGTCTCCATCCCGAAATTCGCGGCGCAGGCGATCAAGAAAACCTGCGAGATCGGCTGGAAGCCGCTGCATCTGCTGAACAACGTGTCCTCCTCGGTGGGCGCGACGCTGAAGCCGGCCGGCCTGGACTGCTCCAAGGGCCTGATCACCGCCCAGTGGCTGAAAGACCCGACCGATCCGCAGTGGGAAACGACCGCGGGCTACAAGGAATGGTCGGCCTGGATGGACAAGAACATGCCGGACGGCGACCGCGGCGACGCAAACTACGCCTATGCGTATAACGCCTCGACCCTGCTGAAGCACGTCCTCGAAAACTGCGCCGATCTCAGCCGGCCCGGCATCATGGCCTGTGCCGCCAACATCAAGGACTTCGAGCTGCCGATGGTGCTGCCGGGCATCAAGGTGAACACCAGCCCGACCGACTTCTACCCCGTGCAGGCGGAACAGTTGTCAAAGTTCGACGGCGAAAAGTGGGTGCTGTTCGGCGACGTCATCGACGCCTCGAAAAAATAGCACTTCACCGTTACCGGAAGGCTTGCTGATCGGACGGTCGCCATAAGTGGCGACCGTCCGACCGGGCGTTTATGCGCGTAGACGAATCCGGGGCATGGGTGATACACGTGTGCCCCAGCATACCCAATGCACAATGGGGTATGCGTTCGTTTTGCCCGAAACATCAGGGAGCCTCAAATGCGGTTGAAAGCCTGTTTGGCTGCCGCGGCCTTGTCCGCTTTCGTTATCCCCGGCGCATTCGCGCAGACCGTCGGCGTGACCGACACCACGATCAAGATCGGCAACACCAGCCCCTATTCCGGGCCGGCGTCGGCCTATGGCGTGATCGGCAAGACCGTTGCCGCCTATTTCAAAATGGTGAACGACAAGGGCGGCATCACCAGCAAGGATGGCAAGACCCGCCAGGTGGAGTTCATCAGCCTGGACGACGGCTACAGCCCGCCGCGCACCGTCGAGCAGACCCGCAAGCTGGTGGAGCAGGACGAAGTTGCGATGGTCGCCGGCTCCGTCGGCACCCCGACCAACTCTGCCGTGCACCGCTATATGAACGCGAAGAAGGTGCCGCAGATGTTCGTCGCGACGGGCGCATCCAAATGGGCCCATCCGGAGAAGTATCCGTGGACCATCGGCTTCCAGCCGGGCTACGACGTCGAGGGTCTGATTTACGCGAAATACGTTCTCGACAATATCGAGAACCCGAAGATCGCCATCATCTACCAGAATGACGACTACGGCAAAGACTATCGCGACGGCTTCCTGAAAGGGCTGGGCGACAAGGCCGAGCAGATGGTGGTCAAGAACCTGCCCTACGAGGTGACCGACCCGACCATCGACGCCCAGGTGCTGGAGATGGCCGCCAGCGGCGCGAACGTGTTCATGAACATCTCGACGCCGAAATTCGCGGCCCAGGCGATCAAGAAGGCCTGCGAAATCGGCTGGAAGCCGCTGCACCTGATCAACAACGTGTCGTCCTCGGTCGGCGCGGTGATGAAGCCGGCGGGCCTGGAATGCTCGCAGGGCCTGATCACGGCCCAGTACCAGCGCGACCCGACCGACCCGCAGTGGCAGGACACCGAGGGCTACAAGGAATGGTCCAAGTTCATGGACGGCTATTTCCCGAATGCCGACCGCAGCGACGTGAACTATGCCTATGGCCACAGCCTGGGCACGCTGCTGACGGCCATGCTGGAAAACTGTGACGACCTGAGCCGGCCGGGCCTGATGAAGTGCGCGGCCAACATCAAGGACCTGCAGTTGCCGATGATCATCCCGGGCATTCTGGTCACCACCAGCCCGACGGATTTCAAGACCATCCAGTCCGAGCAGCTCTCCGAGTTCAAGGGCGACCGCTGGGTGCTGTTCGGCGACATCATTCACGTCGAATAGGCCCGCTCGCAGCGAAGGCCGAACCGCCGGTTGCGCCCTGCCGCAGCCGGCGGTTTTTTTTGCGTGCGGGCGATCGCCCTGCCCTGTTGCCCAGGCGCGCTCTCGCCTAGACTGGCGCCATGCGTCCCGAAATCCTGTTCCCCCTGTTCCGCACGGTCGGCAGCCTGAAAGGCGTCGGGCCGAAAATCGCGCCGCTGATCGCGAAAGTGGCGGGCGAGCGCGTGCGCGACCTGGTGTTCCTGCCGCCGACCGGCGTGGTCGACCGGCGCTACCAGCCGAAAGTGATCGAGGCCGAACCCGGCCGGCTCGCCACGCTGCGCCTGCGGGTGGTCGGCCACCAGCCGAGCCCCAACCGGCGCCAGCCCTATCGCGTCATCGCCGCCGATGCCACGGGCGAGGTCGCGCTGGTCTATTTCCACGCCTCCCGCCCCTATCTGGAAAAGCTGCTGCCGCCGGGCGAGGAACGGCTGGTGAGCGGCCTGGTCGAGGACTATCGCGGCCAGCTCCAGATCACCCATCCGGACCATGTGGTCTCGCCGGACGAGGCGGACGAACTGCCGCTGATCGAGCCGGTCTATCCGCTGACCGCGGGCCTGACCGCGCGCACGCTGCGGCGCGCCGTCGACCAGGCGGTGGCGGGCGTGCCCGACCTGCCGGAGTGGCTGAACGGGCCGCTGCAACGGCGCCATGGCTGGCCCGGCTGGGCCGAGGCGGTGCGCGGCGTGCACGCGCCGGCGGCGCCGGAGGATCTGGAGCCCCTCACCCCGGCGCGCCAGCGGCTCGCCTATGACGAGTTGCTGGCGAACCAGCTGGCGTTGGTGCTGGTGCGGGCGAAGCAGAAACGCCGGCCGGGGCCGGTCATTCCCGCGGGCGACCTGGCGGCAAAGGCCATCGACCTGCTGCCCTACCAACTGACCGGCTCGCAGCGCCAGGCGCTGGCGGAGATCGGCGGCGACCTCGCCTCCGGCCAGCGCATGCAGCGGCTGTTGCAGGGCGATGTCGGCAGCGGCAAGACCGTGGTGGCGCTGCTGGCCATGCTGGAGGCGGTGGCCGCCGGCGGCCAGGCGGCGCTGATGGCGCCGACGGAAATCCTGGTGCGCCAGCACGCCGAGACCATCGCGCCCATCGCGCTCAAGCTGGGGCTCAAAACCGTGGTGCTGACCGGCCGCGACAAGGGCCGGGCGCGCGAGCGCATCCTGGAGGACATTGCCGACGGGCTGGCGCCGCTGGTGCTGGGCACGCATGCGCTGGTGCAGGAAAGCGTGCACTTCCGCAAGCTGACCCTGGCGGTGGTGGACGAGCAGCACCGTTTCGGCGTCGACCAGCGCATGGTGCTGAGCGACAAGGCCGAGGGCGGCGGCTGCCACACGCTGGTGATGACCGCGACGCCGATCCCGCGCACGCTGATGCTGACCGCCTATGGCGATCTCGACTGGTCGCGCCTGACCGAGAAGCCGGCCGGACGCCAGCCGGTCGACACGCGGGTCGTGCCGGCCCATCGTCTGTCCGACATCATCGACGGCCTGGAGCGGACCCTGGCGAACGGGGGCAAGGCCTATTGGGTCTGCCCGCTGGTGGAGGAAAGCGAGACCGTCGACCTCGCCGCCGCGGAGGAACGCTTTGCCACCCTGCATGCGCGCTTCGGCGAGCGGGTCGGCCTGATCCACGGCCGCATGCGCGGCGCCGACAAGGAGGCGGTGATGCACGCCTTCGCCGAGGGGCCGGTGCAATTGCTGGTGGCGACCACGGTGATCGAGGTCGGCGTCAACGTCCCCGACGCCACCATCATGGTGATCGAGCACGCCGAGCGCTTCGGTCTGGCGCAGTTGCACCAGTTGCGCGGCCGGGTCGGGCGCGGCGCCAAGGCCTCCACCTGCGTGCTGCTCTACCAGCCGCCGCTGGGCGCGACGGCGAAGGCGCGGCTCGAAACCCTGCGCGCGACCGATGACGGCTTCGAGATCGCCGAGCAGGACCTGAAGCTGCGGGGTGCGGGCGAGGTTCTGGGCACGCGCCAGAGCGGCCTGCCGGCCTTCCGCCTCGCCGATCTGGAACACCATGCCGACCTGCTGCCCGTCGCCCGCGACGACGCCCGCCTGATCGTCGAGACCGACCCGGACCTCGCCACCGAGCGCGGGCAGGCGCTGCGCGTGCTGCTCTATCTGTTCGAGCAGGACGCGGCGGTCCGCTATGCCAAGGTGGGATAGCGGTCGGCGGGACCAAACGGCCAGCGCGGTTTCGGTAACGGTTGCCCCCCTCTCCCGCCCCATCTCCCGCGCAAGCGGCAGCCCATGCCGGAGAGCTTCTCACAGGACACGGGACTCTGTCTTTGCCTCTCGGGCATGGGTCCCCGCCTCCGCGAGGACAGGGATGCTGGGCTGGTGAGCCAGCGGGAAAAGACTCCGCTCTAGTCCGAACCCGCCTTGGCCGCGGCCCAGGTGTTGAACCTTTTCAGAATTTGCGCGAACGCGGTCTCCCGCATGGTGGCCTGCCCCGCCGGACCCGCGCCGGTATAGGCGGGCGAGGCCAGCATGTTGGTCAGTCCGGTCCACACGCTGTTATAGAATGGGTGGGCCGTCGCCGCGGGAACATTGGTCAACTCGTATTGCCGTGCGTAATGCTCGGACACGAAATACCGGCCGGCAAAGGGATCGAACACCACGCGGGTGCCACTCACCAGCTTGGTGCCACCATCGCTGACCGCGTGCGCCCCCAGTTCGAAATACGAGGCCACCCGGTTCGGCGCGGTCGGCAGGCGCTGATGCCCTCCCAAGGCCGGATTGACGACGCTGCCAAGGGTTGGCTTGGCACCGCCCGACGCGGTCGGCCCCCGGAATTGCGGGTGATCCGGGTCGGTGGTGTGGGTGGTGGTCGAGCTATCCAGCCAATCGAAATTCGCCCGCTCCGCCAGCGTGTTCAGCGCAGGCGGCGCGACCGACACGGTGAGACCGCCGCCGGCGACGCCGCCCGGTTCATAGGCGGCCTGGGGCAGGTTGGGGTCGATGGCGCCGCCGGAGTGCGAGGAACGGATATCCTGGCCCGCCGCCACGATCGCGCCGAGGGTCCAGTCTTGCCCGGCCGCATACTGCTCGAAATTCGCGCCCTGCCCGCTGGCCTCGATGGCCGCCAGCACGGCCTGGTTGCGCCGGTTCTGGTTCACGGCATCGCTGATGGCGTTGTAGAGCAACACCTGGTTGGCCGTCGCCCCTCCCCCCGAAATCACGCCATAGTCGATCTGCCCGGCGGGGTTGGCGAGGTTGGTCAGGAAGGCGTTGCGTTGCAGGATCGGCCGATACGACGGCACAGAGGTCCGGGCGCCGCCGCGCATCTGCGCCACGTCGGCCCGCATTTGCAGCGCCTGCAAGCGCTGCACCGCCGGCGCGTTCGCGGCCAGACCGCGCAAGGCCAGCAGCCCGGCCGACGCGGGGGACGCATCAGCCAGGGCCTGCAACGGGTGGGTGGCGGCACCCTGGATCGGGGCAGCCGCCGAAACGGGCTGACGCGCGGGCGAGCCGGCCGTCTGGGCTTGTCTGGTCATCGGCGCCTCCGAACGGTGTCGGTCCACAAATTGTCTTTGCCGCCAATACTCTAGACAGCAATTGCCGGTTGTGTCACCGGTGGCGTTGCCATCGCACTCCGATGCCGCGGGCCGCTGGCCGCCGTTGACGGAACCGGACCAATTCGCTTTGGTGTCCGCATCGCTGCCATCGGATGGTGGCGCGTCGATCTCGCTGGCGAAGGATGCTGTGCCATGAAGCTCTGGGAAGACCACGTCACCATCACGACGAAGTACGGCCGCATGCCCGCCTTCGCCGCCGCCCCGGCCGAAGGCGACGCCGTGCCGGCGATCATTTTCTACATGGATGCGCCGGGCTTCCGCGAGGAACTCTGCAACATGGCCCGGCGCATCGCCAAGGCCGGCTATTTCTGCCTGCTGCCGGACATGTATTACCGCCTCGGCACGGTGCGGTTCGACCTGCCGCGCCGCGACGACGGCATGTCCGCCGTCATCCGGGCCGCGATGAACCACCTGACCAACGCGCTGGTGGTCGAGGACACCGGCGCCATGCTGGCCTGGCTCGACGCCCAGGGCATGGTGAAGCCCGGCCCCGTCGGCTGCGTCGGCCATTGCATGAGCGGGCGCTACATCACCACGGTCGCCGCCCGCTTTCCGCACCGGATGGCCGCCGCCGCCAGCCTCTATGGCGTCGGCATCGTCACCGACCAGGAGGACTCGCCGCACCGGCTGCTGGATCGGGTCGAGGGCGAATTGTACTACTGCTTCGCCGAAATCGACGCGACCGTGCCCGAAAACGTCATTCCGACGCTGACCGCGGCGCTGGAACAGGCCGGCACCCGGCACCTTCTGGAGCAGTTGCCGGGCACCCAGCACGGCTTCCAGTTCTCCGAGCGGCCGGCCTACGCGCCCGAAGCCTCTGAACACGCCTGGAACCAGATTTTCCGCCTGTGGGAGCGCAATCTGCGCTGACCGGCCAGCGCGGGAGGGGCCCCGCCCGCCCGCGCGGGACGCCCTGGCTGCGGCGCCCCGATCCGGTCAGGCCGGCCCCAGAGTGGCGTGGGTGCGGATGAAATCGCGGACCTGGGGCTGAATCTGTTCGCGCCAGCGCCGGCCGTTGAAAATGCCGTAATGGCCGACGCGCTCGGCCACCATCAGCCGCCGCCGCTCGGCCGGAATGGCGGTGCAGAGCCCGTGCGCCGCCTGGGTCTGGCCGACCCCGGAAATGTCGTCCTTCTCGCCCTCGACGGTCATCAGCGCCGTGCGCCGGATCGCCGCCGGCTGCACCAGTTCGCCGCGGTGGCGCATGCGGCCGTCCGGCAGGTCATGCTCCTGGAAGATCACCTTGACGGTCTCCAGGTAGAAATCGGCGGTGAGGTCGAGCACCGAATTGTACTCGTCATAGAATTTGCGGTGCGCGTCCGCGCTTTCGCCATCGCCGGTGATCAGATGGCGGAAAAGCTGCAAATGGGCGTCGACATGGCGGTCCAGATTCATGGTCATGAATCCGGTCAGTTGCAGGAAGCCCGGATAGACCCGGCGCATCATGCCGGGATTGGGCCAGGGCACCAGCGAAATCACGTTCTGCTCGAACCAGTCCAGCGGCCGCGAGGTCGCGAGTTGGTTCGGCACGGTCGGGCTCTTGCGCGTGTCGATGGGGCTGCCCATCAGGGTGATGCTGGCCGGCTGGCAGGGATCGTTGGCCGCGGCCATGACCGAAGTGGCGGCCAGCACCGCCGGGCCCGGCTGGCAGACGCCCAGCACATGGGTATCCGGCCCGAGGAAGCGCAGGAAGTCGACGATATAGTCGACATAATCCTCCAGCCCGAACCGGCCCTGGTTCACGGGCACCATGCGCGCATCGTGCCAGTCGGTGATGTAGACGTCATGCTCCGGCAGCATCGCCTCGACCGTGCCGCGCAGCAGGGTGGCGTAGTGCCCGGAGAGCGGCGCAACGATCAGCACGGCGGGATCCGGCGCCCGTCCGGCCGGCATGGCCTCCGGTTCGCGACAGAAATGCAGCAGCGTGCAGAACGGGTGCGTCGCGGCTGCCTCGATGCGGACGGGCACGGTCTCGCCATCGACCTGGGTTTCGGCAATCCCCCATTCCGGCTTGCCATAACGCCGGGTCACGCGCTCGAACACGTCGCAGGCCGCGGCAATGGCTTTCGACTGGGGCCAGAACGCGGTCGGATTGATCGGCGAGCGATAGAACCGCCGGGTGACATCGGCGGCCACGCGCAGCGGGCTGATCGCCGCGTGGGTAGCCTCATAGGCCGTATATAACATGATGTCCGTACTCCATAAACGCTCACCGTCCTGACCGCCGATGGTTGTTTTTGCGTTGCGATAGCGTCAGGAGGACAAACTTAGGCTAGGCGTAGTTCCCTTGGGATTCCAGCCCCAAGGCCCGAAAAAGGGCGGAAAATAGCGCTTGCGCACGCGCAAGGAATATTGCAGCGCATTGTAGGCAGGGTTAACCGCGGCAGAAAGGCCCTGGAAATCCTCTGGACAGCACGCGAGGGATCGCTTAAACACGCCGTCTCTCAGCGGCGCCCCGGCGCGCTGCCCGCCCAGGTAGCTCAGTTGGTAGAGCAGCGGACTGAAAATCCGCGTGTCGGTGGTTCGAATCCGCCCCTGGGCACCATTCTTTTCAATGAGTTAGTCGGAAAAAGAGGCGGTCACGAGTCGCTTTAGTCTCTTTTTAGTCACATAAATCTCTTGTGCATGAGTTAGTCACACTGGACGCTGACGTGCGGTGGGCTTCCCCCAAATTGCATCTCGCCTCCAAATTCGACCGATGATACGCTTTCGGTGCCTGGGTATTGTCGTAACCTAGGGCATCGCGATGCTCTCTCTGAATGGAGACATCGTGATGCGGATACTCTCAAAGCGTCAGGTCAAGGAGATGGTCCTGTATTCCCCTCAGCACATCGCGCGACTGGAGAAAGCCGGTCAATTCCCCAAGCGGGTACAGATCGGGCCTAACAGAGTGGGATGGGTTGAAGCGGAAGTGCTGGATTGGCTCCAGGAACGCCTGGACAGCCGCGAAGCGCCCAACCGACGCTCCGTCTAAGGAGCAAGGGTGACCGGGTGTGCACAACCCGGTCACCCGCCAAAATGCCTTCGAAAACTCCGAAGACTCTGTATCCCCATCTCATTGAATTTCCGATCCCTATCCATAGGGGCACATAGGAATCCGTTATTGAACCCAGGTTCATCGCCCTTTTCCGCGACTTCACCGTTTTCCAGGGTGAAATCCACCCGCTAAGACGGGGTGGATGGCCCCTTTACGCTAACCGTCATCAATCCTTGCTTGCATTCTTTCTATATTCAGGATGCAATCTCTGCCTATGTCTTTAACGATCCAAGCGGGGGCACGCTCATGGAACTATTATTTCGACGTGAACAATCGACCGGAAGCCTCGGTCGGGTAAATTTCAAACTCTGGGGTAAGATCGAACTCGATCAAGACGAGCAGGCCATAGTCAGGCGGTATAAGTTCGACGAAGCAATGTTGATTGATGCCTTTCAACCGACGCTGTTACGAAATGCCATTCTGATAGGCGTTGCTGCATTCATTGTTGTTGGCGGATTCTTCGCAATGAAGTTGACCGCTATGTTCGCAACTATCGTTGGCCTCATTGCCGGGTGTTTGGTGGGATACCTCTATTTTCACGAGAAGCGCGAGACGATCTATGTTCGCGATCTACTGCATGGTCGAAACTTCAGTTGCCCAAGCGTTGTCGAATTGGCCCGCAAGGAAGCTTGGCTCGCCTATGTGGTCGATTTCCTGCGGCAGGTGATGGAGAGCGCCAAGCACTGGGATGGAACAGAGCGCCGTACCGTCGAGCCGCTTCCCAAGGACGAAGCCCGGCAGGTAATCATCAGAGGGCTCTAGATGCCGGTTCACCTCGCCGCCCGTATGCATGCATTCGTCAACGGCTTCTTTCGCCCGACCGACGAGCAGGAAACCAGAGAACTCTATGGCCGAGTGGAAAGGCGGTTCCAAGAACATGACCTTGAGACAGTTGGCGGTCGCCGTGCGCTGATCGCGAGCCTCGCCGCGGAAGTGCTCGACACGTTCGACATACCGCCAGACCATCCTCAGGTCGAGGTGCTCACGGCCTTCATCGCACGGTTACTGGACTACGAGCAGTTGTTTCTGCTGCCGTTAGTTGATTGGACCGAGAGCCGATCGACATCTGCGTATTGGGATATCCGAGACGAATTGAACCGCCAGCGAGCGGTGGTCGATCAGTTCCATGAGTCACGCGAGCTGTTCGTTTGGGCCATCACAGCGATCTTTGACCCTGTCTATAGTGCTGCGCCAGCGCTCTTAGATGTGCCAAAAGGTGGAGACATTATCGTTCCAACCGAACTGATCCATAGTTTGGGTAATGTCGGAGACGTTTGTGAGTCGGTGGCAGAGGTAAGCTTTGCCGACGGCCTGACGAAGGCGGAGCTACTCTCGCGCCTTCGCGACCGTTTAGGCCGTAATTTGATTGCCGCCTCCGGTGGCAATCCAGCAGACCCCAAGAGCTTCAACCGCGCGCCGAAAATGCCGCGCAAATCGGACATCAAGGATCCCAAGGAACTTCTGGATACCTACCTCGGCGGCACACCGCTGCGGAATCTATTCGACCAATCGCTCCAGTTTGCCATTCCAACCAACTCCCGCTTTGAACACCACCACATCGTGGCGGGCTCCGGACACGGCAAAAGCCAGACGTTGCAGTACCTAATCTGCCAGGACCTGGAGGCCGTTGCCCGCGGTAAGCGCTCGATCGTCGTGATCGATAGCCAGGGTGATCTCATTCGCAATATCTCGCAATTGGCCGAATTTGCGCCCGGTGGCCCGTTGCATGACCGGGTGGTCATCATCGACCCCACAGATGTCGAATATCCGGTTTCGCTGAACCTGTTTGACGTCGGTATCGATCGCCTGAAGGGCTACGCACCGCTGGAGCGCGAGCGGCTCACCAACTCGATCCTTGAGCTCTATGATTTCGTGTTGGGAACGCTGCTTTCGGCTGAGATGACGCAAAAGCAAAACGTCATCTTCCGCTACGTCACACGCCTCATGCTCCACATTCCGGACGCGACCATCCACACGCTCCGGGAACTCATGGAACCCGGCAGCCACGTCAAATTCGCGACCCATATCGCCAAACTCGAAGGTACCGCCCGGCACTTTTTCGAGACCGAGTTTCCAGGCCGGGAATTCGAGCAGACCAAAAAGCAGGTGCTGCGGCGGCTCTGGGGCATTCTTGAGAACCAGACCTTCGAGCGGATGTTCAGCCATCCGCGCTCCAAGCTTGATCTCTTTTCCGAGATGAACGCTGGCAAGGTCATCCTGATCAACACCGCCAAGGATCTTCTCTGGGAACAGGGCACGGAAATCTTTGGTCGGTTTTTCATCGCGCTCATTGCCCAAGCGGCCCAGGAACGCGCCACCCTGCCGGAGCGCAATCGATTGCCCACATTCGTCTATATCGACGAAGCTGCCGATTACTTCGACCGCAACGTCGGTATCATTCTCTCCCAAGCCCGCAAATACAACGTCGGCATGGTGCTGGCGCACCAGTACCTCAGGCAGCTTGAACCTAAACCCAGGAAGCGGTCGCGGCCAATACGGCCATCAAGTTTGCCGGTGGTGTATCGGCCCGTGATGCCCGCACCCTTGCACCAATGCTCTATGCTGATCCGACCCTTATCGAGAGCCGGCCCAAAGGCAGCTTTGCGGCCCATATCCGCGGGTGACGCTGCATGCGCTACCGCTGCGGTTCCCGTTTGGCCACCTTGAGCAAAAAGAGCGGATGGGCGAGAGAGAGCGTGAGGCGCTCCAAGCCCGGATGCGGGACCGCTACGCTGTCCACTACACGGCGCTCTACGAGCGCGAGCCCGAGCCGGAAGCTGCCGACGCGCCCGAAAACGTAGCGCCAGAACCGGATCCGCCAAAGGCCAGCCAGACAAAGAAGAAGCCAAAATCGGCACCGCCGCTAGATGACGGCACCGCTCCCGGAGAGAGCTGGTAGCGGTGGTACTCGATACCTTAGGACGGCGCACGCGCCTGTTGCCCACCTCAACCGGCAAGAGCATCACGCTGCAACCCGCGGATCTTCTATGGTTCCAGAAACTCTATGAGCACGGACCGCTGCCGTCTTCGTATCTGCTGCAATTCAGTATGCATCTGCGGGTGAGCCGCAAACGCGCCACAGAGCGACTGACCGATCTCTTTAACGAGGAGACGACCAAGCATGGCGGCCCTTATCTCACCCGCCCGCTGCAGCAATTCCGCACCATCGACAGCCGGTACAACCAACTCGTCTACGATCTCGGCAAACCGGCGGTCACAGCCTTGCGCGATGCGTAAGCGATGCGCACGCCCCACGTTGCTGATTGTGTGATTGAGCGGTTGAACGATCCTGATGAGAAGGATCGTGAGATGAAACGTTTCGACCAAAACGACATCGGTTTGTTAGACGACGTTCGCGACCGTGTTTCGCGAATGGAGGTTCTGGAGGGACCGACGGGCCGTCGGTCTTGGCCGGACGATGTGAAGGCACGGATCGTGGCCGAGAGTTTCGAGTCTGGAGCGCGGGTGTGCGATGTGGCGCGGCGCCATGGCTGGCGCCCCAGCATCTCCACCTGGCGGGCCTGGCGCGCAAGCGGAAAGCTCGACGTCGCCATTGGGCCAGAGGATATGCCGGCTTTCGGCACTCGAGATTTTGACGACGAGGCTTCGGCATGTTCGACGCCGATCGAGATCGAGGCCGACGGCATCACGATCCGTCTCTCGGCGCCGACACGCCGGCCGATCGGATCGCCGAGATCGCCGCCGCCTTTGCGCCTCGCCCGGTGATCGTTCCTTCCAGGCGGTCAAGATCGTGATCGCAAACCAAGCCCGTGGACTTCCGCAAGGGCTATGACGGGCTTGCCGCCTATGTCGTCGAGAAGGAACTCGGGCTGAAGGCGCATTCCGATCGTCGTGGTCTTTCGTGCTAAGCGCGCCGACCGGATCAAGGTCCTGGTCTGGGATGGAAACGGGCTCGTGCTGACCTACAAGCGGCTGGAGGCGGGAAGTTCGCCTGGCCGGCGATCAAGGACGGTGGATGCGGCTGAAGGCGCAGTTCGAGGCCCTGTTCGAAGGGCTCGACTGGCGCTGGGTGGTATGGCCGGCGGGTGCCCGCCGGTTGCGACGGAGTGATTCAGGCGGCATCTCAAAGGCCGTCGGCCGGCGATCTGGCAGTATAATCCATGGCATGTCAGCCGCCCCAAGCGATCTCGATTTGAGCGTCCTGCCGCCGGAATACGTGGCGGCTTTTGAAACGCTGCAGACACAGATTGCCGCCCTGAGCCTCGACAATTCCGCCCTGGTGGTATCGAACCGGCGTCTTGAAGCGCTGATCAAGGAATTGCGTCATGCGCTGCACGGCCGGAAATCGGAGAAGCTGACAGTAGACGAGCGTCAGCTTGCGTTCGAAGATCTGGAGACTGCGGTGGCAGAGGTCGAAACCGCGTCGGCAGTAGCCCACGCGACGCCTTCAGCGTCGCGCCGCCCAAGACCGGCGGCTGTCAACCGCAACATCGGTAACCCGCTGGCGAGCATCTGCCTCGGATCGAGGAGATCATCGAGCCGGAGAGCCTCGAATGCCCCTGCGGTTGCGGGGCCATGCACCGGATCGGCGAAGACCGCACGGAGCGGCTCGACATTGTGCCGGCCCAGTTGCGCGTGATCGTGACCATCCGGCCGAAATACGCCTGCCGGATCTGCACCGACGGCGTGAGACAGGCGCCGGCGCGACCCTGGCTGATCGAAGGCGCGTTGCCCACGGAGGGCGCGATCGCCCACGTGCTGGTCTCGAAATATGCCGACCACTGTCCGCTTTATCGCCAATCCCAAATCCTGGCGCGTTCGGGCATTCAAATCGACCGCTCAACGCTGGCAGGATGGGTCGGCAAGGCAGCCTTCCACCTCGGCCCTGTCGTCGATCGTCTGGCCGAGCACCTGAAACGGTCGACCAAACTCTTTATGGACGAGACCACGGCGCCGGTCTTGGACCCAGGCAAGGGCAGAACCAAGACCGGATATTTTTGGACGCTGGCCCGCGACGATCGCCGCTGGGGCGGCTGGACCCACCGGGCGTCGTCTACTTCTACGCACCCGGCCGCGGCGGCGGACATGCCGAGACCTTCCTGGACGGCTTCGACGGCATTCTCCAGATCGACGGCTATGCCGGCTACAACCGGCTCACTGACTGTCGCGCAAGGGCGGCACTCCGCTCACTGTCGCCCACTGCTGGGCGCATGCGCGGCGCAAGCTCCGGGCGAGGTCTTCGAACGCGACGGCTCGGCCATCGCCCGCGAAGCGGGCTCGAGCGCATCGCCGGGTTCTGATGAGATCGAAGACGAGATCCGCGGCACCGATGCTGGCCACCGCCTGGCCGTCCGTCAAGCACGAACGGCGCACCTGGTCGCCAACTTCCGGGAATGGCTGAACGCTGCCCGCGCGCGGGTGTCTGCAAAATCGCGCCTGGGTGAAAAGCTCGGCTACATCCACCGCCATTGGGACGGGCTGCAGACCTTCCTGACCGACGGCCGCGTCGAGATCGACTCCAATGCCGTCGAGAACCTTGTGCGCCCGATTGCCCTCAACAGAAAGAACGCACTCTTCGCCGGCCACGACGAGGGCGCCAAGGCCTGGGGCCGGATTGCCTCCCTGATCGAAACGGCAAAGATCAACGGTGTCGAACCGTTCGCCTATCTGAAAGGGACACTCGAAGCCATCGCGGGCGGCCACCCCAACGACCGCCTCGACGAGCTCTTGCCCTGGAATTGGACACCTACGTCAAGCTGATTGCTACGTGGGCGCACGCATCGCTTACCGCGATGCTGGAGACCTGCCTCCAGTACAGGCCGCATCGGCTGGGCCATGGGTACACCGCTTCATGGTGGCGTGCGTGACCGCCTCGATCGAACTGGCCACACTTTCTCGCAATGATGTCTCATACATCGCCGGACATCGCGTGCTCTCGCGTGCCAAGGCAGAGCTCCGCCATCCGGTCTCAATTATTGATCCGCAGGCGCGGGACAGTGTCACCAAAGACCTGATCCCGGACGCGCTCTTTGGCCTGGAGTATCACACCCCCGATGGCAGCCGGTTCCGGTTTTTCGTCGTCGAATGCGACCGTGCCACCGAACCGGCCACGACGAAGCGTTTCAACCGTAAAAGCTGGCTCCGCAGTCTCCGGCAATATGAGGAATACATCGGGCGCTCACGATACAAGGATCACCTCAGGCTCACCGCGCCGCTTTTGGTTCTCAACGTCATCACCGATGAAACGCGCCTCAGCCAGCTGCTCGCGGTCACTGAAAAAAAGGCACCGGCAAGCGGCAACGCCTACCACCTATTCCAGACGATCGAAGGCTTCGGCCCGATCTTCCGGCCAACATTACCAATGCCAGGCTTGCTCGAAGGCCCTTGGCAGCGTGCGGGTCGCGAACCGTTTCAGATCGATCGGAGATAGTGCTTATCAGCCCCAATCTATGACGGCTAACCGCCGTGAAACACTCCTAAGAGGACAAAATCTTATGTGTATCAGCCAAAATTTGATAAAGTTTCCACAGGAAAACTCCACACATTATTCATATTTTCCAATTTGTTATCCGAAATCGGCTTCCTCCGACAGAGGACAACCGCACGATATGTGACGATTTGCCTTTGCAGCATTCGATTTAGCTTCTAACATCCGCTGCCAAATTTTGGCACGATGAACAGCGCTAAGTGCGGGCTTCTTCATCAAGCTAAGTTCGTGGCGCATAGTGGAATGGGGAAAATGACTACAACGAACGACGTTAACAGCCTGCTGATAGGCATGGTTGCCGCCACGGCAACTTTGATTTTAATTGTTGCAGCTCAATCTTTTGGTTTGAGATCGATCAAGGCGTTGAGAGGGCTGTGGGCAGAAAAAGTAATATTCTTAGGATTGACGACGCCAGCAAAAGATATGGTTCCGTTGTTGAATCGATATTTAAGTGAAGGCGATGTTCTTCAGCTAACTGGGTCCAATGGAGATTACATAAGGGGCAAAAATGGTAGTTACTTTAAGAACAATATACGGCGCTGGCTTAACGATGGCGTAAAAATAGAGTACTTTCTAACAAATGCCGACCCAAAATCGGTGCCTATTCTCAGGAAAATTGAATCTGATTTTCCCAATAAGTTTTCCCTATATGTATCTAGCACGTCTATTTCCAAAAGTGGCAAAGACCACAGAATTAACAATATTGCTGACTTGTTTCAAGACTTACACCCGATATTGCTCCACCTTAAGGGGGGCAAACGCGCGATGTTTATTGAATATGATCACCCACCTGGCTCTCCCGTTGCCTATGCGGCAAAGTTCGTACCTCCATCCGAGATGGATGCTGATGCGATTGAAGAGTTTGAATTTTATGAAGAACGCATTGCCGTACTGCGGCAAGAGGCGATCAACTGAGTTCTAAGCAACGAGAACACGCGTATTGGGGGTGGGATTTTGGAACAGCCTTTCCTTACTCTTTCCGGTATTGTGGCAGTTCTTATTGGCGTCACCATCTTGTCGATTGGCAGCTTCTCCCTAATTGCCGCCATTTCTACAGTCATATTCGCCAAATCCCGGAAGGAAATCAAGATTGAAGAAGGTAAAACACTCCCTCAAAATTTGAAAAATATTCAAAAGTTCCAACATCATACTCGATTTGCTCGTTTGGGACGAAATCTAATTTCACGTTACCCTGCTGTTGTAGGATTTTTGTTTGCAATGATTATGATCTCTTTCATTATTGTCTTCACAAAATTTTATTTAACATGGCAATATAATGAAAATTTTCTCCATCACGTTCTTCAAGATGTTCATGTGCAACGATTGACGTGGATCGAACAGTTGGCATACTATCTGCAGCAACATATAAACTTGGGTTTTGCTGGCATGGGATGCGTTATCATTTATGTTGTGGTAATATTTTCATGCACATGCCTTGGGCTGTTCTGTTGCATTAAAGTGCATAAGGACCTTTCAGGACAATAGAATCTTTGTCAATGTAATTTGCATCATTTGGTTGATTTATCCAACAAGTGCAGCGTTGAGCTGGTTTGTTGGATCAGAGGATCTAAATTGGAGTGCGCGATGCCATATATTTTTCTGTTCTTCGTGGGGCCCTTTATCGTGATTGAGATTTGGGCGCTAGTGTTCGGGATACCCGAGCTATGGGTCCCTAATTCCGTCGCATTAGTGATGGTCTCAATCGTCTATGCATGCGGCGTTCGAGCCGAGCACTCGCTAGAAGATGACTAGAGAACTCACATAGAAGGCTGCCCAAGTCTGGGCAGTCTTTTCCTTTCACTAAGCTTTACAACCTGTCCAGAACCTCAGCCGCATATGCCAATGCCTCAAAGTACGTCAGGTTTTTGGCGTCCTTCTCGAAACTCTTCCGCGGCTCCGGGCACCAGGCGCTGATCTCCGGGAACCGCTGCGCCAGCACCTTGGCTTCTTCATACCGGGTTCGATACTGCCGGGGCCGCGGCAGCTTCACATGGCGGATCGGTTCATCCGCTACCGCCTGCACCAGCGTCTGCAATAGCCTGAGGCTTTTGCCGCGCTTGCGGCAGCCTTGGCCGGGATCTTCGCAGGCGATTAGGTCCGGGTCATAGGTGGCAATGAGCACGCGCAGCTTTGAGCGAGCCTTCGTCGGGCAATCGGTAACTTGCCGCCACATCTGCCAGTCCCGTAGCTTCCCGTGCGCCACAAAGACGATCGCCATCTGCCCAGTCGATACAGCAAACGATAGGATGCGTTCATACTGTGCCGAAGTCCCCATATTCGGTTCTGATCAACCGCTCGCTCAAGGAGGTGAGCGTGTGTTGACGGTTAAAGGTGCTGATCCAGCGCACGGGCGGCATGGGCAAACTCGAGAGCCGTCCACCCAGTTCACGGGCTGCCAGCAGTTTTTCGGCAACCAAGAGGCTATCAAGGGGCCGGTCATAAATGAGCGACAGACGGCAGGCCTCAGATACGGTTGGCAGGCGGTCGCCACGCTCCATCCTGGAAATCCCGGCACGGTCGATTGATAAGAGATGGGCGCAGTCGGCTTGGGTAAGGCCGGACTTCCGGCGGGTTACTTTTAGATCAAGGGCGAGATCATTTTTCATATGCAAAGAAGAACTTAATTGGATAACGCCCGTACTCTATCGACCAGGAGCTCCAACCAAAACCACCCGGCATGTGCGCCGGAAGCCCATCCACACAACGCCCGAAGGAATAACGAGAAACGCAATGGCGGGAGCCATTGCGTCAGCGTTCGGGCGTGCGGATGGAAGGTATACCGGGAGGGTTATCCACTGGTTATCAATAGCTTAGCAAGCGACCAAACCCTGTCTACCACCCGCCGTGTGCAATCGCCTTGCCACGGACCATGCGCCAGCCGATTGGCAGAGGCTGCCTGACCGGATAGCCGATTTGACGATTCCGAATCCGCATCGCCTGACCTCACTGTCCACACCCCCAAAACACAAAACCGCCACCAGGTAGAAGACGCTGGTGGCGGCATGCGGTCAGTATTCACGCGCGAACATCACCGTGAGCACGCGGGCGGTGACCTCTGGATTGGCCGGATCTTCGGAACCGAATTGCAATGACGGGTCATAGCAATCGATTTTCCAGAAGATCGTTTCGGCTCCGAAGGTGAACGAGCCGAAATCATGTTCGCCATGGGGATCATTATCCGGCGTGAAGTCCGCGAAATTGCGCACGCGGTACATAATCGCCGCCAGCTCTGCATAAGGCAAAGCGGCAATCCCGGCGGACATGAGAAATTGTCCACCGATGCCGGTAGTGCGGAACTGATCGTTCAGCGCCGCGATCTTTGACGTGTCACTGGTACTCATAGGCAGTCTCCCTTGCGACGCACGCCCGAAGGATTTCCGGCGCACGAGGGCAAGGGAGACGTCCGCTTAAAAGAACTGATCTGCCGGTAGTATGGCACCGCCGCGAAGAACCAAAACCCCCCGGCATGCTTGGGGACAGCACGCGCCGGGTGGTCGTGCGAACAGTCAGTTTCTGTGAGGATGGGCATCGAACATGCGCCCAATCTCGACCATTCTTGGAGATGCCTATTTCCGCCGCGGGCGCAAACCGTTTGGCATGCACGTCACCGACCGCCTCCAACACCTGTACCTGGTCGGACAAACCGGCGTCGGCAAATCGACCTTGCTCGGGCAATTGGCGCGCCAGGACGCCGCCTCCGGCCAGGGATTGTGCCTCTTAGATCCCCATGGCGACCTCGCCAGTGAATTGGCCGCCAGCGTGCCTAATTGCCTGTATTGGAACCCAGCTGATCCGGAGTGCCGGTTTGGATACAACCCACTCACTACCGTCTCGGCTCAACATCGTCCGCTGGTCGTGTCCGGGCTGATTGAAACCTTGAAAAAGCAGTGGGCCGATGCCTGGGGGCCGCGCATGGAGCATTTGCTGCGCTACGCGCTTTTGGCGCTTCTCGAACAACCGCGCACTGATCTACGGGATGTGCTGCCGCTCTTCATCGACACCGAGTTTCAGCGTAAGCGCTGCGAGCGCCCCACGTAGCGATCAGCTTGACGTTGACGCCCAGTTCCAGGGCAAGAGCTCGTCGAGACGGTCGTTGGGGTGGCCGTGGGCTATCGCTTCGAGTGTCGCTTTCAGATAGGCGAACGGTTCGACACCGTTGATCTTCGCCGTTTCGATCAGGGAGGCAATCCGGCCCCACGCTTTGGCGCCCTCGTCGTGGCCGGCGAAGAGTGCATTCTTTCTGTTGAGGGCAATCGGGCGCACGAGGTTCTCGACGGCATTGGAGTCGATCTCGACCCTGCCGTCGGTCAGGAAGGTCTGCAGTCCGTCCCAAAGGCGGTGGATGTAGCCGAGCTTTTCGCCCAGGCGCGATTTTGCGGACACCCGCGCGCGGGCGCTGGTCAGCCATTCCCGGAAGTCGGCGACCAGGTGCGCCGTTCGTGCCTGGCGCACGGCGAGGCGATGGCCGGCATCGGTACCGCGGATCTCGTCTTCGATCTCGTAGAACCCGGCGATGCGCTCGAGCCCTTCGCGGGCGATGGCCGAGCCGTCGCGTTCGAAGACCTCGCGGAGCTTGCGCCGCGCATGCGCCCAGCAGTGGGCGACAGTGAGCGGAGTGCCGCCCTTGCGCGACAGTCGAGTGAGCCGGTTGTAGCCGGCATAGCCGTCGATCTGGAGAATGCCGTCGAAGCCGTCCAGGAAGGTCTCGGCATGTCCGCCGCCGCGGCCGGGTGCGTAGAAGTAGACGACGCCCGGTGGGTCCGGGCCGCCCCAGCGGCGATCGTCGCGGGCCAGCGTCCAAAAATATCCGGTCTTGGTTCTGCCCTTGCCTGGGTCCAAGACCGGCGCCGTGGTCTCGTCCATAAAGAGTTTGGTCGACCGTTTCAGGTGCTCGGCCAGACGATCGACGACAGGGCCGAGGTGGAAGGCTGCCTTGCCGACCCATCCTGCCAGCGTTGAGCGGTCGATTTGAATGCCCGAACGCGCCAGGATTTGGGATTGGCGATAAAGCGGACAGTGGTCGGCATATTTCGAGACCAGCACGTGGGCGATGGCGCCCTCCGTGGGCAACGCGCCTTCGATCAGCCAGGACCGCGCCGGCGCCTGCCTCACGCCGTCGGTGCAGGTCCGGCAGGCGTATTTCGGCCGGATGGTGACGATCACGCGCAACTGGGCCGGCACAATGTCGAGCCGCTCCGTGCGGTCTTCGCCGATCCGGTGCATGTTTCCACAGCCGCAGGGACACTCGAGGCTTTCCGGCTCGATCACCTCCTCGATCCGGGGCAGATGCTCTGGCAGGTTGCCAATGTTGCGGTTGACAGGCGCGCGCCTCGGGCGCGACGCTGAAGGCGTCGCGTGGGCCGCTTCCGAGGCGGCCTCGATCTCTTCGATCGCGACCGTGAGATCTTCAAACGCAAGCTGGCGCTCATCGGCAGTCAGCTTCTCCGACGTCCGGCCGTGCAGCGCATGGCGCAGTTCCTTGATCAGCGCTTCAAGACGCCGGTTTGATACCGCCAGGGCGGAATTGTCCGAGCTCAAGGCGGCAATCTGTGCCTGCTGCGCTTCGAAGGCCGCCCGATATTCCGGCGGTAGGACGCTCAGGTCGAGATCGCTTGGGGCAGCTGACATGCCATGGATTATACCGCCGGATCGCCGGCCCATGGCCTTCGCGATACCGCCTGACTCACTCCGTCGCCGCTATTCCGTGAGGAGCGGCGGGCGTACCCGCCGGCCATGGACCCTCCGCCAATCGAGCCCCTCGAAAAGAGCCTCAAACTGCGCCTTCGAAAGCCGCATCACACCGTCCTTGATCGCCGGCCAGGCGAACTTCCCCGCCTCCAGCCGCTTGTAGGTCAGCACAAGCCCGTTTCCATCCCAGACCAGGATCTTGATCCGGTCGGCGCGCTTGGCACGAAAGACCACGACGATCCCGGAATGCGCCTTCAGCCCGAGTTCCTTCTCGACATAGGCGGCCAGGCCGTCATGGCCTTTGCGGAAGTCGACCGGCTTGGTTGCGATCACGATCTTGACCGCCTGGAAGGGAACGATCACCGGGCGAGGCGCAAGGCGGCGGCGATCTCGGCGATCCGATCGGCCGGCGTGTCGGCGCCAAGACGGACCGTGATGCCGTCGGCCTCGATCTCAATCAGTACAGACGTTCCCGCCGTGCCTTCTTCCATGATCTCGACTGTGGCGAAGGCCGGAAGATCGTCATGCCCGATGGCAACGTCGAGTTCTCCCTTTCGCGCCAGGCCCCGCCAGGTCGACAGATGCTGCGGTGCCAGCCCATGGCTCCGGGCGACATCGCACACCCGTGCCCCCGGCTCGAAACTCTCAGCCACGATCCGTGCCTTCACATCGTCCGGCCAAGACCGACGGCCGGTCGGCCCCTCCAGAACCTCCATTCGCGTAACACGGTCGCGAACGTCGTCTAACAAACCGATGTCGTTTTGGTCGAAACGTTTCATCTCACGATCCTTCTCATCAGGATCGTTTCAACCGCTCCATCACACAATCAGCAACGTGGGGCGTGCGCATCGCTTACGTTTCAGCGCCAGGTGGTGCAAGAGCTCAGCGACGAGCAGGTGCGCGGGTTTTGGGAGCAGGAATACACGGCGCTTCGATACAAGAACGCCACCGATGCGGTCGCGCCGATCGCCAATAAGCTCGGCGCGTTTCTGGCCCACCCCTTGGTGCGGCAAGCGGTATGCGAACCCACCGAACCAATCCGTTTCCGGCGGATCATGGATGAAGGCCAGGCGCTCATCGTCAACTTGGCTGCTGGTCGATTGGGAGCGGATACGGCCAACGTGCTCGGCGGCTTGATCCTTTCGGGGATTGCTAATGCCGCCTTAAGCCGGGCGGACAGCACCACGCGCCGTCCGTTCTTTGTCTATGTCGATGAGTTTCATAGCTTCTCAAGCGGCAGCCTGATGGCCATGCTGCCTCAGTTGCGCAAATACGGCATCGGCATCACGTTGGCCCACCAATACCTGGAGCAGGTCGAGCGGCCCCTCTTGGCGGCGGTGTTGGGCAACGTCGGCAGCCTGATGGTGTTCCGGGTCGGCGCTGCCGACGCGCCATTTCTCGCCAACCAGATGGCCATCGATAATCCGCGCAATCTTACCGGCCTTGCCAACTATGAGTGCTACGCCCGCGTTATGGTTGATGGCGTGCGCACCGATGCGTTCACGGCATTCGTGCACGCGCCGGGTGGCGGTGGACAACAAGCAGGGGCGGCAAACTGATGGATATGGAAATGGATCCTCGCCTCGAAGCCCATCTGAAGTTCCACCGAGAGATTTACACGGTATCCGTCCAATCTTGCTGCTCTTGCTTTGGAGCGGCTCAACCAGACGCACCCCGCGCACTACACATGGACGGCGTCGAGTAGGTTTGAGGGGTTGTGGTGACACCTATCGGATACAATCAATATCAATAATCGCCGCCGGTCTTTGCACAATGTCTGTTTGCAATATTCTTAATTCACACCCGTCATCTCCTATTGTTAATCCCATTAGGTTTGGCGGATTTCTTATTTCTCTGATATCCACCCAAATTCCATTCTCTTTTTTGTACACTTTTACGAATATCTCTGATTTATTTTTATTTAATTTATTATTCCATAATCCCTTTTCGTAATACTTCACAATGAATGTTGCGAGCGCAAATATCCTCCCGTCCGCGACTACCTTATCTATTACCTTTGCTTCTAGCGCCCAACCTTCTCCATATTTATCAAAATTATTTAGGTATAACCCATTAAATATCGTGTGGGTCGGCTGCAGCGCCTCAGCATCATTACGTAAGTCTTCCGCCTCTCCCGCTCCTTGAAGCACCTCTTGCTCCAATTGCTCCATCAACACCTGCTTCTCGTGCTCTGACCCACTTTCTTCCATTGCCACAGCTACCGCCCCCAATGCAATCGTACATATCACGATCACCCCAGACACATTTCTAATTTTTCTTTTCATTTTTATGTCTCTTATCCTTGCGACGCCTTCTAGTCATTATACCTGCTATACCACTTAACATTAGCATAGCAATGACAATTGGTGGTTCACTAGTTTGCACGACCAGAGGACGTTGCGACCATTCAACCAGACCTGTATTCATAAATGACAACCCTGTAACAAATCCATTTACGTCATTTGGATCTAGCATTAGATCCAAATCCACCCCTTCTACGCGAAAGAAATCGACACCATTTAAAAATCCCATATCCGCAAAGAGATACTCTACACCGCCAATGACATCGGCAAAGTAGATGGGATCATCGAGTGCGCCAAACCACAACGAGTATGCGTTATCACCCAAAATCGGAAATATAACACTCCTGAAAAGCGTTCCATTCAGACCCACAAAATCATAGCCGAACACGAATTCCGGATCGCTCCACACAACTTGTGTCACGTCTGTCGTAACAAACTGGAATTCCCAATTACCATCTTGAACGTCGGGCAATAAAGGATTGTCCGGAGTGACGCCTGGCGCCATCCCATCGCGAAATGGGAAATACCACACGCCATCGTTACTAATGTTAGAGCGGCTGTTTAGTGTTAGTACCGATGAGGTACCTGATCCAATCAGTGTCTGTGGCGCTCCATTCGGCCCACCAGTGTAACCTGCAAACGCCGGCGTCCCACCTAAACCATTTGCACCCCCACTTGCATCTCCTGTCGTCCACTCTAATTGACCATATCGGAATTCTACATCTGTGTTGTCTCCAACGAGGTCATTTCGATCTCTTATTATTAATTGGAATGTGTTTTTCTTGCTGGCATCCGCTGCATAAAAACCCACTTCGTTCCAAGTTACCACAGCTGTATCAGCAGTTGGCACAGCTAAATAGACCTCGCCGCAATCTGCACATCGCGTGTCCACATCTCCCCAATATGGGGCAATCATATCAACCGGAAGATTGCTAAACCCTGTCGGGGTGAATGCTCTGTAATCGTCACCAAATGTTACATTCCCATTGTTGTTGATAAACATCCGATCATATATGTTGCCATTCAAGTTAATAGAAAATGGCAAGGTGATTTCCGACGACGAGCCATCATCATTGCGTGTCATTGCCAAAGTGCCATAACCAGCATCACCACCGAGGCCTGACATTATCACATTATTATCAGCTAATGATTTCAAATCGGATACAATGTAATCACGAATGTCCGGGCTTCCATCAATCGTACTATGATTTATGGATGCGTCCCCAAACATAATATTTGCGTTAATATTTTCAGATCCAGTAACATTTCTTTCACCAGTTATTCCTCCTCCAGTCTGGAAGAAATTCTTCGCCACCTCTACATTATCTGGAACTATCTGAGGCCCACTTGAGACTACATCATTTATACTAAGAGCCGCACATCCTGCCACGTTATCCGCAGCGTAAGTGCCAGTCCCACCACACCGTACGGGGTCAAGTTGCACAAGTCTTTTTATATTTTTGTCTTGTTGGTCCAAATTATTAGCTACGCGAAGCGCTTGATACCCGCCCCTACTGTACCCAATTAAATAATTTTGCGAATTGGGAAATAGATTAAAGTAGTTGGTTGCCTCATCAACTGCATCCCATTGGAAAATGCGTGAGAAATAGTTTTCACCACGCAACTGGTCTCGTATACTGGAGTTCAAATTAGCAATGT
This sequence comes from Alphaproteobacteria bacterium, assembly GCA_020638555.1. Lineage (NCBI taxonomy): Bacteria > Pseudomonadati > Pseudomonadota > Alphaproteobacteria > Alphaproteobacteria bacterium. Next base: position 94,756 of record JACKII010000002.1, on the reverse strand, counting down.
CTTCAGGATTGCCAAAGCCAAATGCCTCATAACCCTCCATAATACCAATAACGATGTTATCGGAAAGGGCAGGCGAACTTAACGCAGTTATTCCACCAAACACAACTGCAGCCCGCGTAATTCTGTTGTATTTCATACTACCCCCCTATACATCCCAAATCCAAGCACGACATTCATTGATAGGCTAGCGACATTAGACAGAAACCTCAAGCGGATATTTCGAATTTATAGTTCTTTTATATACAGATCTATAATATTGAAATTTATGCAAAACCTGAAATGCGATTTCAATTATGGTACCAATAGTTGATTTTAACTTCTATTGAAAGTAGGTTGTATTGCAACTCAACACCAGAGCAAAATACCGCAAGATTTGGACGCCTCCGTGCATCCCCGAACTAGGCCGTCGACTCATAAACGCGCAATCGGATGCGGATGGCCGCGAGCTTGATCATGGCGAGGTAAGTTGAGCCGAGCTTGTCGTAGCGGGTTGCGATACGACGGAAATATTTGAGTTTGTTGAAGAAGCGCTCGATGAGGTTACGCTCCCGGTACAAGGCAGGGCTAAAGCAAATGGGGTGTTTCCGGTTCGACCTGGCGGGAATATTGGCCCAGGCTCCAGCAGCGTACAGCGTCTCCCGTATCCAGTCGGCATCGTAGGCTTTGTCGGCCAGTAGCATCTCGCCGGAATCGATGGCGGATAGCAGATCCTCTGCCGCCCTGGCGTCATGCATTTGGCCGGGCGAAATCGCGAGGCGCACCGGCAGGCCACGGCCATCGACTACAGCATGGATTTTCGTTGTAAGACCACCCCGGCTTCGTCCGAGACAACGATCTGGGTGGCTTTTTTTAACGTCGCTGCCGAGTGATGGACGCGGACACTTGTGCCGTCGATCATCTTGATGCCGTCACCATAAGCATCTGTGATCGCGTCCATAATCTGGTCCCAGATGCCCGCCTTGGTCCAGCGGCGGAAACGGTTGTAGCAGGTCGTAACCGGGCCGTAGCGCTCCGGAAGGTCGGCCCAGGGCGCACCGGAGCGCAAGACCCAGAATATGCCGTTCAAAACGCGCCGGTCATCGACACGGGGAACACCGCGGGACTTCTGGGGCAGAACCGGCTGAATGACCGACCACTCGGCATCCGTGAGATCGTAGCGTGCCATGGACAATCCTCCTCCAGCACGCTTGAATCCGATTTGTCCACCTTTGGGAATCCCCAATGGCCGTTTATGAGTGCACGGCCTAGGCTCCACGCCCTGACAGATGCGCGTGGTCGTCCGCCGGTATTCCGCCTGACCGGCGGGCAGCGCGCGGACTGTAAGAGCCTGATTCAAAAGTTCAGCTGCAATAGCAATACCTTGCGAGACGGCGGGTCATGAGGCAGATGCTGGCGATATAGGCCCATGCGGTGGCGCTTTCGATGGTTCGCTCCCAGTCTTTGGCCAACCGCCGGCAGCGGCCGAGCCATGCGAAGGTCCGTTCGACCACCCAGCGGCGTGGCAGGATCTCGAAGCCTTTGGCGGTGGCGCTCCTTCGGATGATGTCGATCGTCCACTCACCACTGCCCTTGAGGGTCCGTTTCAGCTTGTCCCCGGCATAGCCGCCATCGGCAAAGACATGGCGCAGCCACGGGAACCGGAACCGGGCGGCCTTCAATACCCCCGGTGCGCCATCACGGTCCTGCACATCGGCCCCAAGGACGAGGATCACCAGCAGCAATCCTAGGATGTCGGTCAGGATGTGGCGTTTGCGGCCCTTCACCTTCTTGCCCGCGTCATACCCCGAAATCCCGCCGCTTTCGGTGGTCTTGACGCTCTGACTGTCGATCACGCCGGCGGTGGGACTGGCCTCCCGGCCTTCCAACTCTCGGGCGGCCATTGTCAGCAATCCGTTGATCGTCTCGAACAGGCCCAGATCACGCCAGGCGTAGAAATAGCCCTGCACCGTGCTCACCGGCGGAAAATCCTTCGGCAACGCACGCCACTGACAACCGCTCGACCCGAGATAGAGGATCGCATTCATCACCTCGCGCAGGTCGACTGACCGCGGCCGCCCACCGAGCTTGGCCGGAGGCAAGAGCGGCGCAATCAGCCGCCATTCCTGATCCAGCATATCGCTTGGATAGCGACACGTGCGACGACTATGCTCAACCCGAGCGGTATCGGTCCAAGGCACCTGATCCTCCATCTCTTCGCAAAGACGGTGAATCACAACCTACTGATATCGCTCAACCTCTTTTCGGTCAGGCTCTTAGGCGGCGGAACCATTGCTGGAGCATTTGCCGCCCGGCGTCCACCTGTTGGCCGACCGCGCCTACGACAGCGACCTGAACCGCTCCTTGGTCTATGCCGCCGGTGCGGTTCCCAACATCCCTTCCAAGCGCAACAGGGCCTTCCGGCCTCCGTTCAGCCCTTTCCTCTATCGTGCGCGTAACGCGATCGAGCGCATGTTCTGCCGCATCGCAACCCGGTACGACAAGCTCGCAAGCTCATAACTGGCAGCCGTCCATATTGCAGCGATCATTTGCTATTGGCTATGAGGCTGAAGCCTAAACAACTAGGGAAGATTTTCTGAATTGATAGAGCCCTTGGATCGAGGAGTTGACCGACGGCTCAGCATTCCGGCTTTTGGGATTTTGAGGATCGGTTGGCGCAGTTGTCGGCCCATGGCCATCCTTTGAAAAAGCTGGACGCGACGGTCGATTTCTAGTTTGTCCGCTGCGATGTGGCGGCACGGATCATGTGACAGCATTCGTGCACGCGCCGGGTGGTGGCGGACAACAAGCCAGGGCGGCAAACTGATGGATATGGAAATGGATCCTCGCCTCGAAGCGCACCTAAAACTCTGCCAAGAGATTTGCAAACGCATGCAGCGCGACGGTACTTGGCCGTGGCGTGATTCGCAAAATTCTGAGGATCTGGTAGATTCAGAGTCCTCAAACAAGCGACCATGAAGCAGTGTTTTGGATACATTCGAGTGTCCACGCAGAAGCAGGGCGAGGGCGTGTCACTCGAAGCACAAAAAGATGCCATCACGGCCTTTGCGAGTCGCCAACATCTCCACATCACCCGCTGGTACGAAGAGAAAGAAACTGCCGCCAAGTCAGGCCGTCCGGTATTTAACCAGATGTTGGCAGCGCTTCGCAAAGGGGCCGCCAGCGGTCTTGTGATGCACAAGATCGATCGATCGGCCCGCAACCTCAAGGACTGGGCGACCGTCGGAGAGCTGTCCGACCAAGGCATCGACGTTTACTTCGCGACCGAGAGCTTGGATTTCCGCTCCCGTGGTGGACGCCTAACCGCTGATATCCAGGCGGTAATTGCCGCCGATTATATCCGCAATCTGCGAGATGAGACGATCAAGGGGCTCAAAGGCCGTCTGAAGCAAGGCCTGTATCCGTTCAAAGCGCCGATTGGGTACCGGGACAATGGCCGCGGGCAGCCGAAGACCATCTGTCCCGTGAAAGGACCGATCGTGCGCGATGCACTGCTGTCCTACGCCGCCGGAGAGCATTCAATCAGGTCTTTGCACCGGTATCTGATAAGGAGAGAGCTCAAAAACCACTCGGGCCTGCCCATCAGCCAGCACAACGTGGAGACCATCCTCGCAAATCCCTTCTATTGCGGTAGGATCGAGATCAAACGGTCGGGCGAGACGTACGACGGGATCCATGAGCCGCTGATTGATCGATCGACCTTCCGTAGGATTCAAGACCGGAAAGCTGGCAAAACTGGGAAGAAGGTCACTCGCCACAACCATCTATATCGCGGGCTGTTTCGGTGTGGGTTATGCGCAGGGCCACTCTCGCCAGAGCGACAGAAAGGAAACGTATATTATCGGTGCCAAACGGCTGGCTGCCCAATGACCACAATCAGGGAGGATCGTCTTGAGGCAGCGATCGTTGAAAAGCTCGGGACGTTGACCCTCAACGATGACGACGCAAACAAGCTCGAAGCTGCATGGCTTCGGTGGATTGCAAGCGACAAGCAGCCAATGCTGCTGCATTCTGTGAAACGGCAAATTGAAGAAACTGAAACCAGGCTGGATCGCCTCACCGACCTCCTCATCGACGGAACGATTGATCGAGATGCTTACGACCGGCGAAAGGCTGGACTGATGCAGGAGTTAAATCAACTCTACGAAGAAATTGAAAATAGTAGCAAAAAAGACCTTTCGCCGGAGGAGATGCAAAAGTTCCTCGAACTCATGAAAACCCTTAATTTGCTTTATATTTCAGCGAATCCAGCAGAAAAACGCAGAATGGTTGAAAATGCATTCTCGAACCGGACGGTATGTCCAGAAAACGTATATTTAGAGCCATATAATTGGCTTTTGGAGATCAAAAATATCTTCAGTGTCTCCGATGGTGACCCAGATCGGAACACTTCTCGAACTGAAGTGAAGGATATGTTCGGAGAATTCGTTCACCTTATTTGCAAAACTATTATGCCAACTTTAAGCTTATTTGTGATTCTGATATTCAGTTGAATTCGTATTAAAAGTGTATCCGAAATTTTGTCGTCGTTACTGACGCTATGTGTTTGTATGAACGTTGTAGTTGCCTGATGCGTTGACCGTAAATGTAATAGCTCCATCTTTTCGTGTGGTCAGAACCCTTCTCCTTCGATTTTGTCCGTAGACATTAATACCATCACCACTGATGCAGTTTTGATATTGTGGTACGTTCTGAGTATTATGAACAATTGGCTTATCTGACACTACCACAGCCTGTGGTGACCAACCGGAGAAAAGTTCGTCACAATAACCGTTTTGCCTGCCATGATGAGATGCAACTAGAATTGTTGTATTCTGTAATTCTTGTCTGAATTCAGGGTTGGCCAACATTTCCAGCCACCCCGGTCTTTCAAGATCACCCGGAAATAGGATTTGGAAACCATTATAGTTTATAAATGTGACAAGGCTCAGATTATTAGTGTCTGAAAATTTCGGATACGAATTATAGAAGGTCTTGGCGGTAATCCCTCCCATTCCATCATTGAAAGAGGTAGTAACTGGATGGGTGTGACTATTTAGTAGAGCTTGGTATGCCAGCGCATCAGCGCTCATAGGGCCAACTTGCCGTTTAATTCTTTCAAAAGCATCTGCATTAAGCGATGGATTCTTTGTAAATGTTCTAATATAGATTTTTTGTCTAAGAGATGACAAATTGGCATAATGATCTTGGTCAGCGTTTGTAATAAATAGATAATCTATAGTGTTTTTTCCGAGAATATTCTGTATATATTCACCAGGAGTCCAGCCTGTTGTGCTATTAATTCCACAATCTATGAGAGCAATGCAATCGCTATTATTGGATTGGACCAGCGCACACGCCCCGTGTTCGACATCGAATATAGTTAGTCGCATATTATTCCTTACTCAATAATGATCTAAGTACTTCCGCTGAAAAACTTGCGTAGAACTTAACGAACCGAACAAAAGCTCCGATGGTCAAGCTAGCGGCGATTATCACAATCCACCCATCCTGTACGGATCCAGAGCCAAACCAGGCGGACCATAATAAGATAATAGTCGCTACGATTCCGACAAGGGTGATATTTCGAAATAGACCATACTGGTTTCGAAAATCGTCCGAGCGTTGGCGAATCGGATCCGTTCTCGTGGCCTTATTGTGTGCCACTTGGAATACGGCCTCCGCATCTCGCAGTTCGGCTGCCTCCAAGTCCAATGCTGCAGCGGCGCGAGCAACAATCGCATGGCGCGCGGGTTCCGAGAACGGTTCATAGTATCGTCCAACGGCTAGCCCTAGCCAACGTTCGATCAGGTTCGGAGTGGAAAAGCCAAGCTGGATCTGGTTTGGTGCGGTCAGAAGCCTTCGCATAATACACATTTCTATGGTCACTTGTGATGCCCATGCAATCAGATGTCCTAAGATATAGGCAGATGCAATAGAGAGCACAATTTGCATAAAAGACCATTCCTTTAGACTAATTATCTTGCTGTCGTTGAACACATAATCTAAAAAGGCTAGTAACATCCCGCCACTGGTGAGATATGCGTAGAAATCGTAGTTGGTAAATGGAAAATTATTCTTCATATTGTGATTTTACACCTTGATACAAATTCCGGCGATGTAATCGGAGGCGGTTTTTATTGACTGAGAGTTGCTTTTTGGATCAACATAGCTAGACTCATATTCCTCAAGGCGAATTGGAGATGTGCAACTTTGGATGATATCACCTTTTCGGGAGATTCGTGACCCATGGTCCCGGAAAATTTCCGTGCTAAAATTTCCTCATGACAAGCCTCCCTGACAGCGGTTGGCTCACGGCCATTCACAAAATTGCTTGGTGGGTAGCTGCCGCCATAACGGTCACAGCCGCCATTATCCTTTTGCTCGTTTTTTTTGAGGCCCCTGTATTTAGCGAACTGCCACATAAGGTTGCGGCAGGTATCGGCGTCGTTGGTATCCTGTCATTCTTTCTTCTCTTGTTTCAATGTATTGACCAAGCAACTAAGCGGCGTCGGCCTAGAGTCAGCCGGCCTTTTGATAAATTATCAGATCAACAGAAACAGTTTTTGTTTCATATTTTCCGGCAAGGTTCCCGGGAATTCAACCTCCCTGCAGGTACTGGATCGCCACGATGGCTCGAAGAACTTAAGAATTGGGGCTATATTGAATGGCACTCTCCAATGATCTTCACGGCGAATACGCCTGATTACTATTCGATCACTGAAGATGGATGGCGTCGCTTAGAGAAGGGTCAAAGTGGCCTCTAGAGAATGTAGTAACCCAGATAGGTGGTTGATTTCATTGTTTTCGTCTGCGGAGTTCCATCCCTTAACCCTCTGATTACAATGAAGAGAGGGCGGAATCGGCTTGAAATACGTTTCTGATGAATTCGTCATGACTCAGCAGCGCCTCTTTCATTTCAGCAAAGTAAGAATGGCGATTGTAAACAGCAGCAATTCCTCCGATCGTTCCCGACGCATGATTGAGGATTTTTTCAGTCACATGGATGGGTACACGCAGTCGAGCCACGTTCGAGCTAAATGTCCTGCGCAGATCGTGCAGTGTGTAATCCGAGAATGATAAACCGGCGTCAAACCGCTCTTTGCACTTGCCCCAGCCGTTGAAGGGTCTCTCGACCCGTCCGCGCGCGGGAAAGAGTAGATCCCCGGTGTCCGGCACCGCGTCGATGACCCGACGTGCCATCGGGGGCAGGGGGAGTCGGTGCTCCTTTTTGTTCTTGGTGAACCCTGCTGGGAAGGTGAGCACGTCACCCTCGATCCACGACCTTCGTAGACCAGCAATCTCGCCCCGCCGCTGCCCCGTCAAGACGAGAAGCTGAATGATTGAGCCATAGGGATACGGGGTCTCAAGCGCTCGTCGGTAAACTGCCGCAAGCTCCTCGTCGCTGAGCACCCGTTCCCTCGAGGTGGTCTGTTGGCGGATACGCGGCACAGGCGAACTTTCAATTAACCCCGCCTCCACGCACCAGTTCATCATTGTGCGGATGGCGACGAATGCGTGCTGGCGCTCCGAGGGTGTGCGAGATAAGCCTGCAACGACGTTCATGATCTGACCACGAGTGGTTTCGTGCAGAGCGCCGGGGAGTTCGAAGTGGCGATTAGGCCGTGCACTCATAAACGGCCATTGGGGATTCCCAAAGGTGGACAAATCGGATTCAAGCGTGCTGGAGGAGGATTGTCCATGGCACGCTACGATCTCACGGATGCCGAGTGGTCGGTCATTCAGCCGGTTCTGCCCCAGAAGTCCCGCGGTGTTCCCCGTGTCGATGACCGGCGCGTTTTGAACGGCATATTCTGGGTCTTGCGCTCCGGTGCGCCCTGGGCCGACCTTCCGGAGCGCTACGGCCCGGTTACGACCTGCTACAACCGTTTCCGCCGCTGGACCAAGGCGGGCATCTGGGACCAGATTATGGACGCGATCACAGATGCTTATGGTGACGGCATCAAGATGATCGACGGCACAAGTGTCCGCGTCCATCACTCGGCAGCGACGTTAAAAAAAGCCACCCAGATCGTTGTCTCGGACGAAGCCGGGGTGGTCTTACAACGAAAATCCATGCTGTAGTCGATGGCCGTGGCCTGCCGGTGCGCCTCGCGATTTCGCCCGGCCAAATGCATGACGCCAGGGCGGCAGAGGATCTGCTATCCGCCATCGATTCCGGCGAGATGCTACTGGCCGACAAAGCCTACGATGCCGACTGGATACGGGAGACGCTGTACGCTGCTGGAGCCTGGGCCAATATTCCCGCCAGGTCGAACCGGAAACACCCCATTTGCTTTAGCCCTGCCTTGTACCGGGAGCGTAACCTCATCGAGCGCTTCTTCAACAAACTCAAATATTTCCGTCGTATCGCAACCCGCTACGACAAGCTCGGCTCAACTTACCTCGCCATGATCAAGCTCGCGGCCATCCGCATCCGATTGCGCGTTTATGAGTCGACGGCCTAAGCAGCCGCGTATAGTCTTTGACGGTCCGCTCCTTGTTCCGTCCTTCACAGTGCGCCAGAAAGCGTTGTTTTGCCTCTTCGAACGCTATTGTTGGTGGCTCACTCGCGTCGGGACGCTCGTCAGCGTCAGCCAGGAACCGACGGGCTTCCTTTCGGGCTTCGGATAACGAGAAATCCGGATAACGCCCCAAGGTCTTCAACCGGCGCTTCTCACCATACATCACCACAAACGATTTACTCTTCTGCGAACACCGCAGGCCAAAGCCGGGCGTCGCTTCATCCCAGTACGTTTGTTGCCCTGTCTCAGGGAAAGCGAGGCGTTTGATGGCGATGTCCGTGAGCCGCAGCTTCATTGCATTAGTCTCTTTTTAGTCACATAAATCGCGTGCATAAGAGGGTGTTTCCAGGTTCAGCTATGTTCACCTCAGACCCCTATATTCGCGATAAATCATAGAGTTATGTGAAGCAATGAGCAACGGTGGAAGTATATCCTCGCGAACTGAAAATCCGCGTGTCGGTGGTTCGAATCCGCCCCTGGGCACCATTCTCTTCAATGACTTATACCAAGTCCCATTGATCAGAACTCATGTGCCCATTGGCGCATTCCGATGGACATGATCTTCCATGGCTGATTGACCAGACGGTTCCAGGCGAAGCAGCAGTGATCGACGATGTCGTCGTAGGATTTGAAGATGCGGTTCGAGAGCCAGTTGTCGCGCATGAACTGCCAGACATTCTCGACCGGGTTGAGTTCCGGGCATCTGGGCGGTAGCGGCATCAAGGTGATGCTGGAGGGAACGACCAACTCGGCCGATCCATGCCATCCGGCCTGATCGAGCAGGACGACGGCATGCGCGCCGGTGGCGACGTGGAAGGCGATCTCTGCCAGGTGCATGCTCATCGCCTCGCTGTTGCATCGGGGCATGACGATCCCGGCGGCCTTGCCTTCAGCAGGACAGATGGCCCCGAAGATCCATGCCGAGGAGCGCCTCTGGTCCCTCGTCGCCGAAGGCCGGGTGCCGCGTCTGGCCCAGCGCCGAGTGAGCTTGGTCTGCTGGCCGATGCGCGCCTCGTCCTGCCACCACAGTTCTATGGGCGTCCCCCTCGGAAGCCCTCGCTTGATCTGCGCCAGACGGGCGGCGAAGCTTTTTTAAAATCGGCAATGTCTTGTGGTTTCTGGCCTCGGTGGCGAGGCCGGGCCGAAAGCTTGCGAAAGCCCAGCGCGCGCATCTCACGGCTGAGCGACTGTTTGGAAATCGACAGGCCGTACTCGTCCCATAGCCACTGCGCCAAGTCGATCAGCCGCCAACGAACCACGCCATGCGCAGCCGGGATCGGCCCTGCCTCGACGATATCGGCTAACGCACGGCGCTGCTCATCGTTCAGGATAGAGGGCTTGCCCGGTGCCTTGCGCGACTTGAGGCCGTCCGGCCCATCCGCATTGAAGCGGATCACCCAGTCGCGCACGATCTGAAGAGTGACGCCGCCGATCTTCGCCGCTTCACTCCGGCTCCCGCCATCGAGGATCGACGCCAGCGCCAACAGCCGCCGCACCTGCTCCCCATCACCACAACAACGCGCCAAACCACGCAAATCTGCCGAAGCGTAGTCTGTTCGAACCCCAATCGCAGCCGCCATCGCAAGTCTCCTTCAACCTGATACCAAGTCCCATTGATCAGAACTCATGTGCCCATTGGCGCATTCCGATGGACATGATCTTCCATGGCTGATTGACCAGACGGTTCCAGGCGAAGCAGCAGTGATCGACGATGTCGTCGTAGGATTTGAAGATGCGGTTCGAGAGCCAGTTGTCGCGCATGAACTGCCAGACATTCTCGACCGGGTTGAGTTCCGGGCATCTGGGCGGTAGCGGCATCAAGGTGATGCTGGAGGGAACGACCAACTCGGCCGATCCATGCCATCCGGCCTGATCGAGCAGGACGACGGCATGCGCGCCGGTGGCGACGTGGAAGGCGATCTCTGCCAGGTGCATGCTCATCGCCTCGCTGTTGCATCGGGGCATGACGATCCCGGCGGCCTTGCCTTCAGCAGGACAGATGGCCCCGAAGATCCATGCCGAGGAGCGCCTCTGGTCCCTCGTCGCCGAAGGCCGGGTGCCGCGTCTGGCCCAGCGCCGAGTGAGCTTGGTCTGCTGGCCGATGCGCGCCTCGTCCTGCCACCACAGTTCTATGGGCGTCCCCCTCGGAAGCCCTCGCTTGATCTGCGCCAGACGGGCGGCGAAGCTTTTTTAAAATCGGCAATGTCTTGTGGTTTCTGGCCTCGGTGGCGAGGCCGGGCCGAAAGCTTGCGAAAGCCCAGCGCGCGCATCTCACGGCTGAGCGACTGTTTGGAAATCGACAGGCCGTACTCGTCCCATAGCCACTGCGCCAAGTCGATCAGCCGCCAACGAACCACGCCATGCGCAGCCGGGATCGGCCCTGCCTCGACGATATCGGCTAACGCACGGCGCTGCTCATCGTTCAGGATAGAGGGCTTGCCCGGTGCCTTGCGCGACTTGAGGCCGTCCGGCCCATCCGCATTGAAGCGGATCACCCAGTCGCGCACGATCTGAAGAGTGACGCCGCCGATCTTCGCCGCTTCACTCCGGCTCCCGCCATCGAGGATCGACGCCAGCGCCAACAGCCGCCGCACCTGCTCCCCATCACCACAACAACGCGCCAAACCACGCAAATCTGCCGAAGCGTAGTCTGTTCGAACCCCAATCGCAGCCGCCATCGCAAGTCTCCTTCAACCTGAGATGGTGAATCAGAAAATCAGCCGCTTGGGAATCCCCGACGTGAGTCAGCCTCTTCGGGACTTGGTATTAGGCGCGGGCATATCCAACGTCCTGGATCTGGCCGATTGCGTCAGCGACGGCGCAATAGACGCGCTTGTCTCAATCCGAAAATCCTGTCCGCCGATTGCGCCGGACCTTCGCCCGCTTGGCGTTGGCGCGTGGATTGGCGCGCCGATTGGCGTGGCGACCGGAAAACGCCTTCTCCCAAGCGCCAAAGCCGGCCGGCCCCAAGCCCGGTCTCCAAGTCCGATCCCCGATCCCTCCCCGTTCATGACAGGAGCCCGGCTCGTCTCCGAGCCGGGCTCCCGCCGTCAACAGTCGAGACCGCGATCCGGGATCACGGCAGCTCGTTCGAGAACATGATCGAGCCGCTGGCGGAGAACATGCCGCCGACGCCGTGGCAGAGGCTCACCTTGGCGCCCTCGACCTGGGCCGGCGAGGTGCCGCGCATCTGGCGCACGCTCTCCTGCAGGGCGTACATGCCGGAGTGCGTGCGCCCGCCACCATTGGTGTTCAGCGACAGCTTACTGCCGGGACGGGCGCTGCCCTCCCAGATGAAGTCGCCGCCTTCGCCACGGCCGACAATGCCGATATCTTCCAGGCCATAGACTGCAAAATCAAAATTTATTGCCTTCAATACTTACAAAGCTCATATTGTAAATGCCTATTTTTTAATACATTGAATAAATCGGCAAAAAAGAAAAAAAACTAAAGAAAATATGATAACAAACAGGACCATCCCATACATGTCCAAATCACTCCAAAAAGCACCAATTAACACGCCTATTACTAAGCCCAAGATCATACATTTCGGAATTTTAAAAATATTCTCAATCATCGCCTTGAATTATCCTAAACCATTCCCTGCCCCGCTGATTCAATGAATTTGCAATATTAGCGAGAATTTTATCATAATCCCATCCAGATTCCCATGTACTCGGATCGTTTTCAATCTCTTCAGCCCACATTACATACCTCTTTAAGGCAGAATCATAGGAATTAACTCCACTAAGGTCCATCACCAGCATATCAGAGTCCTTTTGACCTTTTCTTGCCGCGGGTGACCACGCTAGTAGAAATGGCCCCACCCCTTTAACAGAAGAATCCCGCATTCTCGCTTGCCTTAAGGCAAGTTGCGCAGATGACAAACCATACTCACTGACAGCAATTTCACATATACTATCCAATTCGATAGTCTTATTATTGAGAAAATATGCAGTATTATTACTATTTAATGGCCACACTGTGACAAGCTGCTTGTGCAATTCTCTGGATAATCTGAAACTATTATTAAGACTCGCAATATACGCTTTGCAATGCAACAAATGTCTTTCTCTCTCCTTGGCAAAACCATTGGCTGGAAACGCAACTATCGCATACACGTGAAATTTTTCTGGTGGATAATCTGACGGACCGGAAAATATTCGAGAAGGCACATAGCCATTCTCCAGATTGTAGACAAGTTGAAGCGTTTCCAGACCACCACTGGGCTGTTTATCGGGTATCTCCACATATTTTATACACCCGACTAAGATCGCAAAAAATAGGAATGATGCTTTCCACATGCTATCAATTTTTGAATTGGCCAAGACATAATCTGGGCGAGGGCAATTAATCCCCTCGCCCAGACGCACTCAATTTCACGGCAGCTCGTTCGAGAACATGATCGAGCCGCTGGCGGAGAACATGCCGCCGACGCCGTGGCAGAGGCTCACCTTGGCGCCCTCGACCTGGGCCGGCGAGGTGCCGCGCATCTGGCGCACGCTCTCCTGCAGGGCGTACATGCCGTACATGCCGCTGTGCATGTACGAGAGGCCGCCGCCATTGGTGTTCAGCGGCAGCTTGCCGCCGGGGCGGGTGTTGCCCTCCCAGATGAAATCGCCGCCCTCGCCGCGGCCGACAAAGCCCAGGTCTTCCAGGCCATAGATCGGCAGGTGCGCGAACGCATCGTAGATCATCAAATGGTCGACGTCGGAATGCTTCAGCCCGCTGGACTTCCAGACATTCTCGCCGGCGATGCGGAAGGCCTGGGAGGAGGTGAAGTCGCTCATCTGACTGACCAGCGTGTGCTCGCCGGCCTCGCCCGCGCCCAGCACGTAGACGGGCTTGGTCGGGAAGTCCTTGGCCCGGTCGGAGCGGGTCAGGATCAGCGCGCCGCCGCCGTCGGTCACCAGGCAGCACATCAGCAGCGAGAACGGCCAGGCGATCATGCGGGCGTTCATCACGTCATCGACCGTCAGCGGGTCGCGGAAGGTCGCCCGCGGGTGCATCGCCGACCACTCGCGCTGCACCACCGCCACATTGGCCACGCGCTCGATCGGCACGTTGTAGGTCTTGAGATAGCGCAGCACCGGAATGGTGAACATGGTCGGCGGGTTGGTGACGCCGTAGGGAATCTGGAACTGGCCGTCCAGCATGGCCGGGTTGATGCCGCGCGGCGTCATGCCGACCTGGCTGCGGCCGCTCTCGCCATGGGTGACGAGGATGGTGTCGGCCATGCCGCTTTCGATGGCCGCGACCGCGTGCTTCACATGGATCATGAACGAGCAGCCGCCGACGCTGGTGCCATCCACATAGCGCGGCTTGATGCCCAGATAGTGGGCGATCTCGATCGGGTTTTCGCGCGCGGTGGCGATGCCGTCGATGTCCTCGGGCTTCAGGCCGCAGTCGGCCATGGCGTTGAGGGCGGCATCCGCGTGCAGCTGGATGTTGGACATGTGGGGGAGTTTGCCGAGCTCGGTGGTCTCAGCAGCGCCGACAACGGCGACGGAACCGGGTTTCATCGGTCGTGTATTCCTTTCGCCAGGCCGCTTCAGGAGGCCGGCTTGAACAGCGGCAGGTTGATGTCGTCGGTCAGGCGCTTGAACGTCACCTGCACCGGCATGTCGAGTTGCAGCGCCTCGGGCGTCTGCTCGCAGTCGACGATGTTGGTCATCATCTGCACGCCCTCGTCCAGCTTGACGACGGCGATGGCGTAGGGCGCCTTCATGTCGAAGTTGGGATGGTCGCGGTGGCTGATGATGTAGGACCAGAGCACGCCCTTGCCCGACGCCTCGAACGTCTCGACATTGCGCGATCCGGTGTAGGGGCTGAACGGGCGGGGCGGGAAATAGGCCTTGCCCGTGTCCTTGCAGCGCTGGAGGATGATCTTGCCCTGGTTGCAACCGTCCCAGAAATGCTGGGTTTCGGGCGTGGCCTTCGGCACGGGCCGGCCGGGTTTATCGGTCATGGCTTTGGCGTCTCCTTCTCTGACACTCGCCGTCGTTCGATACCGCTACCTTAGGCGAGGTGCGTGCGACGCACAAACCCGAAGCGAGCGCTTGGCAAGGCGGGCGGCACTCTGTATAAGGCCCGTTTCTAGCGCGGCCGCGGCAGACCTCCTTCCCGCGGCCGTCCGATATTCTGGGAGCCTTTATCCATGGCCGTTCCGAAGAAGAAAACCACCACGTCCAAGCGTGGCCTGCGTCGCTCGCACCACGCCCTCAAGCACACGAATCTGCGCGAGGACAAGGACACCGGCGAGTTCCACCGTCCGCACCACATCGACCTGGAAACCGGCATGTATCGCGGCCGCCAGGTGCTGGAGCCGAAAGAGAAATACTAGGGGCACCCAGCGCACCCCGCGACCCGTCTATTAAGGATTGGCGCCCGTGAGCGACAACGCGCACCAGACCGACGTGATCATCGTCGGTGCCGGGCCGGTTGGCCTTTTCGCCGTGTTCGAACTGGGCCTGCTCGGCCTCAAAACCCATCTGGTCGACATTCTCGACCGGATCGGCGGCCAGTGTGCCGAGCTGTATCCGGAAAAGCCGATTTACGACATTCCGGGCATCCCGGTCTGTACCGGCCAGGAACTGACCGACAAGCTGATGGAGCAGATCGCCCCGTTCGATCCGCAATTCCATCTGTCGGAAATGGCCGAAGAGCTGACCCGGCTCGACAACGGCCACTGGCGCCTGAAGACCGATGCCGGCACCGTGCTGGAGGCTCCGGTCCTGGTGATCGCGGCCGGCGGCGGCAGCTTTGTGCCGAAAAAGCCCCATCTCGAAGGCCTGGACGACTATGAAGGCGAGAGCGTCTTCTATGCCGTGCGCCAGATGGAGCGTTTCCGCGACAAGAGCGTGCTGGTGGCCGGCGGCGGCGATTCGGCGCTGGACTGGTTCATCGCGCTGCAACCCATCGCCCGCAAGATCGCCCTGGTGCACCACCGCGACGGGTTCCGGGCCGCCCCCCACTCGGTCGAGGCCATGCGCGCCATCGTCGCCGAGGGCAAGGGCGAGTTGCACATCGCCCAGATGAAGGGCCTGGAGGGCACCGCCCCGCACCTGACCGGCGTGCGCCTGGAAGGCAAGGAAACCGGCGCCTTCGTGCACGAGTGCGACATGCTGTTGCCGTTCTACGGCCTGACCATGAAGCTGGGCCCGGTGGCGGAATTCGGCATCAACCTGGAACAGAACCTGATCCCGGTCGACACCGCGAAGTTCGAGAGCAACGTGCCCGGCATTTTCGCCATCGGCGACATCAACACCTATCCGGGCAAGCTGAAGCTGATTCTCTCGGGCTTCCACGAGGCGGCGTTGATGAGCCAGGCGGCGTTCAAGATCGCCCGGCCGGGCGAGCGGCTGCGCTTCCAGTACACCACCTCCTCCAGCGAACTGCAGAAAAAACTCGGCGTGCGCTGACGCGCGGGCCGTCTTGAAGGAGCTTTTCGAGCGATGAAAATCCTGGTGACCGATGGCCATGGCGTCGAACACGAGATCGAGGCGACCGACGGCTGGACGGTGATGGAAATGATCCGCGACGCCGGCCTGCCAATCAAGGCGGAGTGCGGCGGCTCCTGCGTCTGCGCCACCTGCCACGTGATCGTCGAGGCGGACTGGTTCGCGAAACTGCCGGAAAAGACCGAGGAAGAGGTCGACATGCTCGACCTGGCGCTGGAGGTGTTCGACACCTCGCGCCTGTCCTGCCAGATCGAGTTCGACCCCAGCCTCGACGGCCTGAAAGTGACGCTGGCGCCCGACGCCATCATGTAGGCGGCGGAGCGGAGAGCCGGAATCTCCCGAGGGAGTTCCGCTCGACCTTTCCCGGCCGAGCCGGAGGCGAGAGCCGGAGGCGAGAGCCGGGATCTCCGGGCACATGCGGCCGGCTTTCCCGGCCGAGCCGGAGGCGAGAGCCGGGATCTCCGGGAGGCATTTCGCTCGGCCCGAGGTCCCGGATCGGCTGCGCCGTCCGGGAAAGCTCGGCGTTATACACGGTCCGGGATACGGGAAATTTTTCGCGGGCAGCCTACTCCGCCGCGTCGGCTTGGCTCGGCGAAGTGCCGTCATGCGCCTCCGCCCAATCGTGCATCGCCATCAGAACGGTTTCCAGCGACCGGCCGCGCGGCGTCAGGCGGTATTCGACCCGCGGCGGCGTCTCGTCATGGTCGATCCGCTGCAACAGACCGTCCCGCTCCATCTCCTTGAGCTGCCGCCCCAATGTTCTGGGCGTGATTCCGGCCAGATCCCGTTGCAATTGATTAAAGCGACGCGGGCCTTGCAGCAGCCAGTAAATCACCATGACTTTCCAGCGACCGGCAATCAATTCCAACACTGTTTCGGTTGGACATCCCACTTCCTTTGCCATGGGCAGTATCCCCTGAGATAGTACTTGAACGCCGTTGTGCGCATCACAAATTCCTGGCAACAGCCACGCCCCCGGCCTCACCGACGGCCGGTTCTTCGGGGCCCTTATGGAGACAGGATCATGAAAAAAGTCGAGCGCGTTCTGAGCGAGACAGCCGGCCACTGGGTCGGGGACGGGTTCCCGGTCCGCTCGCTGTTCAGCTACCAGGGCGACACGAAAGCGACCAGCCCGTTTCTGCTGTTCGACTATGCCGGCCCCCACACGTTCGAGCCGCACGACGGCCCGCCGCGCGGCGTCGGCGAGCATCCGCACCGCGGCTTCGAAACGGTGACCATCGTCTATGACGGCGAGGTCAGCCACAAGGACAGCAGCGGCGGCGGCGGCACGATCCGCCGTGGCGACGTCCAGTGGATGACCGCCGGCAGCGGCGTCCTGCACGAGGAATTCCATTCCGCGGGCTTCTCCAGGACCGGCGGGCCGTTCCGCATGGTGCAACTCTGGGTCAACCTGCCGGCCAAGGACAAGATGACGGCGCCGGCCTACCAGGCCATCACCGGCGACGCCATCCCGGACGTGCCGTTCGAAGGCGGTCGGGCACGGGTGATCGCCGGCTCGTTCGGCGGCACGGCCGGCCCCGCCCGCACCTTCACGCCGGTGAATGTCTGGGACGTGCGGCTCGACGCCGATGCCGAGGTCGACCTCGACCTGCCGGAGGGGCACAACGCCTTGCTGGCGGTTCTGTCCGGCCATGTCTCGGTCGACGGGCGCGAGCTCGGCGCGGCGGAAGTCGCCCAGCTTTCGAACGACGGGTCCGGCATTCGGGTACGGGCGGACGGCGAGACCGTGTTGCTGGTGCTCACCGGCGAGCCGATCGACGAGCCGGTGGTCGGCTACGGCCCGTTCGTCATGAACAGCGAGGCGGAAATCCGCGAGGCCATTGCCGACTTCCGCCAGGGCCGTTTCGGCAACCTGCCGGCGGCATAGGCGCAAACACCGGGCCGAGGGGGCCGAGGGGGGAAGCCGTGTCCCCCTCGGCGTTCCCCTCTCCGCCGCTTTGTGCCAACGTAGTCGCGTGCCGGTATCGGACCGCACCGGAGCAAGGACGAACGACATGGCATTCCAGTTCCACAAAGACGACGGCGACGGTCGCCACGGCCGCTATGTCGCCACCATGACAGAGCGGGACGGCACGGCCGAAATTCTGTTCACCCGGCGCGGCCGCGCTCATATCAGCGCGGACCATGCCGAAGCGCCGCCACATCTGCGCGGCACCGGCATCGCCGCCGCGCTGGTCGCGCACATGGTGGCGGACGCCCGCGCCACCGGGCTCAAGGTCACGCCGGTCTGCACCTATATCGCCCTGCTCTATCGCCGCCATCCGGAATGGCACGATACCCTGGCGGAGCCGCTGCCGGCCCGCCGCCCGGGCGCCGGGACCGACTGAGGCCGAATCGCCGTTGCCCGACCGGGCGCCATGATCCCACCGCCGCACCCGAACGACCGATCCGGACGAGGATTGCCATGGCCAAGCGCACCGTCTTCGCCCTTGCGGCCCGCGACAAGCACGAAGCCCACCGGGTCGCGACACCGCTGGAACTGATGTTCGACCTGGCGTCGGTCATCGCCATCGCCACCGCCGCCCATGGCCTGGCCCATGCGGTCGTCGAGGGCCACGCCGTCGAAGGCCTGGTCCCCTGGCACCGTTCGCGCTGCCGCTCATCGCGGCCGTCCTGGTCGCAACGCTGGGGCAGCGCCTCTGCTACCGCCGCCCGCCGGCCGAGGCGGAGGGGGCGCGCTGACCGCCGAGGCCTCGGGCCCCTCCCCCTGTCCGATTCCCCCGACCGCAAGGCCGGCTCTAAGGCTTGTATCCAAATAATTGGCATGCCATCTATTGCCGATGACCCACCGACGATATTCGAGGCCGATGGCATGGCACCCCCTTCCGTCCTTCCGCCGATTCCGAACCGGCTCGGCAGCCTGATCGGCCTCGCGGCCCGACAATGGCGCCGCGCGGTGGACCTGCGTTTGCAGCCCTTCGCCCTGACCGAGGCGATGTGGATGCCGCTGGTGCATCTCGCGCGCGCGCCGGTGCCCATGCGCCAGAAGGACCTGGCCGCGGCGCTGTTCCTCGACGGTTCGTCGATCGTGCGCATTCTCCACAATCTGGAGGCGGCCGGGCTGATCGCGCGCCAGGAGGACCCGGACGACCGTCGCGCCAAGGCGGTCGTCGTCACGGCCAAGGGCCGCGACCTCGCCCGGCGCATCGAGCAGATTTCCCGGGACAAGGAGACCGAGCTGCTCGCGGGGATTTCCAACGAAGACGTCGCCACGGTCCGGCGTGTGCTGGCGCAGATTTGCGCGCAACTCGACAGCGCGAACGACGGGAGCGATTGCCGATGAGCCCCCCGTCCCCCGGCACCGCTCCACCGGCCGCGCCGGCCCCGCCGGCCGCGCCGGCCGCGCCGGCCGCCAATCCCGGCGCCAGGCTCTGGCTGCTGGCCATGATCACCCTGACCGGCACGCTCGCCATGCACATTTTCGTGCCGGCCCTGCCGCTGGTAGCCCAGGGGTTGGAAACCAGCGTCGGCCTCGCCCAGATGACGCTCAGCGCCTATATCGTCGGCCTCGCCCTGGCGCAACTGGTCTACGGCCCCGTGTCGGACCAGTTCGGCCGCAAGCCGGTGCTGATCGTCGGCACGCTGCTCTACACGCTCGGCAGCCTCGTCGCCATGGAGGCGCCCACCATCGACTTTCTGATCGCCGCCCGGTTCTTCGAGGCCGTGGGCGGGGGCGCCGGCATGGTGCTGGGCCGGGCGATCGTGCGCGACATCACCTCCGGCCCCGACGCCGCCCGAAAACTGTCGCTGATGAACCTGATGGTCATTCTGGGCCCAGGCCTGTCGCCGATGATCGGCGCCGCCATTGCCGCGGCCAGCGGCTGGCGCGCGATCTTCCTGGCGCTCGCCGCGCTGGGCCTGGTCAACCTGCTGCTGATCTGGCGCCGCCTGCCCGAGACCCGGGCGGGGCGCGGCCACGATTCCCGCACCGTCCTGCGCAGCTATGCCCGGCTGCTGCGCTCGCGCCGGTTTTTGGGATACGCCGTCGGCGGCGGTTGCGCGACGACGGCGATGTACGCCTATATCGGCGCGGCGCCGTTCATTTTCGTGCACCAGCTGGACCGGCCGATGCAGGAGGTCGGGCTCTATCTGGCGCTCAACATCCTGGGCGTGTGGTTCGGCAGCCTTGCGGTCAGCCGGCTGGCCGGCAAGGTGACCATGACCCGGCTGCTGATGGCCGGCAACCTGCTGAGCTGCGCCGGGGCCTTTGCCTTTCTGCTGTTCGTGCTGGCGGGGCCGCTGCACATCCTCACCGTGGTGCTGCCGATGCTGCTGGTCGCCTTCGGCGCCGGCATCTCCTCGCCGATGGCGGTCACCCAGGCGCTGAACGTCAATCCGGCGGTCAGCGGCTCGGCCTCCGGCCTGTACGGGTTCGCGCAAATGGGGATTGGCGGCCTTTGCGCCGCGTTGAGCGGCCTGGGCAGCAACCCGGCCCTGACCGCCGCCGCCGTGCTGGCGGTCGGGGGCGTGCTGGCGCAGTTGCTGTTCTGGATGGCACGGTCGTCGGCCCCTTGAGGCCCGCCTCATGGTGGAAAAACCGGCGTCGCGGCGCGCCGCCGGCATGATAAGGGTCGACCGCCGCCCCGGAAACCGCCACTTTGATGCTCCCGCCAGGCCGCGCCCCGACCGGGGTCGCGGCATCCCCGTTTCGTTCCGACGGAAACACTCGCAGGAGGAAATATGCGACCGAACAAGATCAAACAAATGTGGCGCGACGGCCAGTTCGCGACCCTGGGCTGGCTGTCGATCTCGCACGGCTTCACCACCGAGGTGATGGCCCGCCAGGGATTCGACGCGCTCTGCGTCGACCTGCAACACGGCACCGCGGAACTGCCCGACGTCGGCCCGATGCTGCAAGCGATCTCCCAGACCGACACCGTGCCGGTGGTGCGCGTCGCCTGGAACGAGCCGCGCACGATCATGAAGGCGCTCGACCTTGGCGCCTATGGCATCATCGTGCCCCTGGTCAACACGGCGGAGGAAGCCGCCCAGGCGGTGGCCGCCTGCCGCTATCCGCCGGTCGGCATGCGCTCGTCCGGCCCGATCCGCGCCGTGCATTACGGCGGCGCCGACTATGTCAAGCACGCCAATGACGAGATTATCGTCATGGCCATGATCGAGACGAAAGAGGGCCTCGCCAACCTGGACGCGATCTGCGCCACCCCCGGCCTGGATGCGGTCTATATCGGCCCGGCCGACCTCTCGTTCGCGCTGGGCCTGGAGCCGCGTGCCGACAATCCGGACCCGCTGCACCTCTCCACCTGCGACAAGATCAAGGACACCGCCCACAAGCACGGCATCAAGGCGGTGATGCACTGCGCCAGCGCCGCGTTCGCGGCCGAGGCCGTCAAGCGCGGCTTCGACATGGTGATGCTGACCTCCGACCTCGCCTGCATGGTGGCCGGCGCCCGGCGCCAGCTGGACGAGTTGAAAGCCAAGACCGCCTGATTTCCGGTCTCCCCCAAAGCCGGCTCCGCTGCCCCCAAGCGGCGGGGCCGGTTGCGGCCCTCCCTGCCGCGCTACACTCCGGCCCCTCCCGACACAGGCCCCTCCCGACACCGGCCCGGCCGGCACACAAGGAACCCCGCGATGCGCATTCACAATCTTTATGTCGACGACCAGGGCGAGACCCATTTCCGCGACATCGAAGTGGAATGGAAACACCAGGGGCCGGGCGGCCAGACCTCCGACCGGCTGCCGGCGACCGGCATCATCTTCCGCGAGACGCCGGGCAGCTATGACTATGACTGGCACCCGGCGCCCAGGCGGCAATACATCATCAACCTGGACGCGGGCGTCGCCATCACCGCCAGCGACGGCGAAACCCGCGTGATCGCCGCCGGCGAGGTGATCCTGGTCGAGGACACCCACGGCAAGGGCCATTGCTCGAAGGCGATCGAGGGCCAACTGCGGCACTCGATTTTCGTGCCGATCGAGTAACAGGCGCCCCTCATCGCGACCGGCTGGCCGGCCACTGAAACACTTTGCCACCGTTGAGCATTGGCCTTAAGTACGACAAAATCGGGTCGATAGCCACCAGGCGAGGAACAAACAGCCATGACCAGCCCCGACAAAACCCATTACGAAGCCATCGTCATCGGCGCGGGCGTTGCCGGCATCTACCAGATCAAGCGCCTGATCGACATGGGCGTGGACGCAACCGTGCTGGAAGCCGGCGGCGGCCTGGGCGGCACCTGGTACAACAACCGCTATCCGGGCGCCCGCTTCGATTCCGAGAGCTACACCTACGGCTATTCCTTCTCGCAGGAGGTGCTGGACGAGTGGCACTGGCAGGAGCGCTACTCGCCACAGCCGGAAAACCTGAAATACCTGGAATTCGTCGCCGATCGGTTCGACCTGCGCCGCCACATGCAGTTCCACTGCCATCTGGACGCCGCCCATTTCGACGACGCGGAGAATATCTGGCGCCTGACGGTCAACGGCGACCGCAAGCTGACCTGCCGCTGGCTGATCATGGGCGTCGGCCTGCTGTCGATCCCGACCCTGCCCCGCCTCGAAGGCATCGACGCCTTCAAGGGCGACAGCTTCCACACGTTCGACTGGCCCCACGAGGGCTATGACCTGACCGGCAAGAAGGTCGGCATTATCGGCACCGGCGCGACCGCGATCCAGGTGATCGGCGACATCGCCGACAAGGTCGGCTCGCTGCACGTGTTCCAGCGCCGCGCCAACTGGGCCGCGCCGCTGAACAACAGCAAGATCTCCGACGACCAGATGGCCGCAATCCGCGCGCGCTATGACGAGATCTTCGCCACCTGCGCCCGCACCCCCGGCGGCTTCGAGCACGAGCCGGACCGCCGCGGCTTCTACGAGGTCAGCCGCGAGGAGCGCGAGAAGCTCTGGAACCGGCTCTACAAGGAGCCGGGCTTCGGCATCTGGCTCGCCAATTTCCGCGAAATCTTCATGGACGAGAAGGCGAACGAGGAATTCTCCGAGTGGATCGCCGACCGCATCCGCGAGCGGGTGAAAGACCCGGTCACGGCGGAAAAGCTGATCCCGCGCGACCACGGCTTCGGCGTGCAGCGGGTGCCGCTGGAGACCTATTATTATGAGGCCTACAACCGCCCGAACGTGCATCTGGTCGACCTGAACGACACGCCGCTGGTGCGCATCACCGAGAGCGGGTTGCAGACGACCGCGCAGGCATACGACTTCGACGTCATCATCTATGCGACCGGCTTTGACGCGATCACCGGCGCCTATGACCGGATCGACATTCGCGGCACCAACGGCGCGGTGCTGCGCGACAAGTGGGAAACGCGGATTTCCACCTATCTCGGCATGTTCATCGAGGGCTTCCCGAACCTGATCATGCCGAACGGGCCGCAAAGCGGCTCGGCCTCGACCAACTATCCGCGCGGCATCGAGATCGGCGTCGACTGGGTGTCGAACTTCCTCGAATACGTGCGCGCCCACGGCCACACGCGGGTCGAGCCCACGGAGGAAGCCGCGGAACGCTGGACCCAGCATGTGGAGAAAATGTATTCCATGATGCTGATGCGGAAGGCCAAGAGCTGGTTCACCGGCTACAACTCGAACGTGAAGGGTCACGAGGCCGGCACGATCCGCTATCTGGTCTACAATGGTGGCACGCCGAAATTCGTCTCCATCATCAACCAGGTGGTGGCGGACGGCTATTCCGGCATCCTGTTCGACGGCCACCCGGACGGCGGCGCCCGCGCCGAGACCCAGTTCACCCGGCGCGCAGCGGAGTAGGATCTGGACTCAACATCTCAATCACCAGTCGCTCAAAGCGACTGGTGATATTACAAATCCATTACTGGGGGTCTATCATGAACACAGACAATCAAGTCGATTTCCCTGAGGCCGAAATTATCTTTAACCAGAAAGACCAACAGGATATTTACAGAGCAGCAGCAATTACCTTAAAAGAGCGCACCATCGAAACCCCCATGAGCGTAAAGGATTTGGAACAATCTGTTCAAGAAATAGTTTCAGATAGCACAAAAAATAGCCTTATTTATTTAACCATTCTTGACGCATCAAAACATGAAAAAAGCCGATTAAGAAGTAAAAAAGGACGAGGTGGTGGATACTATTTAATCCCACAAGAGGTCGCGGAAGCCGAAGAAAAAGATCGGATACTTCCAACCAAGTCAGAATATGAGAAAGAAAAAGTTCAAGAAAAACATATATGGCCTCTAGTTTCCATGTGGTTTAGGGTGCAGAAAGAAATTCTGAACGCATCGCACGAAATTGCAAATCTTAAGTCGGGCGGAACTTGGTCAAACCCTGACGTGGTGGCGATTCTGCCAGTTGATGAATTGGGGTTCTTTGATGTAGAGATCTCTACCGCCGAAGTTAAACCATCACTTTTGCAATGGAGATACTACTTTTTCGAAGCCGTGTCACACAAACGATTCTCAGAACGATCATATTTTATTTTTAGATCAGCCCCTGGCGACCCTGACCAAACGCCTGATCTTCTTCAATATGCAGAAAAATATGGCGTAGGTGTTGTTGTGATAGAACTCAGTGACGATGATTTTTCTCGTCTTCCAAACTGGAACAAAATTTCCGAATCCGACAAAAAACAGCTTCTTGAATATATTGTTGAGAAAGTACCTGCTCCCTACACACCGATCTCGACTCGTGATAAAATTGAATTTTTGCGCAGAATAGGAATACAATCAAAAGGAGATTTATATAAATTTGGATTAAGTAAATAAATTTTTTATCAATATACGATATTGAAAGCCTCGCGCCCCATGATCCACGTCGCCGATAGCCCTTGCACGCCGGAAACCTCCGACAGGCGCATACCGGCGCGGAACCGGGTCGTCACCCGCGACCTGATCGAGCGCTGGGCGGCGGAGCAGCCGGACAAGGTGTTCCTCAAATTCGACGATCCGGACCATCCGGCCGGCGGCGAGGAATGGACCTATGCCGACCTCCGCGCGCGGGTGGTGCAAGTGGCGCTCGGCCTGCAACGCCAGGGGGTGGCGCAGGGCGACCATGTGCTGGTCTGGGCGCCGAACGGCCGCGAGCACACGCTGACCTTCCTCGCCGTCAATTATCTGGGCGGCGTCTATGTGCCGATCAACACCGCCTATCGCGGCAACCTGCTGGCACATGTGATCCGCATTTCCGACGCCAAGCTGGCCGTGGTGCACAAGGACCTGTGCGAGCGCCTCGCCGGCGTCGATCTCGCCCGGCTGGAGCGGATCGTCACCGTCGGCGGCGAGGCGGAAACGCCGCTGCCCTCCGTCCGCTTCGAGGATGCGTTGCAGCCGACCGAGGGCACGCTGGCGCCGCCCGCCCGCACCATCGAGCCCTGGGACCCGTTCGCCATCATCTTCACCTCCGGCACCACAGGGCCGAGCAAGGGCGTTCTGGCGTCCTACCTGCACATCTACACCAATGCGGGGCCGGAAAGCTGGCACATGGTGACCGGCGACGACCGCTGGCTGATGAACTTTCCCATGTTCCATATCGGCGGCATGGGCACGCTTTTCGTGATGCTCTGTCGCGGCGGCTCGGTCGGCTATTGCGAGCGGTTCGACACCCGCACCTACTGGGATTCGGTGCGGCGGCTGCAATGCACTGCGGCCTTCCTGCTGGGCGCGATGGCCACCTTCCTGGCGAAGGAGCCGCCCTCGCCCCGGGATGCGGACCATCCGCTGCGGCTGGCCTTCATGGTGCCGCTCTCGGGCGACATTCCCGCCTTCAGCGCGCGCTTCGGCCTGGACGTCTACACCATTTTCAACATGACCGAGATCTCGACGCCCATCGTCTCGGAGGCGAACCCGACCCGGCGCGGCACCTGCGGCAAGCCGCGGGCCGGGGTCGAGGTGCGGCTGGTGGACGAGCACGATTGCGAGGTGCCCGTCGGCCAGGTCGGCGAGATGATGGTGCGCACCGACCGGCCCTGGGGCATGAACAGCGGCTATTACCAGAACCCGGAGGCGACGGCGCAAGCCTGGCGCAATGGCTGGTTCCACACCGGCGACGCCTTCACCCGCGACGCCGACGGCTATTTCTATTTCGTCGACCGCATGAAGGACGCGATCCGGCGCCGCGGCGAGAACATTTCCTCGCTGGAGGTGGAGATGGAGGCTCTGGCCCACCCGGCCGTGCGCGAGGCCGCCGCCATCGCGGTGCCGAGCGACCTGGGCGAGGACGAGGTGATGCTCTGCCTCTCGGCTCAGCCGGACGCGCACATCGACCCGGCGGAGATGATCGCCTTCCTGACGCCGCGCATGGCCTATTTCATGGTGCCGCGCTATCTGCGCGTGCTCGACGACCTGCCGAAAACGCCCACCGCCAAGGTGATGAAGCACGAACTGCGCGCTCAGGGCATCACCAACGACACCTGGGACCGCGAGGCCCATGGCATCCGCCTGCACAGCGAGCGGTTTGCGTAACGCACCATCTCACCCTTCGATCCACGCCCTGCGAGCGCTCCTCAGGATGAAAAGGAGTGGCGTGCCGCGGCCTGCCAGGGCGAAACAGAGTAGACGAGCCAGACGACGCCATGACCGCATTCTCCGCCACCGTTCCCACCGGCACCGTTCAGGGCCATGTCGCGCCCGGTTTCGAAGCGGTGGCGGACACGTTCGTCGCCAACTTCGCCGAGCGCGGCGAGGTCGGAGCCTCGCTCTCTGTCCGGGTGCGAGGCGAGCCCGTGGTCGACCTCTGGGGCGGCAGCGCCGATCCGCAAGCCGGCCGGGCATGGCAGGAGGACACCGTCTGCACGGTGTTTTCCTGCACCAAGGCGGCCACCGCCTTCTGCGCCCATCTTCTGGCCGAACGCGGCGCGCTCGACCGGGATGCGCCGGCGGCGGACCTCTGGCCGGAGCTGGCCGCCAACGGCAAGGATGGGCTCACCCTGCGCATGATGCTGGACCACACCGCCGGCCTGCCCGCGCTGCGCGAGAAACTGAAACCCGACTGCCTGCTCGACTGGGACTATATGTGCGAAAAGCTGGCGGCGGAGGCGCCGTTCTGGGAGCCGGGCACCCGCAGCAGCTATCACGCCGTAACCTTCGGCTATCTGGTGGGCGAAATGGTGCGCCGCGCCTCCGGACGGTCGCTGGGCGCCTATTTCGCCGAGGAGATCGCCGGGCCGCTCGGCATCGACTACTGGATCGGCCTGCCGGAGGCGATGGAGCCGCGGGTGGCGCCGATCCTGCTGTACCGGCCGGGCAAGGACGAGCCGCGCACGCCGTTCATGGTCGAGGCGACGAAGCGCGGCAGTGTGGCCAACCTGTTCGTCTTCAACCACGGCGACTGGATGGCGGGCGGCGTCAACACCCGCGCCGGCCGGGCGGCGGAGATCGGCGCGGCAGGCGGCATCACCAACGGCCGCGGCCTGGCCGGCCTGTTCGCCGCGATGACGGACGAGGCGGCGGCGAGACCGCTGGGCTTCTCGCCCGAGACGCTGGCGGGCTTCGGCCAGTGTTCGGCCGCCTCTCACGCCGACGCGACGCTGCACGTGCCGGTGCGTTTCGGGCCGGGCTTCATGCTGTCCATGGACAATCGCAAGCGGGTGGCGGGCGGCGACAGCGTCATCCTCGGCGCCCGCGCCTTTGGGCATGTGGGCGCCGGCGGCTCGTTGGGCTTTGCCGACCCGGAGGCGGGGCTGGCCTTCGGCTATGCCATGAACCGCCAGGGGCCGGGCGTGTTCCTGAACCCGCGCGGGCAAGGGCTGGTGGATGCCACCTACCGGGCGCTGGGCTATCGGACCGACGCCGCCGGTGTCTGGCTGCGTTGAGCGCCCGGCTCGACACCCGCCGGGGCGGGCGTTAGGCTCCTGCGACCAAAGTTCACCCTGGAGGACAGGCCCATGGCGGCAGCCACCCGCAGCATCCCGGTCTATGAGGCCCTGGCGCACGATCTGAAAGCCATGGGCGTCGACACCGTCTTCGGCCTGATGAGCGACGACACCGCCCATTTCGGCGTGACCCTGGACGCCATCGGCATCAAATTCGTCGGCGCCCGGCACGAAAACATCGCCCTGGTCATGGCCGATGCCTGGGCGCAGGCGACCGGGCGGCTGGCCTGCGCCTGCGTCGGCAGGGGTCCGGCGCTGGCGAACGGCCTGCACGGCGCCACCTTCGCCAGCCGCACCGGCAATTCCACCCTGATCATCTATGGCGAGGCGCCCCAGGTGCCGGCCCGCGCCAACGGCCCCGGCCCGGACTACAAGGCGCTGGACCAGGCGGGCGTGCTGAAGGCGGCGGGCATCCGCTCCTTCCTGCCGGCGACCGGCGCCTCGGCGCGGGAGATGCTGGTGGAGGCCGCCAACGCCGCCGCCCAGGGCCAGGCCGTCGCCTATCTGATGCCGGTGAACGTGCAGTTGGAGACGATCGAGGTGCCCGCGGACGAACCGCCGCCGGCGCGGATCTTCGCCGACCCGCTGCCGCCGCGCGGCGTGCAGGCCGCCCCGGACACCAGCATTGCCGCCGCGGCCGCGGTGCTGGCCTCGGCCAAGAAGCCGCTCATCATGGGCGGCTTTGGCGCCCACAAGGCCGGCGCGCGCGAGGCGCTGATCGCGCTGGCGGAGAAGACCGGCGCGCTGCTCGCCACCTCGGCCCGGGGCAAGGACCTGTTCCGCGGGCATCCGCTGAATCTGGGCATTATCGGCTCGTTCTCGCACTCGCTCGCCCGGCGCATGGCGGCAGAGGCGGATTGCGTTCTGGTGTTCGGCGCCGGCCTCAACATCCTGACCATGAGCTTCGGCGAATCGCTGCCGGCGGTGCCGCTGATCCATGTGGACACCGTGCGCGCCCATATCAGCCGCTGGACGCCGGCGGATGTCTCGGTCGTCGGCGACGCGAAGCTTGTGGCGGAGCAATTGCTGGCCGCGGTGCCGGAGCGGGCGGCCAGCGCCAAGCCGTTCCATTCGGCCGAAAACCGGGCGGTGCTGGAAGCCTTCGCCATTGCGGAGGATTTCGAGCCGCAGAACACCGCCCGCACGCTCGACCCGCGCTCGATGGCAGTGGCGCTGAACCGCATGCTGCCGGCCGAGCGCAACATGACCTATGACGGCGGCAATTTCCTGGGCGTCGTCCCCTATTTCGACGTGCCGGGGCCGGGCCATTTCAAGATGGTCAGCGACTTCGCCTCCATCGGCCTCGGCTTCGGCGCCGGGCTGGGCTTCGCCAAGGCGCGGCCGGACATCCCGACCGTGCTGGTGATCGGCGACGGCGGCTTCGCCATGACCATGGGCGAGCTGGAAACCGTGGTGCGCGAGGACCTGCCGCTGGTGGTGGTGCTGATGAACGACTGCGCCTATGGCGCCGAGGTGCATTTCCTGCGCCTGCGCCAACTGCCGGCGCAAAAGGCGTTCTTCCCGGACGTGGACTATGCCCCGGTGGCGGAAGCGTTCGGCTACGACGCCCACACCATCCGCACCCTGGACGAGTTGGAGGCGCTGGCGCCGCTGCTGGCCGACCCGCAGGGGCCGATCTTCCTCGACTGCAAGATCAACGCCGACGTCGCCGCGCCGTTCATGAGCGAGGTGGCGGCCTTCGATGCGAAGGTGTTCGGCTAGAACGGATTCTGTTCCGGCAGGCGCACCGCCCCACCTCCCCTGTCCTCGCGGAAGCGGGGACCCATGCCGGAGAGACCAAGACAGAGTCCGGTTTCTGTGAGAAGCGCTCAGGCATGGGCTCCCGCTTCCGCGGGAGAGGGGGTAGGAGAGTCGGCAACCCGTGCCGAAAGCGCCCGACAGGGCGGGTGCTAGGGCCGGGATCTCCGGTCGTGGAGCATCTCCGCAAGGGCGTTGCCTGCTCGGGCCGAGGTCCCGGATAGCGGCGGGGCCGCTTCCGGGAAAGCGTCTTGGTTCGGGAGGGGGCTCATCGCTAGACTGCGGGCCAGACATTCGTTTCGGAGACAAGCCCCCATGGCAGACAACAGGCGCGGCCAGGCCAGCGCAACCGGCATCGGCGCCTCGATCCCCCGGGCCGAGGACCGGCGCCTGGTGACCGGCAAGGGCCGCTACACCAGCGACTTTGCGCCCGATGGGCTCTGCTTTGCCGCCATGGTGCGCTCGCCGCACGCGCACGCCCGCATCCGCGGCATCGACACCGCCGCCGCAAGGGCCATGCCCGGCGTGCTGGCGGTGCTGACCGGGGCGGAGGCCGCCGCGGACGGCCTGCAACCGATCCCGCACAATCCGGAATGGCGCGGCCCGCCGGATGCGGAATTGCGCCTGCCGGACGGGTTCGAGGTGTTCGTCTCGCCGCAACCGCCCCTGCCCTCGGAGACCGTGCGCCATGTGGGCGAGGCGGTGGCCATGGTCGTGGCCGAGACCGAAGCGCAGGCGCTGGATGCCGCTGAGCAGGTTCTGGTGGACTATGAGCCCCTGGCCGCGGTGACGGACGCGCTCACGGCACTCGAACCGGGCGCGCCCCTGGTCTGGCCCGCCTGCGCCGGCAATCTGGCGCTGACCTGCGAGGTCGGCGATGCGGCGGCGACGGAGCGGGCCTTCGCGAGCGCAGCGCACGTGGTGCGGTTTCAGACGCAGATCAACCGCATCACCGGCGTGCCGATGGAGCCGCGCGCCGCGCTGGGCGAATACGACGCCGCCAGCGGCCGCTACACGCTGCGCACCAGTTCCGGGCGCGGCGTCGTGCAGACGCGGGAGAGGCTGGCGATCACGCTCGGCGTGCCGGCGGAGCGCTGCCGGGTGGTGTTCGGCGACATGGGCGGCAATTTCGGCACCCGCAACGCCTATTCCCCCGAATACACGCTGGTGCCCTGGGCGGCACGGCGGGTGGGCCGGCCGGTGAAGTGGACCGCCAGCCGGCAGGAATGCTTTGCCAGCGACTGGCAGGGCCGCGACCTGGCCGTCTCCGCCGAACTGGCGCTGGATGCCGATGGCACGTTTCTGGGATTGCGCGGCACCAACACCTCGAACCTGGGCGCGCACTGCCTGTATTTCTGGCCGCTGCGCAAGGGGTTGTCGATGATGCAGGGGGTCTATCGCATCCCGGCGGTGCATTTCTGCGGCCGGGCGGCCTACACCCACACCACGCCCACCGCCGTCTATCGCAGCGCCGGCCGGCCGGAGGCGATTTTCGTGATCGAGCGCCTGATCGACCTGGCGGCGGCGGAATGCGGCTTCGACCGGGTGGACTTGCGCCGGCGCAACCTGATCCCGGCCGACGCCATGCCGTTTACCACCGCCGTCGGCGTAACCTATGACAGCGGCGACTATGCGGCCGGCATGGACGCCGCGCTGCAAGAGGCCGACTGGCCGGGGTTCGCGCAGCGCCGGGCCGAGTCCGCGGCGCGCGGGCTCTGCCGCGGCATCGCCATCGCCAATTATATCGAGATCACCAGCGGCATCCCGCGCGAGCGGGCGGAATTGCGGGTCTGCACCGATGGCAGCATCGAGCTGGTGGTCGGCACCACCAGCAGCGGCCAGGGCCACGAGACCAGCTTCCCGCAACTGGTGTGCGAATGGCTGGGCGTCCCGTTCGAGGCGGTGCGCTATGTGGTGAACGACACCGACCGGGTGGTGGCCGGCGGCGGTTCGCATTCCGGCCGCTCCATGCGCCTCGCCAGCATCGCCATCGGCGACGCGGTCGAGGCGCTGGTGGCCCGCGCCAAGGCGGTGGCAGGGCACGCCCTGGGCCTGCCGCCGGAGCGCCTCGCCTATGCGGACGGCGTGGTGGCGGCGCCGGACGGC
This sequence comes from Alphaproteobacteria bacterium, assembly GCA_020638555.1. Lineage (NCBI taxonomy): Bacteria > Pseudomonadati > Pseudomonadota > Alphaproteobacteria > Alphaproteobacteria bacterium. Next base: position 63,095 of record JACKII010000002.1, on the reverse strand, counting down.
CGCAGTCTCGACCTCCGGGGCGTGGCGGACGTGGCGGCAACCCTGAACAGCCTGCCGGAGGCGTTGCGCGGACCGCTGGAAGGGGTGGGCGACATCGTCAACCGCGCCGGCGGCTATCCCTATGGCAGCCATGTCTGCGAGGTGGAGGTGGACCCCGATACCGGCCATGTGCAAATCGTCGGCTGGGCCGGCGTCGACGATGTCGGCCTCGCCATCAACCCGATGATCCTGCACGGCCAGGCCCAGGGTGCGGTTGTCCAGGGCATCGGCCAGGCGCTGCTGGAAGCCTGCCGCTACGACGCGGCCAGCGGCCAGTTGCTCTCGGGCTCGTTCATGGACTACGCCCTGCCGCGGGCCGACACGGTGCCGAATATCGAGACGGTGATTACGGAAGTTCCCGCCAGTTCGCACCCGCACGGCATCCGCCCCGGCGGCGAGGGCGGCACGACGCCGGCGCTGGCCGCCGTGGTCAACGCCATCACGCACGCCCTCGCCGATTACGGGGTGCGCCATGTGGAGATGCCGACCACGCCGGAGGCGGTCTGGCGGGCGATCCGGGAGGCGCGCACATCATGAGCAGCACCGACCGCAGCCAGCGCGAATACGGCCGAGGCGGCTGGATCGGCCTCGGCACGCCGCAGGCGAACCCGACCATGGAGGCGGAATTCCGCCGGTTGCTGCCGCCGGACGTGGACTTGCTGGTGACGCGCCTGCGCGGCGACGCCGGCTCGTCCGAGCAGCGCATGGTGGACTATATCGAGCAGTTGCCGCGGGCGCTCCAGGCCTATGACACGCTGAAGCCGGACGTGTTCGGCTTCGGCAACACCGGCTCGTCCTATCTGGTGGGCGCGAAGCGGGAGGCCGAGATCCGGGCCGCGGTGGAGCGCGAGTTCGGCTATCCGGTGGTAACGGCGGCGGGCGCGGTGCTGGAGGCGCTGCGGGCGCTGGGCGCTGGAAGGATCGCCATCCTCGCCCCCTACCCGCAGCCGATCATCGACGCCAGCGTGGCGTTCTGGGAGGCCGCGGGCCTGCGCGTCGCCGCGGTGCGCCGCATCGACATCGGCTCGGACGACACCCGGAACATTTACGGCCTGCGCGCCGCCGATGCGCTGGGGGCGCTGGCGGACCTGCCGGTGCGGGACGCCGACGCGGTGCTGTTGAGCGGCACCGGCATGCCGTCGCTCGCCGCGATCGGTCAGGCCGCGCCATTGCTGGGAAAGCCGGTGGTCTCGTCGAATTACTGCCTCGCCTGGGCGTTGCTGCGGGTGCTGGGCGACCCGCGGCCGATCTGGGACGCCGCGACCGGGCCGACCCTGCCGCTGTCCCTGATGCCCTGACGCTTGTTTCCCAGCCGCCGCGGAGCGGTGGGCCGGGACCGCCCGATCTCGCGAACACCGCGGGCGGCGGTGTTCGAAGGATGACACCGGCCCCGGATCGCCGCTCCGCAGCGTCCGGGGAACAAGTTCGCCGCTCCGCAGCGTCCGGGGAACAGGTTCGCCGCTCCGCAGCGTCCGGGGTACAGGTTCGCCGGTCCGCACCCGCCGCGGGCCGAGGCCATTGACGCCTCCCCGGCAATGCCGGAGACTTTGCCGCAGGTCAGACCAGCCGCGGAGCACTGCCATGAAGTTCATGTGGTTCCACCTCATGCCCTATACGGAGCTGCCGGACGATTTCCGCGAGCACAATCCCTCGGTCTGGGTCGACATCCACTCGACCCTGTTCAAGCCCGAGCGCGCGCATCTGATGTACAACGAGTTCCTGGACGAACTCGAATACGCCGCCGATGTCGGCTTCGATGCCATCTGCTGCAACGAGCACCACTCGAACGGCTATGGCCTGATGCCCTCGCCCAATCTGGTCGCCTCGGCGCTGGCCAGGCGCACGCAGCAGGTGCCGATCTGCGTCATGGGCAATTCGCTGGCGCTCTACGATCCGCCGACGCGGGTGGCGGAGGAATTCGCCATGATCGACTGCATTTCCGGCGGGCGGCTGATCGCCGGCTTCCCGGTCGGCACGCCGATGGACACCTGTTTCGCCTATGGCCAGAACCCGTCGAAGCTGCGCGAGAAATACCTGGAGGCGCACGACCTGATCCTGCGCGCCTGGACCGAGCCGGACACGTTCCACTTCAACGGCCGCTTCAACCAGCAGCGCTATGTCAACATCTGGCCCCGGCCGATCCAGAAGCCGCACCCGCCGATCTGGATTCCCGGCGGCGGCAGCGTCGAGACCTGGCGCTGGTGCGCGGAGATGGACTATGTCTACTCCTACCTCTCCTATTACGGCTACAAGGCCGGCATGGCGACGATGAAGGGCTTTTGGGAGGAGATGAAGTCCCTCGGCAAGGAGCCCAACCCCTATATGGCCGGCTTCGCCCAGGCCGTCGGCGTCGCCGAGACCGAGAAAGAGGCGCTGGAACTCTACAAGGAGCCGGCGGAGTATTTCTTCGACAAATGCCTGCACGTCGACCCGCGCTTTGCGGGCCCGCCCGGCTATGTCACCGAGGGCACGCAGCGGGCCGGCATGGAAAGCCAGGTGGCCCGCGCCTCCGCCGCCGCGCGCTCGAAAACCGCACAGGAACGGGTCATCAGCAAGACCGCGCGCGAATTCCCGGCCATCCTGGAAAACGGCTATATCATCGTCGGCAATCCGGACCAGGTGGCGGAGAAACTGCGGGAACTGGCCAAGGAACTGCATGTCGGCCATCTGATGATGCTGTTGCAATTCGGCAACATGAACAAGCAGTTGACCCAGTACAACACCCGCATTTTCGCGGAAAAGGTCATGCCGCAATTGCAGGACCTGTTCACCAATGAGTGGGAGGACCGCTGGTGGCCGAAGCCGCTGCCGCGGGCGGAACAGGCGGTGCCGATGGCCCGCAACCGGGCGGCGGAGTGAGCCGGCCGCAAGCCGGACGGGCAAGGGCGCAAGAGGGCAAGAGGGCAAGGGGCAAGGGGCGGCTTTTGCCGCCTCCCCCGGCACAACAGCTTTGCGCGGGATCGCATTGGCGGTGACGCAGCGGGCATTTAGGTGTAAATGCACTTAAAACAGCCCGAAGAGACATCCCGATGGCGCAAGTGCAGCCGCTGACATCCCCACCCCCTCCCCCGGCGCCGCCGCGATCGCCGCGGCTGGCGCTGTTGCTGGAGGCGCCGCCCGGCCGGGTGCTCTGGCGGTTGTCGACGCCGAACGTGGCGGCGGTCGTGCTGATGACCGCGGTCACTGTCGCCGACGCCTGGTTTGTCGGCCAACTCGGCACGACGGCGCTGGCGAGCCTGGCGCTGGTGTTTCCGTTGCAGACCCTGATGCAGATGATGGCCGGCGGCGCCATGGGCGGCGGCATCACCTCCGCCGTCGCCCGGGCGCTGGGCGCGGGCGACACGGACCGGGCCGAGGCGGTGGCCTGGCACGCGGTGGTGATCGCGCTCGTCATGGCCGGCCTCTACACCCTGGTGCTGGGCGTGTTCGCGCGGCCGGTCTTCGCCCTGTTCGGCGCCAGCGGACCGGTGCTGGACGGCGCGGTCGCCTATGCGCATATCGCCTTCGGCGGCGCCATCGTCATGTGGGCGATGCAGACCATGTTCGCGATCCTGCGCGGCAGCGGCGATACGGTGACGCCGGCCCGCGCCGTCCTCGTCGCCAGCCCCGTGCAAATCGCGCTTTCCGGCGCGCTGACGCTCGGCTGGGGGCCGTTCCCGAATCTGGGCGTGAGCGGGCCGGCGGTCGCCATGCTGATCGCCCTCGGCCTGTCAGCGCTCTATCTGGGCTGGCATCTGGTGCGGGCCGGCGACGGCGGCGGGCACCGGGCGGTGCGGCTGGCGCCCCGGCGCCTCGCCTGGGCGCCGGCGCACGATATTTTGCGGGTCGGGGCGCTCGGCGTCGTCAACAGCCTGACCATCGCGCTGACCGTGGTGGTGGTGACGCGGCTGGTGGCCGAGTTCGGCACCGCGGCGCTGGCCGGCTATGGCCTGGGCAGCCGGCTGGAGCTGATGATGGTGCCGCTGTCCTTCGGCATCGGCGGCGCGCTGACCGGCGCGGTCGGGGCCAATGTCGGCGCCCGGCTCTATGCCCGCGCCCGCCGCCTGGCCTGGACCGGTGCTGCGGCCAGCTTCGTGCTGATCGGCGCGATCGGGCTGGCGGCCGCACTCTGGCCGACGCTGTGGCTGGGCCAGTTCACCGCCGACGCGGCCGCGTTTGCCATGGGCGGGCTCTATCTCGGCATTGCCGGGCCGCTCTATGGCCTGTTCGGCGGCGGCCAGACCCTGTATTTCGCCTGCCAGGGCACCGGCCGCATGCTGTTGCCGGTGCTGGTGGGCCTGGTGCGCTTCGCCGTCGCTGCCGGCGGCGGGTTTGCGGTCATCGCCCTCGACGGCAGCGTCGCGGCCCTGTTTGCCTGCGTCGCCGCCGGTCTGGCCACCGTCGGCATCGGGCTCGCGGCCTGCCTGTTCGGCCCGGCCTGGAACCCGCGCCAGAGCGGTCTCGGCGCTGGTTGAGCCACTCCCCTGCCCCAGCTCCCGCGCCAGCGGCCGAGCCGCCGCCTCAGGAATTGGCGCCGGGCGCCAGCCGGTAGGCCAGCGCCTCCAGCGCCTTGCGATCTTGCAAATACAGGCTGCGGCCCTTGCGCCGGATCTGGTTGCTGTCCAGCAACTGGGTGAACACCCGGGCGACGGTCTCGCGGGTGGTGGAGGCGCGGGCCGCGATCTCGCGCTGGGCCGGGCAGGGATAGATCATCCACGAGCCGGCGGTGATCGGGTCCGGCTTCGACAGGCGGCAGAGTTCCATGATCACCCGCTGCATGGCCCCCAGCGTCGCCAGGTCCATGATCCTCTCGTCGCACGAGCGCACGATGCCGGCCAGCCGGCGCATCACCGCCAGCGACAGGTCGGGATGGCCCTGCATCAGTTCGATGAAGGCGTGCGGCGACAGCGACGCCAGCTGGCTCGCCTCGTTCGCGACCACGGTGGCCGAGCGTGGCTGGCCGTCGATGGCGGCCAGTTCGCCGAAAAACTCGCCGGCGCCGAGCGAGGCATAGGCGACGGGCTTGCCGGACAGCGCGAAATTCACGATCCGCACCGATCCGCTGATGACAAAATACACGTCGCGGTCGTCGGAGGCGTTCTCCACCACCGTCTGGTCCTTGCGATACGAGCGCCAGACACAGCGTTTGGCCAGACGCTCCCGCTCGGCGGGCTCCAGACCACGCAGCAAATTCACGGCTGCCAACTGATCCATCCCGGTCCCCTTTTGTGGTGTATTCTTTGTGTTGGAGTAGATTAGCCTACCCGGTGCCCGTTATGCACCATCTCACCGACCGGCCCAACGACTTTTCGGGGCAGCGATGATCCGTTTGCCGACATTGGGGTTTGTGCTTGCGCTGGCGCTGGGCGCGCTGGCGGCGCAACAGCCGGTTGCCGCCCCCACCCCTTCCCCCGCCCCTTCCCCCGGCGCGCGACCGGGCATCCAGGGGCAGGACGACCGGCAGGCCGTCGAGGCCGCGGCGTATCCCTGGACCAGCATCGGGCGGCTGAACAATGCCGGGCGCGGCTTTTGCACCGCGGTCCTGATCGCGCCGACCCGGGTGCTGACGGCCGCCCATTGCGTGCGCAGTCACGTCGCCGGCCACGCCTGGGCGCCGCCGGGGACCGTGCATTTCCTCGCCGGCTATCGCCGCGGCCGGTATCTGGCTCACAGCCAGGCCAGCGCCATCGCCGTCGCGCCGGCGGAGCCGGGCCGCGGGAGACGCAAGGACGGTGGCGGCCTTGAGGGTCGCGAGACGGATTTTGCCGTGGTGACGCTGGCCCATCCCATGCCCCCATCCCTGCGCCCGTTGCCGGTGGAGGCGTTCGATGCGTTCCGGTGGCTGGACGACCGCCGGGCGGGCATCCGCTACACCCAGGCCGGCTATAGCGGCGACCGCGCCCATCTCCTGACCCGGACACCGGCCTGCTCCATCAGCGGGTTCGACCGCTATGGCCGGCTGTTCGCGCACGACTGCGACGCCACCTACGGCGACAGCGGCTCGCCGATCCTGGTGCGGCGGGGGCAGGGTTATGCGGTGGTGGGCCTGCATGTCGCCGTCAGCGAGGCGGGTTTCGGCCTCGCCGTCACCGGCAGGACGTTGCGCATGGGCCTGGAACGCCTGGCGGGCGCGCTGCCGCGTCCCGTGAACCGATAGCGGCGGCCGGACCCGCGCGATATAGTCGGGGCCAAGCAACACCATCCGCCCGACCAGAGGATCCGCGCCCATGAACCTCGCCGCGCTCTTGCAACGCGCCGCCCGCTCCCGACCGGAGAACCCGGCGCTCTACACCGGCACAAACCTGCACATGACCTACGCCCAACTGGGCGAGCGGGTGGAACGGCTGGCCGGCTGGATGCGGCGCGAGGCGGGTCTGCAACCCGGCGACCGGGTCGCCTTTGCCATGAGCAATTGCGTCGAATTCCAGGAAATCCTCTGGGCCGCCTGGCATGCCGGGCTGATCGCCGTGCCGGTCAACGCCAAGCTGCATGTGAGCGACTTCGCCTATATTTTCGCCAACAGCGGCGCGCGGGTCGCCTTCGCCACACCGGACCTGGCCGACGACCTGGCGGGCGTGGTGGCCGGGCTCGACACCTGCGAACGGCTGGTGGTGACCGGATCGGCGGACTACCGCGCCGCCACCCGGGCCGAACCCCTGGCGATGGAGCCCCGCGCCGCCGACGATCTCGCCTGGCTGTTCTACACCAGCGGCACCACCGGCCGGCCCAAGGGCGCCATGCTGAGCCATCGCAGCCTGATGGCCTGCATTCACGGATATGTCGGCGATGTCGACCCGGTGGCGGAAGGCGATCACTGGCTGCACGCCGCGCCCATGAGCCATGGCGGCGGCCTCTACGGCCTGCCCTTCGTTGCTGCCTGCGCGGCGCAAGTGGTGCCCGCCAGCGGCAAGTTCGATCCGCCGGAAATGATGGAGTTGCTGGCGCGATTCCCCCGCACCTCGTTCTTCGCCGCCCCGACCATGGTCAAGCGCCTGATCGAGCACAAGGCCGTGCGGGACGGCGACACGGCGAACCTGCGCACCGTGGTCTATGGCGGCGGGCCGATGTATCTGGCTGACGCCCAAGCAGCTTATGACCTGCTGGGTCCGAAGCTGGCGCAGATCTACGGCCAGGGCGAAAGCCCGATGACCATCACCGTGGTCGGCCGGGCCGAGTTGCAGGATGCGCAGCATCCGCGCTTTGCCGACCGCCTCGCCTCCACCGGCCGCGCCTTCGCCAATGTGGAGGTGATGGTGGCCGACGCCGACGACCGGCCCTTGCCGGCGGGCGAGCTGGGCGAGGTCTGCGTGCGCGGCGACGTGGTCATGTCCGGCTACTGGGCCAATCCGGAGGCCTCGGCCGAGACGCTGCGCAATGGCTGGCTGCACACCGGCGATGTCGGCGTGTTCGACGCCTACGGCTATCTCTCGCTGAAGGATCGCTCGAAAGACATGATCATCTCCGGCGGCACCAACATCTATCCGCGCGAGGTGGAGGAGGTGCTGTTGCAGCACCCGGCCGTGCTGGAGGTCTCGGTGATCGGCGAGCCGGACGAGGAATGGGGCGAAAACGTCGTCGCCTTCGTCGTGGCCCGCGCGGGCGCCGGCGCGAACGCCGAGACGCTGGACCGCTATTGCATCGAGACCATGGCCCGGTTCAAGCGGCCCAAAACCTACCATTTCGTCGAAAGCCTGCCGAAGAACAATTACGGCAAGGTGCTGAAGACCGACCTGCGCGCGCTGCTGGCGGCCGACAAGGCGGTTTAGCCCCTCCATCCTGTTCCCCGGAGGGTGCGGAGCCGCCGTCTTGGGCCGCTGGCAGCGTGCGAACACCGCCCGCGCCCGCGTTCGCAACGCCGACCGGTCCCGGCCCGCCGCTCCGCGACGGCGGGGATACAGGCATCTCGCTTGAGAGCGCGTCGCCTGAGCCCTGCCCATCCTGTTCCCCGGAGGGGGCGGAACCGCCATCCGGGGCCGCTCGCGGCGTGCGAACACCGCCCGCGCCCGTGTTCGCAAAGCCGACCGGTCCCGGCCCGCCGCCCCGCGACGGCCGGGATACAGTCATCTCGCCCCTGGCCTTGAGAGCGCGTCGCCGGCGTGCGCCCGCCCGCGCCCGCGTTCATCGTGTTCCCCGGAGCGACGGCGGATACTGCCATCTCGCCAGAGCCCGTCACCTGCCTTGCGGCGTTCCCCCGGAGGCGGACACCGTCCGCGCCCGTGCGAACACCGCCCGCGCCCGTGTTCGCCAACCGACCGGTCCCGGCCCGCCGCCCCCGCGACGGCCGGGATACTGTTATCTCGCTTGAGAGCGCGTCACCTGAGCCTTGCCCCATCCTGTTCCCCGGAAGGGGCGGAGCCGCCGTCCGGGGCCGTTCGCTGCGTGCGAACACCGCCCGCGCCCGTGTTCGCAACGCCGACCGGTCCCGGCCCGCCGCCCCGCGACGGCCGGGATACAGGCATTTCGCTTGAGAGCGGATCAACGCCCGGGAAAGCCGGTGAGGCTCGCCGGCAGCGGCAGGTCGGCGGCATGGTCGACGTCAGCCAGCGTGTCGGCGAGCGCGGCCGGACATGGCAGGTCGGCCAGCACATCCGCCAAGGTTTGCGGGCTCGACCAGCGGATGCCGGGCGCGAACAGCGGCCGCGGCACGTGCGCCGGGCTGCGGGCGCCGACCAGCCAGAAGCCACCGTCCGCCGCCGGGCCGAACACCAGCGGCGCGCGCGCCAACGCGGCGAACGCCCGGCGGATATGGCGGGCGCGAACGCCGGGGATATCGGCCCCCAACAGCACCACCGGCCCCGGCGCCGCCGCGCGCAGGCAGCGGGCCATGCGGGTGCCAATATCGCCCCGGCCCTGCGAAAGGTCGTGCGGCCGGGCCAGCGCCCGCTGCTCCGACGGGCCGGCCCAGGCGACGACCACGGTCCAGGTCGGGTCGGCGCGCAGGCGGCGCAGCAGGCGCGCACTGGCGCGGCGGTAAAACTGCCAGGCGGCCAGGCTGCCGGTCTCGCGCGCCAGCCGCGTCTTGACCCGGCCCAGCACCGGTGAACGCATGAAGACGATGACCGTGCGCGGCGGCCGGGCGCGCGCGCACCTATCCATACCAGCGCACCAGACGCTCGGGCGCCACGCCCAGGAAATAGAGCGACAGCAGCGCCAGATTGCGCGCCGGCCGGCGCCAATAGCCGTCGCGGCGATAGCGGGCAGCGGACGTGAGCGCATCCGCCGCCAGCGCGCGCAATCGGGTCCGGCCGATGCGGCGGACAAGGTCCACATCCTCCATGAGCGGCAGGGCCCGAAACCCGCCGATTTCGACATAAAGAGCGCGGGAAATCAGCAACCCCTGGTCGCCATAGGGCAGGCCCAGCCTGCGGGAGCGCCAGGCCGCCAGCCGCTCGACACGGCGGGCGGCAGGGGCGGCATCGTCGAGCCGCAGGCGGAAATACCCGGCCTTGCCGGCAGCATCGGCAATATGCGCGCGCACCGCGTCCTCCCAGCCCGGTTGCAACACGGTGTCGGCGTGCAGGAACAGCAGCCAGGCTTGGTCGCGCGCCAGTTCCGCCCCCGCCCGCAATTGCGGGCCGCGGCCCCGCGGCGCCGTCACCACGCGCACACCGTGACGCTCCGCCACCGAGGCGGTCGCATCGGCCGACCCGCCATCGGCAACGATGACCGCGTCGACCGAGCCCGCCACCGCGTCCAGCGTGGCGCCGAGCCGCGCGGCAGCGTTCAGGGCCGGGACGATCACCGCCACCGGCAGGCGCGACCCGGTCGGGACCGCAAGGCTTAACCTCTCAATTGTTCTTGACATGTTTCCTTTAATGCCATTTTGTTCCGTTATGAGCGAGCGATCCCCCCTTCACCCCCTGCGCGGCCGCGGCGCCGTCTCGAACCGGTCCGGGCGGTTCGAGGCGACCACCCGCAGCGCCGTCGACGACGGCTGGTTCCAGGAGCCGGAGAACCGTCTGCCGACCACGGTCATGCCGGATACCGCCAAGCATGTCATCACCTTCAACCAGTCCCCGGACCTGGGCTTCGACCGCACCATCAACCCTTACCGCGGCTGCGAGCACGGTTGCATCTATTGTTACGCCCGGCCGACCCATGCCTATTGGGGGTTTTCGCCCGGCCAGGATTTCGAAACGAAGCTGTTCGCGAAATTCGACGCGGCGGAGGTGCTGCGCCGGGAACTCTCCGACCCGCGCTACAAGCCGGATTTTGTCCTATTGGGCGCCAACACCGATGCCTATCAGCCGATCGAGCGCGAGCACAAGATCACGCGCGCCATTCTGGGCGTGCTGCTGCGATTCCGCCACCCGGTCGGCGTGGTGACCAAGTCGGCGCTGGTGGTGCGCGATGCCGATCTCTGGGCCGAACTGGCCGCGCTGGGCCTGGGCCATGTCACCATCTCCGTCACGACGCTGGACCGCAGGCTGGCCCGCGCGATGGAGCCACGGGCTTCGACGCCGGGCCGGCGGCTGGAGGCGATCCGGGCGCTGGCCGAGGCGGGGGTGCCCGTCTGCGTCAACGTCGCCCCGATCATCCCCGGCCTGACGGATCACGAGATCGAGCCGATCCTGGAAGCGGCCCGGGACGCCGGCGCGCGCGAGGCCGCCTACACGCTGTTGCGATTGCCACTGGAGATCAAGGACCTGTTCCGCGAGTGGCTGGCCGAACACTATCCCGACCGCGCCGGCAAGGTCGAAAGCCTGGTGCGCCAGACCCGCGGCGGCGCGCTCTACAACAGCGGCTTTGGCGAGCGGATGCGGGGCACGGGCCCCTATGCCGACCTGATCCGCCAGCGCTTCCGCCAGGCGGCACAGCGCTTCGGCCTGGACCGCCGGGCGGCAGACCTGCGCACCGACCTGTTCGCGCCGCCGCCCGCGCCGGGGCAGCAACTGCAACTCGCCTTGTAGCGGCCGGGCGGCTATAGTGCCGGCCACCGAATGCCCAGGGAGATCCGCCCATGAACGCGCCGAGCCAGCCCCAAACCGCCAGCGCCGCCAAGGCCAGCGCCGGCGACGCCACCATCGCCCGGCAACTGGCGCTGTTCGCCGACAATCTCAGCCTCGGCGACGTGCCGGAGCGGGTGGTGCAGCGGGCCAAGCTGCACATTCTCGACTGTCTCGGCATTGCGCTCGCGTCCACCACGTTCGAGTTCGCCCAGCGCGCCGCCACCGCCATCGGCGGGCTGGCCGGTGCGGGCGACTACCCGGCCATCGGCATGCCGCTGGCGCTGCCGCTGCGCGACCAAGTGCTGCTGAACGGCACGCTGATCCACGGTCTGGACTATGACGACACCCACACCGCCGGCGTCATCCACGCCAGCGCCAGCGCGCTGGCGACGGCGCTGGGCCAGGCCCTGAAAGTGGATGCCTCCGGCGGCGACCTGCTGGCCGCCTATCTGGTGGGAGTCGAGACCGCGGCCCGGATCGGTGCGGCGGCCCAGGGCGGCTTCCATGTGCGCGGCCACCATCCGACCGGTCTGGTGGGCGCGTTCGGGGCGACGCTCGCCGCCGGCAAGCTCGCGGGCCTGCCCGTGCACAAGCTCTGCGACGCCCAGGGCATCGCGCTGTCCATGGCCGCGGGATCGCTCGAATTCCTGAGCGATGGCGCCTGGACCAAGCGCATGCATCCGGGCTGGGCCGGGGTCGCGGGCATCACCGCCACCGCGCTGGCCAACGAGGGCTTCCAGGGGCCGTCCAAAACCTATGAGGGCCGCTATGGCCTGTTCAACCTGCATCTGGGCGCGGACAACGAGGCGGACCTCGGCGTTTGCACCGCCGGCCTCGGCCGGGATTGGGAGTTGGAGCAGGTCGGCTTCAAGCCCTACCCCGCCTGCCATTTCAACCACTCATTCGCCGACGCGGCGCTGGCCATGCGCGCCGACGGCATCACCGCCGACGCCATCGAGCGCATCACCGCCCTGATCCACCCGACCCCGGCCCAGGTGGTGTGCGAGCCGCTGGCAGCGAAGCAGCGGCCGGCCAACGCCTACGAGGCGCAGTTCTCGGTGCCCTATATCGTCGCCCAGAGCCTGTTGCGCGGCCGCTTCACCCTGGATGAGCTGGACCCCGCCGCCTATAGCGAAGAGGCCGCGCTCGACCTAGCGGCGAAGGTGGACTGGGCGGAGGACCCGAACACCCGCTTCCCGCGCTATTATTCCGGCGAAATCGTGGTGCAGACCAAGGACGGCCGGACCCACCGTTATCGCGAGGACGTCAATCGCGGCTCGGATGCCAATCCGCTGACCGCGGCCGATATCGAGGCCAAATTCTGGGCCAACGCCACCCGGGCCGTGAACCGGGTGCGGGCCGAACGGGTGTTCGATGCGGTCATGGGGTTGGACAAGGCCGCCGACGGCTGGGCGCTGATGGACGCGCTCGCAGCCGGCTGAGCCGCAGCTCCCGCTACGGGCGGGGCTGGTCGTGGCGGGTGGCGTATCCGGCCTCTGCCACGAAACCCGGCGGGTTGGGCCGCCGCCGGCGCAGGCTCTCCGCCTGCGGCAGGACCGGGGATCGGTTCTGATGGGGAATTCCGTCCAGGGAATTCCGTCCGGCCAAACGCCATCCGGCGCCACGCCGTCGGAACCGCGTCGCGCCGGAATGGGAGGAAGCGGCGGCAACCACGCCGCTTCCGCAAGAAAAATGCTTAGAGCAGTTCGAGATTCGAGGCGACCATGCCCTTCTGGCCCTGGCGGGCCGAGACGCGGACGCGCTGGTTCGTTTCCAGGCTGGGGACACCCACCCGCTCCAGCACGCGGCCGGAGATGAACACATCGGCGCCACCGTCATCCGGCGCGATGAAGCCATAGCCCTTTTCGGCATTGAAGAACTTCACCGTACCATCGACCACGGTCGCGGGACCCTGGTCGCGATCCCGGTCGCGACCGCCGAAGCCGCCACGGTCGCCGCGGGGCGGGCCATAGGCGCTGCGTCCGCCGCCGAAACCGCCACGGTCACCGAAACCGCCACGGTCGCCAAAACCGCCCCGGTCGCCATAACCGCCGCGATCGCCGCGATCACCGAAATCCCGGCGCGGACCGCCAGGGCCGCCCGGCCCGCGCGGCCGACGCGGCGGCGCATCCGCCAGCGTTACCTCGTGCACCGCGGCCACCTGCTGGCCCTTGCGGCCATCGGCGATATCGCACACCAGCGTGCTGCCATCGGTGAGTTCGTCATAGCCGGTGGGCACCAGAACCGAAGCGTGCAAAAACGCATCGGAGCCGTCCTCGAGCTGGACGAAACCGAACCCTTTGGTCGCGTTAAACCACTTGACCGTAACGGTCACGCTCTCGGCCTTCACAGGCGGCCGGTCAAAATTCGACATGTGTAGGAACCACTCCGTAGCGGGTCTTTCCTAGTTCGACCCGCAAGTCCGCTGAGCCAGTGTGATCGGTAGGACGATTCACAGGTAAGTGCGATGCGAGACGGCGTGGTGGACCGACCTTATCGGCCCCCGGGCGCCAACCCGTCTTCGACCATATGACTCAGATGTTGCGACTGCTTTTGCTGCACCTCATTCGCAGCCGTCGGGGTTGCTGAATCCGACGGCAACAAATCGCTTACCTGTGCGGTAATCTTACGTCTGTTTGGCTCCGCAATCAATAAAAACGAAATTACAGATATGCGACAATGACGTAATCGGCGTCGGAGCGGCTACTCGTATCGCCCGATTCCCGCCATCATTCCGCCATCTACGGTCAGGGTCTGGCCACAAATCCAGGCGCCGGCCCGGCTGGCCAGCATCACGGCCATGCCGGCAATGTCGTCCGGCTCCCCCAATCGGTGCAGCGGATAGGTCATTAAGGCATTTTCGTGGCGCACCGGATTTTCCCACAAGGCCCGCGCGAAATCGGTGCGCACCAGCGCGGGGGCGATGCAATTGGCGCGGATATTGTGTTGCCCCCATTCCACCGCCATGTTCCGCACCAGTTGCATGTCGGCCGCCTTCGACAGGCAATAGGCGCCGATCTTGGCGTCGCCGCGCAACCCGCCCACCGACGACACCACGATGAAATTGCCGCCGCCCCGCGCCGCCATTTGCGGGCAAACCAGGCCGGAGAACCAGATCGGGCTCTGCACATTGGTGCTCATGATCTTGAGGAAGGCGTCTTCCGGGATCTCGTGCAGCGGGCCGTAATAGGGGTTGATGGCGGCATTGGCGACGAAGGTGTCGATCCGGCCCCACCGGTCGAGCGCCGCGGCGACCAGCGCCTCGCATTCGGGCCGGCGGCCGATATTGGCGGGAACGCCGATGGCCTCGCCGCCATGGGCGGCGAAGTCGCGGTTGATCTCCGCCGTCACGGCTTCGACGACATCGGCCTTGCGCGAGGAGACGACCACCTTGGCGCCGTGCTGCGCCATCCGCGCGGCAATGGCCTTGCCGATACCCTTGGTCGAGCCGGTGACGACGGCCACCTGGCCGGACAGGTCGAACATGGCGGGAATTTCGCTCGGTTCGGTCATGGCTCAGCCCTCCTCCCGGCCCGGGCCGGCCATCATGCCGCCGTCGATGACGATGGTCTGGCCGCTGGTCCAGGCCCCGGCCGGGCCGGCGAGCGCCACGACGACGCCCGAGACGTCCTCCACCGTGCCGATGCGCTTCATGGGATAGGTCCATTCCAGGGTCTGCTGCCGTTTCGCGTCCGTGGTCAGCACCTCCGCCATGTCGGTCACCACCAGCGAGGGCGCGACGCAATTGGCGCGGATGTTGTGCTTGCCCCAGGTGACGGCCAGGTTGCGCGCGATCTGCATGTCCGCGGCCTTGGTGATGCCGTAAAGCCCCATGTCCGACGAGCCGCGCAGCCCACCGGCCGAGCCGATCAGGATGACGGCGCCGTCCTTGCGGCGGGCCATGTCCGGGCAGGCCCGGTCGGTCAGCCAGAGCGCGCCGCGGATGTTGGCGGCGAACATTTTGTCGAACATCCAGTCCTCCGCCTCCGCCATCGGCCCGCGATGGGCGCTGACGGCGGCGTTGAGCACCAGAATGTCGACCCGGCCCCAGGCGGCGATGGTGCGGTCGATCAACGCCTCGCACTGGTCGCGCTGGCCCACATGGCAGGGGATGGTCATGGCGTCGCCCTCACCCCGGGCCCAGTTGGCCTTGATATCGGCCACGACCCGGTCGCAGGCCTCGGCCTTGCGCGAGGACACCACGACCCGGGCGCCGTGCGCCGCCAGTTGTTGGGCGATGGACTCGCCGATGCCGCGCGAGGCGCCGGTGACGACGGCCACCTTGCCGGACAGGTCGAACAATGGGGGGATGGTCATGGGCGGCTTCGGTCTTGCGAGCGTGTGACCGGCAGCATGCCACCCGCGGCCGCGCTTGTCACGCCGCGGCGAGGCGATGGCGGGCAAGGCGCTCGTAGAGCGGGCGGGCCTGCTCGGCCAGGCGGGCGAGCGCCGGCGCCAGCGTCGTCGCCCGCTCCCGCGGCGGCCCGAAGCCGGTGGAGCGCCAGACCGCATCATACCAGTGCGGCGCCCAGACGCCGTCGCTGGCCCGCGGACCCGCGGGCCAGGCCAGCATTTCCGCCCGGAACGGCACGCCCAGCGCCCGGCAGAGCGCGCGCAGCACCGTCTCCGGCGCCCGTTGCAGGTCGTCGGCGTCGATCACCGGCGGCGCGCGGCCGTCGCGGTCGGCCAGGCGGTCGAACACTTCGCCCTGCTGCCCGATGCCGATATCGGCCAGGGTCGGCGCCGGGCGCTTGCGGTCATAGGAGGCGAGCACGCGGGCCGGGTCGCGGATCAGAAAGGCGTTGGCGAGCCGGTCCACCCAATCCCGCGGCATGGTCGGCAGCAGATGGTGGCTCATATGCTTCTGGTAGATGATGGGCGCGCCGGTCATGGTCGTCATCCGCCGGGCGACGAGGCCCGCGTCCTGCGCCTGGGCCGCCAGCACCGCGGCGCGCATCGGGTGGTCGAGGCCGGTCGCGGCCAGATAGGCGGCATAAAGCGGCTCGTCCACCACGAGGCAATCGGGCCGGTTCTCCCAGGCCCGCATCAGCGCGGTCGAGAGCGCCCTGGGCCCGGACCACATGGCAATCCGGACCGTCGGCGTCCCGTCGCCATTTTCAGCCATCGCCATTTTCAGCCATCGCCGGTCTCAGCGGACGGGATGGCCAAGCAGGATCTCCAGCTCCCCCAGCGCCTGGGCGGGCGAGGCCACCTTGATCGTGGCCATGCCCATGGCCCGCGCCGGCTTCAGATTGACGCCCAGGTCATCGAGGAAGATCGCCTGATGCGGCTCGATCTCCAGCATCGCGCAGGCCTTCGCGTAGAAGGCCGGCTCCGGCTTGCGCACGCCGACCTTGGAGCTTTCGACCACCACGCCGAAAATCCCCATGATCCGGTCGATCTCGGCCTGTTTTTCCGGCGTCCGGGTGGAGGTCTTGACGTTGTTGGTCAGGCAGGCGGTCTTGTAGCGGGCGGCCACGGTGCGCAGGGCCGCCACCATGTCCGGCCGTACCTCGCCGGCCAGCAGCGAAATCACCTTGTGGCCGGAGAGTTCGCCGCCGGCCGCGCGGGCTTCGGCCTCGAAGAGATTGCAGAATTCGTCGAGCGAAACGTCGGACCGCTCCAGCTTGGCCCAGGCATTGTCGTCCGGATTGGTGGCGTTCAACCGGCGGATAAAGCCGTCGGGCAGGCCGATCTCCGCCTCGTACCGGGCGAAGGCGTCGAACGGGCTGGAGAGAATCACGCCGCCGAAATCCCAGAGGACGGCGGAAAACGGGCCGGGCATAGGCGAACTCGTTCGTTTGCGGGTGCGAGAGGCTGGGGGCAGAAAACCACGGCCGGCCAGCCATGGCCAGCGCGAAACGCAGGCGGGCACCCGAGGCGGCGATGTTCGCATGCCGACACCGGCCCCGGACCGGCGCACCGTCCGGGGAACATCAACCCAACGGGAGTGCGGTGAAAGTCGGTGTTCCCCGGAGCTTGCAGCGCAAGCATCCGGGGCCGCTCGCTCTCGCGAACACCCGAGGCGGCGGTGTTCGCATGCCGACACCGGCCCCGGACCGGCGCTCCGCACCGTCCGGGGACCATCAACCCGGTGCAGGGGCAGCGCTAGCGGTCCTTGAAAACGGCCTTGCGCTTTTCCAGGAAGGCGCTGGTGCCCTCCTTCGCATCCTCCAGGGTGAAGGAGAAGGCGGCGAGGTCGGCTTCCACCTTCAGACCGTCGGCGATGGTGCGGTCGAGCGCGCCGGTCACCGCTTCCCGCGCCAGCCGCAGCGTCGCCAGGCTCATGCCGGTGTACTGGCGGGCAAAGGCGAGCACCCCCTCCATCAGGTCGCCCTCGATCACCCGGTGCACGAGGCCGATGCGCTCCGCCTCCGCCGCGTCGGCGAAGCGGCCGGAGAGCACCAGGTCCAGCGCCCGCCCCTCGCCGATCAGGCGCGGCAGGCGCTGGGTGCCGCCATAGCCGGGAATCGCCCCCAGCTTGATCTCCGGCACGCCCAGCCGGGCCGAGGGCACCGCGACGCGGAAGGTGCAGGCCAGCGCCAACTCCATGCCGCCGCCGAGCGCAAAGCCGTTGATCGCGGCGATGGAGAGGATCGGCAGCGTGTCGAGGCGCGCCAGCACGCTCTGGCCGCGGCGCATCTGGGTGCGGAAGCCGACCGGCGTCAGGCTCTGCAACTCGTTGATGTCGGCCCCGGCGCAGAACGCCTTGTCGCCGGCGCCGGTGAAGATCACGGCGCGGGCGTCGCTGGCGACGGCCTGGTCGATGGCGGCGTCGATCTCCTCCACCACCGAAAAGGCCAGCGCGTTCATCGCCTCCGGCCGGTTGAGGGTGATGATGGCGAACTCGTCGCGGCGGCTGAATTCGACGGGCATGACGACGGCCTCAGACCGGCTCGGCCAGGAAGACCGGGATCAGGCGCGGCGCCTTTTTCTCATAGTCCAGATAAGGCGGAAACGCCTTGGCGCAGGCCTCCCACAAGCGGTCGCGCTCCGGCCCGGGCGGCACCTCGCGCACCCGCATCTTGAACACCTCGGTCGCGTCGCGAATGTCGACGTCCGGGTTGGCGCGCAGATTGTAGACCCAGACCGGGTTCTTCTCGCGCCCGCCATAGGAGCCGACCAGCACATAGGCATCGCCGACCTTGACCCGCATCAGCGGGATTTTGCGGATGCCGCCGGTCTTGTTGCCCTGGTGGGTGACGATGATGCAGGGCAGGCCGGTGTCGCGGAGCGTCGTGCCCTTGGTGCCGCCGCTGCCCTCATAGAGCTCCACCTGCTCGCGCACCCAATCCAGCGCCGGGGGGATGTATTCTGCCATCGGGGGGTCCTCGTCGATATTTTATCGGGGTATTGTTGGGGTTCGGCCACGAGTGTGCCACGGCCGCCGGGCGAGCGCCAGGGTTCGGGACGCGCCTGCGGGACGGCTCAGAACACGCCGAGCGCCAGGCCCGCGGCCAGCGCCGCGCCCAGTTCGCGGCAGCGGGCGAGGTCGGCCTCGGCGATGGTTTTGGGCGCGAGAATGGCCTCGGGCGTCTGGGCGTGGGTGCAGACGATCAACGGCGGTTGCACTGCTTTCAGGCGCCAGCCGGTGACGATGCGCGCGGTCTGCCGCGCCGCCCCCTCGCCGTCCGAGCCGGCCGAGACCATCTGCGCATAGGGCCGCCCCTCGATCCGGCCCAGCACCGGGTAATAGCAACGGTCGTAGAAATCCTTCATCACGCCGGAAAGCGCGGCCAGATTTTCCGGCGCCGCGAACAGATAGCCGTCGGCGGCCAGCAGGTCGTCCGGGCCGGCCTCGGCGGCGGGCTTGAGCGTGGTCGGGGCCTCTGCGCGCGCCGCGGCAGCGGCCGCCTCGGCCATCTGGCGCGCGCCGCCGGTGCGGGAGTGGTAGACGATCAGGAGGCGGGGCATTGGCTTGGCGGTTCCGGCGACGGGCATCAGCGGCGCGAAACGGCGTCGAAAGCCGGAGCGTTGGAGCGGGTGATCGGGATCGAACCGACGACATTCAGCTTGGGAAGCTGACGTTCTACCACTGAACTACACCCGCATCCATGCCGGCCACGATAGGCGAAGCCGCGGCGGCCGGCAACGGAATTTCGAGCACGTCGCCGCCGCAGGCCCCGCGAACGGGCCGCGGCCCGCCCCTCGAACGCCCCGCCAGGCCGACGGGGCGAGGGCAAGGGCGCAATCCCGGGCCGGGCCTGCGCCGCGGCCCTCGCGCTCCCCTACCGGAACACGCCAAATTCATTGGGCAATCGCGCCAAAATCCCGGACGGTGGGCAGTGCAATGCGCCGCAGGAACGGAGTGAACAGATGAACCGGACGATCCTGATCCTTGCGCTCGCGGTCGCCCTGGCGCCCCTTGCCGGGTCCGCACAGAACTTCAATGCCGCACCGCCGAATGCGCCCGACCAGCGCCCCGCTTTCGCGGGCCAGACCCGCGCGCCGATCGTCGACGCGGGCGTGAACCTGACCCGCGAGGTGATCGCCACCGGGCTGGAACACCCCTGGGGCATGGATCAACTGTCCGACGGGCGCTGGCTGGTGACGGAGCGGCCGGGGCGGATGCGGCTGGTCTCGCCCGATGGCCACGTCTCCGCTGCGATTGCGGGCCTGCCCGATGTCGATGCGCGCGGCCAGGGCGGACTGCTGGACGTTGTCGTGGCGGACGATTTCGCCGCGACCCGCCGGGTCTGGTGGAGCTATGCCGAACCCCGCGGCCATGGCACGAACGCGACCGCGGTGGCCACGGGCTTCCTGTCGGCGGATGGCCGGACCATGACAGAAGTCAGGGCGATCTTTCACCAACAGCCGGCCTGGAACTCGACCCTGCATTTCGGCTCGCGACTGGTGTTCGACCGCGACGGCGCCCTGTTCGTCACCACGGGCGAGCGGTCGCGCCCCGAGCCGCGCCGGCTGGCGCAGGATGTCTCGACCCATCTGGGCAAGGTGCTGCGGATCGAGCCGATGGGCGGCGCGGCGGCCGGCAATCCCCGGATCGCGGGCGGGCAACCGGAAATCTGGGCCTGGGGCTTCCGCAACATCCAGGCAGCGGCGCTCGGCCCCGACGGCGCGCTCTGGACCGTGGAACACGGGCCGCGCGGCGGCGACGAGTTGAACCGGCCGGAGCCGGGCCGCAACTATGGCTGGCCCATCGTGACCTATGGCGAGGATTATTCCGGCGCGCCGATCGGACAGGGCCTGACCGCCGCCGCCGGCATGGAGCAGCCGCTCTATTATTGGGACCCGGTGATCGCGCCGTCGGGCATGGCCTTTTACGACGGCCGGCTGTTTCCCGGCTGGTGCGGCAGCGTGCTGATCGGCGGCCTGGCGAGCCGGGCATTGGTGCGGCTGGAACTGGACGGGACCCGGGTCACCGGCGAGGCCCGCTACCTTCAGGGCGAAGCCCGGGTGCGCGACGTGGACGTGGCGCGGGACGGCGCCGTCATGATCCTGACCGACTCCGGCAATGGCGCGCTCATCCGCCTGACCCCCGCGAACTGAGCCGCGCGGGCCTCCGCGAACCGCGCGCGCCGCGGCATGGCTCGACGCCCCGGCCGCGGTCGCCGGGGTGCCGGTCGATCACACCGTCAGTTCGAGCCCCGGCAGGGTGCCCTCGGCGCGCCAGCGGTCCAGATGGCGGACATAGACCATCGGCCCGCGCCAATACTGGTTGTTCTTCGCAATGCGCATGTCGAGTTTGCCGCCCTCGTTGTTGTAGTAGCCGGGCGTGCATTCCGACAGAAACGCCCGGCGGCCGATCGCGAGTTTGACGATGGTATCCACCCATTCCTGTTCCGCCTCGGCGCTGGGCTCCAACGCCTTGACGCCGCGGGCCTTGGCTTCGCTCAGGACATAGGCAATGTGCCGGGACTTGACGTCCAGCATATGCTGGAAGTTGGCGCTCTGGCCGGATTGCATGGTGGAAAAGACGATCAGATTGGGAAAGCCGCGGGTGAAGAGGCTGTGCAGCGTCTCGGCCCCGTCCTTCCATTTGTCGGCCAGGCTCTGCCCGCCGCGGCCGTGGAGGTCGAAGCCGATGGTGCGCTGATAGCCGGTGCCGACTTCGAAACCGGTGGCGTAGATCAGGCAGTCGAGTTCGTATTCCCGGCCGTCGACCACGACGCCGGTTTCCGTGATCCGCTCGACACCCCGGCCCTTGGTGTCGACCAGATGCACGTTCGGCCGGTTGAAGGTGGGGAGGTAGTCGTCATGAAAGCAGGGGCGCTTGCAGAACTGGTTGTACCAGGGCTTCAGCGCCGCCGCCGTGGCCTTGTCCTTGACGATGGCGTCGATGCGGGCGCGCACCTGGTCCATTTTCTGGTCGTCGGCCTGCTGGATCAGCGCCTGCGCGTCCTCCACCGCCTCGCCCGCCTGCTGGCGGCGGCGCGCGGCCAGCAGGATGTTGCCGATCAGGTCGGTCCAGCCGTCATTGACCAGATCCTCCTCGAAATCCGCGCCGGAGATGACGGCGGTGAAATTCGCGATCCGCTCCTGCTGCCAGCCGGGCCGCAGGCCGGCGGCCCAGTCCGGGTCGGTCGGCCGGTCGGCGCGGACATCGACGGAGGACGGCGTGCGCTGGAACACATAGAGGTCCTGGGCCGAGCGTCCCAGATGCGGCACGCATTGAACCGCCGTCGCGCCGGTGCCGATAATGCCCACGCGCTTGTCGCGCAGCTTGTCGAGGCCGCCGCTCGCATCGCCGCCGGTGTAGTCGTAATCCCAGCGGCTGGTGTGGAAGGTGTGGCCCTTGAAGCGTTCGATCCCCGGGACGCCCGGCAGCTTGGGCCGGCCCAGCGTCGTGCCGCCGGCCAGGATCAGGAACCGGGCGCGCAGGCTGTCGCCGCGGCTGGTGGTCACGATCCAGCGCAACGCCCGTTCGTCCCAGCGCGCCTCGGTCACCAGGGTCTGGAAATACGCCCTGCCATAGAGGTCGAAATGCCGCCCGATGCGCTGGCAATGCGCATACAACTCGGTCGCCCGCGCGTATTTCCGGGTCGGGATGTAGCCGACCTCTTCCAACAGCGGCATGTAGATATAGGCTTCGGTATCGCAGGCCGCGCCCGGATAGCGGTTCCAGTACCAGGTGCCGCCGAAATCGCCCGCCTTCTCGATGATGCGGAAATCGTCGATGCCGGCGGCGACAAGGCGCGCGGCCGCGAGCAATCCGCCGAAACCGCCCCCAAGGATCGCGACATCGACGGTTTCATCGACCGGCGCGCGGGCAAAGGTCGGGTCGGCGTGGGGGTCGTCGAGATAATGGGCAAAGTCGCCGACGGTCGCCACATACTGGTCGGTGCCGTCGGAGCGCAGACGGCGATCGCGCTCCGCCCGGTATTTTTCGCGCAGGGCGTCGCCGGCATAACCGCGTCCCTGCGCATTCGCGGCGGATCGTAACTCGCTGACCATTGTGAACTCCAAAACACGGACGTCCGGCGAAAAGCGCCAAGCGCGAGACTATGCACACCAATTCGCGCTTGTCTCAAACTTATCGCATGTTCGACTTACGGCAACCTTCGCGCGACTGGCTGTTGTCGCGCGTCGCCACCGCGCGCGCCGCTTCGGTCCCCCGCCAGCGCCGCCGCCAGTCGCGCGGCCGACACGGCGGACGGCGGCTGAAACGGGTTGCCGTGGATCAGCACGATGGTGGCCGTCGGGGCCGAGGCGAGGCCGAACAGGCCCATGCCGATCAGCGCCGTCGCCGGGTCGCCGGCATGGACCACGGCAATCGACACGATCGTCAGGAAGCCGAGAAAGGCCATGCCCAGCCATTTCAGCGGATTGACATGGGTGCGGCTCAGCCCGATGCGGATATCGCGGTTCTCGCGCACCTCGGTGACGGCGCCCAGCATCGCCTGCAGCAAGGGCGGCTGGCAGCCAATGCCGGTTGCGAGGCCGGAAAACCGCCGCAGCAGCCCGTCCGCGGCGACGGAGGCCGTCGGCGAGAAATCGCAGCGCGCCAGCGCCGGCCATTCCTCCACGGCGGCGCGGACATAGTCGCGCACCGCCTGGCGCAGGGCGGGTTGTGCCGCCGCCGGAACGGCTTCGGTCAGAATATCCAGCCGCCGGATCGCATCCACCTCGCGCAGGACGGCGCTTCGCGCCCGGTCATGGGCGGTCCAGGTGTCGTTGGCCAGGAAGGCCAGGGTCAGGCCGAACAGCACGCCGAGCACGTTCAGGAACGGGCCGGTCACCTGCTCCATGGCCGGCGCCCACGCCGCCCAGAGGGCCGAGGTCATCAGCCAGCCGATCGCGGCGACGGCGGCGAGCGTTCCCAGGGTCGCGACCGCGCCATAGGCATAGTGGTGGTAGGTCTGCCAGTGTCTGCTCATCGTCCCGCATCATGCGACCGGTCGGCGGGCTTCCGCCGGTCCGCGACCCAGGGATAGCGCGAGCCGCACCCGCTTTGCAAAACCGATCTTGTCCAACCGATCCATCGCCGGCCGGCGCTGCGGATCGCACGGCAGCCCCCGCGGTCGCAGCCCCCCAACGCAACGCCCTCCGAACGCAACGCCCCCGCGCGGGCGATCCGGCCGGCGCGGGGGGTGCTGCGGCGGGCCGCCTGCGGGAGGCGACCGCGTTGATGCCCGGTCTACTGCCGGCCGAACAGCGCCAGGAAGCGGTGCTTCCAGCCGCCGCCCCGCCGGGCCTCTGCCGCGGCGATGACCTCGCCCGGCACCTCGACCGGAGCCTCCATCCGGGCGCGCTCCGCGTGGGTGCGCGCCTTCATGGCGGCCAGGCCGGCCACTGACCCAAAGGCCGCCAGCATCATCGACGGGTCGCGCTCCGAACCGGTGGTGCGGCTCGCGAACAGCAGGGCGGCCTCGTTCGAGTCGACCAGCTGGCCGGTCTCCGGATCGAAGATCAGGCTGCCTTCGGCGGCGGCGGTCTTGTCGCCCTTGCCGCGCTTCAGCGGGTCGGTCGCCAAACCATCGTCGAAGGTCGGGTCGGTCGCATAGGTCGCGCCGTCCGTCGCGGTCGCCCCGCCCGTCGCCCCATCGTCCACCGCGAGGCGGACGCCGGTGTCGATTTCGGCCGCCATGAGCAGGATCTCGTTGTGCTCATAGCCCAGCAGGTGGCCGATCTCGTGCCGCAGCACGGTGATCAGGTCGACGCCCTCGAACGCCTCGGTCGTGCTGGGATCGCTGTCGATATACCAGCCGGCGCCGGCCGCGTTGAGGTCGACCTGGATGACGTCCTCGTCCTCCTGCGCACGCGCCAGGGTCGAGCCTTCGAGGTCGACGACTTCCAGCTTGACGTCGGCCAGCGCCGCCAGGTCGGCATCGCTGACCAGACCGCTGTCGGCCCAGTCGGCCAGTGCCTGCTCGTACAGGCGCTGCACGTCGTCGGCCGAAACCGTCGTCGGCGCCACCGAGTCGTCCCGCACGCCGCCGGCGAGCCGGAGCGCCTCGGCGAAGGCATCGTCGTCCGTCGCAACCCGCAGATTGTCGAAGGCCGCCTCGCCCTGCATCACGATGACGCCGAACTGGCCGTCGACCGTCGCGGCGTTGAAGCCGTAGCTGCTGACCAGGGCGCCATCGACGCGCACTTCCATGCCGGCACCCTGCATCCCCACCATCAGATTGTGACTGCCGCTGCCGACATTAACCGCGACGGAGAAATCCTGGACGATCCCGTGTTCGGTGGTCGAATGACCGATCACCAGACGGTTCGTCGCGGCGTCCAGCACGACGAACTTGTAGTTCTGATCGTCGTAGCTGTCGAAGATGAGGCCGGCCTGGCCGTTGGCAACCACATCGACTTGCAGTTCGAGATGGCTGTTGGCCGCCAGCGTGGCCCCCAACTCGACGAACTGGACCGCAGGCGTGCCGCCATTGGCCGTGCCGCCAAGCACGCCGCCAAGCTCGGCCCAGGTCGGGCTCTGCTCGACATTCGGAACCTCGTCGACCGTACCCTCGAAGTCGTCGGTCGCCTCCAGCGTCCATTCCGGCGGCAGGATCTGCACCCGGAAGTTGTCGAACTTGCCGCGCGAGCCATCCATGCCGACACCGACCATACCGCGGTTCAACGGCACCGGCTCGCCGCCTTCGTAGCGCGGGGTGTAGTCGTAGGTGAACCAGTTCACGCCTTCGATCTGCAGCGTCACGTTCGTGCCGTTGACCGCCACCGTCACGTGATAGTTCTGGTTCGGCTTGATCTGCACCGGCTTGTTCGACTGCTGCACATAGTGCCAGCCGGTGGCATCGACATAGCCCATTTCAATTTTGTTGGTAGAGATGTTGATACCAGCAAACTTGAAATCCTGGTCGTCATAGTAGTCGAAGATGACGTAGCCATTCGCCTTCCAACCGCCAGTCGGCTTGTCGGTGCTGATGGTGGCCTCGACCTCGTAATACTGCGGCAGGTAGTCGTCGAGCATGAACACCGCCGTCGCCACGTCGCCCGGGCTCGCCGCCGCAACGCTGAGCGAACCGCCGGTGGCCACGAAATTGCCGCGGTCGACCGAGAAGCCGTCCATGGTGCGGTTGTCGAAGTCCGCGGTACGCAGCACGTCGCGCCGCCCGCCGGGGATGTTGCCGGCTTGCGGATCGGTCGGCGGGCCGCTCTGATCCTGCCAGAGGCCGTGATCGCGCTGGGTGACGAGACCCAGTTCGCCGTCGGGATCGCCCTGCGACTCGGACACGTTCGAATAGCGCGAGCGCGAGTTGGACTGACCGGTATCGCCGAAGCGGGTCACGTCGACGCCGTCGCTGGCCGCCTGCGCCCACAGGAAGTCGAACAGTTGCGGCGGCACCTGCCGGCTCACCGTCGCGATGCCGAAGGGCGCGAACGGCACGATGTAGGAGTTGAACTCGCCCGACCAGTCGATCAGACGGTCGCCGCCGGTGTTGCCGATCAGGATGTCGAGACCGGCACCGCCATAGGCCCGATCCTCCCAGATCAGGTGCGTGTCCGGCGCATCGTTCAGGCCGGCCGTCTCATCGTAGGAGGTGCCGGGACCGCCCATCACGTCGTCGGCGTTCAGCAGGTCGTTGCCGAAGCCGCCATAGATGTGGTCGCGCCCGGTGCCGCCGACGATCCAGTCATTGCCGAGGTCGCCGAAGATCGCGTCGTTGCCGTCGCTCTCGCGCGGGACCTCGTCGCCGATCGGCGTGCCGTTCGGCTCGAACCCGGTATAGCCGAGGAAGGTCTCACCCTCGTTGTCGAGCTGGTTCAGGAAGTACTGCTTGTACAGCGTCGGATCCTGCGGATCGTTGGCATCCCAAACCGAACCGTTGTCCTTGAACAGGATCACGCGGCGCGGATCGTACTCGTCATAGAGGTAGAACTCGCCCAGGCGGCTGCGGATCGGCTTCGGCGCGTTCCAGGGGTCCGTGTCCTCGCCGAATTTCAGGATGTCGCCGGGGTTCCACGGCCGGGTGAAGTCGGTGCGGACCAGGCCCACCTCGACCCCGTTCTCGAACAGCTGGGTGTAGCTGTCCGGCAGGGCCTCGCCGCCGGCGATCGCATCGTCGCCGGAGCCGCCATGCAGGAAGTCGTCGCCCAGACCGCCGAAGATGACGTCGTCGGCCTGCTGCGGGTTGGACAGCAGCGGGTTGGAATAGAGGTTCGCCTCCGGGTCGACGCTGTAGGGTGTCAGATCCACCGACTTCAGCAACTCGCCGGACCGGTTGATCAGGGCGGTCTGCACCTTGCCGGGGGTGTAGACCAACTCGTCGATCACATTGCCCTGACTGGTGCGGCTGTCCGGATCGCGGGCCAGCAGCTTGAAGACGCCGTAGAGGCTTTCGGAATAGGCCGCGCCATAGTCCTCGCCATTGGCGAGCGCTTCGTTGCGGCTGGTGAAGATCCGGCCGTCGTCGCCGAGGATACCGTCAATGCCGGTGCCGCCGGAAATCCAGTCATTGCCGGCATTGCCGTAAATGTCGTCGTTCTCGGCGTCGCCAAAGGCGATGTCGTTGCCGGCGCCCAGGTAGATGACGTCGTCGCCGGTCTCGCCATGCACCTCGTCGTCGCCGAAGATGTCGGCAATCGCCTGGGCCGGCGCGAAGTCGGTGCCGCCCGGCGTGTAGTCAAGCAGCGTGACGCCGCGGGCGATGATCTTCTCGTCGGCGTTGTAGGCGTCGGTGTCATAGGCGAAGTGCAGGTAGAGCGCCGCCCCGCCCCGCGCCGACGGGTCGTCGGTGTTGTTGACGCCAACCAGGCGGACAATGTTGCCATTGTCGCCGACGATCACGTCGGCATCGCGCGAATGCGGGTCCATCGCCGCCGTCGCATCGCCGTTCGGGTCCGCGTCGTTGCGGTCGATCTGCACGCCGGTGCCGCCGAAGATCACATCATTGTGGTCGGGCCGCACGTCCGGCGTCGTCAGGCTGAAGAAGCTGGACGAACCGCCGACCAGGTCGTCCTGGCCCAGGCCGCCGAAGACGACGTCGCAACCGCCGCCGCCCTCGATATAGTCCTCGCCGTCCTGGGTCAGGTCGGTCGCGTTCACGTCGACCGGGATGACCGTCAGCGGGCCGATCGGATCCGTGGCGTCGCCCGGATCGCGGGCCGCGCCCACCCGGCGGGTGGTGACGTCGTTCGAGTCGTCCATATCGAGGTTCGCGCCCTCGATAATGGCCTGGATCTCGTCCGCATCCAGGATCGTGCCCTGAACCGTGCCGTCGCCCTGGATGACGTCGTCGCCCAGCTGGCCGAAGATCATGTCATTGCCCTGGCCGCCGGCAATGTAGTCGTTGCCGAACGTGCCGACGCCGGCCAGGCCCGCATCCATGGCGCTGGTGTGCGTGTCGGCATAGTCGATCTCGTACTCGGCCCACCATTGCGGCCCGTTCGGGTCGCGGTAGTCGCGCGGGATCGGGTTGCCCATGGAGTCGAGGGAGACCAGCAGCACGCCGCTGGTATCGGCACCCGCCTCGTCATAGCCGGCGGGGGTTTCGCGGTCGGAGCGCGAATACATCAGCGTGCCGGCCAGGGTCTGGAAACGCAGGCTGCGAATGTCGTCCAGCAGGTTGTCGTCGGCGCCGCCCATGCGGGTCAGCGTGACCGCATCGCCGAAGATCAGGTCGTCGCCGATGCCGCCGTCGATGATGTCGTTGCCGCCACCGCCGATCATGACGTCATCGATCTCGGCACCGATCAGAATGTCGTCGGCGCCGTTGTCGAGTTCGGTCGAACTGATCGAGAGGATGCTGTCCAGCAGCGTCGTCTGGATCTTCTGCAGGACGATCTCGCCCGGGGCCGCGAACACGTCCGGCAGGTTCGGGTCGAACGTGTCCTGGGTAACGATGCCGTGGTCGCCGAAGATGATGTCCGGGTTGTTGTCCGGCGCGCCGCCATTGCCGATCAGGGTGTCCTTGCCGGCCGTCAGGTCGTCGCGGACCGGCGAGGCCACCGGCGCGAACGTGCTGCCGGTCTCCGGCGTGTTCGGATCGGCCGAAGGCGCCGGGCTGGCGTCGATCACCGCGATATCCAGCGCGCGCGTGAAGATGTTCACGTTCACGCCGCTGTCGCCATAGATATGGTCGACGCCGCGCTGGCCGATAATGGTGTCGTTGCCGGAACCGCCGGCCAGATGGTCGCCCACCTGGCTGCCGATGATCAGGTCGTTGCCGGCGCCGCCATAGGCCGTCAGGCCGACGGAGATGACATTGCCCTCCGCATCGTGCGGTATGCCGTCGGCGTCATAGATGGCGTCGGCGAACAGCGCACTGGCGTCGATGATGTCGTTGCCGTACTGGCCGAAGGGCACGGCGACCGGGAACACCCACTCGTCGTCCTCCAGCTCGTTGTCGGGCAGATCGGCGAACGGATCGAACGGCTTTTCGCCGAATTCGATGCCGAGTTGGTCGCCGCTGTGGCCGGAATACCAGACGCCGTCCTGGCTGGTGTCGCCATAGATCACCAACGGGCTGTCGGGGCCGGCACCGCCGGTCACGACGAAGTGGTCGCCGCCGACGGAGGCGCCGCCCGTGCGGGTGATATCCGTCCGGGTCAGGCGCACCGTCACCGTGCCATCGTCGCACGGATCGAGCGCGGCGTTGGCGATGCGCAGCACATTGCCGGTGATATCGGCAATCAGGAACTGGCCCGGCTGGCCGTCGATCTCGATGAACTGGCCGACCTCGAAACCGTAGTCGGTCTCCCAGTTGGTGCCATCGGGCGCGATCAGCCGGTCGACGCGAATGTCGACCTCCGCCACCGTCACCTCGGTCACGTCCGGGGTGGCGAGCGAAACGCGGATGGCGTGATCCATGCCGTCTGCCGGCATTGCACCGACGCTCAGGACCGTGTCGCCCCCCTCGCCCGCAACCGGGTCGGACAGGACCAGGACCGAGGCGCGGCCCCAGGTGCTGAACGGGTTGGCGATGCCGAAATCGTCCGGATCGGCGTCGCGGATTTCCAGGATCTGGCGCACATGCGTCTCGTCGCCAAGCTGGATCAACTGGCCGACCTGGAAGCGCGCATCGCCGAAGATCTCGCCGCCCATGCCGTCGTCGACCGTGCCGAAGCTGCGGCCGTCCAGGCGCGTGAGCAGGGTCTCGCCGGCGCCGTTCTGGGCGAGGTTGAACGTGCCGATGGTGTCGACATCCAGATTGCCGCCGCCGTGCAGCACGGTCAGGCCGCCATGGGGCCCCTGCACCCAGAAGATGCCGGTGACCGTCTCGCCCGGCGCGCCGAGCGCATCCAGGTCGCCGTCATTCACCTCCATCGTCGTGCCGTCGTCGGAAATCGAGACGATGCGGAACTGATGCGAACCGGCCTCGGTCTCGACATGCAGCAGCTGGCCCGCGATGAAGCCCGAGTCTTCCCAGTTGCCGGTGCTGCGGGTCAGCACGCCGGCACCGACGGTGGCCGTAACCGTCTCCAGGACTTTCAGGTCCTCCGCGACGATCTTGATGTCGCCGGGCGACATGCCTTCAAAGCTGAAGTCGGGGCCGGAGAGGATCAGGATCGAGTTGTCGTTCGGATCGCGATACGGCTCTGACGTCGCCGGGTTGATGATCGGGTCGCCGGTCATCGGATCGAAGTACTCGATGGCATCCTCGACGCCAAGCACGGTCCATTCGAGGCCGTCCATGCCTTCGATGGTCACGGTCTGGCCGGCCAGGAAGCCCTGGGCCTTCCAGTCGAAGCCGGCGCGGGTGATGATGTTCTCGCCCGCATAGCCCGCCCAGTCGGCCACCAGGCCGAAATTCGGGTCGGAGGTGCCATCCCAGCTGTTCGTGAAGGTGAACGTGTTCTCGGCCGAGACGAAGTCCGCCGGGTTCAGCGTGCCTTCCACGTCCAGGCGATCATTGCCCTCGCCCAGCATGACGTTCACGACCTCGACGGTGCTGGTCAGCCCCTCGGTGCTGACGCCGCCGGAGCCGAAATTGACCTTGCCGAAGCTGATGCCGCCCGGATAGAGCAGGTCGGTCGGCTCGTTCGAGTCGGCGCCCTCGCCATAGAGCGGGCCGGAGACGTTCGGGAAGACCAGGTCTTCCGCCATGCCGAAGCCGCGCAGCGTGGTCGAGGTGAGCACGCCGTTGGTGTCGGCCTGGCTGCCGTCGTTGAAGATGTTGAGAACGTCGATCTGCTGGCTTTCCGGCGGCTGCGCGCCGATGGCGATCAGGAAGTCGTCCCGTTCGCCCGGCAGCTTGACGCCGTTGGTCAGTGAGCGGTCGGCGCCGGTCGGGCCGCCCTCCACGGCCAGCGGGCCGCGCAGGTTCGACAGACGGTGCGGCTGCACCGCGAACACCTTCACGCCCTCGCGGGTCGACGGCACCTCGTAATAGGGGTCGGCCTTCAGGGTGACGGTCTGCTGCTGGTACCAGTTGGTCTCGTCGAACGAGGCCACCACGGCGAGGCGGTTCACCTCGACATGCAGGTTGGTCGCGTCCTCGAGCCAGGCCGCATGGGTGTGCACGTCGGTGTCCGGATCCAGCGTGAACTGGATCGTCTCGTCGAGCGTGTCGTTCTCGCCGCGGATGATGGCGATCTTGGCGTCGATATACTGGGCCGGATTGTCGAGATTGGTGATCCGCACCCGCTGGCCTTCCAGGAAGCCCTGGTCGAGCCAGCCCTTGACGGTGTCGGCGAACAGGGCGCCGCCGGCATCGACCCGGGTGATCCGGTCGACAAAGACGTCCATGCCCGCCTCGTGGCTCAACTGCTCGTCCAGCACGTTTTCGTGTTTGACGTAGCCGGTCCAGATGTCTTCCTCGATCAGGAGAGACAGAACCACGTCGTCCATCACCTCGAACGCCGGCTGTCCGGTGGCGTTGGCATTGGTGGTGGTGAGCGTGATGGTCTGCTCGGAGACCGTCTCGACCGTGTAGTCGCCGTCGACATCGACCGCACCGCCGGCGGTGCCGACGATCCGGAGCAGATCGCCGTCCTTCCAACCGTCGGAGACGAAGCTGCCGAAGTCGGCGCCGGTGCCGCGGGTCAGGGTCAGCTTGCCGCCGACCTCCTCGAAGACGATCGAGCCGGTGAAGCGCTGCGAGGCACGCTCGCCGCCGATGGTCTGGTAGGTGGCGTCGATGCCATTGATCTGGACGACATCGGCCAGGCCGTCGGTCACGATCGCCACATCCACGTCCGCCGGGCTGCCCGGCACGTCCGGATCGGACGTCGGCTGCTTGGTCAGGCGAATGGTGTAGTCCTGGGTGTTGCTCTCATCTTCCCCCACCCCGGTCGTGGTGAGATCGTCCGGGATCAGGACCGTTTCGCCGCCTTCCTGCAACACCACCGCACCGGCGGTCTCGTTGTCGATCACTTCGACATCGAGCAGGCCCGGATCGGAGCGCAGGTTCGGGAAGACATAGTTGGCGTCGGTGGTCTCCGCATCGTTGCGGACGAATTCCACCACGGCGGTCTGCGGGTCTTCGCGCACGAAGTCGTCGCGGGCCTCGATGCCGACCGTGATCGGCGTGGCGTAGCTGCCCGCGTCGAAGGTGGCGCGGGCCACGACGATGCGGCCATCGCCCAGATCCTGCCGAGCGGCGCCCACCAGGATGTCCAGATCCGGATTCATATCCGTATTGACCAGTTCGATGGCCTTGTCGGCGAAATCGTTCAGCACGATGTCCACGACCACCGTTCCGGCCGGCTGCGAGGCCAGCGACACCTGGATCTGGTCGCTGAGCCTGGTGATGGCGTCGCCCTCGACCACCAGCGTGCGGCCGTCCTCGTTGCCCATGGCATCGACTTCGGTCACATAGACGCCCGGCGTGTCGTTGTCGCGGACCTCCACCTCGACATTGCGCACGTCGATGGCGTCGTAGTCAGCAACGTTCGAGATCACCGAGTGCTGCACCACCACGACGCGGTCGCCCTCGGCGCGCGTGTCATCGACCGCATAGAGCCACACGGTCTGTGCGGTGCCGAAATTGGTGTGATCGAAGCGCAGCACCACGGCGCGGTTCTCGACCAGCAATTCGTCCGCATCGATCATACCGTTGCCGTTGGCGTCGTACGGCTCCAAGTGCTGGAAGTCGGACGGAGTGACGGGGTCGCCCGGAGCGACCGTGCTGAGCCAGATGGTGTCGCCAGGGCCGTTCGGCAGCGGCGCCGGGTTCATCAGCGTGTCGTTGCGCTCTTCTTCCGGCGAACGGGCGGCCGAGACGGTCACATAGACCACCTCGCCGGCGGCCAGCGGCTTGGCGAGCTTGACGGTGTAGCTGTCGACCTCGCGCACCGCATCGCCCTCGCGCACGGCCGTGAAGCCGTCGGTGCCCTCGTCGATGACGACGAGGCCTTCGCCGTCCGTGGTGACGTTGTAGTTGAAGCCGTCGATCGGCAGGCCGTCATAGAGCGGATCGTCCTCGGACCCGACAATATGGTTCACCGCGCCGGAGACGCCCTCCAGCTCGCGCGTGACGATATCCTCGGTCACGTCGCCCGCCACGTTGATCGTGTCGGAGCCCAGGCCGCCGATGACGCGATAGGCGACGCCGAAAGCGGTGGACTGGATGAAGAACTCGTCATCGCCTTCCAGGCCGTCGACCTCGACCACCTCGATGGTGGAGTAGCGGACATTCAGGCCGGCGCCGAAAATGCCGTCCTTGGTGATGGCGATGTCGTCCGGGAATTCGGTGCCGAGAATGACCAGCTTGTCGAAGCCGGTGCCGCCCTCGACCGAAACCGGAGCGTTGACGTTGTAGCGCACCTCGTCCTGGCCGCCGCCGGCGCGGATGTCCGGCGCCTGGGCGATGGAGAAGCCGAGGCCGATCTGCGGCACGGCCACGCCGTCCTGATCCAGCACGATCTCGTCGTCGGTGACGTCGTTGGGCGTCAGCAACAGATCGAGATAGTTGATGTTCAGGTCGTCGTTGACGTCGAAGCGATAGTTGGTCGGGCCGCCGTCGGTCGGCAGGTTGTCGCGCAGATACTGGCGGTAGGTCGCATCGGCCTCCGGCGTGCCCAGCAGCGAGGCGAGGCTCAGGTCGGTGATGGCCTGATCCGAGTTCGTCGCGTCCGCGAGGCTCTGCAGCTCGTTCAGCACGGCAACGCCGTCGTCCAGGTCGAGCGCGTCGATGCTGCCGTCATTGTTCCAGTCGAAATCGACCGTCGCCGCCAGCGCGAAGGCGCGGACGATGAACAGGTCGTTGTCGTCGTCGCCTTCCAGGCGCAGTTCGGCCTGGTTGGAATAGACGCGGAACTCGTCATTGCCGGTGCCGCCCTGGACCACCATGGGCGCGGAAATGCCCTGGCTCAGCCAGCCGCGGGTGGTGGCGACCAGATCGGGGAAGACATCCTGGTCCAGCAGGTTGCCGTCTTCGACATTGCGCTTCTCACCGAAGATCTGGCCGACCTGGAACTGGTCGTCGCCCAGGCCGCCGTCCAGCGTCGTCGTCACCGTGGCGTCGTCGGAGAAGAAGGCGTCGTTGCCGCCGCCGCCCTCCACGATCAGGCGACCGTTCAGGCCGGTGTCGTAGTTGATGCGCTGCACCTCGTTCGAGGGCTCGTTGCCGAAAATGACGTCCTGATAGGGGTCCAGCTCGCCATGCAGCAGCGCCACATAGCCGGGCCGGTCCGCGATTTCGTGCGGCAGATAGCTGGCCGCGCGCAGCAGGAAGATGTCGTCGGTCGGCTTGCGCACGAACGAGCCATCCACCAGGTCGGAGCCGTTCGCGTCCGGGTCGGTGTTGTCGAGGCCGAAAATGGTCAGCTCGTCGACGCCATCGAACTCCTCGCCCGTGTCGAGGACGTTGATGATGTAGTTGCGCTGATCCTCACCGTTCGAGCCCAGCGTGTGCACCGCGTAGTAGTCGGTATCGGCCTGGCCATCGAGGGTCAGGGTGTGCTCGGCCACCACGTCCGCGGTCTGCGGCGAGGTCTGGGTCGCCGTGTCCTGCAGATAGAAGACGGTGAAGTGATCCTCGCCGTCGTTCATATCGACAAACGCTGGCATTGCGCCCGGATTGTCGTAGACGCCGGTGTCGGCGTCGGCGCTGCCATAGACGCGCGTCTTGGAGCCGAGGAAAATGTAGCCGTCCTCGCCCCACGTGGTCGTGCCGGCGGCACCGGTCTCGTCGCCGAACTGGAAGAAGTCGATGTCGCTGCCGCCGAAAATCTGGGTCAGGCGGTCCTCATAGCCCGCCTCGCCCGGCGCCGGCGCGGCGCTCAGGTCCGGCGTCGAAACGCCGACCGGGATGCCGCCGTTGCGGCTGCCGGCCGTCGTCAGCATGGCGCCGGCGACGATCATGCCGCGCAGCACCATTTCGGTGCCGAAATGCAGGTCGGCGTCGGCAAAGTCGCCGCGCACGATGATGCCGAGGCCGGCCACGATCTGGCTGTTGTCGTCCAGCGTGACGTCGTCGGCGACGCGCAGTTCGACCGAGCCCTGTTCGGCATAGATCATACCGTGCGCGAAAATGCGGTCGGCGTCCACATGATCGCCGGGCGGGATCACGCCGTTGTCCTCGGCGAAGCGGGCGGAGCCGTTCTGGATCAGTTCCAGGTCCTCGCCGGTCGAGGTCGGGTCGGCGCTTTCGTTCACGGTCAGGCGGATCAGGCCGTCATAGGTGTGGGCGAAGACCAGGCGCAGTTCTTCCGCCGTCTCCGTCAGCCAGATATTGTCGATGGCTTCGAGGGCGACGTCGTCGCCGATCTGGGTCAGGTCCACGGCGGCCGAGCCGCGGCGGCTGTCGATTTCGAGATCGTCGCCGTCCTCGCCGATATTGGCGCCGGTGCCGTTGGCGTCGATGTCGATGCTCTGGCCATAGACGTTGGTCAGGTCATCGTCGCGGGCGTCGATTACCGAACCGTCGGTGGTGCGCAGCGCCACGTCGCCCAGCGACCAGATCGTGTCGATCCGCATGTCGCCGGTGGTTTCGTCGAGATAGATTCCGAGCGTGGATGCGTCCAAATCGTCGTAAATGCGCAGCACGCCGGTGTTGGTGCCGAGGATATCTCCGTTGATTTCCAGGAAGTTATCATCGGTGCCGATGCCGCCGCTCAGGCCGCTCCAGACACGGGTCGGATTCAGGATTTCGCCGGCCACGTCGCCCGGATCCGGGTTGACGAAACCGGGGTCGCCCACATCGCCGGAGGCGGCGACCATGGTGATGTTGACGCCGGCGACGTCGGCCGGGGCCGTGTCGAAGTCGTCGTTGGCGTCGAAGATCGATTGCGGCGAATACAGCAACACGTCCGAGCCGGTCGACCGGATTTCGCCGACCCGCATGTGGTCGGTGATCTCGGTCAGCGCGATATAGCCGTCGGTGATGACGGTGATCTCGCCATTCTCGTAGTCCGCCGCATTCGGGTTCGCGACCTCGGTCAGGGCCAGCACGTTGATGGTCGGATCGCCGACCGTCAGGCTGGCGGCCTGAACGATGATGTCGCCATTGGCGGCAGCCGGGTTGCCCGGATAGCTGACGCCGCCCGATTGCAGGCCGGCCAGCTCGCGCGCGTCGGTCTGCGGGTCGATGCCGCGGAAGTCGTAGGTCGTGACGTCAACCACGGTCGAGCCGGTGGCAAACGCGCCCCGCACCGGACCCAGGAACTGGTTGAAGCCCATGTCCGGCTGGAAGAAGTACACGTAATTGCCGGCGGTCGGCGATTCGCTCGGCCATTCGACGTCGATGCCGCCGCGTGTGCCGGTGCCCGTCTGGTACAGGCTGTTGCGCAGCAGCACGTCCGCGGTGTTGCCGGCGGCGATACGGTCGATGTTGACGATGTACTCGCCGACATTCGTGCCCTCGCGCTTCAGCGCCCGCAGGTCGAGGTCGATATTGTCGACCGCGTCCACGGTGAACACCTCGACCGAGGTCAGGCTGTGGGTCTGGCTGAGCGAGCCCGACGGCGTCAGGTCGATGTCGCTGCCGCCCGGCGTCGCCGACAGGCTGAGCGAGTTGCCGTCGGCGCCCAGCTTCACGTAGTAGAGCCCGTTATTGGCGAGCCCGCCCAGCGGCGAGGCCGACGTGTAGCGGACCAGCTGGCCATCGTAGAACTTGCCGTTCTGGCCGATGAAGATCTTCTCGGTCAGGCCGCTCACCTGGCCGGTGGTGAAGGTCAGGGCCTGCGGAACGTCGTCGCTGCTGACCAGGTCGACGTTCAGCCGCTCGGTGTCGGAGCCGACATCGTTCGTGGCATCCACGTTCAGGATGTTGGTCACGATCAGCGCATAGCGGCCGTCCGGCGAACTCACGCCCCGGTCCTTGCCGGAGAGCACCGAGCCGCCGCCCATGCCACCGGTGTTGACGATGGTGGTCGTGCCGACCGGGTTGTTGATCGTGCCGTCGATGATGATGTCGCTGTCGCCGGTATTGAAGATCTCGACCAGGGTCGGCGCGACTTCCGCATTGATCGTGAAGGTCAGCGGCACCGAGCCGGACGGCCGCAGCCAGACCAGCGGACGGTCCTCGGCCATCACGTCGATATTGTTGATCTCGATATCCAGGTCGGACTCGTTGGTGATGCGCACCCGCTCCAGCGACTCGCGGAAGGTCCAGGTGCCGCCGCTGCCGTCGATATCCGCCGAGTCGAACGCCACGTCGCCCGGGCCGGGATTGGTGATGTCGTTGACGATGATGTGGTCGCTGAGCGTCGTGCCGCTGGTCTTGGTCGCGGATCCGCCGCCAGGGCTGTCGTCGACCGTCACGTTGACGGCCTTGACGATGTTCCCGCCCGAACCGATGACCAGTTCGCGCACCACATCCAGTTCCGGCGAGCGGCCGGAGAGGATCAGCACGTCGGAGTCGAAGTCCATCGAGTCGACATAATCCGGATCGCCGTGCTCGTCCGACCCGCCCGCGGCCAGCGACCGCTTCGAATGGCTCGCGTCGTTGCTGTAGGTCAGGTTGGTGCCGTTCTCGGTCGTGCCATAGAGGGCCAGACGGAATTTGGCGTTGTCGAACTGGGCGAGTTCCGTGGTCTCGCTGTCGGTGTTCGGCAGTTCGATGCGCGGACCGGCGGTGACCAGTGCGCCGCTGTCGCCGTCGATGAAATTGGTCAGATCCTGCTCGTTCGTCGCGTCGGAGCTGACATAGCCGAACAGGCCCGTCGACCGCGTGTAGGCCTTCGCGTGGGTGCGGACGTCGTCGAAGGTGGCGATCAGGTCGACGCCCTCGAAGCCGGTCACCTCGGCATTGCCCTTGATCGCCACGGTGTTGTCGGCGATGTACTTGGTGATGCTGTCGGCCGTCGCTTCGGAATAGAAGCCGCCGGCACGCGCGTCGGTCGTGGCACTGATATTGACCGCGCGCGCGTCCTGACCGGATGCGGTGTCGCCGACGGTCGAGCTCAGGATGACTTCCAGCGCCTCCAGCTTCGCGCCGGAGCCGACGGTCGCATCCGCCTTGGCGGAGTCCGTGACGTATTCGGAATAGGCTTCCGCGTCACCGCCGAAGCCGACGCCGCGCCCGGTCGCCGACGAGGTGCCGATCACGCCGCCCGCGGCCAGGATCGAGGCCAGCTTGCCGACCAGGACGACGGCGTTGTCGCCGACCTTCGCATCGACATTGTAGTCGACATTGACCCGGCTATCGGCATCCGCGACGCCGACAAAGCCACCGGTGCTGGAGGAAGCGGCGCTATCCGCGGTCGCATCCGCGTTGGCGTCGACGGTCAGGTTGTCGCCCGCGATCAGGCGGGTGTTGGCGCCGATTTCGGCCAGGCTGGTCAGGGTGGAGTTGGTGCGGGCGTCGACATTGCCGACCGCCACGAACCCACCGGAACCGTTGGTCGTGGTGGCGGTGCTGTGCAGCCCCGCGTCGCTGGTGATCGTCACATTCGTGCCGGCGCGGATCAGGTCGCCGTTGACGCTGGCGACCGCGGTCGGCGACCAGCGCAGCAACGCCTCATTCTGCTTGACGCCGACAATGGCGCCGCTCGACCCCTTGGCGGTCGAGGACGAGATGCCGTCGCCGCTTTGCGGCGCGAACAGGTTCAGCGGCACGCCGCCCGGCCCCAGCAGGCGGTCGCCCGCCGTGAAGCTGGTGATGTTGATGCGCAGGTCGTGCGAGGCGCCGCCGGCCGAGATGTCGACCGCCAGCGCACCGATGCTGTGGGTCAGCACGCCGGTCAGCGCCGTCGGCATCAGGTCGATGCGGGCGCCCAGGGGCGTCGCGGTCAGGCCGAATTCGGTGCTGCTCACATAGTCGACATAATAGGTCTGGCCGTCGACCAGATTGCCAATGGGCAGGTCCGCGACGCGGATCAGCGAGTGAATGTCGCTGTTGCCCGGGTCCGTGGTGTTGCCCGGCAAGGTGTCGTTCGCCGCGTTCAGATCGTCGAACGGGAAGCCCTTGTTCGGCGTCAGCGCGATGACCGGGCTGTCGAACGTGTCGTTGCGCGGCGTGGTCCGCTGGACGAAGGCGGTATTGAACGTGCTGCCGATATTGGCGCCGCCCGATGCGTCGATGGAGAGGCGAATCGTGCCGCCGCTCACATTGTCGATCGTGCCGGTCATCCCGGAATAGGCGCCCAGATCGTGCAGTTCAACCGTGCCGCTGGTGATTCCCAGGGCCGCCCAGGTGGTGCCGGTGACGGTCAGGGTCAGGCGGTAGTCACCGCCGCCCAGATCCACGCGGTCGACCGTCATGGAGCGGTCGACGCGGGTGATCTCGCTGACGTCGTCGTTCGAGGCGAGCGTGATCGTATCGCCGTTCACGCTCTGGATCGTGTACTGGCCGTCATTGCCGCCGCCATTGGTGATGATCAGCTCGATGCCGGCGACGAAGCCGTCGTCTTCCCAGCTCAGGCCGTCGGTGCGGACGATCTGGTCAGAACCGGAGCCGTCGCGGACATAATAGACGTTCTCGCTGATCAGACTGCTGCGCTTCAACTGGATCGCACTGTTCGAGACGACCACCACGCGGTAGTCCTCACCCGCCTGCAAGCCGCCGATCGCCGTCGCGCCGGGGTCGGTATAGGCGTCGGTGCTGTCGTCGACGAATTCCACATTGTAGCGGACGATGTCGCCGTTGCTGAAGCCGTGGTTGAAGGGCTTGCCCTCGTTGGTGCCCTCGGTGATCGCGAACCGGATCGTGTCGTTGTCGATCGTGGTGCGGTCGATATAACCGCCACTTATGGTTGCATTCGGATCCACATCGACCTGGCGGTCGGTAAAGGTGAACGGATCGGGCGCGTTGTAGGTGACCGGCTGGTCGTTCAGGAAGCCATGGGTGAAGCCGCTGATCGTGTTGGCTTCGGTGCCCGTATCAACATCGGAGGGCAGGAAGTCCTTGCCGGCAAACACGCTGTCGGGATCCTCCGCGGTCGCCTCGCTCGCCACCAGCTTGATGTGCGTGCCGTCGATCACCAGGACGTAATAGGTTGCGCCATCGGTCAGCCCCGGCATGGGCGAGCCGGAATACACCCGGTAGACCACCTGGTCGCCGGACCGGAAGCCGTGCTCGGACTGGAACTCGATGATCTCGGTGTTGGGATCGACCGTCGCGTCGTCGAGTTCGGCGCCGAATGCGAGCGTGTCGGCATCGACGGCGATCACCGCATACTGACGGTTGAACTCCTGCGTCGTCACATTGTCGTTTGCATCCGCAACCTCTTCGGTCACGAACTCGTCGAGCCCGCCGATCGGATCGCCGTTCGTGTTGCTCTCATACTCGACGATCTGGCCGGTCTCCAGGCCGTGCGCCGCCACGTTCGCCGTGTCGTTGCCGGTGCTGACATTGGTGATGAAATAGTCCGGAACCGTGCCGTCCTGCTCCAGCGCCTTGGCGTCGACCGAGATCGAGCCGCCGGCATCCAGCACCGTGCCGGACTCGATGGTCGCGTTGACCACCGGCATCACGCGCGTCGTGGAGAACGAGCCGCCGACATCGACCGCACCGCCGGTCGAGCCCCTGACATAGGAATCCGCCTGCGGCCGGGCA
Source organism: Alphaproteobacteria bacterium (assembly GCA_020638555.1). Lineage (NCBI taxonomy): Bacteria > Pseudomonadati > Pseudomonadota > Alphaproteobacteria > Alphaproteobacteria bacterium. Next base: position 22,834 of record JACKII010000002.1, on the reverse strand, counting down.
TTGGCGGTCACCGAAACATTGCCGCCCACCAGGATCGAGCTGTTGTTGCCGATATAGGCATCGGCCGAAACATAGTTCGGATCGGGGGTGAAACTGCCGTCGTCGTTTTCCAACGGCTTCCAGCCCGCGCTATCCTCGACCGCATCGGCATAGGCGACGGCCTGGTTGCCGCCCGCGGCGACAAAGCCGCCGGTCGCGGCCGTGGTCTGGGCGTTCGCCGTGTCGGTCGTGGTCGCGGTGATGTTGAGTTCGCCGACCGAAATCTTCGGCGTCGCCGACAGCGCGCCCGAGTCCTTGATGCCGGCCGAGGACGAACCGTTGGCCACGGCCAGGGAGTCGCCTTCGCCGACGCTGACCAGAATGCCGATGGTCACGTTGTCGACGTCCGAATCGGCATTGTTCACGCCAACGGCCGAGATCGACAGCGTCGAACCGGTGGTGATCATGGCCCCGCCGCCGACATAGCTGTCGACCGTCGCCGTGGATTCGGCAATCGCGGTCGTGAACTGGAAGCTCAGGCCCGCCCCCTTCGCGGCCTCGGCCTCGGCACGGGCGTTGCGAGAACCCGCAACCCCCATATTGTGCGAGGCGGCCACCGAGAGCGAGGCGGCCGCGACCGTCGCATCGCTGCCGACGAACGCGCTGACGCTCGGCCGGACCGTCGCGTGGGCGTTCATGGAGCCGATGCCGATCAGGCCACCGCCGGCGGCGAAGCCGGAGGCGTCGGCGTTCGCATCCGACGTGGCCGAGATGTTGGCCGCCTGGTCGACGATCAGGGTCGCATCCGCGCCGACGGAGGCCGAAACATCGGTATCCGAGAGGGCCGTCGCGTGCGGGACGGTGATTTCCAGCAACCCAACCGTGGCGGCCTCCGCCGTGGCGATGGCATCGGAGATCGCGGAGGCGTTGATCGTCGCGCCCGAACCGCCGGTGACGGTGCCGTTCATGGCGGCGGTCACGCTGCCGGCCGCGGTCGCGTCCACCAGCGATGCGCCGGCCGCAACCCCGCCCAGCGAGAAGGCGAACGATTCCGCCTTGGCGTACATCGTGCCGCGCGCATCGACGATGACCTGCTGGGCGCCGGCGTCGATGTCGCCGCCGTCTTCGCCCGCCTCGATGGACGCCAGCACGTCGGTCTTGTCTTCGGCCTCGGGGATCGAGCCCTGGCCGCTGAAAATGCCGCCGCCCGCCGCTTCGGTCATCGCGAACGCACCGCGCCCGCCGTCGAGGCTGATGCTGCCGATCCCGTTGAGGGTCTGGTTGTGCAGCGCATAGACCGCCAGGCCCTCGCTGTCGGACTGCAACTCGTTGCCGATCCGGGCGGTCACGTCCCCATTGGTCTTTGCCCGTGCCAGGCTGACGCCGAGCGCCAGCCCGCCGGCGGTCGCGGTCAGCACATGCGCCACCGCCTTCGCGCTGTCGCGGGCCAGCACCAGCACCTGACCGTGCGAATCGATCTGAACATCGTTGCCGATCTCGGCCTTGGTTTGCGCGCTGTAGGTGGCAAAGCCGAAGTTGAAGCTGCCGGCGCCGACGCCGGCCGCGCCGGCATAGACTTCCACGATCACGTCGGAGGTCGCGTTCGCCTCCACCGTGATATTGCCGACCTCGTTGTCGTCCATGCCGACCGCGAGCCCGATATCGGCATTGTCGCCGATCCGGGCCAGGGTCTCGACCGTGTTGGCATTGCCGTCGTCCGCATTCACCTGCGAGAACGACACGCCGATGGCCGCGAACCCGACCTGGATGCCGACATTGATGACGTTGATGTCCTGGTCGGTGACAGCGGTCACCGCCAGGCTCGCCGCATCGCGGATGACGGCACCGTCGGAAATTTCGGCCAGCACCAGGCTGTTGTCGTTGATCACCGTCACGCCGGCGCCGAGGGCCGCCAGCCCTCCCTGCCCCGTGACCACGTGGTAGTCGAAATCCCGGATGCCCGCCGCGGTGACGGAAATATCGCCATCCGCCCGGATGGTCCCGCCGAGCTTGGCGCGGGTCTGGCTCGCCACATTGAGCACGGCCACCGCCGCGCCGGCGCCGACCAGGCCGACCGAGACCGAACCGTCGGCAATGTCGACCTTGATGCGCTCATAGGCGTCGACATTCACGTCGTCGCCCACATCGGCAACGACGCCGCCTTCGACGATGGCGTTAACGCCGCGCGTCGGGCCGGCCGCAGACGCCGTCAGGGAGGTGTTCAGATCGCTTCCGGAGACCGGATTCAGGCTCAGGCCGTTCAACGCCTTGCCGGCGCGGTCGTCGGCCGAGTTCTCGGCCACCGACGGGTCGGTCGAGTTGTCGTCGAGGCCGCCCAGTTCGCCGGCGATATCGCTGTTGGTGCCATCGATATTGCTCTGCGTGGTCGAACTGGCATTGTTCGAACCCATGTCGTCTTCGAGCGCATCCTGCTGATTGTTCGCGCCCTCGCTCGGATTCTCGGAGTCGTTGTCCTCGTAGGCAGACGAGAAGTCCTCGCCGATGGACCAGACCGAGACCGACGCCGCCAGCGCCGCCAAGCCGCCGGAGCCGCTGATGGTGAAGCCCTGCAATTCCTTGTTGGCCAGCGCGTTCACGCTCAGGTCGCCATGGGCGTTCACATGCGCGCCGGTGCCGATGGAGGCGTTCACGTCGTTCTTGATCGAACCGAAGCTGACCGCGCCGGCAATTCCCGCCAGGCCGAGGCCGACGGCTCCGGCGCCTTCCAGGATGCGCGCGTCGTTGGAGGCGCCGACATAGACGCCCTGGTCAGAACCCACCGAACCGTTGGTCAGATAATTGCCGTTGCGCTGGTTGATCATCGCGCCTTCGCCGATGCGCGCCGTCGCGTCGCTGTCGATCAGGCTGACCGTCACCGCGCCGGCAACGCCGACATAGATGCCGCCGGCCGCGGCAACGGCGATGGTCGTGATGGTCTCGTCGCTGTCGGCCTGCACGATCACGCCATGGCCGGTGCCGCGCTTGAAGGTGCCGTCATTGTTGACGCCGTCCAGCAGCACATTGCTCATGCCGGCGCCGCCCTCGGCGTCGATGTCGGTGTCGTCGCCGATGGTCGCGCGGGTGTCCTTGTTGAAGATCACCACGCCGACTCCGGCGCCGATGCCGCCCCCACCGAAGCCCGCCGCAACCGCGCCCGAAACGACGATCATCGACGAGTGGTCGCTCGCCATGACCGCCACGTCGCCACCGGCCTGGATGTCGGTGAAGTTGTAGATGTCGGCCGTGGTTTCCGCGTCCAGCGTGACCACGCTGACGCCGCCGCCAACCGACGCGGTGCCGCTGATCGCCACCGCAAACGACACGATCACAAAGTCCGCCTCGGACGCGGCCAGGACCTTGACGTCGTTTTCGGCATCGATGGTCGAATGGTCGCCGATCCAGGCGTTGGTGTGCAGGTCGATGGCCGAAACATCGACGCCCGGCGCCACGGCGGCATTGCCGGAAATTGCGACGCCGACGCCGACGCCGACATGGCTGAAATCGCTCGCCGCCGAGACCAGGACCGTCTGGTTCGCGTTGGGCGTGGCGCCCATATGCTGGTTGATGTTGGTATCGTCGCCGATATAGCCGTGCGTGTTCGAGGTGATCACGTTCACCGCGGCGCCGACGAACACCGCCGCATTGCCGCCAACGCCCGCGCCGATGGCATAGGTCTCGACGTCGTCCTTGGCATTCGCCGTCACGGCGACGCCGCGGAAGGTGGCGTCGGGGTCCGCACTGGACATGCGCTTCATCGTCAGACCGGGCGATGCGCCGGTCTCGTTGCCGCCGTCGCCATCCAGATCGGTCGGCTGCTCCAACTCGCTGTTGCCGGCAACCGAAACCTCGAGCGCGCTCGAACCCGGCGCCGAGGAGCGCAGGCCGGACGCAGACGCATCGGACCCGCCGGTCGGCTCCAGCCCGCTTTCGCTGGCAGGCGCATCCTCCGCCACATAGCTGGCGGAATAGCCTGCATCCCGCACCGCCGCGGCGAAATCGCCCTCGCCCGTGACGTTCGCGCGTCATGGCCGATAAAGGCGTCCGTGGTCTTGTTCACCACCGCGACGCCGGCGGCCGCGCCGACGCCGGCCGTACCGCCGATGGCCAGGCCGCCGACGATCAGGTCGAGTTCGCTCTCGTCGATCGCCGAGACCCGCACCGTGCCGTGCGCGTACACGTCCGCGCCCGGGTCATCCAGGGCGACGTCGTCGCCGATATAGGCGCGCGTCTCCAGCGTCAGCACGAACACATCGGCGGTCAGCACCACGCCGGCGGACGACGCCGCGGAGGCCGAGGCCGAAACCGTGCTGATATCCTCGTCGCTGATCGCATCGACGGTCACATTGCCGTCGGCCACCACCGTCACATCGTCGTCGATGAAGGCCGTGGTGGTCTTGTTGATGGTGTGCACGTTGACGCCCGCACCCACGCCGGCGCTGCTGCCGGAGATCGCGATGGAGCCGGCAATGGCCAGCAGGTCGGTCACGTCGCGAGCCCGCACCGCCACGCCCGGGTCGTTCGACCCGTCCTCGGCCGTGATCGTGGTGCCTTCGCCCACGCTGGCTTCGGTGGTCTCGGTCTGGACCAGCACGACGACCGAGCCGCCCACCGCGGCCGAGCCGGTGGAAATGCCGCCGGCCGCGGCGATCATCACCAGGTCGTCGGTGGAGTTGGCGTCGATCTTGACGCCCGTTGCACCGCCGCTCTCGATATTGGTGTTGCCGTGGACGATGGCCTGCACCGTGTCCTCGTGCACCAGCACGGTGCTGGCGACGCCGATGCCGGCGCCCTGGCCGAACGCCAGACCGCCCGCCAGCATGAACACGTCGGCCGTGCCTTCGGCCAGTACCGAGACATTGCCGCCCGCTTCCAGCTTGGTCAGGTCGCCATCAAGCGTGCTCGTGCCCGCATTGACGATGGCCTTGGTGCTGGTCAGGAACACCACCACGCCGACGGAGCCGGAAACGCCGCTGCCGCCGGACGCACTGAGCCCGAAGGACGCCGCAATCGAGGTGACGGTGTCGTCGGAATCCGCCAGCACCTTGACTTCGCCGGAGCCGGCCAGCAGGTCGGCGCCGCCGCCCACGGTGGCGAGCGTGTCGCGCGTGATGACGCTGACGTCGATGCCGAGGCCGACGCCGCTGGAGCCGAGCGAAATGCCGACGCCGCCGGCGCCGGTGAAGATCTCGACCACGTCCTCGGCCGTGACGAGCACGTCCTGGCTGCCGTCCAGCACCGTGTTGGTGCCGACCTCGGCCTCGGTCGTCATCAGCAGGACATTGACGTTGACCGAACCGGAAACGACCGTGCCGTTGTTGCCGGCGGCGACGCCGGCGGCAAAGCTGGTGAAGGACAGCGGCGTGTCGGTCAGCGTGTTGTCGCCGACATCCAGCAATTGCAGGCTGTCGCTCTTCGGCGTGAAGCTGGCCTCGGAGGTCACCTCGACGGAGCCGCCCGTGGCGGTCAGGGCCGCGTCGTTGCCGACCGTTGCCGACGTCTCCAACCCGTTGAAAATATTGACGGCGATGGCCAGGCCGACGCCGGTATTGCTGCCGGTGGTGATCGCGCCGCCACCGGCCAGGTTCTGGACTTCGTTAATGGAGCTGGCGCGCACCCGCACATCGCCGGACGATGCCGTGATGGTGGCGTTGGCGCGCACCATCGCGTCGGTGTCGAACTCGACATAGTTGACCGAGATGGAGCCGGCCACGGACGAACCGGTGCTGGCCGCGCCCGAAAGCGCCTGCACCTGGAACTCGTTCGGCACGGTGTCGCCGTCCGGCGTGATCGCCCGGATGTCGACGCTGGAGCCGCCGAGCGTGGTCGAACCCTGCACGTCGGCGCGGTTGTGCAACAGGCCGATATTGATGCCGACCGCGGCCGAAATCGCGTCGCTGTTCGAGTCGGACGTGAACGCGGTGGCGTTGGCGACGGTGTAGGTGTCGACATTCATGTCGGCGGCCACGACCACCGCGCCGGTGCCGGTGATCGACGTGCCCGTCGCCAGCGTCGCGTCGTTATCGCCCTCCATGAAGGAGAGCGCAATCGCGGCCGCAACCTGGGTCGAGCCGCCGGTGGACTGGCCGGACTCGGACGAGGAGTTGCTGTCGGCATTGTTCAGCGACCCGGAGGTCACATTGCCGGTCGGGGTGTCGCTGCCGTCCTTGACCGTCGGCGTCGCATTGCTGCTGCCGGCGTGGTCCTGGGCCAGCGAGGTCTGGGCGTTCGATTCCTGGTCGGAATCGCGGGAATTCTTGTCCTGGCCGGACGCGCTCGCGAACGAGGTGGTGGTCAGGTCGAGGTCGGACACCGCCTTCAGCGTCACATTGCCGGCGCCGGAGAAGCTGTGCGCTATCCGGGCGTCCGTGTCGGACTGGCCGATATTGAGGGCGATGGCGATGCCGACGCCGGCCGACGAGCCGCCCTTGGCCCGGCCGTCCGCCGTGGTGGTCAGGTTGGCGCTATGATCGGCGGTCGCCGACAGCGCGCCGCCGGAAAGCGTGATGGCGCTGCCGCCGGAATTGATCCCGGCATAGGTGTCGTTCTCGACATAGGAAATGGCGATGGCACCGCCAACCGCGGTGCTGCCGGCAGCACCCGCCTCGGCCGTCGTGGTGACGGTGTCGTGGGCCACGGTGTCGACGGTGAAGGACCCGGTCGAGCCGCTGATCGTGTCGCCCGCCTCGAACTCGGCGCGGGTTTCGTTCAACTCGATGCCGATGGCGATCGAGGCGCCGACGCCGACGGAATCCGAGCCGCCCGACGCGGTGGCCGAGGTGGCGGAAGTGGTGGTCGTGGTGATGCTCTCCGCATCGACATTCACATTGCCGCCGGTGAGCGTCAGCAAGGCCGCGCCGGTGGCCGCCTGGTCGGCCCGATCCTGGCCGAACACGGCCTCTGTCGTGGTGGTGCCGACGCTCAGCGCGAACGAGCCCGCCACGCCGATCTCGCCGCCGGATGCGCCGGAGGTCGCTTCGGCCTTGAACTGGTGCTTGTCGCTGGCCTCGCCGCTGACATCCTTCATGGTCGCGGACAGGGTGAGACCGTCGGCGGTGATGTCGGTATCGGCGCCGATGATGGCCCGGTTGCTCATGTCGGCGACATTGATGGCGATGGCGATGCCGATGGCGTCGCTGCCGCTGGAATTCATCGCCGTCTGCTTGGCGGAACCGTCGGCGGTGGCCTCGGCGCCGATATTGTTGGTGGCGGTGACCGAGACCGCCCCGGTGCCGGCGCCGTCGCCGGCCACGACCGCCAGGCCGTCCTCGATGGAGGCCTCGGAAATCGAACTGTTGACATTGACCGAGAGTGCGGCCGCCACGGCGACGCTGGAATTGCCGCCGCCATTGTTGGCGGTCGCTGTGTTGGCGTCCTTCGCCGCCAGATTGTCGCCGGACTTGCTGGCCGCCAGGTCCTGGGTGTTGTCCTGCTGCGCCGTGCCGTCGGTGTTGCCGCTGGCGTCCTCGTTGGATTTCTCCACGCCTTCGGCGGAGGCCGTCGCGGCCGTCGTCGAACTGCCGTCGGTGTTGGCGGCCAGCGAGACACTGCCGTCCGCTGTCACGTCGCGCGCCAGGATGGCGGTGCCGACATCGTCGACGAACGCCATGGCGATCGAGGCACCGACCGCGGTGCCGCCCGCCGTCGCTTCGCTGCCGGCGGTGGTGACGCTCGCGCCCGAATGGTTCGCCGCGATCAGCAGCGCGCCGGTCAGGTCCATGGCCAGGCCGGTGCCGATGGACGCAGCGGTGGTGCGTTCTTCCACGGCGATGGCGAGCGAGCCGCCGACGCCGGTATCGTCCGCCGCCTTGGCGCCGGAATTGGCCGTGGTCGAACTGGTGTGCTCACCCGCGGCACTGATGGTGACAGCGTCGCCGCCCGTGATGGTCGCGCCGTTCGCGACGGCGGCCGTGGTCAGGTGATCGGTGACGTTGATGGCGATGGAGACGCCGACGCCGGTGGTCGCGGAGCCGTCATTCTCCGCCGTCGCCGAAACCGTATCCTCGCTCACGGCCTCGGCCGAAATGGTGGCGTCGCCGGAGCCGAGGCTGGCGGCGCCGGACTGGCGCGCGGTGGTGGTGGAGTTTACCACCGACAGCGCAAAGCTGCCGGCCACGCCCGTGTCGCCGCCGGAGGCGCCGGACATGGCGGTCGCGCCATAGCTGTGGGTGCCGTCGTCGGTCATGGTGGCCGAAATGGTCAGGCCATCGGCGCCGGTGCTGATGAAGGTGCCGAACTGCTCGGCCCGGTTGATCATGGTGGCGACATTGATCGCGACCGCGATGCCGACCTGGGTGTCGCCCTCGCCGCCATTGGTCGCCGAGCCATCGGCCGACGCCGTGCCGTCCATGTCATTGGACGCAATGAGGCTGAGGCCATCGGCCATCACCGTCACCATGCCTGTCTCCGCCACCGCGGTGGACGTGGAGACGTTCAACGCCAGCGCCGCGCCGACCTTGACCGAGCCGGAGCCCGTGCTCGCCGATTCGCTGGTCCCGTCCGTCTGGCCGGACTTGGCGTTGGCGAGGTCGGTCGCGCCTGACGCCTGGTCGTCCGCACTGGAATTGCCATCCGCGGCTTCATCGTCGGTATCGGCACCGGCCGCCGAGGCCATGGCCTCCACCGTCGAGCCGCCCTCCGCCAGTGCGGAGAGGCTCACCGTGCCGCCCGCGGTCAGGCTGCGCCCGAGCGAGGAGGTGGCGGTGTCGTCGACGAAGGCCAGCGCCAGCGACACGCCGACGCCGGCGTCCGCCGCCGTCGCCTCGCTGCCGGCGGTGGTGGTCGTGCTGCCGGTGTGGGTCGCGGTCGCGTCCATGCTGCCGGTGATCGACAGGAGCGCGCCCGTGCCGATGGAGGCATCGGTCGTGCGGTCGTCGACGGCAATCGCCAGCGCACCGCCGACGGCGGTTCCCATGGAATCGGCACTGGACCCGGCGCTGACCGCGTTGGTGTGCTCGCCAATCGCCGCGAGATTGAGATCCGCGGCGCCGGTCAGGATCGCGCCATTCAGCAGGGCCGCGGTGACGGTGTGGTTCGACACGCCAATCGCAATCGACGCGCTGACGCCGGTCGTTGCCGAACCGTCATTCTCGGCAGAGGCCGAGACGGTGCCGTCGCTGATGGAGGTGGCGATCAGCGAGACATTGCCGCCGCCCGCCGCCACGTCGGCCGTGCCTTCGACCGTCGCGATGGCGCTGGCGTTGACGATGGACAGCGCGAAACTGCCGGCGACGCCGGTGTCGCCGCCCGATGCGCCGGACATCGCCGTCGCGCCGAAGGTGCTGGTGCCGTCGCCGTCGGTGTTGTTCATCGTCGCCGACAGGGCCAGATTGCCCGTCAGATTGACGTCCGAGCCCGCCAGGACGGACGCGGTGTTGGTCATGGTCGCGACATTGATCGCCACCGCCGCGCCGACGCTGGTGCCGTCGCCGGCACTGGCCGAACCGTCGGCGTTCGCGGTCGCGTCCTGATCGTTGGTGGTGATCAGCGAGAGGCTGGCCGCATCGACGATCACGCCGTCGACCACCGCCGAGGCCTCGGCGTCGGTGATGTTCACCGCCAGCGCCGCCGCGACGCTGACGCCGCCGGAACCGCCGCTCTCGAATCCGCATCCGCTTCGGAGGCAACGCCGGTATCCATCGCGCCGCCGCGACTATCGGCGAACGAGATCGCCTCGTCCTGCTGCCCGTCGGCGCCGCCGCCCATGGCATCCGGATCGCCCATTTCCTCCTCGGTGCCCGCAACCGAGGACTTGGCCTCGACCGACGAGCCGCCGGCATTGCGCGCGGTCATCGACGCCGCGCCGGCGACCGACAACTGCCGGCGCACATTGGCGGTGGAGCGGTTGTCGACGAAGGCCAGGGCCACCGCCGCGCCGATGGCGGTCATGCCGCCGGAAACCGTGGCGTCGGCCACGGTCTCGCTGGTGCCGGCATTGCTCGCCTCGCCGGTCAGACTGCCGCCGACCGTCAGGGTCGAGCCCGCATTGCCGAGATCGACCTCGGCCAGATTGTCGACCACCGCAATGGCTATTGCGCCACCTATGGTTGTATTCGTGCCCGCAGCACCGGCCTCGGCGCGCGTTTCGTCGTCGTGATCGCCGCTGGCGGTGATCGTCAGATCGTCGACGCCGGTCAGCGTTTCCGTGCCGTCCATGCCGGCGCGCACGGTGTTGTTGCCGATGTAAAGCGCAATGGACGCACCGACGCCCAGGTCGCTCGCATTCGTGACCTCGTCCGGCACGGCAGAGGTGGTGGTGTGCGTCGCCGCTGGCCGAAAGGGTCAGGTCGGCGCCGTTCAGGGTCAGATTGGCGCCGCTCTCGATGATCGCCTCGACCGAGGTGGTCACAATGTGAATCGCAAGCGAGCCGGCCACGCCGGTCCCGGCGGAGCCACTGCCGCCGGAGGTCGCGGTCAGGACATAGCTGTCGCCCGCGTTCAGGGTCGCGCTCACCGTGATCGCAGGCGTCTCATAAGTTGTGGTTCCGCCCAGACGCGCGGAGACGACACTGTCGACCACGCCGATGGCCACGGCCACGCCGACACCGGTGCCGCCGTCGCTGGTGGTGGTGCCGTCGGCCGTCGCCGTGACGGACTCCGTCGCCACCGCCGTCAACGCCACCGTCCCGGCCGACGCGATGGTCCCGGAACTGTTGATATAGGCCTCGGTCACCGGCCGGTAGTCGGAGACCACGACCGCGCCGGCAAATGTCAGGCTGCCGCCGCCGGGCGTGGCGGCGTTGTCCGACATGTCGCCGTCCTGGTTGGCGTCTTCCAACCGCATTTCCGACTCGTTGGTGCCGCCGCCGTCCGAGGCGCCGCCGGCGGTGGACGTTGCCGTTGTCGCGATCGTGCTGCCGAGCGTCGCGCCCAGCACGACGCTGTCCGGTGTGTCGAGATTGCCGCCGATGGAACTGGAGCCGCTCACCGCCACCCGCGTTGCGGCCTGCACCTCGCTGACGGCCACCGTGCCGCCGGCGGTCCTGCCGGTGCCATCGGCATTGCTGGTCACGGTGAGGGTCGTCATCGCGTTCAGCGACACGGCACCGTCGGCCGCAATCGAGCTGGCGCCGACCACGTCCACGGTCGAGGTCGAGAGCACCACCGTCACCGCAACCGCGGCATCGCTACTGGTCGAGTTGTCGCCGGCATCGGCCGCGTCGGTGGCCTGGATGATCAGCGTGACCGCGGAATCGATGTCAACCGCACCCGTCGCGGTGATCGCGCCGCCGTCGACCGCAACGGTCGCGGACGGCAGGCCGACCACCAGCGCCCCGCCCAGCGGGCCGAACACGGCCGGCATGGTCGGCACGGTCTGGTTCGCCGTGGCGTTCAGCACCACGTCGCCCGCGGTGGCCGTCACATCGCCTTGACCAGGATTTCGGAGACCGGCAGCGCCACGAAGACGCCCGGCACCAGCATGGTCGGATCCACGGTCAGGCTGTCCGCCGTCGCCGCCGCGTTGAAGCTCACCGACGTGCCGGTGACCGAAGCCCCGCCCGCGACCTCGATGTCCTCGGCGTTGACGGTCACGGCGCCTGCCGACAGGGTGCCGGTGAACACGACGCGGTCCGCCCCGTCCTCACCGTTCACGGTGAAGGCGGCGGCACCGAGGTCGAGCGTGCCGACGGTCAGCACGTCGCCGTTGATCTGGCTGATGATCGGCACGTCCAGCTCGTCGCCATTGGCCGGGATCAAGCCCAGATCGTCGCCCAGATTGATGGTCAGGCTGGATGTCGGCAGCGCGGCAATCACGGACTCGAACGTGCCGTCCGTGGACTCGACACGAACATTGCCGCCATCCTGGAACACCGTCGCCTCGTCGGAAATCGCCGTCAGGTCGATCACCAGGTCGTTGGTGCCGGTCTGGTCATAGAGCGGCTCCAGCCCGTCATAGACGAGCGTCACGCCATCGCGGTTGATCGAGCCCGAATTCGGCCCCGTGGCGGTGTAGACGACGCTGTCGAACGAGCCGCCGTCCAGCACCATGCTGTCGAAACCGCCGGCTCCGCCGTCGATCACGCCGTCGAGCACGCCGGCCGCGCCGACGACAAACGTATCCTCGTTGTCGGCCTGGCCCTCGACCGACTCCACATTGGTGAACGAGAGGTTTGCGACCGAACCGGAATTGTGGCCGTCAATGGTCCAGAGCGCATCCGCCGCCGGGCCGGCCACGACATCGTCGCCGCCCGCGCCGTCGAACGAGATCATCAGGTCCAGGATGGCGGCGGTGACGTCCAGCGTCAGGCGGTCATTGCCTTCCGTGCCGCGGATCATGACTTCCGACGTCTCGGCCACCGCCCGCTGGTCGACCACCCCGCCGGTCTCGTCATCGTAGATGCGGAAGGTCTGGGCCAGGTCGTCGAAGCTGAGCGTGTAGCTGGCGCCATCAATGCCCGCCATATCGACCGACAGCGGCATCAGGTCCGCCGACAGCAGATAGCGCGGCTCCAGCGACTCCAGCTTGATCGCCGAGACCCGAACCGGCCGCTCCGCCTTTGTCAGCGGTTTCCTCTTTCGGAAGAAAAAGCGATGAGGCGTCTGGCGCGCCATCCATGGGAGCAAGGGCAGAGAGCGGAATCGCGAGACTTTCGGCGGCTCAAACGACGACTGGCCGAACGGGAATGCCATGCCACACACTCCTCAATGTATCGCCTTTGCGCCAGGGTCGGCACCATTGCACGATCGCAACGCGCTACTGAATTACCCTGACCGGGCGTATGACGCTACTTCAATAACGTCAAAATCATATGTAATGAAATTAAAATACCATCTCTTCAACGGACTCAACAGTATTTTTCTTTATCGTCATTGAGTATGCAATTTAATTTCCACATCAGATTATAATCCTTCTATTCTGGACCGCGTATTTAGCATACCCAAAATATCAGTTATAATCTTTGCAATATATCCTCTTTACATATTTCTTGGGAATAATTTCCATAGCAACCCAGATCGGTTACTGGACAATTGCCGGTTGTTATGCGGCTGTTTTTGCTGTTCTTGCGCTCCTGGTCGGCAGGCCACCCCCCGCCTATCGCCTTGGACCGGCAGCGACAGTGTGCTAGAATATAGCATACAAATAACGGGTTAGCGAGCAGGGTCGTCAATGGACCGGACCAGTGGCCCAGAGGCCGTCGATGCGACGGCCGAACAGAACGCGACCGTCAGTGTCGAAGTCCTGGATCAGACCCTGTGGAACCGGTTTCGTTCGGCGCACGATGTCGAAGCGTTCCTGCAAGCGTGGCTGGCACTGCAGTGCCGACAACTGGGCCGCAGCGTGTCGGGCCATGTCGTCATCGGCGAGGCTCCGGACCTGGGCCCGTTCCATCCCATCGCCGCCTGGCCGCACGAGGACCGCCCCGACGGGGACATCGTGTCCGCCGCCAATCAGGCGCTCGACCATCGCCGCGGCGTGGTGCTGGGCGAGACGGGCACCCAGCGCATCCTGGCGCAGCCGCTGCTGGTGTTGCAGCAACTCATGGGCGCCGTCGTCGTCCGCCTCGGCCCCAACGACCTGGCCACGCCCGCCGCGTTCCGGGTGCTGGAATGGGGCGCCGGCTGGATCGAGGTCGCGGTCCGCCGCGAGCAGGAAATCAAGGGCGGCGAACTGCGCGAGCGCATCGCCGTCGCCTTCGACATGCTGGCGAGCGTTCTGGAACACGCCCGGTTCGACGAAGCCTGCAACGCGCTGGTGGCCGATATCGCCCGGCGGATGGAATGCGAGACCGTCTTTATCGGTTTCGCCCAGCGCCGGCACATCCGCGTTCGCGCCATGTCGCAAAGCTCCACCTTCGGCGCCCGCACCAATCTGATGCGCGACGTCAGCAGCGCCATGGACGAGGCCGCCGACCAGCACGCCGTCATCCTGTGGCCGCCGCCGCCGAACTGGGAGTTCCGGGTCACCCGCGCGCACGAGGAATTGTTCCAGGCCCACGGCATGGGCGCGATCCTGACCGTGCCCATGCAGAATGCGGGCGAGATCGTCGGCGCGCTCACCTTCGAACGCCCCCGCGACGCCCCCTTCTCGCCCCTGGATGTGGACGTGCTGGATGCGGTGGCCAGCATTGTCGGCCCGGTGCTGATGGACCGCAAGGCCAACGACCGCCTGCTGATCGTCAAGGTCTGGGAAAGCGCCGGCGGGCAATTGCGGCGCCTGCTCGGCCCCTCGCACTTCGCCACCAAACTGGCGACGCTGGCCGTCGCCGCCGTCGTCGCCTTCTTCGCCTACACCAAGACCGACTATGCCGTCTCCTCGCGCGCCTCGATCGAGGGAACCGTGCAGCGCACCGTGGTGGCGCCGTTCAACGGCTATCTGGCGGCGCAATACGCCAGCGCCGGCGACGTGGTGCAGGCGGAGGACATCCTGGCGGCGCTCGACGACAAGGACATGGCGCTGGAGCGCCTGCGCATCGTCACCGAGCGGCAGCAGAAGACCAACGAACTCGACCGCTCGCTGGCCGAGCGCAAAATGGCCGAGGTCAACATCATCCGGGCGCAGATCCGACAGTCCGACGCGCAACTGGCCCTGATCGAGCAGCAACTGGCCCGCACCCGCGTGCGCGCGCCGTTCGACGGCTATGTGGTCCAGGGCGATCTGAGCCAGCGCCTCGGCGCCTCCATCGAACGCGGCGAAACCCTGTTCCGCATCGCGCCGCTCGACTCGTTCCGGGTCATTCTCGAAGTCGACGAGCGGGACATCAAGGACATTGCGGTCGGCCAGGAAGGGGTGCTGCGCGTGTCCGCCATCCCGGAGACACCGCTCCAATACACCGTCAAGCGCATCACGCCGCTGGCCGAACAGCGCGACGGCCGCAACTGGTTCCGGGTCGAAGCGGCGCTGCTGACCGAGGCGCCGGACCTCCGCCCCGGCATGCTCGGCATCGCCCGCACCGCCATCGACGAGCGCCTGCTGATCCGCGCCCTGTCCGACCGGCTGGTCGGCTGGGTCCGGCTCGCGCTCTGGCGCTGGCTGCCGTGAGCGGGGCGGGCCGATGACCACCAACCGCAGCTGGTCCAGCGGGTCCTGGTATCGCGTTGCCGGCTACCGGCCGAGCCTGCGCCACCACACCAGCATCTACCGCCACGTCTATCGCGGCGAGATCTGGTATGTGTTGCAGGATCGCAGTTCCGGCCGCTTCCACCGTTTCACGCCCGAGGCACACCGCCTCATCGCCATGATGGACGGGCGCCGCACGCTGGAGCAGATCTGGCAACTGGCGTGCGAGCAACTGCCGACCGACGCGGTCACCCAGGACGAGCTGACGAGCCTGGTCGGCCGGCTCTACACCGCCGACGTGCTGCGGGGCGACGTACCGGCCGACATTCAGGAACTGTCCGAGCGCGGGCGGCGCACCCGGCGGCAAAAGCTGGTGCGCAGCATTCTGAACCCGCTGGCGCTGCGCCTGCCGATCATCGACCCGGACGAATTCCTCAACGCCACCATGCCGCTGATCCGGCCCCTGTTCTCGGTCTTCGGCGCCTTGGCCTGGCTGGCGGTGGTTGGATATGGCGGCGTTCTGGTCGCCCTGAACTGGGCGCCGCTCACCGAAAACGTCATCGACCGGGTGCTGGCGAGCGAGAACCTGCTGCTGCTGCTGCTCGCCTATCCATCGGTCAAGGCGGTGCACGAGTTGGGGCACGCCTACACCATCAAACGCTGGGGCGGCACGGTGCACGAGATCGGCATCATGTTCCTGGTGTTCATGCCGGTGCCCTATGTCGATGCCTCGGACAGTGCCGCCTTCGCAAGCAAGTGGCGCCGGGCGCTGGTCGGCTCGGCCGGCATCATCGTGGAGCTTTTCCTGGCGGCGATCGCCATGATCGTCTGGGTCGATGCCGAGGAAGGCTTCGCCCGCGCCTTCGCCTTCAACGTCATGCTGATCGGCGGGGTTTCCACCCTGTTGTTCAACGGCAATCCGTTGCTGCGCTTCGACGGCTATTACGTGCTGTGCGACCTGATCGAGATTCCCAATCTTGGCCAGCGCGCGAACCGTTATCTGGCCTATCTGCTGCAACGCTATGTCTTCGGCATCCAGTGGTCCGAAAACCCGGTCACCGCCAGGGGCGAGCCGGCCTGGTTCCTGGTCTACGCCATCGCCTCCTTCGTCTATCGCCTGACGGTCACGTTTGCCATTGTCGGACTGGTGGCGACGCAATTCTTCATCGTCGGCGTGATCCTGGCCATCTGGGCCGTGTTCCTGATGCTGGTGCTGCCGGTCCTGAAAATGGGCTGGTTCCTGCTCAACAGCCCGATGCTGCGGCGCAAGCGCGGGCGCGCCCTGGCGGCCACCGCCGCCCTGCTGGGCGCGCTCGCCGCCGTTCTGCTCGCCGTGCCCCTGCCGCACAACACAATGGCGGAAGGCGTGGTCGCGCCGGGGCCGGAGGCCTATGTCAACGCCGGCGGCGAGGGCACCATTGCCGAGGTCTTCGTTCAGCCGGGTGAGACCGTGCGGGCCGGCACGCCGCTGGTCCGTATCGACGATCCGCTGATCGAATCGCAGCAGCACGTGCTCGAAGCCCGCGTCGGCGAATTGCAGGAACGCCTGGCCGCCGAACTGCCCAACGACCAGGTCGCCGTGCGCATCATGCGCGAGGAGTTGAAGACGGCGGAGGCCAATCTGGCGAACATCCGCTCGCGCATTGCCGACCTCACCCTGAAGGCGGGCGCGGACGGCCGCGTCATCATGGCCACGCCCGAGGACCTGGTCGGCCGCTACGTCCAGCCGGGCCAGCCGCTGGCCGTCGTCGCCCGGTTCGAAGACCCGCTGATCCGCGTCGTCGTTCCCGAATCCCAGGCCAATCTGGTGCAGCGGAACACCAAGGCGTTGCAGGTCCGCTTCGTCAGCGCGCTGGACCGGGTCTACCCGGCGCATGTGGTGCGGGCCACGCCCTCCGTGACGCGCGACCTGCCCAGCCTGGCGCTCTCGACCGAGGGGGGCGGCACCATCGCCCTCGACCCGAACTCGCCGCAGGGCGCCCGCAAGGCGCTGACGGGCCTCTATCATCTGGAGGTCAAGCTGGACGAGCCCCGGTCGGTTCTGGCATACGGCGACCGTGTCTATGTGCGGTTTTCTCACGACGACACCCCCCTGGCCCAACGGCTCTACCGGGCCGCTTTGCAAGTGTTCTTGCGTTATTTTTCCGTCGTGTCATGATTTAAATGATGCGATAAGCCTCTCCAACACAAAGGCACTCCATTATGGCGACTCAACTGCTGTTTTACTCCGATGCCGTGCCGGTTACCCAGCAAAGCCATCGGGACCTGTCGGTCAAGGTCGGCGGCACGTACGGGTTCGCCCGCGGCGTCAATTCCGTGCCGCTGACGGCGGTGGAATTCTCGGCCGCCGCCGCGCACTATCCGATCGTGTTCGCCGGCAATGACGATGTCGTCATGCCCGCCGCCATCCTGGGCGTCGGCGAGAGCGAGAACCTGTTCATCGACAGCGACGGCCGCTGGTCCGCCGGCAAATACATCCCGGCCTTCGTGCGCCGCTATCCGTTCGTGTTCTCCACCAGCGGCGACGGCAAGCAGTTCATCCTCAACATCGACGAGAGTTTCGAGGGCTGCAATCGCGACGGCGTCGGCGAGCGTCTGTTCGACAGCAGCGGGTCCCAGACGCAATTCCTGCGCAACGTCCTGAACTTCCTGCAGGAATACCAGGCTCATTTCCGGCGCACGCAGTTGTTCTGCCGCCGGCTGAAGGAGCTGGACCTGCTGCAATCCATGCAGGCGCAGTTCAACCTGGCCGATGGCGAGCGCCGCTCGCTCTCCGGCTTCCAGGTGATCAACCGCGAGAAGTTCAAAAAGCTCGAAGACGATACCCTGAAGCAGATGTTCCAGACCGACGAGCTGGAATGTGCCTATCTGCACCTGCATTCGCTGCGCCACTTCAACGACATGATCGGCCGTATGGCGATCCCGGCGGCGGTTCCGGAAGCGGCCGCACCGCCGGCCGCGACCGACGACGGCGGCCACGGCTCGGCCAATGGGGCTTCCGGCGCCTAGACCCCGGACGGCCGGTCTCCCCGGATAGCCGATGCTGCCACCGTCTGCGACACCGTCCGCGACACCGACCGCCTTTCCCGAGGTTCGGCTCGAATTCTATCCGGAACGGGCCGACCCGGATGAGGGCTGGCTGGCGACGTTGGAGACGGTTCTGGCGGGCGGCGGCCTGCATGTCCGCCGCCTGCTCCGCCCGTGGCGCGACCGCGTCGCCGTCTTCGCCATCGCGCGGGCCGGCCGACGCCTTCGGGCCATGGACGAGGAAGAACTGGGCCGCGAGATCTTCCAGGTCCGCTCGACCCTGCGCCGGCATGGCCTGAAACGCTCGGCCATCCATCGCGCGCTGGCCCTGGTGCGCGAGGTCTCCGACCGCAGGATCGGCCTGCGCCATCACGACGTGCAGATCCGCGGCGGCCTCGCCATGTTGCGCGGCGAGGTGGCGGAGATGGACACCGGCGAGGGCAAGACCGTGACCGCCGCCCTGGCCGCGGCCACCGCGGCGCTGGCCGGCATCCCCGTCCACGTCATCACCGTGAACGACTATCTGGCGGGCCGCGACCGCGACAACCTCTCGCCGATCTACGAGACGCTGGGACTGACCCACGCCGTCGTCGAAACCGACATGAAGACCGAGGCGCGCCAGCGCGCCTACGCCGCCGATATCGTCTATGCCTCGAACAAGGAACTGGCGTTCGACTATCTGCGCGACCGGATCGTCTTCGGCGGCCAGCAGAACGACCTGCGCCGGCGCCTGCGCCGCCTGACCGAGCAAGACGAATGGGGCCGCCGCATCGTGCTGCGCGGCCTGCATTTCGCCATTGTCGACGAGGCGGACAGCGTGCTGATCGACGAGGCCCGCACCCCGCTGATCATCTCGCAACAATCCGACCCCGCCGACGAACGCGAATGGGCGACGACCGCCCTGACCATCGCCCAGGAGATGGTGCCAAACCGCCATTACCGCCTGCGCCTGGAGGAGCGGCGGGTCGAGGTCACCGAGGCCGGCCGCCAGTTCCTGGCCCAGCGCGCCGAAGGGCTTGGCGATGCCTGGCAAAGCTGGCTCCGGCGCGAGGAAGCCGCGCGCCAGGCGCTGACGGCCCTGTTCCTGTTTCACCGCGGCGAGCATTATCTGGTGCTCGACGGCAAGGTGCAGATCGTCGACGAATACACCGGCCGGGTGCAGCAGGACCGCTCCTGGTCCGACGGCATGCACCAGCTGGTCGAGGCCAAGGAAGGGGTGGAGATCACCGCCCGCAACCTTTCGATCGCGCGGATGACCTATCAGCGCCTGTTCCGCCGCTACCGCCTGCTGGCGGGCATGACCGGCACCGCGCGCGAGGTGCGGAGCGAGCTCTGGTATGTCTACGACCTGGACGTGAACCGCGTTCCGCCGAACCGCCGCTCGAAACTGCGCTTCCGGCGGCCGCGCGTGGTCTCGCGCGCCAGGACTCGCTGGGAGTTGGTGGTGGCGAGCGCCCAACGGGAAACCGCCGCCGGGCGGGCGGTGCTGATCGGCACCCGCTCCGTCGCCGCCTCGCAGACGGTCAGCGAGTTGCTGACGGCCAAGGGCCTCGCGCACCGGGTCCTGAACGCGGAAAACGACTTCGAGGAAGCCGAAATCATCGCCGATGCGGGGCAGCCGGGCCGCATCACGGTTGCGACCAACCTGGCGGGACGCGGCGTCGATATCCAACTGGCACCGGACGTGCGAAAGGCCGGCGGCCTGCACGTCATCCTGACCGAGCGCCACGACGCCGGACGCATCGACCGCCAGCTGGCCGGCCGCGCCGGCCGCCGCGGCGAGCCCGGCAGCGTCGCCACCTTCCTCTCGCTGGAAGACTCCCTTCTCGACGAAGTGCGGGCACCGATCCGGAAACTCCTGGCCGGCTTCCCGATCGGCACGAACGCGCTGCGCCGGGAATTGTTCGACCGGGCGCAACGGGCCGCCGAACGCAACCACGCCCGCGCCCGCAAGGAGCTGGTGCGCCAGGACAAGCGCCTCAACACCATGCTTTCGTTCACCGGCGGACTGGAATAGCGGAACACGAGCCCTGTGACGATGCCCAAACCCCTCTGCGTGCTGAGCCTGGCGACGGCGTTGCTGGCCGCCCTGCCGGCCCGTTCGGCCGAAGTCGACTGTCTGATGGAACCGAATGAGGTGGTCGAACTCAGCAGCGCCGTTTCCGGGCTGCTGACCGAGGTCAAGGTCCGCCGCGGCGACCGGGTCGAGGCCGGCCAGCTCATCGCGCGCCTGGACTCCAAGGTCGAGGCCAGCACCGTCGAATTGCTCGACCTTCGCGCCAACTCCACCAGCGTGATCGACGCGCAGCGCAAGCAGCTGGATATGGTCGAAAAGCGCTACAACCGCATCGCAACCCTGCGCAACCGGGGCGTCGCATCCGTCAGCGACCTGGACCAGGTGGAGGGAGAACGGATCGCCAGCCAGAGCCTGCTGGCCCAGGCGGAGCTGAACCGGGATCTGGCCATCAAGGAACTGGCCCGCGCCAAGGCCGCGCTCGGCCAGCGCGAGATCTTCAGCCCGATCAGCGGCGTGGTCGCGCTCCGCAATCTGACCGAGGGCGAATACGTCAACCAGGACAATTACGTCGTCCGAATCGTCCAGCTCGACCCGCTCAAGATCGAGGCGTTCGTGCCCATCAGCCTGTTCGGCAAGGTCAAGGCCGGCGACACCGCCATCGTCCATCCGGCCGCACCGATCGAGGGCGCGTACAAGGCCCGGGTGATCACGGTCGACCGCGTGTTCGACGCCGCCAGCGGCACCTTTGTCGTGCTGCTGGAAATCCCCAATCCCGATGACCGCCTGCCCGCAGGCCACCGCTGCCGCCTCGAAATCGGCGGCTAGGCTGAATCGACATTTCCCCAGGGAATCCTCAAAATGAGTCAGAGGTCGCGCACGTTGGCATCACTCCTTCGCGAGAGCAACTCGTGCTGCAGATCGAAGGTGACAACGCCACGGTACTGTTCGGCCTCTTGCGCCCAGAACGGTCCGAAACCACACGTCGGAATACGAATCTCTTCCAAGAGGTGATCCGCGTCGCCGACGACAGTGTGCCTTTCGCCGAGCACCTCATCCATCGGACAGAGAAAGGCCATCTCGTTCGATCAAAGTCGGAGCTCGTCATCGCCAACATGCTTTGTCGACCCGACGACGAGCGCGGCTGGGAATGGAAACTTGAGCGGCACCAGACAAACGGCTTTATCGACGGCAAGACGCTGTTCACATCAACTGAAGACCATGAGAGCGGACTTGATTCTGAGAAATTGAAAGAGACGGCGCATTCAATCAAGACCCTGCTCGAGTAGCCCGGATGTCCCCGCGCAATCTTGGGGTCCGTCATCAAATTTTCGCCCCTCTTGCTTCCACAGTGCTTCCACGGTGAGCGCGAACGCAAACGCCGCCTTGGCGGGCGGCGTTCACGCATTTGATAAATTGGAGAGAATTGGTTGCGGGGGCCGGCATCGATCACAACTTGCAATCGGCGCCGGTAAAGATGGTTGCGGGAGGGCGCAACCATCTTTTCTTGCGCTACAGCGCTAGCCATCCCTTGAAGGCGACAGCCGCACATGAAGTAGCAAAAACAGCGGTCGTGCCTGCCAGTTTTCTCAAAATGCTGTTCCAAGCTGCCGCCTAGCGCCGTCAGAAATCTCTACTTTCATAGGGTGTCTATTTTTGACACCCTCGCGTGCGAACCTGTCGTCATCGACAAGCCGGAGACTCAGATCTCCTGACCTGGAGTAGATGATGAACTTTACGCACTACAATTTAGGTCACGTGGAGCGAGGAAGCGTTGTCGCCGTCACGCTCAGCGGAAATGCTGCCAACGTCCGCCTCATGGATGGTTCGAACTTCAACAACTATAAATCGGGCCGACACCATCGCTACATTGGCGGTCTTGCGAAGCGCTCACCGGTCCGACTGACAGTGCCACACTCTGGCATTTGGCACGTCGCGGTAGACATGCAGGGGCTTCGTGGCTCAGTCCGAACTGGTGTTCGGGTAATCCCGAGTAAGGCATTTGGCCCACTGCCAGCGATCAATGAGGCTCCGCTGCGGAGCGTGCCGACGCTTGTACGCAACGAAGACGATGACGATCTCGCGCCCGCACCTGCGTCTCCGGATGGGCGAGTGTTTGACGTCTTCATCTCCCATGCCTCCGAGGACAAGGACGAAGTCGTTCGGCCGCTAGCAACTGCCTTGCGCGACGCTGGTCTGTCAGTCTGGTACGACGAGTTCGAGCTGCGCATCGGTGACAGCCTTCGACGGAAGATCGACCGCGGACTGGGAAGCAGCCGTTTCGGCGTGGTGGTGCTGTCACAGGCATTCTTTGGCAAGGGGTGGCCGGAGTACGAGCTGGACGGGCTGGTAACCCGCGCCGTCTCGGGCGAGCAAATCTTGCTGCCGATCTGGCACAACGTCTCGAAGCGCGAAGTGATCGGGTATTCGGCTTCACTCGCCGACCGATTGGCAAGAAGCACCGCTACCCACACTGTTGAGGAGATCGCTGCGGAGATCGCGGAAGTGGTGCGTCTGCCTAAAGCAGCATGACGTTTAGCGCACGCAAGGAGGTCTACATGACTCGGCAGGTTGAAGATGAGTGGACAGGCTGGGATGGCGACACCATCGTCCGGCTCACGGATGGATCAGTTTGGCGGCAGGAGGAGTATCACTACGAGTATCGATACGCCTATCGCCCCTACGTCAACCTTTCAGGCAACGTCATGCATGTCGAGGGCATGAGCCGTGGCATTCGCGTTCGCAGGATCGACTAGGAGCAGGTGGATATGCAATCGCGCATCGAAGGATCCTGGACAGGCTGGAGTGGCGATACGATT